>NZ_MVEC01000042.1:0-540 GCF_002006735.1 Spirosoma sp. 209 | reverse complement strand
AATTGGTTAGATGAGAACAGCTTTAAGCTACGCTTTCAAACCAGCACTTAAACCTTACTAATAGGCCTGAAAGCCTGCATTTCTATCCAGTGTAGGGTTTGAAAAACTCAGCCAGGATTCAATCTCTAAATAGGCTTGGTGGCCTTGCATGTTTGCTAAAGTGCCTGACTGAGAGTAGCATTACAGGGTGTAATATTCTTAATTTCTTACTACTGCTCAAAACTAAAGGGTTGTTTGGAGAAGTCAGTTGAGAAGGTAAAGCCGTGATAAGACCCGATTTTGCCCCCCAGCCCCCTAAAGGGGCGGTCGGCCGCTCATATCTTTGTTTTGAGTTGAGTCTGTCAGAAAAAGTGCAATTTATGAGCAAGACCTGACACGGGTAGCCAGTACCTCGGGTCGGCCGCTGAGACACCCTCCGGTGATCTTGATCAGGCTGGTTGTGCTGGCTCCCCTGTCCCCTTTCCAATCAGCTCCGACAGTACCCATAGAAGTGGTTGTAACTACTATCTCCAATCGATGTGCCAGAGCCAGGAAAGCCGT
>NZ_MVEC01000041.1:0-2329 GCF_002006735.1 Spirosoma sp. 209 | reverse complement strand
GTGGAGCGGGTGGAGCTGGTGGTCTACAACCGGTGGGGGGCGAAGGTCTTCGAGAGCAGCGGGCCGACGGTGAACTGGGACGGTCGGACCAGCGACGGTCAGGAGCTGCCCAGCGGTCTGTACTACTACCAGGCGACGGTGTACTATGCGGTGCTGGAGCGCAACGCGGCCCCCTCGGTGATCAAGGGCTGGGTGCAGATCATCCGGGGCGGAGGGGCCTGATCCCAACCCACCCTAAATAGAAAAGCCGGGAAGGCAGGAGGCTATAGCAGCCCTTGCCTTCCCGGCTTTTCTTGTACGCCTTTTTTCCGAAGCCTGCTTATACTTTCAGCATAAGAATTCGTTGTAAGTGAAATGGATTAACTCTATGCGCTTACTATACATTTGGCTGCTGGCGTTGCTGAGTGGCTTCGCTCTTCTGCCTACGACCAGCCAGGCTACGCACGTGCGGGCCGGTGAGATTACCACCCGACGGATATCTCAAACATCGCTGACGTACGAAATCACCTTCACGGCCTACTACGACGAAATACGGGGGCGCGATGCGGCCCGGGAGGGCGACGAGTATACCATCTGCTTCGGCGATGGCACCTCGCAACTGGTTCGTCGCCAACCGCCTGTCTTCATCAATGGCCGCACCTCATCGATCAACGTATACCGGGTCGTTCACACCTATCCGGCGGCTAACCCCTACACCATCTCCGTAACGGTACCCAACCGAAACAACGAGACCAAAAACCTGCCTGCTCCCTCTGAGGCCATCTTCTTCTATGTGTCGAGCACCATTCTGATCAGCAACAACCTGGGCCAGAACTCGACGCCGATCATGCTCAACCCGCCCCTCGATTCGGCCCGGGTAGGTCAGCGCTTCTGCCACAACCCGGCCGCCTTCGACGTCGACGGCGACAGCCTGGCCTATCGGCTGAGCGTGCCTAAAGAAGGACTCGAGATCGTATGCCCCCGTTTCAGAGATATTCCGGGATATCAGAGTCCGACCCGCTTCAGCCGCACCTCCGAGACGGGTGGCACCCCCACCTTCCAGATCGACTCCCGCACGGGCGAGCTCTGCTGGGATGCCCCCGGTGAAGAAGGCCAGTTCAACTTCGCCTTCATCGTTGAAGAGTGGCGCAACGGCGTACTCATCGGCGAGACCACCCGCGACATGCAGATCATCGTGGTCGACAACCCCAACCGCCGACCCCGCATCAACCCCCTGCCCGACCTCTGTGTGGAGGCTGGTACACTGATCAACCAGCCCATAACGGCCACCGATCCCGATGGACAGCGGGTCATCATCACCGCCTTTGGGGGTGTCTTCAACGTAGGCCAGGACGGTCAGCCTCTACCAGCCGGTGAACTGATCGCCCCCCAGTATGCCCAGCTGGCGAACGGCAACACGCCCATCAACCAGCCCGGCACCGCTACCTTCCGCTGGCAAACCAACTGCAACCAGATTCGGGAAGCCCCCTACGACGTCACCTTCAAGGTCAACGACGTGCCCCCACGCGGGACAACCTCGCTGGTGTCGTTTCAAACCCTGCGCATCCAGGTCGTAGGCCCATCGGTCAAGAACCTCACCGCCCGACCTACCGCCACCGCTACCGGACGAGCCATCCAGCTCAGCTGGGACCCCTATACCTGCGGCCGGGCCGGAACAACCATTGCCATTTACCGAAAAGAAGGCTGTACCGATATTCCGCTGGATCCGTGCCAGACCGGGCTGGCAGCCAGTACCGGTTACCAGGAAATTGCGCGGGTGCCGCTAACGGCTACGTCGTACGTCGACACCAGTGCTCTGCGCCGGGGTGTCAGCTATTCGTACCGGCTGGTGGCTCAGTATCCGGACGGCAGCAGCACGATCACGGACGGGGTCATCGACCAGGCCAGCCTCAATGGGGGTCAGAGTATAGCCTCCAACCAGGCCTGCCTCGAGCTGCCCCTGCTGGCCCCCGTCATGACCCAGGTCACCGTCGACTCCACCCGCGACACCAACGGACAGATCACCGTCCGATGGAGCCGACCCATCGGACTCAACCCCGGCGACCTGCCAGGACCCTACCAGTACCGGCTCCAGCGGGCCACCGGACTCGACGCCCAGGACTTCGCCACCATCGCCACCATCAACACCAGCCTGCTGCCAAACCCCGACACCGTCTTCGTCGACCGCGGTACCCCCAGCGCCCCCCTCAACACCCAGGCCAACCCCTATAGATACCGCGTCGAGTTCTTCTACACCAGCACCGCCGGACAGCTCACCCGGCTCGACGTCACTGAAGCGGCCTCCAGCGTGCGGCTCACCACCCGACCCGCCAACCGGCAGGTCAGCCTC
>NZ_MVEC01000040.1:0-3730 GCF_002006735.1 Spirosoma sp. 209 | reverse complement strand
CTGCCCGACGGCTCGTACAGCTTGCTGATCAGCAACGGGGTAGAGACGACGAGCCACGCCCTGACGATTGCCACGGCCCAGCCTTCGGAAAGCACCCGCCGGATCGCCATGAACTAAGCGGGCGGTTTGATTACGTACTCATCAACTTACCCAGGCGGTGTCAGTGAAAGCTGGCACCGCTTTTTTTGATGGGTGCGGCCAAACGAAAGGCATTTTCTACTTCCTGAAAATCCGATAAAGCCAGTATAAAGTATGATTAGTGCGCTTAATTAACTTCATCAATTCAATAGACATACATGGTTATTGGGTCGACTCAAATGCATCAGCGCTGCTACCCGCTTTTGGTATTGGTCGTTGCCGCTCTGCTGAGTAGCTGCACCAGCCCCGAACCGGTTGTTCCCGGCGCGTCTACCCCGCATCGGTACGTACTTACGAACATCCGGTATTTTCTGGACAAGGGCGATTATATCGATACGACAACGGTACAGCTTACGGGCGCAAGTGTGCAGAATCCGGGACCCAGCCTGATTACCCAACTGTTATGACTCGATTGGGGTTGATTTTGTTGCTCCTGCTACCCGTATTCGCCCGGGCACAGCGTATTGCCATAGCGGCCGAGGTTGGCGGGTTTGGCTACAGACAGTACGGTAGCAGTCAGCTACAACGGTATAAGCTGACCGTCTTGAAACCGGTAGATCCTACGGGTTTTTCGATCGGAACAAATGCCCGGATTTCAACGGCTGGCGCTTTCTTCGGGCAGGCCGGTTTACGGTTCTCAAACCAGCCTATAGGCGTTCAGTTTACGGATACACGTCCTGATTTGCCTGCTCCCGACGAAGCGGTGCCGGGGGTCGGGCTGGCGCTTCGTCAGCTAGAGCTGCCGGTCTACGCCGGGTTTCGGGTAGGCGACAGGTCGGCTCTGCACCTGGACGTTTTTGGTGGGCTTACGCCTTCGTTGAATTGGTATGGTTCGCGGAATCAAAACGTTGCTGATCCGTACCGCAGGGCTGTTTTCGAAAGTTTGAACCGGTTTTCGCTGGCCTATGCGGTCGGGATGGCCATACGGCTCGATCGCTGGAGTCTGACAACGACATGGGAGAAAACCATGACTTCTCTCAACCGGGCTATAGCTGATCAGAACCAATCGTTTCGGTTTAACACGGGGTATGAAGGCGTGCGCGTTATGATTGGCTACCAGTTCAATCAGCGAAGGGTGGGTAAGTAGCTGATAGTAAGTTGGTATTGGTGGGGTTAAGTGAGCCGCCGGAGTAAGGCTGAGACGGGTATTGAACCGGCAATTCGGCTGTGATTTTCGGTCATTTCCCAAAAGTGGCAGGGATTGACCCATTTGTGACAGAGCGGGGGCGGGATGGTGCCGACCTTTGATTCATCAAAACGGACACAAATCACCAACCCGCATAAACACCACTAGTCATGAAAACGCTCATCGCTTCCCTCGCCCTTGCCCTGTCTCTCACCGTTGCCAGCGTGGCTCCTGCCAGCGCCAACCCCATCACCCGCCCTACCCGTCCTGCCAGCGTGGCCAGCTACCAGAGCGGGGTCTACACCACGGCCGAAGGCAAAGTGCAGATCGGTCTGGACAAGCAGCCGGGAGGCAAAGTCAGTATCCGGCTGGTCAACAGCCAGGGTCAGGAGGTCTACCAGGAGCAGGTGGGCAAGCGCCAGCAGCAGGTGCGTCGTCGGCTGGACGTAAGCAGTCTGCCCGACGGCTCGTACAGCTTGCTGATCAGCAACGGGGTAGAGACGACGAGCCACGCCCTGACGATTGCCACGGCCCAGCCCGCCGAAACCACCCGCCGGATCGCCATGAACTAACCAGATGAACCCAGCCGGCCCGGCGGGTAACCGATCTTAGTTTATCCCTTACCTTCCTCTCCCTTAACCAGACAGCCCATCTGCACCGTGCAGATGGGCTGTTGCTGTGTAGACCGTATGGCTAATCCCGGTTTACCCGCAGCTAAAGGCTACTTTTCCTGATGGGCTCGCGCCGGATCAAGTCAGGCCTAGGCGGTATTGGCAGGTAACATATATATAGAAAAGGCCTGTTCTCTATATATATTGCGTTCAACATACATAGAAAAGGCCTGTTTCTTATACACTTGTATCGAGTACTCTTTGTTGACACCGCTTCTATGTCATTTATTTTAACGCCCTTACCGCCCCCCGTTGATTTAGAAAGCCGCACTGTTTTACGCAAAGCAGCAGCCGCCCACCGATATTTGGCCGAGTTGAAAGGCGTAGCGGCCACTATTCCGAATGAGTCGATCCTCATCAACACCCTGGCGCTACAGGAAGCCAAGGGCTCATCGGCCGTTGAAAATATAATAACCACGCATGATGACCTGTTTAGAGCTGAACTTTTGACAGATACGTTTATAGCCCGGCAACGAAAGAAGTACAACGATACGCCAATGCGCTAAAAAAGGGGTTTGAGTTAGTGCGTCAGCAAAAGCTCCTCACATTGCGGCATATTCTGGCTATTCAGCAGGAACTAGAGCAGAATAGCGCCGGGTTTCGGCGAGTGCCCGGCACAACACTCCGCAACGGCCAAACCGGTGAGGTCGTGTATATACCCCCGCAGGAGGCCGATCGGGTAGTAAGCCTGATGGTCAACCTGGAGCAGTTCATCAATGACGACACCTTACTTGATGTTGACCCATTGGTGAAAATGGCCATTGTACACTACCAGTTCGAAAGCATCCACCCGTTCTACGACGGCAATGGACGTACCGGCCGGATCATCAATATGCTGTATCTGGTGCAGAAAGACCTGCTTCATCTGCCGATTCTTTACATGAGCCGCTACATTATTCAGCACAAGAGCGGCTATTACGAACGCTTACAAGCCGTGCGCGACCAACAGGATTGGGAAGGGTGGCTTTTGTATATGCTGGATGGTGTAGAACAAACGGCTCGTCAGACCATTGTGCTGGTGCAGGCCATCCGGGACCTGATGCAGCAGTACAAGCACACGCTGCGGCTCCAGTTACCCAAGCTATACAGTCAGGACTTGCTCAATAATCTGTTTCGCCATCCCTACACCAAGATCGATTTTCTGGTTGACGATCTGCGGGTAACGCGTCTGACGGCTACCCGCTACCTGGACTTGCTGACAGAGCAGGGCTTTGTACATAAACAGAAAATCGGGCGTAGCAATTACTACATCAATCAGCCCTTAGTGAAATTATTTGTGGAGGTGGGCACAAACATACCTGCTACGCCAGCCCCTATCATTCGGACAACCTCTTGACCGTAATCACCACTCCATAACAACCAACACACCTATACACCTCACATACGGTTAATACCGACCTGCCGGCATTGACCGGCCGGGCGATATTCCTCCCGTTCGTCGAGCGGGAATAGCGCTGATGTATCTGCTAAATCAGCCAGTAGCATCGCCTGGCTATACTATAAGCCAGGCTCCTGACTCAGCGCGGACAGCTCCCCCTATAGGGGGCTGGGGGGTGAAACGGTTTTTCGTACCAAGACATATCTTCATTGCGGTAAGCCTCTTGCTTTTTACAACTGTTTTCTGAATCAGATTAGGCTAACTATCGGGCAGGGATGTGTCTCCTCCAGATAAGAGGAGGGTGAGCGAATCGACTCGAAGTAGGGCTATTGGGGTGGTTTTCTCAAAAGTGGCAGGGATTGACCCATTTGTGACAGGGCGGGGGCGGGTGGGTGCCGACCTTTGATTCATCAAAAC
>NZ_MVEC01000004.1:0-490587 GCF_002006735.1 Spirosoma sp. 209 | reverse complement strand
GCAACCGCCCGGCGGCCCGGCCCTTGCGTCTCACTCGCGTCAGCAATATCAACATCCTTTGCCGTTAGCACGCGGTAAAGGATGTTGATATTGCTGACGCAAAATTGTTGCTGACGCGAGGGCCGGGCCGCCGGGCGGTCGCGTCTCTACCGGGGGCGTTACCCAGTTTGTCGGATGCCGTCTGTAGCCATAAACGATGCAGGAAAATCTGTTTGGCGGACGGCACCGGATCGAGTCAACTCGCCTGGCCAGCTACGATTATGGGTCGAACGGTATGTATTTCATCACCGTTTGCACCCGCGACAGAGCCTGCTGCCTGGGCGAAGTGAGCGTCAACCCAGTGGGCGAATGCGTCGTAGAATCGACTCTGCTGGGCCAGCGGGTTATTGAGGGTTGGCTGGCCATCACCCACTATCACCCCTACGTATTTCTGGATGCGTTTCAGCTCATGCCGAATCATGTACACGGTGTTTTGTGGATCTGCAAACCCGATTACACCGACTGGCAACCGAATAGGTTCGGACCGCAACGCCAGAATCTGGCTTCCATAGTCCGGGGTTTTAAATCAGGCGTCAAGACCTTTGCCACCCGAAACAAGATTCCCTTCGATTGGCAGCCTCGGTATTACGACCGGGTCATCCGGAACACCGACGAACTGGATCGCATTCGCCATTACATCGAAGCCAACCCCTCAACCTGGCACCTGGACCGCGACAACCTCGAGAACCTGTACATGTAGAGACGCAATCCTTTGCGTCTCTGGGCGTCAGCAACAGCCTGGCGTTAGCAATCACACGTCAGCAATATCAACATGGGTTGTTGATTTTGCTGAGGCTAAAACCTAGCCAGACTTTTGCTGACGCGAGTGAGACGCGAGGGCCGGGCCGCCGGGCGGTCGCGTCTCTACAGGGTTCCCGTTGCTTTTCGTAGCTGTAGCTGGCCGCGCAGGACGTCGTATACGGCACGGAGGTAGTTATTTTCGGCAGTTTGCAGCGCGTATTCGCTGTTGCGAAAATCGGCCAGCAGCAGCGTGCCCGCGTCGAAACGAACCCGGTCGATGGCTACGATCTGCTGCGCCTGAACGATATTTTTACGGCTCTCGTCGAGGTTTTCGCGGGCTTTTGTCAAGGTGTTCTGAGCCGATCGGACCTCGTAGTCGAAATCATTGCGGAGTCGTTGCAGTGTATTTTGGTTGATTTGCGCCCGGCGCACGTAATCCTGTCGGTTAATACGCGTTTGTCGCCCGTCGAAGACAGGGACGCTGACCCGGACACCCACGTAGTTGTACGGAAACCACGTACCAGCCGCAAAGGGACTGAACGCATCGGCAAACTGCTGCGCGAAGTAGGCACCGTAGGCCGTCACGACCGGTGCCAGCCGGGCCTGCTCCCGGCGCTGGTTGAGTTCGTTTACCTGCCGGTTCACCTCCTCCTGCTTTAGCTCCACCCGGTTTCCACCAGCCGGTTCCTGGGCCTGAAATGAGGTAAACAGCGCAGTCAGCGAATCGGCGGGCTCTACGGCCTGGTTGCTGCTGATCCGGTAGCGAAGGGTCTCCAGACTCAGGGCGTAGTCGCGCTGGTCGTTGCGGTAGGCTTGTTCGGCGTTGCTCAGGTCGAGCGCAAAGCGATCGAGGTCGGTCTGTAGCAGGGTACCGCTCCCGAACCGCGTACGAGCCTGGTCGAGATACCCCTGGGCCCGCAGCCGCGCCCGCTCCGACAGCCGGATTTTTTCGCGATCGAATACGGCCTGGTAATAAGCTTCCGTTACCTGCTGGCGCACGTCGACCCGCACTTTTTCGAGCAGGGCCTGCTGACCGTCTGCATTCAACTGGTTGATCTGCCGATCGATACGGCTCGTGGCGTCATAGACTTTCTGTTCGGCCTGTACGTTCAGCACGTTATTGACACGGGTGCCGAACCGAAGTACCAGATCCTGTCCATTGGCAAACGGTGCATTTTTGATCACGCTCTGCTGAATCTGCGTGTTCCACCGAAAATCACCGCTGGCGCTGACCTGCGGCTGCCAGCGAGCCCGTCGGCGGGCTTCGTCACTTTCCGTAAGCTGGGTCTGTAGCTGCTCGTTTGCCAGCTCCAGCCGGTTTGCCTGCGCCTGTTGAAGCGCCTGGGGCAGCGTAATCTTCGCGGGCGACTGAGCGAATGAGTGATTGAGTACCAGTAGCCCAATCAGTATAAACATGGATTTCATGAGCATTCGTGAGGAGGAGCAATTGAACAATCGAGTGCATAGACACCGCATCGTTCAGTCACTCAATGAAACTTATCGTCTGAATACAGATGCAGGCTCCAGCGAGGTGATGCGCCGGATGGCGAACAGGCTGCCGCCCAGGGCGATGAAGAGCGTGATGCTGATGAAGCCAACCTCGAGCCAGGCCGAGAACGAGAAGTTGGAGCCGATGGACATAAGCAGCAGCCGGAAACCTTCGACAAAAATTCGCCCGATGGCATAGCCGATAATGGCCATGAGCATCGCCTGGAGCAGAATAAGCCGGGTTATGTAGCCGTTGGCCGCGCCGATGGCCTTGAGGGTGCCATAGTCCTGAATCCGCTCGTTCGCAGCCGAGTACAGGGTCAGGCCGATGATGACGAAGCCCGCAATGATGGCGAATATGATCAGGAAACCAAACGTAGCCGCAAAGCCACCCGATACCACAGCCTGCGTAAAGGTGCTGTCGGCAAAAGCGTCGCCCGTCCAGGCCCGTACACCCGCTATCGACCCGTTGATGCGCTTGACCACGGCCGCCGGATCGGCACCAGGCTGGGCCTCGACCAGGAAGAAACTTACCTTGTTGGGCGAGAAGCCGGTCAGGCTACGGGCCCGCTCAATCGTCGTGAAGGCGTAATCGATACCCAGGCCCTGCGTACCCCGGGTCTGCCCCGCTTTATAGACCCGCTTGCCGTTAAACTCGAACGTCTCTCCTGTTTTTACATCGCCGAGGTTTTCCGAAAAGACGTCCATAAACAGCGCGCCATCGGTGAGCAGCCGGGCGGGCGACACGCCCGGTTCGAGGTTCCATAGGCCAACGTAGGTCGGAGCCTGCACGCCAATGAGCGACAGCCCGGCGGTTTTGCCGTTGAGCCGCTTGACGGAACCCGCCGAGATAACCACTTCATGCACCCGCCTGACCCCGGCGATGCTGGTTACCTGCCGACCGATCCGAACATCGAGCGGCACCGTCTTGTTGGCGTCGGTGGTGCTTTCGTCAACCAGCCAGATGTACTGCTTATTGCTGTTCACGACGTTGATGATCGAGTTGGTCAGGAACAGGAACACCCCCGACTGCTGACCGACCAGAAACACCGACAGCGTAATACCAACCACGGTCCCAATCGACTTGGCCTTGTCGTATTTCAGGAATCTGTATGCCGTTCGAAACATGATGAGAAAGAGAAAAAAGGTGGAGAAGCAACCGCACGGCTTACTGCCCGTTGCCAACCTGGATGATGCATTCGACCCGCGCGCCGATAATCACATTGGCCGGATTGTCGAGCTGTACCCGCACTTCGCGGACGCGCCGGTCTTCGAGGTTCGATGCGTTGTCGGAGAAGAGCGATTTTTTGCGGAGGTAAGGCGATGCCAGCACCACCGTTCCCGTAGACAGTTGCTCGTTGCTGCCCTGGGGCCGTATGTAGGCTTTCTGCCCTACCCTGACCCGAAGCGCGAATAATTCATCGATTTCGGTCAGAGCTACCAGCGGACCGGCGGGCGCAAAATCACCGATCGACTGGTTCGTAGCCAGAAACTGCCCCACCTTGGCGTCGAGGCTCAGCAGCGTTCCGTCGACCGGCGCCTTCACGGTCTTCAGGCCCGCCACGGTTGACGCGTAACGGATGTCGGCGCGGAGTTCGCCGATCCGGCCCTGGGCCTGCTTCACCTGCGCTTCTGATGCTTTGATCTGCTGCTGGAGGTTCTGAACCGCATAGCGGGCGTCGTCGAGTTCTTTTCGGGTCAGCGCATTACCGGCAAAAAGCTTGTCGCTGCGGATCAGGTCGGCTTCGGCTTTCTGGAGCTGCACCCGCAGCGTCTGCACCTGCTGACGGGCGGTTTCGATAGCGTCCTGCTGGGTGTTGATCTTGACCGCAGCCTGCCGCAGCTGGGCCGACTCCAGGGCGTTCTCCATCGTCAGGATCACCTGCCCTTTCCGGAGCTGCTCGCCAATGGTTACGTTGACCCGCTGGACAACGCCCCCCGTTTCGGCCGAGAGCTGGCTGATGCGGGCGGCCGGTTCGATGACCGCTACGCCCATCACCTCGCCGATACGTTTCGGCGCCTGTACCGTTCGGACCGAATCGGCCTGCTGTTCAGACGTCTTTTGCTTGTTATCCGAACAGGCGTTCAGCAACACAAGAGTAAGTAGTATATATAGGGCTTTCATGGATTGGATGGTAAAATTTTTCGTGGATCGGTAAGGCCTAGGTGCAGCGCTTCGGCAATTTTCAGCGATCGGTCGATGCGCTTGTCTGTCGATTTGACCGTCGTTACCAGGTAGATAAGACTTCGCTGACGGCCGGGCGTTAGCGCGTGAAAGACGTCGTTCGCTTTGGGATCGGTGGCCAGCACTTCGGCCAGTTCGTCGGGCATATCGCACCCATACCGGCTCGTATCGGGAGACAGGGTTATCGTGACCGCACTTCCTGCCGAAACGCCTGCCGCGTCGCGGGCTTTCTTGCCGATGATCAGCTGATAGCCGCCAAGACCATTGTGGATGAAGCCGCCGTGATACAACTCGCCGTCGAACAGTTTGTACAGGCAGCGTTTGCCGTTTACGGGCAGCCAGGCTTCGGCCACGTCGGCCGGAATCTCGACCACCTGCATGGGGCCGGGCACGGTATGAATGCGGGTTTCAAACGTGATCATACAGCGGTGTTTATATCGGTTTCGGTTACTATCCCATTGTCTACTTCCACAATGCGGTGGGCGTAGGGCTTCAGCCGCGGGTCGTGGGTAACGACGGCCACGGACTTGCCCCCGTCGGCCAGCGTCCGCAGCTCGCGCATGACGACGCCAATCGAGTCCTTATCGAGCGAGGCCGTCGGTTCGTCACACAGAACCAGCTTGGGGTTGGTTACCAGCGCGCGGGCAATGGCGATGCGCTGCTGCTGCCCACCAGACAGTTGGCGGGGCAGGTTGAGCCGGCGATCAAGCATGCCTACTGTCCTGAGCGCCTGTTCGGTACGGTCGCGGGCTTCGGTCCGGTTCACCCCCTGAAGCTGCAGCGGCATCATCACGTTCTCTTCGGCCGTGAGTGGGGCCAGCAGGTTGAAGTTCTGGAATACGAAGCCAATGGTGTTGAGCCGCAACATAGCCAGCGCCTTCTGACTCAGCTGATTCACATGCTTCCCGTCGACCCACAGATCGCCGTAGCTGGGGTAGATGACGCAGCCCAGCAGCGACAACAGCGTCGTTTTTCCCGAGCCGGACGGCCCGATGATCAGCAGCAGTTCGCCCTCGTTGAGCCGGAGCGAGGCAGGCTGCAGCGCCACAATAGTCTGATCGCCGGTTTTGTACTCTTTACCAGCTCCTTTCAATTCTGCAATCATAGGCGTCGGTGCGTGATGGGGTCTACTAAAACGATCATTTTACTATTATACCGTAATTTCTTTTCTATTTCGACAGCAATATTACTACGAAATCGTAATTAATGTTATGACTTGCGTAAAAAAAAGTTTAGTTTCGTAATGAGTTACGCCAAAAAATGTGTTGATCTGTACGAAAGCACAGTAAAATGGATAGAGGAGAACAGAATCTGGTTGAGCTGGTAAACCAATGGGCGGCCTATAGCGCCCACACCCCGAATGCTGATCTGGCGGGCTTCTGCCTGCATTACCTGACCGAGCAGGCCAGCAAACCGGTCATGGCAGCCGCTGAGCCGGTTATAAACGAAAAGGGTGAGGTTAACCAGCACTGGGCCGAGAGCCTGACAGGCGACATAGACTGGACGATGGTTCCTGTCAGGCCCGAAGCAAGGCTGGGTGCGCTGGTTGGGCGACTGGCCAAGTATGCTTATTTCTACTCGAAAAAGGCCATGCAGGATCTGGCCATCAAAGGCCTCGACGACCCGCTCTATCTGCTGGTGGTCATTCAGATGGGCACGCCCAAGAAAAGCGAAGTGATTTACGAAATGATGGCCGAATTTGCCTCGGGCATCGACGTCATCAACCGGCTGATTCGCATGGAGCTGATCGAAGAGTTTCCCGATGAGCAGGATCGGCGGTCCAAGCGGCTGCGCATCACGCCGAAGGGGATCGCGCTGATTCAGGAATGCTTCCCGGTTATGAACAAAGTGGCCGATGTGGCCTACAGTTCGCTGACCGAAGGCGAGAAGACCATGCTGGTTCAGATCCTGGACAAACTCGACCGATACCACGCTGAGCACTACAAACAGAGCCGCCATTGCGAATTTGACGAGGTCTATGAACGAATGGTAGGGTAACTTTGCAGCATGTCTACCCCACCCCCCGTGCGCGACCGCCGACTCATTCATATTTACGCGATTATTTTCATCGACGTGGTGGTCGGGTCGGCAATCGGACCGGTGCTGCCCGAGTTTGTGAAAGGACGCCCGCAGCCGCAGCTCTGGCTGGCGCTCGGTACGGCGCTCTTTCTGGGCGTGCAGCTCTTTTCGGCCCCGCTGCTGGGCAAACTATCCGACGGCTACGGACGACGGCCGATCTTTATCGTGTCGGCCGTGGGTACGTTTCTGGCCGACTGTCTGCTGATTCCCATCACCCTGGGTTCGCAGCTGGCCAACCGGTTCAGCGACGGTCTGACCAACGGCATGTACGCTACGGTACGCTCGGCCATTACGGATATTTCGCCCAAGGAGGAGCTGTTCCGGAATCTGGGCATCGAAGGGGCTATCCTATCGCTGGGGTTCGTGATCGGGCCGGCCGCGTCGGGTCTGCTGCTGACGAGCTTCGACGTGGTCGAAGGTGATCAGGCGCGGGTGGTGGTCATCATGGCGGTCGTTCTGTCGGCGGTGAATATGCTGCTCAGCTATACCCTGCGCGAAACCCACACCAACCCATCGGGGGTATCGACCGAGGCCCTGAAAACGGAACTGATCAACTCGCTCAACGTGTGGCGCATCTGGTCGCGGCTATCGGAGAAAGACCGGAAGTACCCCGGCCTCAAGCGGCTGGTGCTGATGCAGCTGGCGCTCACCATGAGTACGGGCTACTACTTCTATTTCGTAACCTTTGCCAGCTTCGGCGCCCTCCAGCTCGATGCCAAGGGAATTTCTTATTTCTTTATGTATTTCGGCGCGCTGAGCGTGGGGATCAACTATGTGTTCTACACCTACTTCGCCGACCGCATCAACCAGCGCCGGGGCATTATCTGGTTTGCCGTGCTGGGCGCACCGGTCCTGGCCGGCTACGGCTTTATCGGCGATTCGGTATTGTGGCTCTACATCCTCGTCACGATCGACTGCCTGACGCTTTCGCTCATTCAGGGCCTGATTGAAGGGCTGATGGCGCAGCGCACAACCGACGAAGACCGGGGCGAAGTGTTCGGCATCAACCAGGCGTTGCAGGGGCTGGCCAGTTTTGGCACTACGGTAGTTTTCGGGGCGTTGTCGCTGCTCGATTTGCGGCTCCCGTTCGGCTGGTTCGCCATCTGCCTGGCGCTGGTGGCCTGGCTGGCGTGGCAAACCCGACCCGCCCCGGCACCCGAAACCAGCCCGAATTAACCTTACTGCACCTGAATGAGTTGCGTAGCCGCTACCGGCCGACCGTCCTGGGTTATGCCCTGAACCGTTACCCGTACCGTCCGAACCACATCCGAGAGCGGGAACAGCAGGCGTGTTTGCCCGTTGCTGTCGGTCTGGGCAATGGGTTTCCAGTAGAGCACATCCCGCCGGTCAACGGGGCTCCCCTCGGCGGGTGCGACGCCAGCTTCGTAACGCGGCACGGTAAACGCCGGCGGCACAGACGGGTAGCCGATCAGCTGGAGCGATTGCGCGGTCGTTTGCCGACCCGGCCCGCTGGGTTCCGAAGCGCTTCGTTTGGAGTAGAACGCAATGACCCCGTTGCCGCCCCGAACCCCGTACATCCCTACCGACCCCGCGTTTTTCAGTACCTCAATCCGTTCAATATCGTTCGGGCTGAAGCCAAACAGCGCAGTGGATGGGTCGCCGGTAATGGGCATGCCGTCCATCAGATAGAGCGGTTCCGTACTGCTCTGCAGGCTGTTGATACCCCGTATCGTAACGGCATACCCATTGGACGACTCGCTGGATGCCAGCTGCATGACCGACACCCCCGACACCTGGCCGCGCATCATCTCGTACAGGTTCGAAAACTGGGTAGTATTGCCCGAAAACGTAACGGTAGCGTCGGCTTTTCCGTGGAGGCTCATGCCCCGAACCGCATCGCGGGGGTCGGCCTGCTTCCGCGCGCTTACGTTCACCTCGGCCAGCTGACGGGCTGCTTTCTGCCGATACCGACCCGGATCGGCCTCCTGCCGGAGCCGGGCCGCAGCCAGTACCGCCGACAGCCGTCCCCAGTCGACGAGCGTATCCGCGCTGGTTCGCGGCCAGATCATGCCGGGGCGCTGTAGCACCAACCGGGTATCGGTAACGGGCAGACTTTTGAACTGCCGGTCGGTAAACTGCACCAGTACCGGCAGGGTATCTTTAACGGCCAGCCCCGCCAGCCGGAAACGCCCCTGCTGATCGGCGCCCACCGAGTTGACAAAATATTGGGCCGCACTGGTTGATGCCACGACCAGCTGCGCATCGGGTATCGGCAACCCGGCCGCATTCAGCACCTGTCCCATTATCGATACCCCGCCCAGCCAGCCGGCGTCGTGGATGCCCCCCATGCGTCGCCACTGTTGCCGCGCCAGCTGCTGGCTGAGCCGCTGGCGCAGGTCGGGCCGGTTCGTTTTCAGGTAGTCGTTGGGCAGCCGGATGGGTTCGCTCAGCTCACCGGTGAGAAACAGATGGGTGGGCAGATCGTCGGCAGCGGTATCGGGCGGAACCTGATCGGCATCGGTGATCGACACGGATAAAGCAGCTACGGCCGGCCGACCACCGTCGTTGAGCGAAATGGTGAGCGAAACCGACTCGCGGGGCTGGTAGCGGGCTTTTGGGGTCGTCATGGTCACGGCCACGGGCGGCAACCGATCCGGCACAACGACCAGCCGTTCGGCCTGCAGGCGGGCCACATCGTTGTACAGCCGCAGCTGAACCAGCCCCGGCGGCAACCGAAGAACGGGTATGCTCAGCTGCGCACGGCCGGCCTGTAACAGCACTTTCTGCTGATAAACAAGCTGTCCGCGTTGCTGAACGAAGAGATAGACCGAATCAGCCCGCTGTTGCGCGCCCCCGTCGATGGTAATGGCGAGTCGGCTGGTATCAGTACTGATATCGGCCGACAGGCTCAGTCCACTGGTTCTGGCGGGCTCGGCCGCTGCCTGTTTTGCCACCGGGGTTCCCCGGGCGGGTCCGGCCGAGCGGTCGAGCGCATTATAAATAGCGACCGAGCGCTCGAAGGCGGGCCGAAACTGTCTGTCATCTTCGTCGGTATAGACGCGCAGCCGGTACAGGCCCGACCCCAGCGTATCCGACAGCAGGAAGTTACCCACGCCCCGGCCCTCGGCTACGTGGAGCCACTGATGCTGTACGAGCTGTCCGGAAGGGGTTAGCAAATCGGCCTGGGCGGCTGTTTCACCGGCCGGGCGCCGATGGGTGGGTGTATCGAGCAGGTAGACGCTGAACCAAAGGCGGTCGCCGGTCAGGTAAAACGGCTTGTCGATGTGGGCATAGGCCGTCGGGCCCAGCTGCGCATAGTGGCTCGTGAAGTCGGTGGCAATCCGCTCCAGTCGCTGATCAGGTGGCAGCAGCTTCCCCTGCGCGATAAAGGTCTGGCTGGCTTCATCACCTGGCTGGGTTTGGCCCGGCAGGCCGGTTGGTTTCCAGTCGGCGGGCATCTGGGTCGACAACCGATCGTCGGCGAGGGAGCCGGAGGCTTCCAGGCCGTTGGGAACGGTGATCAGTCCATCGGTTGTCAGCTGGCTCCATCCCTGGGGCAGGGTCAGCTGCGAGTAGGCGTAGCGGGCATCGCGATAGGGCGAAAAGGTAGAGGTAGCCCGCGTATAAAAAACGACCAGCGGGCGGGCCGTTTCCAGTCGCCGTTCAAACGGCAGCCTGCCGGGCTGAATCAGGGTAGCCACCGTAACGGGCGTTAGCCGTTTGTATTTGTGTATGGCCTCGTACAGCAGCGGCTGCCCGTTGATGGGGCCCATGGGTTTGGTAATATCTTCGTAGTAGACCTGAAAGTCGTTCTGTTCGTGCGTACCGCTGATGAGGCTGGCCATCAGATGCCGCAGCGACCCCAGGTAAGCCTGCATCCGGTTCCGGCGGTAACGCTCGGCCTGTCGGTCGTCGGCGGGGGTCAGCGGCTCGAAGCGGCTTGCGCCGGCATAATACACCTTGATCAGACTTCCGTCGAAGCGCTGAAGGTCGTAATAGAGCCGGTAGCCCAGCGCCTGGTTCTCGATGATGAGCGGTGCGGTAGCGGTAGCGATCAGGTGTCCTTTTTCTTCCGTAAACGACAGCACGAAGCTATTGGTGATCTGGCACTGGCTGCCGAACGGATCGCCCAGAAGCTGCCGCCTAAACTGGCGAAACTGCCGCTCCCAGGTCCGGTCCTTGCGGTTGGCCCGCACCGTTACATCGGCCAGCACCCGGCTGTCGGGCGTGAGCGCAAAGGCGAGGGTAGCCGGTCTGGGCTGATCGAGCCGCAGCGTTTGCCGGGCCGTCTGATAGCCCAGAAACGACGATACGACCTCAATGGTACCGAGCGGCACGTTCTGCAGATCGAACCGCCCCTGCTCGTCGGTGGTGGTGCCGCGCGTTGTTGCGTTCAGGTACACACTGGCAAACGGCAGAGGCTTACCGGTAGCCGCATCGGTTACGCGGCCCGACAGGCTGGTTGTCTGCGCCAGTCCCGACCTGATCAGGAGCAGCAGGCTAACCGCCAGGAAAGCAATGGTTCTCAAATAAGGGTGCCCCGCCATACGAATAAACTGCTGGTAAACTGCTGGTTATTCTCAAAAGTACAGCGGGTAAGTATTTTTACTTAACACCGGATAGTCAGGGCAGTACTTCCAGCTTTTCGCCCGAAAAGGCCAGCGCTTTTTCGGCGAAGAGGGCTTTGGTAGCAGCCCAGGTCGTGCGGAACAGCTCGCTCTGCCGGTAGGCCTCCAGGGCATCGGCAGAGTCCCAGAGGCTGTAGGTCATACGCACCGCGGGATGGTCAGGGTCGCGCAGGAGCTCGAGGTGGCGGTTGCCGGGAAAAGCCCGGATGTGGTGTTTCGACCGATCGAAGATGGCGTGAAAATCGGGCAGGGCCTCTTCCCGAAAGGTCATACGGACAAAGCGAACAAGCATAGCGTATCTGTGACGACAGCCCCCCCCGTACCGGTTATTCCAGCTGGACAGTACCGGGTGGCCGTATTTTTTCAGCTTGCAAGGTAACACCTCTGTGCCAACGCTGCCAGTATTACCGGTCTGTATGTCAGCTACCGCGGCCCGGTGGCATGCGGCTGGCCAGCGCCGTTTATGGCTGTACTTCACTACCTCCGGGCGTACCCCGTTACAGGCCCGGCACTGTTTTTGTACACATCATCTTGTATCCATATAGAATAACCTCACTTCAAGCGCATCTTTTTCCGTTTCAGCCGACCAGCCATTGCCAGCGACCGGCCCGCAACGGACTTTTGCCAGCACTAACACAACCCGAAACTGACTACTACGATGCCATTCACCTACCCGCATTCCATTGAAAACAGTACTGGCGAAACGCTCATTTTTTACCAGGTCATTCCCGAACCCGATGGCGACCGCGTGGTTGGGGAGAACTTTGTAGCCCCGGGCTCCGGCCCACCTATGCATGTTCACTGGCTACAGGATGAAGGCTTTACGGTCCTTAGCGGAACCATTGGCTACCAACTGGCCGGCCAGAAAGAGCAGTATGCGCAGGCGGGTGAGACTATCGTGTTCAAACGCGGTGTGCCGCATCGATTCTGGAACGCGGGTACCGACCCACTGCACTGTAGTGCCTGGCTCAAGCCTGCCCACTCGATTGTCTTTTTTTTATCGGCCCTTTTTGCCGCCCAGAAAAAATCGGGTAACGCTCGCCCGGAAGCCTTCGACGCGGCCTATCTGCTAACCCGATACGCCGACGAATACGCCATGCCGGAGATTCCCTGGTTAGTCAGGCACGTTCTGATGCCCATTACGTACCGGCTGGGAAAACTGCTGGGCCGGTATGATCACTTTAAAGACGCCCCGGAACCGCTGAAACGGGCAACCAGTCTCCGGCAGTCGGCTGTTTCAGGCGCTGCTGTCCAGTCGGAGCAAACGCTGACGGCTACGCATTAGCATTAGTCTCTACAGGGCTGAGGCCGGGTAATGCCTGGGGCCAACCACGGCTGATGCATAATAAATAAAGCGTTTTCGGACCCACGGTGTTGTACAGGAAAACCAATCATCATGGCTCATCAGGAAAAGACCAACAAAAACAGTAAGAAAGCGGCTACCAAGCCTGCTAAAGTAGCCGGTCACCCAGTCCTGCCCAAGTATGCCCAGAACGATGCCCTTGTCGCACCGTTGGATCTTTCTCCAAAGGCCAAGAAAGGCCGGAAATAAACCCGCTTCAGTATCCCGGCCTACGGGTTATTATCCCCTCCTGAACAGGGGCTCGCTAACAGCCCGTAGGCTGATTTTTTTAACGGACAGGATCGACTCCATAGAGCGGCTCTTACGAACCTGTCCGGGCGTTTGCGAACGCCACAAGGTCATCAACCCCCGTACAATTTCTTGTACCAGCGGGAAAAATTGGTGGCTACGGAGACGTAAAGTCAACGGTCTTCCTGAATCAGGAGCCCCCTGTAAACTGGCCATACTCGTCTCAACAGACGCCGGCTTTTACAACCGATCAAACCAACCGATCATGACAAACCAACTCCCCTACACGTCCATTCCCGATACATCCGATACCATCTACTGGGAACCGAAATCGTTAAAGAATAATCTGCGGAGCACCACCTTTGTACCCCGAGACAGGGAGCTGCACCAGCAACTTCGGGTTAAAGCCTGGGCGGTTATTCAGGCTTCTCTGTCGAAGCGGAATAAAAAAGCGAAATACTAGCGGTCGGAACGGTTCCGTAAGTCTATGAAATCATAAATACCACGGCTGGTCAGTAGCGACAACGCGTCTGCCTGACCAGGAACCATACCCGCTCCTCCGGCCCGGCAAAACAGGGCCTGCTTTGGGAGAAACCGCTTTTTTTACCGGATAACCGTCAATTCGTACCAGTTCCGCAGGCTGCCCCGCCGGTAGTTTTGTCTCATCCATTTGGGACAGACATTTCCGTTTGCCCGATTGGCAACCATCGATCGACATTACTCGGAACAGGTATGGATAATCGCATTCTAGGTCTTCATCATATTACGGCCATCGCCAACAGCGCCCAGCGCAACTACGACTTTTACACCCGCGTGCTGGGCCTGCGGCTGGTCAAGAAAACGGTCAACTTCGACGATCCCGGCACTTATCATTTTTACTACGGCAACGAAGAAGGCACACCGGGCACCATCCTGACGTTCTTTCCGTGGGAGGGCATCGGGCCGGGTAAAAACGGCGTCGGCATGGCCACCGAAATCGGGTATTCGGTGCCCGTCGGGAGCCTCGACAGCTGGGCCGAGCGGTTCCGCGAAACAGGCGTCGCTGTGGGCGAGCAGGCCGAACGGTTCGGAGCACGCTACATGCCCTTTAAAGACCCCGACGGACTGGCCATCAGCCTGATCGAGCATCCCGACAGTCGGCCCGCCTGGGAAACCGAGGCCGTTCGGCAGGCTATGGCAACCCGGGGGTTTCACAGCATAACCCTGACGCTGCAAACGGTAGATGCCACGGCCCGCCTACTGACCGACCTGTTCGGCTATGAGCTACAGGCGCAGGATGGCAATCGCTATCGATTCAGTACCGATGCCATCGATACGGCGTCGATTGTCGATCTGCTCGAAGAACCCAAAGGCCCCATAGGCCGCAATGCCGCCGGCACCAATCACCACGTTGCGTTTCGGGTGGCCAATGAGTCTGTTCAGATGGCGCTCCGCGATAAAATCATGAGCCAGGGTCTGTCGATCACCCCCAAAATAGACCGCGACTATTTTTTCTCGCTCTATTTCCGCGAGCCCGGCGGGGTGCTGTTTGAGATCGCCACCGACAATCCCGGCTTCACTGTCGACGAACCCCTGTCGGCCCTCGGCACGTCGCTCCGGCTCCCGAAGCAGTACGAAGCCTCACGAGTGCACATCGAGAAGGCCCTGCCTGTACTGACCACCTGAGGGCTGGTCGACCAATTTTCTCCAGCCTCTTTACCCATCAATCACCAATCCTGACTGCGTATGGCCACGATAGCCTTATACGGATTTGGCCGCATTGGCCGACAGTTTCTGCGGAT
This sequence comes from Spirosoma sp. 209, assembly GCF_002006735.1. Taxonomy (NCBI): domain Bacteria; kingdom Pseudomonadati; phylum Bacteroidota; class Cytophagia; order Cytophagales; family Cytophagaceae; genus Spirosoma; species Spirosoma sp. 209. The sequence goes on along the minus strand of NZ_MVEC01000004.1, from coordinate 476,094 downwards.
TGCCCTGCAACATGACCTGTTTACGCCGGTTGCCGTGGCCGATATCCGCGACGAATCGACGCTGGCAGCTCTGTTTGCGGTCGATACCAACTATGGGCGCTGGCCCGAACCCGTTACCGGACGGGCCGGTGCGCTACAGATCGGCCACCGCAGCCTGCCCTATATCAACTCGATGCAGGCAGTGCCGGACTGGGGTGCGCTGGGCGTCGATCTGGTCGTTGACTGTACGGGTCGGGCTACCACCCGCGCCGGTGCCCAGGTTCACCTGGATCGGGGCGCCCGCTACGTACTCATCAGCGCCCCAAGCAAGACCCTGGCCGACTGCGATGCCGTTCTGCTCAAGGGAATCAACCTGGATACGTTCGACCCGGCCAGCCATCACCTCATCAGCATGGGCAGTTGTACGACCAACGCCCTGGCTGCGGTGGTGAAGGTCATCCGGGAGCGCTTCGGGATTCAGTACGGCCTGTTTTCGACGGTCCACTCGTATACGAACACCCAGTCGCTGACCGATCAGCCGATGAAAGACCGGCGCGACTCCTGGGCCGCAGCCGAGAACATCATTCCTTCCTCGTCGGGAGCCGCCCGGGCGTTGCAGTTTATCTGGAACGATCTGAAAATTACGGGCAAAGCCTACCGCGTTCCGACCCGAACGGGCAGCATTGCCGAGCTGAATCTAATCACGGAAAAAGACTGTACGGTGCAGGACGTCAACGATGCGTTTCGCCGGGCCGCTACCGAGGGGCCGCTGAGAGGGGTTCTGGACGTACTGGATGGCGAGTGGGCCTCGTCGCGGATTGTGGCCGATCCTCACTCCTCGATCGTTGATTTACCCCTGACCGCCAAAGAAGGCAATCTGCTGTCGGTAGCCACCTGGTACGACAACGAGTGGGGCTTCGCGAACCGCCTGGCCGAAGTGGCTGCGTTTCTGGCCGACCGCATCTAGCCGACCGCAAATTTTCTAATCAACACCCGTTCACCATGGGACAACTCCATTACGATACCGTTTCGGAAGCCGTTGCTGCCTTACAGAAACAGGGATTCACGACCGATTTCCGACTCGAGCAGGACCGGCTGGTCTGCCCGGTGGCGTCCTTTGGCGCCGATGAGTTTACGATCGTCGACATCTACCGCTACGAAGGCGATACCGACCCCGCCGACGAAGCCAGCGTCTACGCCATCAAGTCCCGGTCGGGGTTGAAAGGGATACTGGTTACCGGTTACGGCGCTTCGGCCGATGCGGTATCAACTGCCCTGCTCGAAAAGCTTCATAGCCGATAAACGTCAATTCCGATTTACCCCACTACAACAACCAGGTTCTTATGAAAACAACTATTGGTATCTCGCCCGAAAACCGCGAAGTCGTTGCGCATCAGCTGGCCATACTGCTGGCCGACGAGTTTGTGCTCTACACCAAAACCCTCAATGCCCACTGGAATCTGGAGGGCATCGACTTTCACTCCGTACACCGTTACTTCGAGGAGCTCTACACCCAATCGGCCGACATGGTCGACAATGTGGCCGAGCGCATCCGGCAGCTGGGCCACTATGCTCCCGCCACCCTGAAGAATTTCCTGCAACTCACCCACCTGACCGAACAGGACGAAGATGGCAATGACAGCCGCAGCCTGATCAGAAAACTACTGGCCGATCACGAGAGCCTGATCGAGTTTATCCGGGGTACGATCAACGAGTTTCAGGAAGCCCATCACGATGCCGGCACGAGCGATTTTGTTACGGGGTTGATGGAAAAACACGAAAAAATTGCCTGGATGCTGCGGTCCCATCTCCGCTGAACAACTACGGAAACGGTCGGCAGCCTCCAGACATAGCCTCCAAAAAGAATGCGACTCTCCAGAATAACTGGAGGTTACCGCCAGACAGACAATAGAGTAACTTCTTAACAATCAGTACATTGCCTCAAAAATAACACTCTATTTCAAACTGGCATTTTCTTGGCAATGTAGTTCGTACTGGCCGGGTCAACCTCCCCTCCGAACTCTTCGCCTTATGAAACCAAATACGCAACACGGGCTCCTCGACGTACAGCGATTCGAAACAAGTCACTGGCCGTTGGCCGGTCGGGCGCAGCGCCAGTTCAAGCTGATCCTGATCCGGGCCGGCTATGGCTATCACCGCATCAACGGCAATCAGTTTCCCTACCGGTCCGGCGATATTTTCTTCCTGGGCCCGGTAGACAGCCACTCTTTCCTGATCGATCAGCCAACCTCGTTCTGCGTGCTCACCTTTACGGAGCTGTACCTCTCTCGCCTGTCGGCAAGCGGTCAGGAGGCCTGGCCCCAACTGAGCGACCAGGGCCAGCTGGTCAGCCAGCCGTTCGTTGGCAGTATCGTCAGCAACACGACGGAACAGCAGCACCTGAGCGCGCTGGTCGATATGGTCCAGGCGGAACAATTCAATCACGGGCATCTGCTGGCCAACCCCATTGTAGAGTCGCTGATGAAAACGATTGTCAGTCTGGTAGATCGTCAGCTGGCGCGGCATCCGATGCAGCTCCCGACGCCGAAGAATGCGTCTCCGTCGCTGATCCGGCGCATGGGTGCTTATATCTGCCATCATATTACCCAGCCCGATCGGCTCCGCATCGACAGGATGGCCGACGTCTTTCATTATTCGCAGAGCCACCTGAGCGCGCTCTTCAAGCAACAGGCGGGCGAGTCGATTCAGCAGTATATTATCCGGTACAAGCTCCAGCTGGTAGAAGCCCGGCTGCGGCTGAGCAACATGACCATTTCGCAGATTGCCGACGAGTTTGGCTTTACCGACATCTGTCATCTCAACAAGCTGTTCAAACAGCGGTATCAGACAACTCCTACCGCCTACCGCAGGCGGGTTCAGGTGTCGGGACTGATCGATCCTACCTACGCCCACGACGCTTTCGATGCTGTCTGACCAACTCCGCCCGGACCGCCCGACCTGATTGGTCATACGCCGACTATTGGCTGCTGCTCTATTTTTTCTTCCGCGAAGGTCAGGCTGATCGCTACGCCGTTGTCCTGGCTGATCTGGAGATTGCCGCCGAGCTGCTTGCTCAGCCCCCGAATCAGGCTCATGCCCAGCGTACGACTCCGGTTCGGATTCAGGTCGGGGGGCAGGCCGACCCCGTCGTCTGCCATCACAAGCCGGTACGTCTTTTTGTCGAGCACCACGAACTCGATGCGGATGAGCCCGCTTTGCTGACCCGGGAAGGCGTATTTGAGCGAGTTGGTGATCACCTCATTGATAATCAGCCCCAGCGGAACGGCCAGCGTAACGTCCAGATCGACCGGCGCAATGGCGAGTTGTTTCTGCACCGTATCCTGCCGCGCAAAGGTCGTCAGCAGGTACTCGACAATATCGGCGATGTAGGCCCTCATCGAGATCGTGGAGAGCCGCTCCGACTGGTATAGCTTCTGATGAATCAGAGCCATCACATGCACCCGGTTCTGGCTTTCGCGGATGGCCGACAGGGCGGCTTTGTCTTTCAGGTAAACACCCTGCGAATGAAGCAGGCTGCTGATGATCTGCAGGTTGTTCTTGACCCGATGGTGAATTTCCTTGATCATCCATTCCTTCTCGTCCAGCAGGCCTTCTTTTTCGTCGAGCAGGCTATCTTTATCCCGGATGAGTATTTCCTTTTCGGCCAGAATCCGCTCCAGCGATTCGTTTTTTCGGTTGATTTCGAGCTGCTTGGCTTCCAGCAGCTGGTTGCTGCGCCGTTTCAGCCGGTACTGGCTATAGCTGAGTCCCAGCAGGCCCAGCAGCAGAACGGTACCGGCCAGTATGCCGTTGCGGGTGGTCTGGGCGCGGGCCAGCTCGTTCTGCTGCTGCTGAATCTGCTGCACTTTTTTGGCGGTGGCATACCTGACTTCCAGCTCAGCCAGCTTCCGGGTTTTGGTAACGGTAAAAATACTATCGTTCAGCGCCTTGTGCTGCCGGAAGTGATCAATAGCCGAGAGGTAGTTGCCTTCGATAGAATCGACCTTGAAGAGCATGTAATGAATATCCTTGACGGTCGAGAGCGAGTTTTTCTGGGGGTTATACGACAGCGCCTTCCGCAGGTAAAACCCGGCCTTTTTGACATCGTTACGCGCCAGATAAAACTTGCCGACGTCCTGCTGCACCTTCTGCGACATCTCGAAGTCACCACCCGATTTTTTATAATGGGCCACCGCCTGGAGGTAGTAGCGCTCGGCCAGGTCGTATTTCTTCAGATCATCGTAGCAGTAGGCGTAGCTCTGGGCCACGCATCCGTTTTGAATATTGTTGATCGTCGGGATCTCCTGAACCAGGTTGGTGATCAGCCCCAGCGCTTCGTAGGTTTTCCGGTGCGCAATCAGATCCCGCACCAGCTGACTGGCTGCGTTATACAGCGAGAAATTAGGCAGCTTCTCCTGACGCCATTGCTCGAAGCTCTTCCTGTACCAGTAGATGCTCTCGCTCTGCTGCCCCAGCTCCATGTACATCTGCGCCAGCGTACCGTAAAAAACGGCGGCCGACAGCGTATCCTGCGTCCGGTTCATACTTTCCAGGCACTGGAGCGCGTAGAAAAGCCCTTTGTCGAAATTACCCTTCAGCCGGTTCACGCTGGCCAGACTGCTGTAGGTGTAATGCAGCTTGGGGTACTTCAGCTGTTTGTAGCGACTGAGCACATCGGTAAAGGCCTGTTCGGCCACGTCGAGTTCGCCAAGGTCCATATGCAGCGACGCAGCCTGCTCCATCACCTGCACCTCCTTTGCCTGATTGCCAAGCTGTTTGTACAAAGCAGCGGCCTGCCGATAGTACGCAAAGGTTTCCGGGTAGTTCTTGATGATGTACCGCGTACAGGTCGCGAAACGCAGCGTAGCTTCGGCTTCGGTTTGCCGGTCGCTGGTTCGGCGGCACTCGTCGATCAGGTTGGCAAAAAGTGCCTTGCCCAGCCTGGTATTCCCCCGTTCAATGTAGGCAACGACCAGCAGGCTCTGGGCGTCATGCTGTTCGTTTACCCGATGCAGGGCGTTGCTGAGTTCGTTGGCCTGCTTCAGGTAGGTTATCGCACTGTCCAGGTCGCGGGTAACCTCGCCCGCCTTGTACACCTGAAACTTACCCAGTTCGATCAGCGCGTGGAGCCGGTTGGTGTCGGGCCCGCTGTTGTTGAGCTGAACCAGCAGCTGGCTCGCCATTTTGCGGGTAATATTCTGCGCATCGGCGGGCCGGGCCGTCAATAAAGCCAGCATAAGGCCGCCCCAAAACAGCCGCGCTCTCCGTCCCGAGCCGGGCAGTTGCACCTTGAAGCGGAAGAAAGGGACAGCAGACTCGGCCATCGGTTGTGTTTTTTTTAGCAGGGTACCGTACAGACGCACTGGACTTAGCGATCACCCGACGATGCGGTTGGAAACTGGGTGGCCAGCACTTTCCGGATGCCCAGTTTCTCCATCCGGTATTCCAGCGTTGTGGGCTTCAGATTCAGCCGTTCTGCCGCCCCCCCGCTTCCCCGGATGCGACCGTTGGTTTGCTTCAGCACCGACAGAATATACTCCCGTTCGGTATCCTGCTGAATCTGTTTCACATCCTGTAAATCCCGGGGCGCCGACATGGCGGGCTGCCCCTGAGCCGGATAGTCGCTGGCAGACGGCACCTGGGATACCGGGCAGCTCATGGCCAGCAGACTGTTGACCAGCGGCCGCCCCAGGCTGAGTGGTGTGTAGCCGTCGTTGATGATAATGGCCTGCTCGATGACGTTTTCCAGCTCACGAATATTACCCGGCCAGTTATGCCGGATCAGCTCGTTCAGCGCGGCATCGCCGATGCCGTGATAGGGTTTGCCCAGTTTGCGAGCCGATTTCTGGGCGAAGAACTGGGCCAGCAACGGTATATCGCCCGGTCGTTCGCGCAGCGAGGGCAACGTAATCGGGAAGGTAGCGAGCCGGAAATACAGGTCCATCCGGAAGCGACCCTCCGCTACTTCTTTCTCCAGCTGCCGGTTCGTAGCCGCAATGACCCGTACGTTGGTTCGGATGAGCGTTTTGCCGCCCAGGCGTTCAATTTCTTTCTCCTGCAACACCCGCAGCAACTTGGCCTGAAGCTCCAGCGGCATCTCACCAATTTCGTCCAGAAAGATGGTGCCGCCCTGCGCCAGTTCGAACTTCCCGATCCGCTTCTCGAAGGCCCCCGTAAACGCGCCTTTCTCGTGGCCAAACAGCTCCGATTCGATGAGGGTAGCCGGCAGCGCAGCGCAGTTGATCTTGACCAGGATTTTATCTTTCCGCGCCGACAGGTTATGCAGCGCCCGCGCAATGAGCTCTTTGCCGGTGCCGCTCTCGCCCAGAATCAGTACCGTAGTGTCGGTATTGGCTACCTGCGTAACCTGATCAAATACCTGCAGCAGCCGTTGACTGCGCCCGATGATTTCTTCGAAGTTGACCAGCGTTTTTACTTCTTCCTGCAGATAGGTGTTCTCCCGTTTGAGCTGTTCGCTGAGCCGGGCCACTTCTTCGAACGCAAACACCCGCTCCAGCATCAGTACAATGGGCTGTTCGAGCCGCTCGAGCAGGTTACTGTGCCGCGACTGGTAGGTATCGGCAGTACGGCTCATGAACGTGATCACGAACCGGTCGATCTGCCCCACGTGGAGCGGCATGACTAGCGCCGACTCCAGCCGAAAGGCAGCCGCCAGGGCCTGCACCTGCCGATTCCGTTTGCCCAAGGCAGCAAAGGTGTCGGCGCTGTAGCGCGTCGGGCCGTCGGCAACCGAGTCGGCCGGCGCCTGGGCCAGCTCGCCGACAGTTGTGCTGGTTACCTGCCGCAGATCGTCGAGGCTAGGAATCTGGTATTCATCGAATCCGACGCGGTAAAAGTTGAAGCTGTGCGCCGTTCCGTTTTTCTGGTAGCTGACGGTCAGAAAATCGAACGGTACGTGCGGCTGAAATACCCGGGCTGCGCTCAGCAGCTTCTGTTCCCAGCTCACCGGCTCCGAAAGCGCATCCGTCAGCGCAATCTGGAGCGCCTTTTCTTCACGAAGCCTTAGTTCAGCACTATGTGCCTGGCGGTATCGGCTGATCTCCAGGGTAGTCAGAATATCTTTTTCCCGAAACGGTTTGACAATATACCCAATGGGCTGAGTGGCCTTTACGGCTTCGAGCACCCGCCGGTTGTCATTGGCCGATATATAGATAAACGGAATTCCGCACCCCTCCAGCTGCTTCGCCAGGTCGATGCCGGTTTCGTTGCCTTTCAGGTAAATATCGAGCAGGACGATATCGGGCTGCTCCTGCTCCATAAAAGTCAGGGCTTCGGCTACCGAGTCGGCAATACCGATGATGGAGTAGCCAGCCTGTAGCAGAATGAGCTCCAGATCGTTGGCAATGATGTATTCATCTTCGACAATCAATAGTTTGCAGAACGATGTTGATGAAAGAGGAAGGCCGATTGATGGTTGCATAGTCTGAAGAGCTTTATCTGAATATCGAATACAGACCGCGTTGTCGGTTGGCTAACAAGAATTATTCCCGTTCGTGGCCCGGCTCCGTTATTGCCGAAAAACCCCGGCCAGGCCAGCCGCTTTGTGTCCGTATGTACTCATCATTGCTATAAATACGCGGCTAATCAGATCAAAAATAACAACTCTGCGCCACGTTACCGGAAATAATCGATAGATGTACCCGACTGCCAGCAGAGCACCCCCTACGGGTTGTATGGAGAACTCCAGAATGTCTGGAGTTCTCCATACAGAGCAGACCCGCTCACTGGAGTTGCAGCAACGGGCCATGCGCGTTATGAATTGACAATGAATAATTTATTCGTTTATACCCGTTTATGCCGGGCCTAATTACTAACCGGAGAGGTTGGCACTTGGGTTGATATAGGGTCTGGATAAAGCCCTTCCTTTTCAGATCGTCATGCCCACCTCCAGGCAGCTTATCGAAGTCGTTTATAGTGTAGCTACAGACAGCAATCTGAGCCGAATCCTGCCGATACTGGACGAGGATATCGTCCTGTATATGCCCGACTACATGTCGATCGGTGGCGAGTACCACGGGCGGAGGGGGTTTCTTACCCTCATGTCGAGGGTGTACAAACGCTGGGAGCGCATCGAGCTCAGCACGCTGGTGTTTTTCATACCGGACCACGATCCTCTCTCGAACGCGGTTGTAACAACGGGCCTGTTCAGCGGAACCCTCCTTCCCGATAGCGAACCGGTCAGCCTGCCGTTTCTCCATTACTGGCAGCTCAAAGACGAGAAGATAATCGCGCTGCGGGCCTTTAGCTGGCATTCCGCTCCCCTGTCCAACCGGCTCCGGCAAGATCAGAACCCGCCCAACCCGTTCCTGAACGGCCCGTATGTCTGGCCGAACGGGAAGCGATCCAACGGATCAGCCCCCTGATCACAAGATCCGATCGGGTACCAGCGGTAGCCCCATTCGGCTTCCGCATTCTGGATCACCCCGGCCCGTCAGGGCCATTACAGCCCAGCGTCGGTAGCAAGAGAATCAAATATCCGGCACCCCGGCCCGTAGGGCCACTACAGCGCAGCGTCGGTAGCAAGGGAATCAAATATCCGGCACCCCGGCCCGTCAGGGCCTCAACAGCGCAGCGTCGGTGGCAGGCGGTTCAACCGAATCAGACATTCCCAATCATCCATGGCCTGTAGGGCCATCACAGCATAGCGTCGGTGGCAGGCGGTTCAACCGAATCAGACATTCCCGATCAGTCATGGCCCGTAGGGTCATCACAGCGCAGCGTCGGTAGCAATTCGGTTCGGCCCGTTCGATTTCTGTAAAAGCAATGTGCCGTCAGGTACATAATTGGTTTGTCTCTGTCGATGCACGGTTTTGCCGTTTGCTGCTACCGACGCTACGCTGTAAAGGCCCTACGGGCCATGGATGATCCGGCCGTTTGCTGCTACCGACGCTGCGCTGTGATGGCCCTACAGGCCATTGTTCGGTGGGCACCTGTCAATCTCCCTACCGACGCTGCGCTGTTAAGGCCCTACGGGCCATGGATAATCCGGCCGAACGGGGCCGAACCAGATGCCACCCCTACCGACGCTACGCTGTGATGGCCCTACGGGCCATGGATGATCCGGCCGAACGGGGCCGAACCGGATTGCTACCGACGCTGCGCTGTGATGGCCCTACAGGCCATGGATGATCCGGAATGTCTGATTCTCTTGCTACCGATGCTACGCTGTAGTGGCCCTGACGGGCCAATCTGTTGTAATCAATCCCTCTTCCTTGATGATTCCTCTGCGCGGGCACGTACTGCATTACGTATAAGGCACGGCGTTATTAGGTTCCTATGGGCAGGCTGATGGTAAACTCGGTAAACTGGCCCTCTTCGGAGGTTACCGTAATGGTTCCGCCGTAGCCTTTGGTGATGATGTCGTAGCTCAGGGATAGGCCCAGGCCGGTGCCTTCGCCGGTGGGCTTGGTCGTAAAAAATGGCTGAAACAACTTGGGCAGCACCTCGTCCGGAATGCCGGTTCCGTTATCGCGAATCCGAATGCGGATGCAGGCGTCGTGCCGACGGGTCCTTATGTGTAGCGTAGGCTGATAGCCCGGTTCAGCCGTTTGCTGCCGTTTGTGCAGCGCGTACAAAGCGTTGCTGAACAGATTGAGCAGCACCCGGCCGATCTCCTGCGAAACCACCGGAACCAGCCCCAGGGTCGAGTCGAAATCCGTAACCAGCGCGGCCTCGAAGGTCGGCACCCGGGTTTGGAAACCCGCGTAAGCCAGTTTGCAGTTTTCGCTGGCCAGCGCGTTCAGATCGGTAAGCTGTTTCTCGCCGACGATGCTGCGGCTGTGCTCGAGCATGCCCTTCACGATCGACGAGGCCCGGTTGCCGTGGTGGGTTATTTTTTGCAGGTTTTGGGTCAGGTCGGCCAGCAATTCGGCTTCCAGCGCCTGGTCGCGGGTGGGGCTCTGGGCTTCCTGCGCCAGCTCCGTAACCAGCTCGGTCGATACTTCAGAAAAGTTCTTCACGAAGTTGAGCGGATTCTGGATTTCGTGGGCAATCCCCGCCGTCAGCTCACCGAGGCTGGCCAGCTTCTCCCGCTGAATCAACTGCGTCTGGGTGTCGCGAAGCTCAATCAGCGACTGGTTCAACTCTGCCGTCCGGTCGGCTACCTGCTGTTCCAGCAGCTGGTTCTGATTGGCCAGCAGGTGCTGCTTTTCCTGCTCCTGCGCCAGCGTTTGTGCCGACAGGCGCCTGACGGCCTCAAACTGCTCCCGCAGGGCCTGGTATGTACGGGCATAGTCGCTGACGAGCGAAAACGACAGGCCTATCGGGATACTGAACATCATCATCAGCCCCAAAATTGCCGTTGGCAAAACCAGCCAGAGCGAGGGCGTCACCGTATCCGACAACCCGTTCAGCAGCTGCGCCAGTATATTTATACCGATGATGGCCAGCAGTGAAAACAGCGAAAAGCGCAGCGATTTCCAGGGCAGATGGGAATCCGGGTCGGGGTTTCGACGCCGGGCCAGCCAGCTCACCCGGGTGTATTCGATCAGCACAACGATGAACGAAATCCAGGCCTTGCCATTAATAACAGAGTAGAGCACACAGCCGTAAACCACCATAAACAGCAGAATGGCACTAATTGCCCAGAAAACCACGCCCAACCGCCGGCCCAGGTAGATATAGACCGATAGCAGCAACAAACCCAGCGCCAGATTGACCATGACCCAGAAGCCCAGCAACAGCCCGGAGTCGAGGGTGAGCGTGCCAACCTGACTACTGATCTGATCGATCAGAAAAATCAGCGAGAAAGACAGCATGGTCAGGGCCAGCACCAGGTTGACCCGTTGTGATCGATTGGCCCGGTAGAACAGCAAGTGTAGCAGGCTGAGTACCCCAAAAATACCCGTCAGCAAATACTCCATAGCGGCCGACTGAGCCTGGTTGCTCATGAGTTCGACGGGGGCCCGGTCAGCCGTTTGAAACGACACCTGAAACGGCATTTTGTTCACAGAATTGCCGATGATCGAATCGCGCCGGAAGGTATAATGAACCGCGAGCGTATGTCGACTGGTATCGCTGATCGGGAGCGGCACGAAGGCAACCAATCGCTGTGAACCACCCGAATCGAACAGGGCCGGTTTTAGGCTAGCCAGCCGCTTTCCATCCAGGTAGACCTCCGATGCGCCAAACTGCCGGAACGTCATGACCAGTTCGTCTTTTTCGGGCCGCTGCAGCTGAATGATTCGGCGGAACCAGCCATGACCCGCCTGCCAGAGCTTCGTGTTTTCTGTAATACGGATTCGGGGACTGATTTTTTGCCAGTGTCCGTGATTATAGTACGGGCTGGCCCAGCCCGTACTATCACCAGCCCGAAACCGCCAGGCGTTTTTCCAGCCCACATCGACCGACGAAAAATTTTCGATCACAATCGCCTGAGCGCGGGCGTTCAGGGACCCTGACAGGACAAAAAGGCACATACCTAAGCGGTAGAGGTATCGCATCATAAGGCAAAGAAAGTAGACCCGGTCAGCAAAACATTTTTACTGTATTTAGTTGTACAGCGTAGTATCATGCAGGCGGCCTGAATCGCCAGACAGCGGCACCGCTCTGCATCTAAACCAATCCTATTGTATGCAATATCGCACATTCGGCCGCACCGGCTGGCAAGTTTCTGAAATTGGCTATGGCATGTGGGGCCTGGCGGGCTGGACCGGCTCCGAGCGCCCCCAGATCGAGCAGGCGCTCGACCGCGCCGTTGAACGCGGTTGTAACTTCTTCGATACGGCCTGGGCCTATGGCAACGGCCTGAGCGAACAGATTCTGAAAGACCTCCTGGCCCGTAACCGCGACAAACAACTGTACGTTGCCACCAAGATTCCGGGCAAAAACTTCAAATGGCCGTCCAAACCCGAATACGCCCTGGAAGACGTGTTCCCGGCCAGCCACATCATCGACTACACCGAAAAGAGTTTGAAAAACCTTGGCGTCGAGACGATAGACCTGCAGCAGTTCCACGTCTGGGAAGACGCCTGGGCTAACCAGGACGAATGGCAGCGGGCCGTAGAGCAGCTGACCCAGCAGGGCAAGGTGCGGGCGTGGGGTATTTCGGTGAACCGCTGGGAACCCGACAACTGCCTCAACAGCCTCCGCACCGGCCTCATCGACGCGGTACAGGTTATTTACAATATTTTTGACCAGAACCCCGAAGACAACCTCTTCCCACTCTGCCGCGAACTGAACCTTGGCGTTATTGCCCGCGTCCCGTTCGATGAAGGTACGCTGACCGGCACCTTTACGAAAGAAACGACCTTCCCGGCCGACGACTGGCGGTCGACCTACTTCGTGCCCGAAAACCTCAACAGCAGCGTTGACCATGCCGACGCCCTACGGCCCCTGATTCCGGCCGGTATGACGATGCCCGAAATGGCGCTTCGATTCATCCTCAGCCATCCCGATGTGCACACCACCATTCCCGGTATGCGTCAGCTCCGCAACGTAGAAGCCAACACGGGCGTCAGTGACGGACAGGCTCTACCGGCCGAGCTGGTAAACGCCCTGAAAGGCCACCGCTGGGACCGCACCCCGACCGAGTGGAGCCAGTAGGTAACGGACGCCCGTCAGTCAACAACCAGTACGGAGTGTAGCGTCAGTTGCGGAACCGTAACGGTAGCTACCCCCTGGGCATAGCGCATCGGCAGTGACCGGTTTTCCGGTTGCTGTACGATGCGCTTTGGCTTTTTGTCGGTGCGTACCCGAACGGTCAGGTTCGTCAGGGGCGGCACTTCATCATACGTAAACACCCGGGGGTCGGCATGTCGACCACCGGTATTGATCAGATTGATAGTCAACCGATTGTCATGCCGGCTGGGTACCACATGAACCAGGCGTGACCCACTCACCTCCACGATCGGGTTCGGCAGCAGCGGCCGGGCCAGCCCCGCCAGAAAATCGCGCAGTTTGGTCGACTGGTGGGTGCGGTAGTCGGTGCTCAGGTCGGCATACACGGCCGTTATCCGCCCCTGCCCGAACGGCGTTTCGGTAGCCGCTACGCTCGTTACCGACCCACCCGTTGCCGAGCTGTGGAGCTGTGCAACCGGCCGGGTATGGGCTCCTGTAAGCTGAACGGGCAGAAACGGACCTGCCAGCACCACCGACTGTCCGCTGGCCTCCACCCGCCGGGGTCCGTTCAGCACCGGCCCCGTTGGCAATACGCCCAGTTCACCGGCAAACTGACGGGCATTGGTAGCGCCGATGATGAGCAGATGACCGCCCTGTTCGGCGTAGGTAAGCAGCTCGTTCCGAAACGCCGGGTCGAGCGAGTCCTGCTGCGACAGCACAATGACCGGGTACTGCTGCATACGACCGCGCAGATGATGCTCTGACAGCACCTCTACCGGTAGCTGCGCATCGAGCAGTGCCGTCAGTACGCCATTGATGCGCTGGGTCTGGCCACCAAACAGCGACTGGCTGGTGGCTCTGACCGTGGTATTCGAATACAGCAGCGCCACCTGCGGCACCGCTACGCTCCCCTGACAGAACGGTTGCCGGGCTCTGACAAACCGGCCCAGCTCAGCCATGACCGGCAGGTCGCCCAGCGGCAGCGAGCCGTCGCGCTGCTGCTGGTAGTAGGCCTGAAACCCGCCCCCCAGCGACAGTACTTCGGCCGCTTCCTGCATGAGGTGAACGGCCGTTTTCTGATCACCCTGCCGGGGCGGGCCAAATTCGTACCAGAATCCCCACGACATCAGATCCCAGGGTTTCCTGTACAGCTGCCCCTGCGCGGCCAGGATACGCCCTTCGAGGGCGGCCGAGTTTACGCTGTTGCCCGGCGTCAGATCGCCCGAGAGGTAGTCGACATTGGTCGTGATGGGTTCGGGCATCATGGACGAGTAGGCCCAGTTGGAAGCAATCTGGAACGTGGGCCGATGGCGGTGTACTTCGTCGACGTAATGGCCGATGTACTGGATAAACGACTCGCGGGCCATGTTCTTAAACAGATCGTAGCCGGGGTCGTTGCTGGAACGCGGAATGGATTGCAGCCCCGTTGTGGTCCGGAACCGGTCGAGCGCAGCGGGCGAGTAATCGGGTACTGTGGCCCAGCACTCGCCATCGACCCAGACGCCATCGGCTCCGTAGTCGGCCAGTTCGCGGAGCTGCGGAATCAGTAACGAGTCGGCATAGGGGCCATAGACCGATGCTTTCGACAGGTCGGTGCTGCCGTCTGCTTTCCGGGCCGCCCAGCCGGGATACTTGGCCAGTACGGCATCGTCATAGACGCCCGAATAATGCAGATACAGGCCTACGCCGTGTTTTTTAGTGATGGCCCGGTAAAAAGCCAGCGGGTCGTTGGTAATACGGGGCGCTACCGAGGCTGTAGCCACCCGCGAGGGGTAACTGCTGATACCGGGATGCCCCTTGCAATCGACCTGGATGAAGTCAGGCTTAACGGCCGCCAACAGTGAATCGATCTTTTTTTCGGAGAGATTTCGGCCAATCAGCGAATCGCCGGAGCCGGCGTGGAAATCGAAATGAAGCCCGAAATACCGGCGTACCGGAGGCCTTCCGGAGGCTGACTGCGCCTGAAGTTGACCACAAAAAAGGGTAAGAAGCAGAACGACAATAACTCTCATTGCTGATGTATTGGTTTGTATAGACAACGCCCGGGCCGCCCGGAATCTCACACCCTCTGTCAACAATTCGCGCCTACCCGATCAGACCCGGCTGCTATTCTAAAGCAGAATCGAGCCATAACTAACTATACTTCAGCCGCTTATTTTTCCCGAAAAACAGAAAGGTTTTTTTGACGAATTAGCGCTATAAACAGAGCGAGGTGGCACGACCCAACGGCATGCCACCTCGCTCTGCTCCCCTGCGGATACGGTCGGTCACCTAATACTCCTGCTCCAGGGGGTGAACCATGAACTCGTCGATCACGACGTGGGCGGGGCGGCTGATGATGAATAGCATCGACTCGGCCATGTCTTCGTTTTTGAGCCAGTTGGTCGAGGTTTCGTGGCCGTGGCCTTTGGCGTGGAAGTGCGAATCGACCAGGCCCGAATATACTCCCGACACTTTGATACCAAATGGACGAACTTCCTTCCGCAGCGCACCCATGAACGCTTCCTGCGCGTATTTGCTGGCCGTATACAGCGATCCACCCGCAAAGGTCCGCTTGGCCACATCGGAAGCTACGATGACGATATGGCCCGACCCCTGCGCCTTCAGCGTGGGCAGGGCCGCTTTGGTCAGTACAAACGTGCCTTTTACGTTGGTGGCCATCAGCGCATCCCACTCCTCAACCGTCAGCTCATCCACGTTTTTGAAGACGCCGTATCCGGCATTGTTGATCACCACATCGATCCGGCCGAACCGGTCGAGGGCGGTTTGTACAACGGCGGCCATGTCGGCCTCGCTGGCTACATCGCCGGCAACGGCAACAATATTGGCATGTTCGGCTTCCAGCGTTTTCAGGTCATCGGCATTGCGGGCGGTTACGACGACGTTAGCGCCGTTTTTAGCGAGCAGCAGCGCCGTGGCCCGGCCAATACCGCGCGAGGCCCCCGACAGAATGATGGTTTTGTTTTCGACAGTCATACGTTAGAATTTTAACTGCAAAGAACGCAAAGGTTGACGCAACCGTCGCAAAGAAGTTCGGGACTGACGACCTTTGTGGCCTAAACCAATCCTTGATCTGACCCTTATGCACGATTCCTTATCCGATAAACTCACGCAGCTGGAGCAAAAATTTGCGGCCATGGGGCAGGACATGAGCGCCTACCTCGAAGGCCTCCTCCAGGCCGATTACCTAACCTACTGGGATTACATCCACCTCGACACGCTGCTGTCGCTGCAAAACCCCAAAACGGCCTATCCGGATGAGCTGATCTTCGTGACATACCACCAGATTACCGAACTGTATTTTAAGCTGATTCTGCACGAGATCGCGCAGATTGCCGATGCCGCCCCGCTGACGGCTGACTTTTTTACGGCGCGTATCCAGCGCATCAACCGCTATTTCGGCCTGCTCGAAGAATCGTTTGGGGTTATGATTGCAGGCATGGAACGCGAGCAGTTTCTGAAATTCCGCATGGCCCTGCTGCCCTCGAGCGGGTTTCAGTCGGTCCAGTTCCGCGAGATCGAGATCGTATCGACCAACTTCCCAAACCTGCTCATCGACCCACCCGCCCGCGCTACCACCATCAGCGAGCAGTATGACGCCATTTATTGGAAACGGGGCGCTACCGAACTGGCTACGCACCAAAAGACCCTGACCCTGAAACAGTTCGATCAACAGTACAGCGGTCGACTCATCCGGCTGGCCGAGGCCTATCAGCCGAGAAACCTGAACCAGCGGCTGCTCGATCTGGAGCAGGCCGGCGGTGCCACTGACGAGCTGCGGTCGGCCCTGCGCGAGTACGACCAGCGCGTAAACGTCCGCTGGAAACTGGCTCACCTGCGGTCGGCGGTGCAGTACCTGCAGAAAGCCCCCGACGACATTCGGGCTACGGGCGGCACCAACTGGCAAACCTACCTGCCACCGGCTCAGCAGCAGCGTATGTTCTTCCCGACCTTGTGGCCGGCCGATGCGCTACAGACCTGGGGTAAGCACCTCCATTGATCAGTCGTTGCGTAGCTTCTTGAAATACCGGACCATCTCGCCGTAGCCCAGCCCCATCGACAGGCCCGTTACGGCCTGGGTGATGCGTTTGGTCTTGGTATCAATAGTTTTAGCATCCTCGATCCAGTTGCTGAAATACGTCTGGTGGCCTTTGGGTAAGGTGTTGAAGAACGCCAGGGCGGCCGGCTCATCGTCCAGGCAAGCCAGCAGGTCGGGCGAGAGCGGCATCGAGTCGGTATCCAGCGCCAGCTCTACCCGTACGGTAGCGCCTTCTTCCTTTCGGATACCGCGTCGCATGTCGGCGTTGACGGGCATGATAAAGGCGCTATCGGCACCGCCGGCCTGCCCCATTGGCAGCAGGGCCACGAACTTGATGGCCAGGGCGTCGAGTGTGCCCTTCACCCGAAACGAGGTTCGCTGGCCCGGGCTGAGGGCGTCCGATACGTGGCTGGGAATCTCGATATAGGTCCAGCCGGTTTTTTCGCCTTTCTGCTCGAAACGCTGGAGCAGGGCTGTAAAGGTACAGGTCATAGGAATGAGAATAGGGTGGCAGGCGGGCACCTGCCGCAAAAATAGGTCACCAGCCCTACCACCCTACTCGCCTTAGCGTCAAAATTACAATCGGATACCCAGCGTAATAACTCCGCTACGCCCATCCGACGGCCATATACCAGGACCGGGATAAAACGTGGGCCGCTTGGTGAAGTACGCCTGATCAAGCAGGTTGTTCAGGCTACCGCGCCACGTCAGCCACGGCCGAATCCGCCAGCTGGCATTCAGATCCAGCAGGCTATAGCCCGGCACTGGGCCTCTGGCTCCGTTGGCCGAAGGTTCGGGGCTGTTCAGCGCATCGGAAAACGTAGGCCCCACGTAACTATACTGCGCTGTCAGGCTGGCCTTGCCGTAGCGAATTGTCAGCCCGTTGCGCGATGTCCAGCGGGGAGCCGACTCGACCCGGTTTCCGGTAAGGTCCCGGTTGTCGGTACCCGCACTAATAACCGCGTTCACGTAGCGGGCATCGATAAACGCCGATGCGCTGAACATACTCAGGGTCAGCCGACGGCTCTGCCACAAAACCGCTTCTGCCAGCGCTTCGATACCCTGGCTGCGGCTATCGCCGATGTTTGTTCGCAGAATATACGACGCCCCATCGACACCGACCTGAACCAGACTTCCCAGCCGATTGCGGTACAACAGGTCGAACAGCGTCAGGTTTAGATGAACGTTGCTCCAGTAGCCTTCCAGCCCCAGTTCGGCCGTATGACCGAGCGCATCCTGTAGATTTTTATCGACCCGTTCGTAGACCGATGCCGGAATAATATCCTTAAAAATAACGGGTCGGTAAGCGCGCGTCCAACCACCGTAGAGCCGCAACTGCCGGGTAAGCTGGTACTGCGCACTGAAGCCCGGTAAGGCAAAGCGATGCGCAATATCGGTCGGTAGGTCGCCGGGGTCGTAATAGCTGATGGTACCGCGCATACGGGTCAGCCCCTGTTCCATACGGATACCGGGCGAGATCGTCAGCCGGGAACCCAGCCGAACCTGCGCTTCGGCAAAAAGAGCACCGTTGCGCGTACGATACCACAAGTCGCGGCCAAAGGGGGCCGTCAACGTCAAGTCATAGGCCGAGCCGGTCGTTCCTTTACCCAGCTGTTGCCGGTGCAGGTCGTTATGCATAAACTGCCCGCCCAGCACCACGGTGCTCGTTATACCCGCCACGCTCAGCTGCCGCAACAGCCGAACCTCCGACGTATAGCTGTTAAACTGATCTACATCTACCTGCCGGGGTTTGTACTGTCCGGTTGCGGGATCAACGGCATCAGGCACCGTGGCAAACGCATCGAGCTGAACGCTGTTCCGCTGACCAAGAACGGCCGAGGTTGTCCACTGAAGCCGCGTCCGATTATCCAGCTGCCAGTCTACCCGTACCGACGGCACCCAAATATCGGGGTTGAAGTAATTTCGGCTCCGGGTAGCCTGCCGGGGATCGGCCCTGAACATGGAGTCGGTCAGCGGACCGGGAATCTGATACACATAAGCCGAGCGGCCAGCTTCGGCGGTAATGGTCAGCCCGGGCGTCAGCTGGTAACTGAGCCGCATCAGCTGGGCCTGCGCATCTGACCGACTGTTGGCCCGGTATCCGTCCGAATGGCGCCAGTACGCATACCCATAGTAGGTCAGCTTACCGATTCGGCCACCTACCGCGTTGTAGCTACTTCGGAGGCCAAACGAGCCCAGCGACCCAATGGTCTCGAAACCGAATCGACGGGTAGTATCGGCTTGTTTGGTCACATAGTTTAGCATACCGCCAAACTGAGCGCCGTACTGCAGCGAGGCCGATCCGCTGACCCATTCAATCTGTTCCAGGCTCTCACCAGGGGGCGAATAATGACTGGCCGGATACGCATACATATCCGAATTAGTCAGCACACCATTCTGGCGGATATTATTCTCCCACGACCGGTGGGGGTCAAGGCCACGGGTTGCTACGTTGATCTGATTACCGGTACCGTCCATATCATAGACGAACAAGCCCGGCACCCGGCCCAGCATCTGCCGGGCGTTCTTCTCAACAACGTTCACGTCCAGATCGGCAACCGGAATCAGCGCACTCCGTTTACCAGCCATCAGAAATGTGCCCTGTACCGTTGGTAAGGACCGGATCATAACAGCCCTCGATGCCCGTATATCGATCGACTGAAGCGTTCGCACGGGGAGCGAATCCGCTTCGGCGCTGTGTGTGACAGACTGCGCCGTTCCGGTGGATGGCTGCCATACAGCCATAACCACCGGAATCAGCCCCGTCAGTCGACAAAGCCAGTACGACATGTCAAGAGTATTATAGTCCTGATCCATCGGCCTTACCGCGCGATACGGCATAGGCACCGATATTTTTACCGCAGACCAGCCCCGACTCGCAGTCGGACCGGAAATGGATCATCCCATAAATACGCGACACGGAGGCTTCCTGCGCTTTGGCCATGAACTCATTGGTCCGCTCGGGAAATACGTACGATAGCACCGCAGCCGCAGCCCCCGAAAAGGTCGAGTGGCCCGAGGTATAGCTGGGGAAGTTGGGCAAGCCCACCGATGTTTTCACGCCAAACTGCTGCGGCCTTGGGGTGTAATAATAGAACTTGGTTTCCCAGCAGCACACGCCGGCATCCTGAAGCGCCGTACTGACCAGCGCCAGCGTTCGGGCCATACGCACCTCGCTGAAGCGCGCTTCGTGGGCGGCATCGGCAGCGGTACGGGCCCAGTGGCCGGGTGGAGTATAACTACCGGCTCCGTCGGCCCAGAAGTTGGCAATGCGGGCCTGCTCACGCGTCTGGTTTTTCTGAATAGCCTGTAGTTCGGCCAGTTCTTTCTTAAACTGGTCGCTGCCCGGCAGCGGAGCCGGGCCGGGCCGTAGCTTCACCAGTGTGGCGCGGTCAAAGTTCCAGAGCGACACCGCCCCGTAGTTAGGCAGCATGGGCGGCCGGGCGGGCGACTCCTGACTGACCCAGATGTCGGCCAGACCACGGGCTTTGGCCGCTTCGATCATTGCGGTGGTTACGGTCTGGTTGTTCGACGCACTCATGCCATCGGTCCGGGCCCGGGCCATCACTTTAGCCCCTACCTGACTGCCGAGGTCTGCCCCGGCGATCAGGTCGCTCGGTACGTTCATCCCGGCCCAGAGCCGACTCTCGCGGTGTTCGGCCAGCTTCGCGTCCAGAAACGGCCCTTCGCCCGGAAACATAGCCTTCAGAATAGTATAGGACGCCGTCGCCACAACCGCATCTTCAGACGGGTAGGTAGGCAGGGCCGATACCGGCAGGGCTACCCGCACCGAAGCGTCTGTTTTGGAGGGAGCCGCCCGTTTGAAAGCGTATTTGTAGTGCCAGGTTGCTACCAGCGCATCGTATTGGGCCACGCTCAGATACGCCAGGGCGCGGGCGGTATAGGGCGGGTTGGCAAACGGAAACTTCGGATCGGCCAGCGGATTGGCTGCGTCAGGAACGGGGTACTTACCGTCGGCGTTCGACGCAGGTGGCACGTTGTAGCGGGCCGCTAGCTCGCGGGCTATCTCGTTCCAGCGGTACACCGCCCCGGCGCCCCAGTACACGACCGCTTCCTGCTGCTCGCGGGTCAGGCTGGCCGATTTGGTCTTCAGATCATTCAGCTCGGCCAGATAGGCCGCCGACGAGGTAGACGCCGGAGCTGCCACGGTAACGTCGGTCGGAGCGGTCAGGATGTATGTTTTCCAGCTACCCGCTTTGGCATCGACATCGGCCGGGCTATAGGCCACCCGCTGCGGTTCTTCAATGGTTTTATCGCAGGACGTCAGCACCGCCGACAGGCCCAGTACCGACAAAGCGGCTATCAGTATAGTACGCGTATTGAATTTCATGATGGCTACTGTTAATTACTTACCGTTCAGCTGAAAAAGGAGACCGAGCATGTAGCTGGTACTTTGGCCAGCGTTCAGCCCGTCGGTGACGTAGGCCACCCGCGCGTTCAGGCCGATGTTGCGCGGCTGAATTTTACCGTACCAGCCCACCTGCGTCATCTGCATGTTGTTGGTCGGGAAAGGCATGTCGTTCCGGCGAATATTGTCGCCATTGACACAGGCAAACCGCTCGGCAAACACCTCCGTCTGCCAGGCCCGGCGCACCACGCCCAGCCGAACAGCCGCATCGTACGCATTCGGCACGCTGACCTCGTCGGTATTGTATACCCGGTTGTCGGCCTGGTAGGCGTCGCGGTCGATCCGAATTGTGCTTCGCCAGATGTACGAGCCATGCGTGGTTACGTACAGGCCCGTATGCGGGTGGGTGTAGTTGAGCAGGAGCCGCCCCGTAACCGTACGCGCCTGCAGCCCGATCGACATCGGCAGAAAGTCGGGTACGTAGTTACCAACCGGTATTGACCCACCCACGATGGGGTTGACCGATAAGCCTTTGTAGTCGAACGCCTTCAGTTTCAGCCAGGCCGACAGATCCTGAAAACCCTTCTGGCCCATAAGGTTACCCGCGCTGGTACTGGTCCAGACGTAGGGCAGGTTCAGAATCAGGTTGACCCGGTTACTGATCCCGATAGCGGGCATGATGGCGGCCGTACGGGTGGTATGGCGACCAATATTCAGGTTTTCCCGTTTGAGCGTCCCTTCCCAGTAGTCGGTCCAGGTACTTTCTCCGTACATACCGGCAATACAAACGGTTTTCCGGGGCATGTAAATGGCATCGTGGGGCATTTGCGCCCGGAGGGGTGCGCTCAGCAGCGATAGCAAAGCGACTAGTATCAGACAAGCAATTCGTTTCATAGTACAGGCAAAGCCATAAGGCCCGTTTAGAACCAGCGGGATACGGTGAACGAAATCAGATAGTCGGCAAAGGCCGCATCGCCGTGTCGCAGGCCGGTTGGGTCGAGCCGGTCGGCGTAGCTTTTGATCCGGTTGCGGTAGAGAGCGACCGGCACCGTGAGGGCGGCTGACGTTTTGTGGCGCATATAGGCCAGCCCCGGCTCGACGGATACGATATAACCCGGCCGCCGGAAGCCGCTGCTCCCGCCAAAAGCGTCGATAGCGGGAACGCCTTCGACCCGGCCACCCAGCATTACGGCCAGGCCCGGTACGGCTGGAATCGACTGGCTCAGCCCAATACGGGCCGCAAACTGATCGGGGACCGAAAACTCGCCCGCCACGAGGTCGATGGTCGTAGCCAGCGGATTGCGCCGGACGCCGTTGGTTTCGCGGGGGTTGAACAGGTAAAATCCGTTCCCATAGGCTGTTAGTCCGCCAGTCAGCTGCCAGTATCCCTGCAGTTCGACACTGGCGCCCACGCCCCCGTCGCCGAGTTGAATCGATTGATCGACGGGCAGGGTAACGGTATAATCCTGCCCTTCTTTGTTGAGTTTATGAAAACTATCCGTAGCGCGGTAGTTACCGGTTGGCAGCTTCACGCCCAGCCCGACGGCCAGGTTGGCTTTGGGCAGACTCGCCGGATTGGCCAGCCAGTAGCTCCCCGACAGCCGCAGATCGCCGATGCCTTTCGAGCCGGTAGCGAAGCGTTTCTGCGCCGGGTTAGCGGTCAGGCTGTTGCCGTAGTGTTCATACAGCGAGGAGCGGTCATTGGTCTGCACCGGCAGGTTCACCGATACCGACCACCGCAGCGCAGGCATGTAGGTGATGCCCAGGTCGAGGGCGTGCGATACGTTGATAACCTCGGTGCCCTGCTCAACGCGTTGCTTCTGTTCCTCGTCGCCCACAAAGTGTTTGTACGACCGGAAGAAGCGGTACCCGGCCGAAACCTGCCAGTGGCCGGTACGTTGTTTGAAGAAATCGGCGGAGTTAGTACCCGCCGGAGCCGCGCAGCTCATATGACGAACCGCCACACAGCCCTGCGCCTGGGCGATGGCAGTAGAAAATAAGGTGCAGGCAGTTGCCAACACGATGGTATAAATCGGTTTCATGGAAACGAATAGCTGAGATGGAAGAATAAACAAATGGCCTGGTCGATAGCCGTAGATCAGCAGACGCGAGCCTGGTCTGTTTTTGACCATGTTGTGTCTGCGTACGCGTTAGGTCGAAAAGCTGCGCTTCACGAAACGGTACGAGTCAGACAGACTGTTTATACCAGCGCTTTCCGACTGAACAGTCAGCTCCGAAAGCCACCCGGTACGAAACAGGCAGATCAATAAAAACCAGTTCAGGCAATTGGCTGATGCACGCGGCACGAAAAGCGAGCCCGTACGGGACGCTTTACTATCGACAGGCAGTACTACAAAAGCATCTCAGCTTTCGGGCGGGGGAGAATGGATCGGCAGCGCGCGGGAGGCAAACACGAAGACCACATCGGGAATCCGGATCACATCGTGCCAGTGGGGAAGTAGAAAATTGAAACGAACCCGCGGAACGGGCGAGTATTCTTTCAGAAGAAGCTTCAGTAACTGACTGGCTTTCTGGCGGGAGTTACTGGTTCCGCTCACGTGATCGTTCAGGAACGAGAGCAGATCACTGCTCCAAAACGAACGGTTCTCGGTCTCGAGGGCGGCAATGTGAAGCCGGTCGCCCCGCACCTCCATGCTGACAACATCGTAATAATGACCTTTGTAGGTAAAGCCTTCGGAGGTGGTACGGGTCAGGGCAACCGCCTTCCGGGTGTCGCCCATCGGAACCTGGAATTCAACGATGCTGTCGACGGAGCGGTAGACGAGCAACTCTTTCGACAGATCATGCTCCGCCTGCCACCACGCCCCCACAGCCACCAGCACATAGGCCAGGGTGTGGTAGAGGAGCAAGCCGAAAAGACCGATCGATACAAGTTTCTTCACTATTCCCAGAAAAAGTAGACCTCAAAAGTAAGCATTAATGATAAACAAAAGCAAGAGTCGCGGCAGGAAACTCTCTGTCTTTTCGGTAGATTAGAGATTCCGATGATCAATATCGGCCAATTACTGGAAGCTGCAATCAAAATCGGTAGCTTTGTGTTAAGCTCGTACGTATGATTGTCGATAACCATAACCGCCCCATCACCTACCTCCGGCTGGCCGTAACGGACCGCTGCAATCTGCGGTGCTTCTATTGCATGCCCGAAGAAGGGATCAGGTACCTGCCCAAACAGCAATTGCTGACCTACGAAGAAATGGAACGGCTGGTGCGGGTACTGGCTCGGCTGGGTGTCAGCAAGGTTCGGATTACGGGCGGAGAGCCGTTTGTCCGGTCGGGGCTGATGACGTTCATGCACCAGTTGGCCGAGGTGCCGGGCCTGACCGATCTGTCGATGACGACGAACGGCGTGCTTACCGCCCCGCACGTGACGGCCCTGGCTGCGCTGGGGGTGAAATCGGTCAACCTCAGTATCGATACCCTCGACCGGGAGCGGTTCCACCAGATTACCCGGCGCGATGAACTGCCCGCCGTGCTGCATACGCTGGATGCACTCCTGGCGGCTGGTATACAAACCAAACTCAATGCGGTCGTGATGGACGGGCAAAATACGCAGGACATCATTCCCCTGGCCGAACTGACCCGTCAGCTGCCCGTCGATGTGCGGTTCATCGAAGAAATGCCGTTCAACGGCGAAGGCAGCCACTATCCGGTGCTCCACTGGACCCACCGGCGTATTGTCGATCACCTCCGGGATCATTTTCCGGACCTGCAACGCCTGCCCGATGCGCCCTTCTCAACGGCCAGCACCTACCAGATTCCCGGTCATCAGGGCACGATCGGGGTAATTGCGGCCTTTAGCCGGACGTTTTGCGGCACCTGCAACCGCATCCGCCTGACGGCTCAGGGTACGCTCAAAACCTGCCTGTACGACAATGGCGTTCTCGACGCCCGGGCTCTGCTCCGCAGCGGAGCTACCGACGCCGAACTAACGGCGGCCTTCTTACAGGCGTTCTCCCACCGCCCCGCCAACGGCTTCGAAGCCGAATCCCGGCGCGACACCGTAACGGAATCGATGTCTACCATTGGCGGGTGAGGTTACGTTCGCGACTCGTTGGTTATCAGCCAGTACGACCAGCATCCTCTAGAGCTTTACGGCTTCGGGAACGCCTTCCAGATACGCATTGGTAAACAAGGTAGCCGCATCCACGCGCTGAATCAGTTCGCCATCGGCATCGGTCAGCAGGTGGTTCCGGATGAGCCAGTTGGCAAACGAAGCCCAGACGTTGCGGTGCATATAGCCCCAGTGCCCATCGGCATCGAGATAATAGCCCGAAGCCGACAGCTGGCTCTGTTCCACGAAGTTGCGATTAGTCAGGGTCGGGTGTTTCGAGCTGTCGATCAGGAGCCGGGCCGCTTCGTCGGGGTTGTCGACCGCAAACCGGAATCCGGCGGCTGTAGCCGTCAGGAACCGATGCAGCAGGTCGGCGTTTTGCTCGGCCCAGTCGCGGTTAGCGGCCAGTACGGGGCTGTAGCCGTAGGGAATCTCATAATCGTCGAGCAGGAACTGGTTCAGCTCGATACCGCGAATATCGGCCTCTACACCCTCCCAAGGCAGAAAAATCCAGGTTGCGTCGGCCTCGCCCGTCAGCAGCGAGTTCCAGATGTCGAGCCGGGCTGGCTGGTGTGAGATGAACTGGCCATTGCCGCCGTCGTTCTGAATCATCTGCCGGATAATGTCGTCTTCGTAGCGGGCAGCATAGGATGCGTAGACCTTGCCGTCGAGCTGCCGGGGGCGGGTGATACCGCTCTGGCGCAGCGTAACAACGGCGCTGGCATCGCGGGCCAGCACGGCGGCTACGGCTACCAGCGGAACCCCATTGGCCTGATAACTGAAAATACTTTCGGATGGCGTGATGGCCAGATCGGCTTCCCCCTGTGCTACCCGTTTGGCGGGAGTTGTCTGGTACTTATCCTGATCGGGGGTGCTGATCTCGACCGTCAGACCAGCCCGTTCGTAATCGCCCCGGGCCAGGGCTACGTAAAATCCGGTATGGTTGGTATTTGGTGTCCAGTCCAGGGCTAAGCGAATGTGGCTGCTCATACAATTCGATGGAGATATGGCAAGCTTAACCCACCACCGGGCCGAAAGTTTTCGGCCCGCGCCAATCGCCCCGATATTTAGAATTGACTGCAATTTCTTGCCGGAATCGTCCTAATCGGATCAGGCGGGTACGCGTGCCGACGCGGGTTTACGGACGGGTTTGGCAGCCGCTTTTCGGGCCAGCTTCCGTTTGTTCCACCAGATCAGGAATCCCGACACGGGGAGCGACGCCGAGAACAGGCTCACCATGAACGCCAGAAATTTGCCCGGCAAGCCCAGCCAGCCCCCCGTATGAATATCATAAGCCGCCCCGCGCGCCCGGTCGCCCCGCGAAAAATCCTGGTACCGTTTTCCTTTCAGCACCGCGCCGGTATACTGATCGAAGTTGTAGATGGTATATTTCCGGTAAAATGACCCTTCGTCGTACCGGACCTGCACCCGCAACGCCCCTACCGAATCGGCCGGAAAAATGACGTATGACTCAAACGCGTTCGGCTCCAGCGCCACAACCTGCGCGTAGGCCCGATCGACCGAGGCCGGGCGAGCGTCGGGGCGGTAGACCGATGGTACTTTGGCACGGTCTCGGGCGGGCGAGCCGGTGAGGGCATACAACCCGTTTTCCCACCACTCGAACGACCAGATCAGCCCTGTCATAGGAATGAGAAGCAGCATCCAGGTTAGGTAAAATCCACCCACACTGTGCCAGTCGTAGTTGACTTTAGGCCAGCGGGCATCCCACTTTACGGTGAACTTCGACCGGATCATCCGCTTCGTCTGGGGCCACCACATAACCAGGCCCGATACCATCATGAACAGGTAGATCAGCGCGGCCGTACCGATAATGTAGCTGCCCGTTTTTCCCATCATCAGCGTCGTATGAATCTCGCGGTCGATGACGAAAAAATCGCGCTTCAGGTCGCGTATGCCCAGTACCGAGCCGGTATAGGGATGTACACTGACGAGCCGCTTGTCTTTCAGGAGTACCTGATAGGACCGGTCAGCCTCGTGGCGCCGGAAAATACGCTGCAGCTTCGCCTTCGGAACGTCGCGCCGGACCACATCGGCCACCTGCCCAACGGTCAGCATCGGACTGGTGCGCGGCTCCACAAACAGTTGATCCCGGTGAATCAGCGCCTGTACTTCTTCCTCAAAAACGAACAGACAACCTGTTACACTACTAACGAACGCGATCAGACCCGATATCAGCCCAAGCCACAGGTGAAGTTTGCCGAACGTTTTTCTCATAAACCATCATGCGGGTAAGCACCCGGCCTTGTCAGTAACAGGCGGGCACTTACCCGCATTACGGGCAAAGGTCTACGTACTTTAGAATTATTCCAAATTAAATCAATCAAAACTCCCGACCATATTCCGGTGCAGGGTGCGGGCGCTCCACTGTCCACCGGCAATGATCCGCCGAACGGTATAGAGCGGCATCTGATCGTCGCGTTTGTCGGCCAGGGTAAAGGCGGCTGCGTAGCCCCGCTTCTGCAGTTCGGGCAGGGCGGCTTTGTTCCAGAGCCCGAACGGGTAGGCAAAGTACCGAACGGGTTTACCCGTGATGCTTTGTAGTTTGGCATTGGGTTCGTCGATCTGGGTTTTCCAGTCGTCGCCCTGGTATTTCTTCACGTTATGGTGGTCCCAGGTATGGGCGCCGATCACGTGACCGCGATCCGACAGGTCTTTGATCTGGGTTTTGTCCATATAGGGCTGCTTACCCCGCCGGCCGATGGCTACCGTCATGATAAAGAACGTGCCTTTGAAGCCGTGTTTTTCCAGGATGGGCGTGGCCGTCTCGTACTGATCGAGGTCGCCATCGTCGAAGGTAAGCATGACTGGTTTGGGCGGCAGGGGGGCGCCCGTGGTCAGGTACGCGTAGAGCTGATCGGGCAAAATGGTATGGTAGCCACTATCGGCCAGCATCTGCATCTGCTCCCGAAAAGCCGCCGTTGGGATAATGTAATCCCGGGCCGTTTTGGAATCCTTGGGCCGCCAGTCGCGAATCTGGTGGTAGCAGAGGATAGGCACCTGAGGCCGCGCCAGAATGGTAGCCGCATCGGCAATTTTACTCGCCGGAATGGCGGTTGGGTCGGGTGCCGGACTGGCCGCAGGGGCAGCCGGTTTAGCCTCGGCTTCAGCCACCGGCCGGTCGGTTGTGGCGGCTTCGTTCGTGTCGGAGCCTTTGGACTGGCAGGCGGCCAAACCGGCAGCCACACATGCAGACAGGAAGAAATTAGTTACGAGGGGTAAGTATTGACGAGTAAGCATAGAGAATTAGTATGTTCTCAAACTTACGGAAAAGCGCCAGCCAATTACATACCTCGTCGGGTTTTTGATCAAAAATCAATCCAATGCACCGGCCTTCTCTAGCGCCGGCCTTCTTTTTCAACAATCTGATAATACAGAATCCGGGCGCGGTCGCGGGCGCGCTTGACTCGCATTTTTACCGCGCTGGCGGTGGTGTCGCGATCCAGGGCCATCTCTTTCAGTTTATTTCCCTGTTCGTACTTGATTAGCAGCAGATCGCGCTGACGCTGGTTCAGCTGGGCCAGCACCCGGTTGGCCAGCAGCACCCGCCGGTCTTCGGTATCGCCCGAAAAATCGTCCGGTTCGGCGCATTCGCGGGCGTAGTTGTGGATATGCTGGCGGATGCGCTGTTTCCGGCGGAGTTGGTCGATGCAGTAGTTGACCGTCATGGTATGGAGCCAGGTCGAGAGCAGCGCTTCACCTTTGTAGCCGTTGAGTTTACGGCTCAGGCGCATGAAAATCTCCTGGGCAAAGTCCTGCGCGTCGGCATGGCTTTCGGTATACATCAGGCAGCGGTGGTAAACGCGCTGGTAATGTCGGGTATAAATTTCGGCAAAATAAAGGTTATGACCTGTTTGCAGATACAGGTCGACCAATTCCTGATCGGATACGTTTTTCATGGGTAGCGACGAGTACAAAAAAGCAGGGAAAGCAACCGGCAGCCGTCCCTAGCGGGCGGGCGCGGCCGTAAAGCGGGCAAGGAGCACCGTATCGCTGCTGAGCAGCAGGTAGTTATCGGCCAGGGAGTACTTGGTAGCCTGCGCGAGGGCCTTCAGGAACTGGCTCTCGGTTTCCATATCGGGGCAGGCCATGCGGGTCGTAGCCAGCGGAGCAAACGTAATGCGGTTGCTGCCCGACAGTTCGTACGTTCCCGTAATTCGGTTGCAGCCGCCGGAGCCACTTACTTTGTTGACCTGACCCGGCGTAAACAGCAGGTGGGCCCGGCGTTCGGGTTCGGGGGGAGTAACCGCCCGGCCATTGAGTTCGGTCAGGTTCCACCGATGGGCGTACAATTCTTCACTGCCTTTCATAACGGGTTGAGCCGGCTTCTTTGTCGCACAGCCTGCGCTGACCAGTATCAGCACCACTACCAATCGGACTACGATCATGCTTGCGGATGTTGCGGTAAAACACAGTGCAAAACAATCGTATTGGTACGTACCGAATCTCAAATCAGGGACCGGGTTGGTTCCGAATTCAAAGTGTGAAACAAGAATCAGGCAACCGGGGCCGATGCGCCCCCCTGCAGCGGCTGTACGTGGCGCAGCGAATACTGGGCGGGCGTTAGTCCCATATGCTTCTGAAAAGCGCGATAGAACGTTGTTTTCGACGAAAAACCCGCCAGGGCGCTGATCCCTTCCAGCGTCAGATGGCTAAACTGATTACTCTGGATCAGCTGGCAGACGTACCGAACCCGGTACTCGTTGACATAGTCCCGAAATTCGACGTCGAGCACCCGGTTCAGCATGGACGAGAGCAGGTAGGGCGGCAGATTTACCGCCACCGACACATCGGTCAGCGACAGGCGCGGCTGCAGGTAGGGCTTGTTGGTAGTCATGTACTGCTCCAGCACCCGCAGTTTGTCCTGCACATCCTCTTCCCAGTCGTCGCGGCTGGCCGACTCTGCGGGCCGAACGCTCCTGATGGGTTCGGCCCCCGGCCGGGCTGGCGCCGGCAAAACCGGCTGACCGGCGGTCTGACTGGCAACCGGACTCAGTCGATCGGCCGGTGAGAACCAGTAAGCGCCGTAAAGCAGCGTTGGCCGCTGAATGATATACAGACAGACCGACAGCTGCGTAACGACAAACACCATATTGATAGCCTGGTTAGCCCAGGGCGTTTGCCAGACAAACAGCATAATCAGCAGCCAGACGACATTGGCCGCTACGTGAATCAGCACAAACGTGGTAATCCAGTTGGCATAGGTCGGGTTGCTGAATCGGGAAAACGTCTGGCTACGCCGGTAGCTCAGCAACAGCTGTCCGGCCAGCAGGGCGTAGATAATCCCCGACAGGGTATACCCAACCGTATTGACCATGGGCGGCAGCAGGCCTTCGGTAAATCGGGCCAGCGAGTTGCTCGTCAACGGCAGTGATTTCAGATGAGCAATCTTGTAGGCTGTACTCTGGCAATAGAAGGGAATCAGTTCAATGGCGTTGAACAGGGCGGGCGCAAACAGCCACAGAAACCGCTGGTCGAACCGCGATTCGGCCCGCAGCGATGCTCGAACGTACAGGTAAATCATGGGGCCTGTCATGTAATGCAGCGGGGCCGCCGTCCGGAACAGATGCGGAACCTGCAAAATACCGCCATTTACCAGCAGCGAGCCTATAAACCCGATGTACCCGTACATGAGCAGGAGCAATGACAGCAGCCGGTTCACGTAGGCGCTCGGCTGTTTCTTGCGCCAGAGCAAACACCCGACCAGCACCGATAGAATACTGCTGGTCAGTACGGCATACGACAGAATGATACGCCAGGGCATGAATGGATTATGGTTTAGTTGAGTAATTTTCTCTACCTAATCGAACATATAAAAACAATATACAGACAAAACCCAAAAAGAAAGCCCGGGGTTATCGTTTGTGTACAAACGGCACAACCAACTAATTATCAGGGCTTAATCAGTATAGTGCGCTCGGCTACCGACTGAATCTTTTCCCGCGAGAAGAATACCGGAAAATACCCATTCTCGGCCCAGAGCGGAAAGAGGTCGCCATAGTGCGGGCTTTCGGGATCTCCCGACTGACCGGGGCTATTGATACCCAGCGTTTTGTCCCAATCTTCGGTATCGACCAGAATCCGGAACGAGGCTCCGTGGGTCTGGTTCAGGTCGTTGGCGGTAGCGTTGACGGTTTCGCCGTAGCCACCCCGCGCCACCGGCCCCAGGTTAATCCGCTTCTGCATGGCTTTGTCAACCAGATCGCTCAATGGGTGGGTAATGGTGATGTGCTTGTTCTTGCGCTGGCCGTAGCTCCAGTCGTCCATGTCGTTACCCAGGCGGGTGGTCAGGTCGGCCACGGCCCGGTCGAGGCTGGTCAGCAACAGACTGTCGCGGGCGGGGGTCGGCACCAGCAGCGCGTCGATGACCCGTTTCGAGGGCAGACTGCGCAGGTAAGTCCGGGCGTTCTGGGGCACCTGCGCTTCATAAACGGCTTTCTTCAGCTCCCCTTCCCAGGCCACGTAAATAGCGGCTGCCACCGACTCGGGGTTGAGTCGAAAATCCCATTTGCGGAGGTAGCTCAAGGCCTGCTCGGTGCGGTTTTCGGACGAAGCCAGATGGGTCAGCAGCGGCACCAGCGTACGGGCCGGGATAGACAGGTAATCGGCCTGGAGCGCCATGAAATCGACCAGGTTCTGCCGCTTGCCGTCGCCCAGCACCTCCTCGATCCGATGGGCGCGGCTGGGAGCGGCCCAGGTCCAGCCGATGGCGTTCCGGTTTGGAAAGTTGACCGGGGTCAGGTTGTTGTTAGCCGTTACCACATAGCCTTCGGGCGGGTTGAGTTTGTTGGGCAGTTGCTGAATGGGCAGGTACCCACCCCACTCGAACCGGCCATCGCCCGGTACGGGCACCAGTCCGCTGAAGTTTTTCCGGATGGGCGAGAGTCCGACAGCCTGCCAGCCAATGGTTCCGTTGGGTTCGGCCGTTTTACCGGCCAGCGGACGACCCGCCCAGATCATGTTCTCGCCCGGAATCCGGCTGTAGGTACAGGCCTGCCGAAACTCGGCCCACGACCGGGCCTGATTCATCCGCAGACTGGCCAGGTAAGGCGCGCACCCCCGTTCGAGCCAGCCCGCCCGGATGGCGTAGGCCTTATGGGCGGCTTTGTCTTCGAACACTACCGGGCCGTGGCGTGTGTATTTCAGCTCGGCCCTAACAGGCGTACCGCCTTTGACCGGAATCGTTTCGGTCCGAACCGTCATGGGTACCCAGTTGCCTTTGTAGCGGTATTGATTGGGGTTCTTCGGATTGGTTTCGTACACCAGCAGGTCTTCGTTATCGGTTTCGAAGATGGTCAGTCCCCAGGCGCCGTAGTCGTTATGACCGATCGACACGCCCGGCAGGGTTGGCTCGCCTGCTCCGATCACGTTCCAGCCCGGCGCGTGCAGATGCACCCAGTATCGCAGCGAAGGTGTACTTTGAGCCCGGTGGGGGTCGTTGGCCAGCATGGGATACCCGCTGGACGATTTGTTGCCCGCCAGCACCCAGTTGTTCGAGCCAACGTATTGCTTCTCGGTATCGAAATAGGCATCTGTCTGCGCTTCGTCCTCGTCGGCTTTGGTAGCCCGCCCCTGAAACTTGAGCGGCAGCCGGAACGCTTCGTACAGACCCAGTATCGGCTGAAACAGCTCATCGCCGTTCACCTGCAGCGCCAGATCAGGCTCGGCGGGGCTGGCCGCCGGATGAAACCACTGGAGACTACGCAGCTTTTCGGGCCCGATCAGTTTGACCAGCCGGCCGTAGTTCAGCTCGTCGCGAACATTTCCCAGCAGGCCCTGGTGACGGCTGATGACCACCTCAGGCGTCCAGAAACCGGGCTTGGTATTGAGCACCCGAAACTCGAACGGCAGCTTTTCGGGTGTTTTCAGGATCTCGGTTATGTAGGCGTTGATGCCCTCAACAAACGCCCGCACAATCTGTGGGCCGCGCGGGTGGTAATGGCTCAGCTCCTGGTCGAGCGTACCGTTTGCTCCGCCCGTTCGATACCGAAACAGCCGCGTACCGATATCGCGCTTTATTTCCTGCGGACCAAGCAGTTCGGCCACCGTTCCCGTTGCCTGCCGACGCCACATTTCCAGCTGAAAAAGCCGATCCTGCGCGGCCAGATACCCCTGGGCAAAAAACAGATCGTGTTCGTTGCGGGCGTAGATATGGTTAACGCCCCAGCGGTCTTTGATTACCTCGACCGGTAGTTGAACCCGCTGCGCTGACAGCGAATGCAGAAAAGCCGTTGCGCAGAGAAACAGCAGTACAAATCGACGCATACGTATAGGTTTGTAAGGCAAGATACCAAATCAACTGATTACTTCAGTAACCAATATAGCAGGCCGTTACCACATCGCACCCTACACATTCCTACGATTTCTATATTCCTGAAATAATAGTCTATAAATCAGAACAGAATCGATACCCGACCGATTGGAGTGCCTTACAGATCCTCGACCGAGAAAACGTCCAGGGTTTGCTGGCGGAAGTTGCGGACGCGGGCAAATACGGCCGTCCCGTTGGGCGAACCGGTCTGGTTGGTGTTGCCCTCGACGGTCGAAAAGACGCCATCCCCCACGGCGGTGATGATACCGGTATGAAACCAGTCGGGCTTACCCTGAACGGTTCTACGGAGCAGAAACAAATCGCCGGGGTGCACGCGGGCGGGGTTTTGCCGAACCGCCGGGCTGCTCAGCAGTCGGCCGCTGTCCTGGCCGGCCCGCGCGACCACATCGCAGCTGAGCGAGCGGGGCATCAGACTCGTAAACACCCGGCCCACAGCCGACGCGGCCTGATCGAGTATGGCTTGTGCGAATCCCATGCACCAAAGTATATCGGGTCCTTCCAGCCCCTCGCAGTAGCTGCGTACCCAGGGCCCCAGATTAGTCGTGCGCGTACTGGTTTGCAGCTCGGCCGCGAACTGGCTCCGGTGCCGGGCCGCTACCGCTACGATCAGCTCCCGCACCGACTGCCCTGGCTGGGGCTCAGCCATCGTGAAAGCAGCGCTGAGTGGCCGGGTTAGCCGGTTGAATACCGCCGGGGTAACCACGCCCGTTGGCGATAGCTGTACCCGTTCCTGAAACCGCTTGACGGCCTGTTCGGTGGCGGGTCCGAAGTCATTGTCGATCTTAACGGCCAGGGCTACCGTCGGAAAAAAGGGTGCGTTCAGGCAAAGCCACTCCTGCACCCGCCGGACATCGGCCCCTGTATGGCCCCGTTTTACCGGAGCGGGCGGTATCAGCTCCGTCTGGAAATTTGTCTTCAACATGATCGGTTCGTTCTGGCTGGAAAGGAGATTACAGGAAGCGCTGGCGCGGATGATGTTACCCATACAGGAGGGGCCAGGCTGTTGGCAAGGTGCAAAAAAATAGCACACCCCTCTGCGCATCATGAGCATCCGGTAATGAGCTGTTTGTCTGACCCGGACAGGCGCTTCCCTCCGAACGATCTACTGGCAGACTACCCTGCCGGCAACCGGACTGTATACGGGGAGCAGGCGGAAAAACGTATCTTCCGGCCCGAAACCGATGCCTTTACCCATGCGATTTTTACCCGTTCTCCTGCTTGTACTGGTAGCTGTAGCTACCCACGCTCAACCGTTTCAGGCCCTCTGGCTCACTACCTCAACGGCCGACTCGACAGCCCCCAACAGCTGGCACTGCTACCGGCAAACGGCCAGCCTGCGCGCGGTACCCAACCAGGTCATAGCCCGAATTGCGGTCGACAGTAAATACTGGCTGTGGGTCAACGGCCGGCAGGTGGTTTACGAGGGCGGACTGAAACGCGGGCCCAATCCGCGCGATACGTACTACGACGAAATCGATCTGGCCCCTTATCTGAAACCCGGCTCCAACACGATTGCGGTGCTGGTCTGGTTCTGGGGCGGTAAAGGCTTCTCCCACCGCAACAGCGGTCGCACCGGGCTGCTCTTCGACTGCGAGACCAGCGCCGGTCCTTTCCTCAACCGCTTCGGCTGGAAAGCCCAGCTCCACCCGGCCTACGAGCCTTCGCAGCTATCGAAGCCCAACTTCCGGCTGTCGGAACCCAACATCCGCTTCAACGCCCGGAATGACATACCTGGCTGGTACACAGACAACTATGACGATAGTGCATGGCCGCGTGCGTTTATCGTAGGTCGGGCGGGTAACGCGCCCTGGGGGCAGCTCACCAAACGTCCGATTCCGTTGTTTAAAGATCATGGGTTGAAGAACTACGTACGCACCCAGCGACGCATCGGCAAGGCAAACAGGCCCGACACCCTGATCGGCACGTTGCCTTACGATTGCCACGTTTCGCCCGTACTGACCGTTAAAGCCCCCGCTGGCCAGCGTATCATGATCGGCTCCGACACCTACTTCATGGGCGCATCGGGCAGCGACTCGCTGTACACCAACGGGGCCGAATATATTACCCGGGCGGGCCAGCAGACCTACGAGTCGCTCGGCTGGCTGTCGGGTCACGAAATCCGGTACGCACTCCCTAAAAGCGTAACGGTCGTGGCGGTGCAGTACCGGGAAACGGGCTACAACAGCGCCTTTGCCGGGTCGTTCCGGTGCAGCGACCCCATGCTGAATACCCTCTGGACTAAAGCGCAGCGATCGCTTTACCTCAACATGCGCGACAACTTCATGGACTGCCCCGACCGCGAACGGGCGCAGTGGGCGGGCGACGCGGCCCTGCAGATGGGCCAGACGTTCTACGCCCTGGACTCGAACAGTACGGCGCTGGGGCGTAAGTTGTTGCTGAACCTGGCCGACTGGCAGCGCCCCGACAGTATCATCTACAATCCGGTTCCCGAAACCAACTGGAAGCAGGAACTCCCGGCCCAGTCGCTGATGTCGATGGCCGAAAGCTGGCGGTACTTCCGGCACACGCACGACACCGCTACAATTCGGCATATCTACCCCGCCCTGCGCCGGTACCTGGCACTCTGGAAACCCGATTCGACCGGTCAGCTCAACTACCGCAAGGGCGGCTGGGACTGGGGCGACTGGGGTACCAACCAGGATCAGGTACTTATTCAGCACGGCTGGTACGCCATTGCCCTGCAAACGGCCATCCGCATCGCCAACCTGACCCGACAACCCGACCACGCCCGGCAGTATCAGCAGCGACTCGACAGCCTGCGTACGTTTCTCAACAGCCCCGTTTGCTGGAACGGCAGCGCCTACCGGCATGCGCAGTATACCCAGGAGACCGACGACCGGGCCAACGCGCTGATGGTACTGGCCGGTATAGCCGACTCGACCAAATACAACGCGATCGTACAGGTATTTTCGACCCAGCAGCACGCCAGTCCGTATATGGAAAAGTTCGTGCTCGAAAGCCTGATCCGGATGAATCGGCTGCCCATGGCCCTCGCCCGCATAAAAACCCGCTATCGCCCCATGATCACCAGCCGACTCTCTACGCTGTGGGAGTTGTGGGCCTACGACGATCGTCCCGGGGTGGCGCACGGCAATAGTGGCTACAACCACGGCTGGTCGGGTGGGCCGCTGCTGCTGATGGCCGAATACGTAGCAGGTATGCAACCGGGCGACCGGATGGGCCAGTACCGGATTTTTCCGCAACTGGCTTCACTGACGAGTGTCGCAGCCTCCATGCCCACGGCGGGAGGCCCCCTGTCGGTGCAGATCGCCAAACTACCGGCGGCTCTCAACATGACCGTTACCATTCCGCCCAGGCAGTCGGCAACGGTTGGCCTGCCGCTGACCGGAACGCCGGCAAAACGGGTGCTGTGCAACGGTAAACCGGTTGCGCAGGTGAGCGGCCTTCGGTTTGTCGAAAAAAATAGCCGGTACTACGTCGTCGAAGTACCGGCCGGAACCTATCGGTTTTCGGTCAATTAATCGTCGTCGTCATCATCGCCGGCTTTGGCTACGTTCAGGAAAGCGCCCCGGCGCGGAGCGGGCATAACGGCATGTTCGCCCCTGACGGCCTTCCAGATGATTTCGTTGAACAGCCGATCGTCGATTTTATCGGCATAGCGCAAGTCGATTTTTTCCGACTGGCGGGCTGGTTCGGTCATGGCCGTGTTTTTGGCTTCGAGGTCTATGTTGGCCGGTTTGTGCTGGTAGGGCGTCAGGTTGGGGGTGTTCGTGAAGCAGGCGAACATCGGTGTTGCGGCTGCGTCGTACTGGCTCATGGGCGGCAGGCCCAGAATCAGTTCCATGGTGCGGAGCATGCCCGAGGTCGAGTACATGCTGTGCTCTACGTGGTTTCGCTTCGTATAGGGGCTGATCACGAGGGCGGGCGAGCGGTGGGCGTCTACATGGTCGGCTCCGTTCTGCGCGTCGTCTTCGAGCACAAACACAGCCGACTCTTTCCAGATCGGGCTTTTGGACAAGTGTTCGACCAAACGGCCCAGCGCCAGGTCGTTGTCGGCCACATGAGCCGCCGGGGTAGGCGCACCGATGCGGGCGCCACTGGTGTGGTCGTTACCGAGCCTGATGCTGCTGAAATGTGGTACCGCGTCGCGTGCGATCAGCGAATCGAGGTCGCGCTTCCAGATTTCGACCCGCTCAATGTCTTTGATCTTCAGGTCATAATCGGGATAGTTCGGCACAAACCGACCGTCCAGTGCCGACCCTTTCCGTTTGGAGTAGGCTTCAAACTCGCCGTAGCTGCGATACCGCAACCCAGCGCGCTGGCAGTAATCCCAGATAAATCCTTTTTTAGGGTACGCAATGGGGCGGCTTCCTTCGTAATCGTAGGTGCCGCCCCGCCCGCCGTAGCTGGTGGGCCAGGTCTTTTCCACGTAATCGTTGGCGTAGGCGGCCGTGCTCCAGTTATGCCCGTCGGCGCTCACCTCGGCATCGACGTAAAAGTTGTCCAGCAGCACAAACTCCCGGGCCAGCGCGTGGTGGTTAGGGGTAACTTTTTCCGGAAAGATACACAAAGACGTATCGCCATTGCCCTCGGGCATATCGCCAAATAGCTGATCGTAGGTACGGTTTTCCTTGATGATGTAAAACACGTATTTGATCTGGGCCGACTTCTCCCCTACCCGCTTCGGAATGGGTGAGTTGGCTTCGCCGGCTGCCAGCTTCTCTTTCTCTTTGGTGTAGGGCGTATTCTGGTAAACCTGTTTCGACAGCGTTGCCATCTCTTTGGCAGCGGGCAGGGTAAAGATCGACAGCGTTCCTTTGAACAGACCGGCTATGTATTCGGTACCCGACTCGCGCCGTTTATACGGGTTGGGGCCGTTGGGGTTGGCCTTCGAGGAGAACCCTTTGCCATTGGCTACCAGCACTTTCTTACCCACCACCTTCACGGCCGTTGGGTACCAGCCCGTTGGGATGAAGCCCAGCGACCGGCTCCGCCCCGGCTTCGACACGTCGAACACCGCCAGGCAGTTGTTATCGGCATTGGCTACCAGCAGCGTTTTACCGTCGGGGGTCAGCGCCAGTCCGTTCGGCGTACTGCCCGCCGGGGCATCGGGATAGAGCGCCGTCGTTACGGTTTCGAGTACCCGGCGCGTTTTCAGGTCAATGACCGATACGGCATTGTCGTTGGCGTTGGCCACAAACAGATACTTGCCGTCGCGGCTGAAGGTCAGGTCGTTCGGGCGGCTTCCTACGGCTATCTCGCCGGTCAGCTTCTGCTGGCTGGGGTCGTAGATCAGCACCTTGTCGGCGCCCCAGGCCGTAATATAAAGTTCGTCCGAGACGGGAGACCGCTGGCAGGTATAGGCTTCGGCCGGCAGTTTGATGCGGCTGGTGATCTGCTTCGTGGCCAGGTTGCAGACGTACAACATGCTGTCATCTTTGGTGACGGCGTAGAGCGTTTTGCCGCTCCGATCCGTCTCGACGCCCGCCACCGAAATCCGGACCGGCCAGGGTTTTCCCAGCACGACCGAGTCGGTTTTGACGAGCTTGTTGTCCGATACGTCGTAGATCAGCACTCGGTTGTCGTTCCCTCCCGAAGCCAGCAGCCGTTTGCCATCGGGGGTGAAACGCAGCCCAACCCACGATCTGGCGATCTCGACTTCGCTCATCAGTTTTTCGCCCGCGATATCGATCAGCTGAATCGTTTGGGTACTCTGTCCGTTGTTGGTCACCGCCAGCCTTCGGCCGTCGGCCGAAACCGCCAGATTCAGCGGCAGATCGCCCAGCGGCAGTGAGCGACCATAAGGTGTGAGGCTCCAGCCGTTGGGCAGCGTCAGGCGCTGGGCTGATTGGGCAGAAGCCGCGTACATACCGAAGAGTGTACAGCCGATAAGAAGCAGAAGTCGACGCATAAGAAAGACGTTTTCGTAAAAGTAGACGCAAAAAATCACGGTCATGTTACGCTTCTGTTAAAGTCTCACCAACCGCTTATTGCTTCAGAAACATGAGCACCGCCTGCGCGAAAGCCGGGGTACTCATGGCCGTATTATGGGTACCCGGCACCGTAACCAGCCGCGCCCCCGGCACGATATCGATCAGCGACTGCGGATCGCCGTTGTCGTGGTCCTGATCGCCGTTAACGACCAGCAGCGGCACCGTAATCCGCCCCAGTTCGGCCCGGCTGGCCGTCGGCTGAAACTCCTGCAGCCGGGCCAGCGCAAGGGTATCGGCTCCGCTTCGTTTGGCGTAGGCAACGGCCTCCTGCAACTCCGGATGCGAGCCGGGTTTGGTCAGGGCTTCGAAAAAGTTTTTGCGCCGGTACCAGTTAGGGTCGGTAAAGTCGGCACTCATGCCCCCCAT
Source organism: Spirosoma sp. 209 (assembly GCF_002006735.1). Classification (NCBI taxonomy): domain Bacteria; kingdom Pseudomonadati; phylum Bacteroidota; class Cytophagia; order Cytophagales; family Cytophagaceae; genus Spirosoma; species Spirosoma sp. 209. The sequence continues at coordinate 436,365 of NZ_MVEC01000004.1, read as the reverse complement.
AACCGCCCGCCGGACGGGGGCTTTCATCGTCAGCAGCTTAGCCGTCAGGATGGCCCCGCGCGAATAGCCGACCACATCGTAATTTGTCAGGCCGAGGTGTTTCATCAGCGCCATGACGTCTTTCAGTTCAGCGTCGTGCTGATAAGCCTCAGCCGTATGGGGCCGGTCGGAGCGGCCGTTACCCCGCAGGTCGAGCGTAACGACCCGAAACCCCGCGTCGGCCAGCGCCTGCCGGACGGGGGCGCGTTTCCAGCTTTCGCCATTGGTGATGAAGCCATGCAGCAGCACAACGGGCTGACCGACTCCGATCACATCGTAATGGATACGGGTCCCGTCGAACGAGGTAAACAGCGGCTCACGCTCGGCCTGGGCACACAGCCAGCCCGGCAGGAGTCCGGCAATGAGTAGAAGGAAAAATCTCATCACACGCAAGAGTCAGAAAATGAAACACATAGATCGATAAGTCTAACCTTTCCAGGTTCTACCGGGTTATTCAGCAAAGAACCATACTCAACGACCATGAATACATTAATCGATCATCTCACCCCCGGCGACGGCGATACCGAACTCATCGGCTCACGCATCGGTCGCATCGATCCCGAGAACTTCCGTAGTCAGAGTGGCGCAGCCATCGACGATGACGACGAGGGCGATACAGAAGAGGCAGCCCTGACCGACGATGAACCCGTTGACGAAGATGGCGACCCGACCGGCGAGCACGATCACCACCAGGACGACAACTACGCCCTCGGCGGCCACGTAACCCGGTCAGGTGGCGTATAGAGCCTGCACCCGGCTGGTGAATGAAGAATTTAAAAAGTTTATCCCTCCCCCACTGCCGGGGTCTGCGACCACCGACAGGAAGTAGCCGATCCAAGCCCTGTCGGTGGTCGCAGACCCCGGCAGGGCTGACGATGGTAAAGTAAACGCCTGAACAAACCCCGACCAAAGCCTGCCCCACTGTCGGGGTCTATGACCACCGACAGGAGGTAATCAACCAAACCAACCACGTTATGAACCCCAACGACAACCAATCTTATAACCCTGCCGACGACGATAACCAGGGCGTGGCTCAACTGCTGGCCCAGGCGCAGGAAGCCAACACCGGAGAACCCCAGGTCGGTGGCATCAACCCCGTGCGGGACCAGGGACCGGAACCCATCAAAGAAGAAGTCAACGAGTCCGACGCCGATGCCAACGGAGTTAACGACGACCTGCTGGTCGAAGAAGATGTCGAAGCCGGGCAGGTCGACGTCGAGTACGAAGAAGGCGATAACTAAACCCGCTCCAATCCCCGACCAGACAGGCCTATCCCCATGACCAATACGCAACTTGCTCAACTTGTTATCCGATTGGGACTGGGCATCAACATGCTCATGCACGGTCTGGTACGCATTCCTAAACTCAGCGCGTTCGTCGCTAAAACCGGCGCCGGCTTTGCCAATACCATCCTGCCTGCGATACTGACCAATGTCTTCCTCTACACGCTTCCTTTCGTGGAGTTTGCCAGTGGCGTGCTGATCCTGCTGGGCGGGCAGTTTAGTCGCTGGGGCTACTTCATCGGCGGGCTTACCATCAGCGCGCTGCTCTTCGGTACCACTCTGAAAGAGGACTGGCAAAGCGCTGGTACCCAGCTCATCTACGTCATCGCCTTTTACCTGGCCCTGCGCGGCCTCGACGATCGGGGTCGACGGTAACCATATGGCCATAGCTGCGCCATAGCGGCCCCAACAGAATACTATTCCAGCGGGCTGGGTTGATCCGGATACAGGCCCGGGATCGACCCGGCCCGCTGGTTTCTGGTCACGAACGCAGCGCCGGTCCGATCGTGGGCCGGGACCGCATCGGCAATGGGCTCAACCGATTACAGAAAAGAATCGGTAAGCCACGACCTTCTTTTTTTGGCCAGACAGCAACCCGACCGACCTGGGCCGCCGGCTTACGTATCCCGTAATCAGACCGGCGTATAACGGGCTGAGTAGGCATATTCAGGGAAACTTTCCGATATTTGTTCTGTTTGCCCGGAACGCACCTACCCAACTGATTGTTAAAATTATACCGTAAGGACGCAACAAACTACGCGACCAACCGACACTATGAGCAAGGACGCTGCGATTTTAGAAAGCATCACTACTTCTGAGTATAAATACGGATTCGAGACCATCATTGAAGCCGACGAGGCTCCCGTAGGTCTTGACGAAAGTACCATCCGGTTTATCTCGGCCAAAAAGAACGAACCCGACTGGCTGCTGGAAAAGCGGCTCCAGGCGTTTCGGCTCTGGCAGGAGATGACTGAACCCCACTGGCCCAATGTCAAATACCCCAAAATCGACTATCAGGCCATTAAATACTACTCGGCTCCCAAGCAGAAGAAAACCGTAGGCAGCCTCGACGAGATCGACCCCGAACTGCTCGACACGTTTAATAAACTGGGCATTTCGCTCAGCGAACAGAAGCGGCTGGCCGGCGTCATCGACGAACCCCAGGGCGAACGGCCTCAGGTAGCCGTCGACGCCGTGATGGACTCGGTTTCGGTAGCCACCACGTTCAAGAAAGACCTGGCTGAGCGGGGCATTATTTTCTGCTCTATCTCCGAAGCGGTTCACGAGCATCCCGAGCTGGTGAAAAAATACATGGGTTCGGTAGTACCCGCCAAAGACAACTACTTTGCAGCGCTGAACGCAGCGGTGTTTACCGACGGTTCGTTCTGCTATATTCCCAAAGGGGTTCGCTGCCCGATGGAGCTGTCGACCTATTTCCGGATCAATGCAGCCGGAACGGGCCAGTTTGAACGGACGCTCATCATTGCTGACGAAGGGTCGTATGTGAGCTATCTGGAAGGCTGCACGGCACCCATGCGCGATGAAAATCAGCTCCACGCAGCCGTTGTCGAGCTGATTGCGATGGGGAACGCCGAAATCAAGTATTCGACCGTACAGAACTGGTACCCCGGCGATAAAGACGGCAAAGGCGGTATCTACAACTTCGTTACCAAACGCGGTATCTGCGACGGTCCGAACGCCAAAATCTCCTGGACTCAGGTTGAAACCGGCTCGGCCATTACCTGGAAATATCCATCGGTTATCCTGAAAGGCGATAACTCGATCGGGGAGTTTTACTCGGTAGCCGTTACCAACAACATGCAGCAGGCCGATACAGGCACCAAAATGGTCCACATCGGTAAGAATACGAAGAGCCGGATTGTATCGAAAGGCATCTCGGCCGGCAAGAGCCAGAACTCATACCGCGGGCTGGTGCAGGTACTGAAACGGGCCGAAAACGCCCGTAACTATTCGCAGTGCGACTCGCTGCTGCTGGGCGATAAATGTGGCGCGCATACGTTCCCGTATCTGGAGGTAAACAACCCATCGGCCACGGTCGAGCACGAGGCTACTACCTCAAAAATCGGTGAAGACCAGCTGTTCTATTGCAACCAGCGCGGCATTCCGACCGAGCAGGCTGTGGCGCTCATCATCAACGGGTACGCCAAAGAGGTGCTCAATCAGCTCCCCATGGAGTTTGCTGTGGAAGCACAAAAGCTGCTCGCCATCAGCCTTGAAGGCAGCGTTGGGTAAACCAATTTGACGTTTTCTTGTATCTTGAAGCCCCTGCCGAAACGCGGGGGCTTTTTTTCAGCTACGCTTATGAAACGATTCGAATACCTGACCCTTGAAGTAGACACCAGTGGTTTCTGGAACAATAAGATTGACTCCCAGCAACTGAACGACAAGCTGAACGAACTGGGTCGCGAAGGCTGGGAAGTCACCTCCACCGTCGATCTGAACCGGCCGCAGGGAGCCACCAAAGGGCTGCTGGTTATCCTGAAACGGGAGATCGGCTAAGTAGTGAGCAGACCCAGCACCGCCAGGGCAATCACCAGCCCGCCCATCATCAGGGCCACCAGTTCGCGGGGGGTAAAAGGCGGATGGTACGTGTCCGGATTGGCCTGCTCATAGATATAGTTGAGCTGCTTCACGGTAGGAACTAGCCATACAAACGGCAGCAGGAGCAGATAAATCAGCACGACGTAGTCCGGCATGGTCCGATTCAGCACCCGCTGCAGGATCTCGAAAATCACGTAACCGGTTGCGTACCCGTTACTGCTGATGCCCGGATGCCCCTTCTCCATGGCCAGATAGTTAATGTGTTCCAGCAGCGTATGGACAAAAAATACGTTGAACACAGCGCGCCAGAACGGGTAAATATCCCACTCGTAGGCATCTCTGAAAAAGCACCAGTTTCGATACAGCCAGTACATCGTGTACAGGCCAAACGTAAAAAAGGAGAGCAGGCAAAACACCCAGACTGGCTGTTTCCGTACGTATTGAACCTGCGCTCCTGGTTGATATCTATTGTCCATACCGGGGTGTGGCCATTATAAAAAAGAGCAATATAAGCCCGGGTTCACACCGAGCTATAGCTATTCCTGCAAAAATAGGGCTAAGCTGATCCCGGCACTGAAAATGCCTTTGTATCGCTTGTGGTTATTACCGGAAACAACCTTGCTATCGCGGCCGTTTTTGCGTAAATTAGCCAGATTCTACAACGCTACGAATGAACTTCGAATTAACCTCTGAATTTCAGCCCACCGGCGATCAGCCGAAGGCGATTGAGCAACTGATCAAGGGTATACAGGAGAGCGAGCCCGCACAGGTGCTACTCGGTGTTACCGGATCAGGGAAAACGTTCACTATAGCTAACCTGATTGCCCGGACCAACCGGCCAACGCTGGTGCTGAGCCACAACAAAACGCTGGCAGCCCAGCTGTATGGTGAGTTCAAGCAGTTTTTTCCCAATAACGCCGTCGAGTATTTTATCTCCTACTACGACTATTACCAGCCCGAAGCCTACATCGCCACCACCGGCACCTATATCGAGAAAGACCTGGCCATCAACGAGGAGATCGACAAGCTCCGGCTGTCGGCCACGTCGGCCCTGATGAGCGGTCGGCGCGATGTGATCGTGGTGGCTTCGGTATCGTGCATCTACGGTATGGGCAACCCCGATGAGTTTAAGCGCAACGTCGTCAACATCGGGGTTGGCGAGCAGATGAGCCGCAACGCGTTTCTCCACAAGCTGGTCGAGATTCTGTACAGCCGCACCGAAGGTGAGTTTCAGCGCGGCAACTTCCGCGTCAAAGGCGATACGGTCGATCTCTACGTGGCCTATGCCGATTTTGCCTACCGGGTCATTTTCTTCGGTGATGAGATCGAATCCATTCAGCGAATCGACCCCTCGACCGGCAAGAAAATTTCGAACGAGAGCCTGGTGACTATCTTCCCGGCCAACCTGTTCGTGACGGGTCGCGATACGCTCAACAACGCCATCTATGAAATTCAGGACGATCTGGTTTCGCAGGTACGCTACTTCGAGTCGGAGTTTCGCGAGCAGGAAGCGACCCGCATCAAGGAACGAACCGAGTTCGACCTTGAAATGATGCGCGAGCTGGGCTACTGCTCCGGTATCGAGAACTATTCGCGCTACTTCGACCGGCGCAAACCCGGCCAGCGCCCGTTCTGTCTGCTCGACTATTTCCCGGATGATTACCTGCTGGTTGTCGACGAGAGCCACGTGACGATTCCGCAGATTCGGGCCATGTGGGGGGGTGACCGATCCCGCAAAACGGCCCTGGTCGACTATGGGTTCCGACTCCCCAGCGCCATGGACAACCGGCCCCTTACCTTCCAGGAGTTCGAAGACCTGTCGGGCCAGACGATCTATGTCTCGGCCACGCCATCGGACTACGAACTCCGCAAAGCCGAAGGGGTTGTCGTGGAGCAGCTGATCCGACCAACGGGTCTGCTCGACCCCGAAATTGACGTCCGGCCGAGCCTGAACCAGATCGACGACCTGCTCGAATCCATCGACGCCCGCGTCAAAGCCGGGGAGCGGGTACTGGTTACGACGCTGACCAAGCGCATGGCCGAAGAGCTGACCAAATACCTCGAACGGGTGGGCATCAAAACCCGCTACATCCACTCCGAAGTGAAAACCCTCGATCGGGTGGAGATCCTGCGCGACCTGCGGCTTGGCAACTTCGATGTGCTGGTGGGCGTGAACCTGCTTCGCGAAGGCCTCGACTTACCCGAGGTGTCGCTGGTAGCGATCATGGACGCCGACAAAGAAGGTTTTCTGCGCGACATCCGCTCGCTCATCCAGACCATCGGCCGGGCTGCCCGGAATGCCAATGGCAAGGTGATTATGTACGCCGATACCATTACGGGGTCCATGCAAAAGGCGATCGACGAGACGAACCGGCGCCGGGCCATCCAGATCGAGTACAACACCGACCATGGCATCACACCAACAACGGTGCTGAAATCGCGCGAGTCGATTATGGGGCAGACCAAAGTGGCCGACTCGAAAGTCCGTCAGTTTTATGTCGAGCCCGAAGAGATTCGGATTGCCGCCGATCCGGTGGTTCAGTACATGGGTAAAAACGATCTCGAAAAGGTCATCAACGAAACCCAGTCCAAAATGGAGCGGGCCGCCAAAGACCTCGACTTCCTCGAAGCCGCCCGGCTGCGCGACGAACTCTTCCAGCTCCGCGACCGGCTGAAGAAAGAAATGGTATAATAAACTGACCTACCAAGAATTAGCTTATAGCGCCAACTTCGCCCCGTTTAATACGCCAGAGTTGCCGTTGCTTTTCGTGTCACGCTGCCGCCGAACGTATTCCGGGCGTTCATGACCCGGATGCCTGCTGCGGCAGCGTGACAAAATCATGTACAGAAGCGTCAGATCAGCCTCTCTCGGAGGCCCCAGCGCCCGCCACCGGTTATATCGGCCTCAACAGCTAAACGGGGCATAGCCGGGATGATCGTGTCAAGTTAAAGATTACCACTAACTTGCGCGCATTCCGTTAAAAACCACCCTAACTATCATGAAACGCATTGGTATCATTCTGGCTATCATTGGGGCCGTGCTGATCGTAGCCTTCTTCGCCCTGCGCACCTTTACCAAATCGGCCAGCCCCGAAGCCGTCGCTCAGTTCGACCAGAACGGCTTCACGCTGAAAGTCGATTATTGCCGCCCCGCCCGCAAAGGCCGGCCAATCTTCGGCGGGCTGGTTCCCTACGGTGAGGTATGGCGCACCGGCGCAAACGAAGCAACCGTTATTCACCTGGGGCAGGACGTTATCCTGGCGGGGCAGTCACTCAAGGCCGGCGACTACTCGCTCTGGACCATTCCGTCGCCACAGGGCTGGACGGTGATCATCAATGGCGAAACCGGGCAGTGGGGTACCAACTACGACCAAAAGCAGGACGTGATGCGCGTACAGGTAAACACGCGTCCGCATACCCCGCCGATGGAGCAGTTTCTGATCAGTTTTGTACCGGCCAGCAACGGCGCCGACATGCTCCTGACCTGGGACCAGACCGAGGCTATCGTGCCCATCCGCCAGCCCTAAGGCCATAAAAAAAGGCCTCTCGTGAAGGCCTTTTCGGTGTGCAGCTCCAGATCGGCTAGTCCCGCTGAAAACTTCGCGCTATGAACGACAGGGCGTCTGGTAAACCGGTTCGCCAGTAGGTCCAGGTATGGGCTCCGTCGCGGACGCGGTATTCGTGCGGAATTTTGCGCTTGAGCAGTTCGATATGGAGTTGTGCGTTGGCCGCGCTCAGAAAGTCATCGTCGCCACAATCCATGTACCAGCGCACTTTTTTCAGATCGTTTTCGGGAGCCGACCGGGCCAGGGTAAGCGGGCTGTTGCGTTTAAAATGGGTCGTGATTCGCTCTTCGCCTTTGACCGGACCGCTAAACAGAGCCGCAAACACCTGGTCATACTGCTCGTCGGGCGTGGTGGCAATGCTTTCTTCGGTAAAGACAGCCGCGCTGAGAGCTGCACACGAGCCAAACAGATCGGGATGATGCATGGCCAGCAGCAGCGAGCCGTGCCCGCCCATTGACAGGCCCGAAACGGCCCGGTACTCGCGCTGGGTCCGGGTGCGGTACATGGAGTCGATGTGCGGAATGAACTCCTGAACAAACATATCTTCGTAGCGCACCTTGCCCAGATAGTCGTTCATGTACCAGGTTACGCCCGCGTCGGGCATGACAATAATCATGGGTGGCAGCTCGCCCGACCTGATCTTTTCGTCGACGATGCGGTTGGCTTCGCCAAATTGTACCCAGCCCGTTTCGTTATCGGTATAGCCGTGGAGCAGATAAACGACCGGGTAGCGTCGGTTGGAGACGTAATAGTCGGGTGGCAGGTAGATGGAGTATTTAACGGCCTGGTTCAGCAACGAACTGTTCAGCCGCAGACTCTCGAGCAGATGAGCTTCCGGAGCCGACACTACCGGTACCGGACCGTTGTTCTGCGGGCCCGTCAGTTGCGACCGCCGACGCGACTGCGCCTGGGCCGTCAGTACCCAGACCAGCAGCAGGGCACTCAGAAACAGACTACGTAGTTTCATAAGTAGTGGAACGAAGTAAAATGGTTAAGTGAATATAGGGTTGCGGCTATTGGGTATCAGCCACCAGTAGCCTGTTTATTACGGGTTGACTGGCGTACCCTTGTTCTGGTAACGAAAAAACACTCCTCCTATGCACAAACGTCTGCTATTCGCGCTTGTTTTATCGATGGCTACCGCCCGCGCGGGTTGGGCACAAACCCTGCCCGACTGGGAAGACCCAGCGGTCATCAGCCGAAATACCGAGAAGCCACATGCCAACCTGATCCCGTTTGCCACCGAGCAACAGGCCCTGGCCGCCCGCGACTGGCGCAACTCTCCGTATGTCAGCCTGCTGAACGGGAGCTGGAAGTTTCGCTGGGTAAAGCACCCCAGCCAGGTACCCGCCGACTTTTATCAGCCCGCTCTGAACGACAACAGCTGGGATAATCTGCCGGTGCCCTCCAACTGGCAGGTTGTGGGGGCCCGCGAAGGCCGCCCCTACGACCGGCCCATTTTCACCAACATCAAGCACCCGTTTCCGGCAACGCCCCCGCGCATCACCGCCGATACCAATGCGACCGGCCTCTACCGACTGCGCTTTACCGTACCGGCCAACTTTCAGGGTCGGCACGTATTCCTGCACTTTGCGGGCGTACAGTCGACCTGCCGCGTATTCCTGAACGGGCAGCCGGTGGGGTATCACGAAGACAGCATGACCCCGGCCGAGTTTATGATTACCGATAAGCTGAAACCGGGCGAGAATCTGCTGGCCGTTGAGGTCATCAACTGGTCGGACGGCAGCTACCTCGAAGATCAGGATTTCTGGCGCCTGTCGGGCATTTTTCGGGATGTGTTCCTCTACGCAACGCCCAAAACGTACCTGCGCGATCTGTATGTCGTAACCGACCTCGACGAGCAGTACCGCGATGCCACCCTGAAAGTAACCGCCAACGTTCGGAACCTGTCGGGTGAATCGGCTCCGTACCGGCTCCGGCTAACGCTGTATGATCCTAAACAAACGGCGATTTTCTCGGAAACGATTGACGCCAGCGATGCCGTCGAAACCGATCAGGAACGCATCTTCCGACTCACCAAAGCCATCAAAGCCCCGGCGCTCTGGAGTGCCGAAAGCCCGGCCCTGTATACCCTGACGGCCCAGCTGCTTGGCTCCGACGGTCGGCCCACCGAGGCCATCAGCCAGCGCATTGGCTTTCGGGAGATGAACCTGACCGGTGGGCTGCTGCTGGTTAACGGGAAGCCGGTTACCTACAAAGGCGTCAACCGCCACGAGTTCGACCCGGCAACAGGCCGGGTTATTGACCGGGCCACGATGGAGAAAGACATCCGGCTCATGAAGCAGTTCAACATCAACGCGGTTCGCACGTCGCACTATCCGAACGTTACCGACTGGTACGACCTCTGCGACGAATACGGCCTCTACGTCATCGACGAAGCGAACATCGAAAGCCACGAACTCTGGCAGAAAGGCCAGACCCCGGCCGCCCGGCCCGAGTGGCGCACTGCGTTCGTAGCCCGCGGCCGGGCCATGGTTGAGCGGGACAAAAACCACCCGAGTATCGTCATCTGGTCGCTGGGCAACGAGACCGACATGGGCCAGAACTTCCTCGATATGGCCAACATCATCCGGCTTGTCGACCCAACCCGCCCTATCCATTACGAAGGCCGTAACAATTACAACACCGATTTCGCATCGGCCACACAGCCGCTTACCCAGTTCGACATCATCTCGACCATGTATCCATCCGTGGCCGGCATGGTGGCGCTCATGGAAAAAGACCCTACGCGCCCGCTCATCGTCTGTGAATACGCCCATTCGATGGGTAACAGCGTCGGCAATCTGAAAGACTATTGGGCCGCCATCGACAAATACCCCCGCATGCAGGGTGGTTTTATCTGGGACTGGGTCGATCAGGGCCTGCAGCTCCGCAACAAGGCCGGGCAGCCGTTCATGGCTCATATCAACTATATCGACGGAGCCAACGCAGGCGACGGCCTCGTCAACGCCGACCGTACGCCCCAGCCCGAGCTGAACGAGGTTAAGCTGGTGTACCAGTACGTGAAGCTGACGGTACCCACCGCGCTATCGGTAGGCAGTCCGGCCCGGGTCAACGTGCGCAATGCCTACGACTTTCAGACACTCGAACCATTCCGGCTGGTCTGGTCACTGATCCGAAACGGCGCAGTCGTTCAGCAGGGTGCGGAGACGAACCTGGTAGCCAAACCCGGCCAGACGCAGGTGCTCACCCTGCCCGTTACGTATCCTGGCTTTAACCCGGCCGACGACGCCGAGTATTTCCTGAACGTAAGCGTCCGGCTCAAACAACCGGCCAGCTGGGCAGCCGCCGGTCATGAAGTGGCCTCGGCCCAGTTTCCGATAGCCATCAGCCCAGGCGGCTCGGCAGCAGCGGGGGTACCACCGGTTCCGTCCGTTAAAGTGGCTTCTACGCCCACGGAGGTAACGATTCGCAGCAAAGACGTGGCGGTCGTTTTCGACAAACGCATCGGCGGGTTGAGTCAGCTTTTTTACCGGGGCCGCAACCTGCTGACCCAACCCCTGCAACCCAGCCTGTGGCGGGTACCGACCGACAATGACGAAGGCGGAGGGGAGCAGTCCTACGCGGCCCGCTGGCGCCAGGCCGGTCTCGATACCGCCCGCGCCCGGCCCGTCAGCCTGACGGTCGACGCCCGCCCGCAGCGCGTACTGGTCAGCTGCATCAACGAGTTAACCCTGAACGGCGGCAGCATCCGGCAGCAGACCGATTACCTCGTATACGGCACCGGCGACATTCAGGTAACGACCACCTACACGCCCAGCGGCAGTCTGCCCCCCCTGGCCCGAATCGGGCTTCAGCTGCAGCTACCCGCCAGTCTCAGGCAGCTAAAATGGTACGGCCGTGGTCCTTTCGAGAACTATGCCGACCGGAAAGATGCCGCGCAGGTTGGGCTCTACGAAGCCAGCGTGGCCGACCAGTTCTTCCCCTACCTGATGGCTCAGGAAAACGGCAACAAAACCGACGTCCGCTGGGCCGAACTGACCGATGAATCAGGCGTTGGCCTCCTCATCATTGGCGATAAAACCGCGGCTGGCCTGCTCAACATCAATGCCCGTGATTACACCGATGCCGCTTTACTAAAGGCGAAGCATCCGTATGCGCAGCAGCCCGAACGCGGACAGACTACGGTTGTCAACATAGATCTGGCGCAGATGGGGCTGGGGGGCGACGACAGCTGGACACCCCGGGTTCATCCGGAGTATCAACTACCGGTTACCAGACCGTATACGTATTCGTTCCGGCTGCGACCGGTTGATGGGCGTACCGATCTCAGGCGCGTGCTGAGCCTCCGATTACCCCGTTGAAACAGCCTGTCTGTACGGCTGCTCCGACAGAGTCTGCTAAAAATTAGCGATACGTTCTTGCGGTTAGTGGTATAAAACCTCTATTTTCGCCCAGGACCAACCCTTTAGTAAAAACCCACCCTGATTGTATGGCCAAGTTGATTATCGTGGACGACGAAAAACCAATTCGGGCGGCTCTGCGCGATATCTTAGAGTACGAAGGTTATGACGTGGACGAAGCGAAAGATGGTGAAGAAGGGTTAGACATGATTATGCGAACGAGTTACGACGTAGCTCTGTGCGATATTCGAATGCCTAAGCTCAACGGGCTTGAGCTCCTTCAGAAAGCCAACGAAGCCAGTCGTAGCACTCAGTTTGTAATGATTTCGGCCTTTGGTAATGTTGAGAACGCAGTAGAAGCAACCAAACGTGGCGCGTTTGATTTTATCACCAAACCACCCGATCTGAACCGCCTGCTGATTACGGTCCGCAACGCCATCGAACGCTCCAAACTGGTTCAGGAAACCAAAACCCTGAAGAAGAGGATTTACAAACTCAACGAGATTGTAGGCGAGTCGGAGCCAATCCGTAAGGTGAAGGATACCATCAACCGCGTGGCTGCTACCGAAGCCCGGGTTCTTATTACCGGGGCCAACGGTTCCGGTAAGGAGATGGTGGCCAAACAGATTCACGAAAAAGGCAGCCGGGCTTCCATGCCACTCGTGGAAGTAAACTGCGCAGCCATTCCGAGTGAGCTGATCGAGAGCGAACTGTTCGGCCACGAAAAAGGTGCCTTCACGGGTGCTGCGGCCAAACGCGTCGGTAAGTTCGAACAGGCCGACGGCGGTACGCTCTTCCTCGACGAGATCGGCGACATGAGCCTGTCGGCCCAGGCCAAAGTGCTGCGGGCGTTACAGGAAAACAAAATTACCCGCGTTGGTGGCGACAAAGAGATTAAAGTCAACGTGCGGGTCATTGCGGCTACCAACAAAGACCTGCGCCAGGAAATTGTCAACGGCAACTTCCGCGAAGACTTGTTTCACCGGCTCAGCGTAATCGTGATTCACGTTCCGCCCCTGGCCGAACGACGTATGGACATCCCGCTCCTGACCGACAAGTTCCTGCACGACATCGCTACCGAGTACGGCTCTACGCCGAAGGAGTTTACGCCCGACGGCATGGCCTATCTGCAGTCGCTGCCCTGGACCGGTAACGTTCGGGAACTGCGCAACGTCATCGAACGCCTTATCATCATGTGTGGCGATGAGATCACGCTGGACGACGTGAAGCTGTACGCTTAAATCTGACGAAGACTATATCGAGCCAGGCGCCCCCGGGAGTTGCCTGGCTCTTTTTTATGGTCAGAGAACCATTAGATTACAGCCCCGCACGTCGGAATTGTCGAACCGGCCAATTACCCGAAAATGACCATCGGCACCGACGTACTGGCCCAGGTCCTGGGTCTCCAGAAACGAACAGGAATCGAGGTTGGCCAAATCGATGACGTTGATACCGCCCGACTGCCGCGCCCCAGGCCCGGCCGCATCTGCGGCCGGATAGATCGTGAAGGGATCGTTGATGTCGCGCAGCAGCACACGCAGCGTCGGACTCGGGCTAAACACCCCCTGCCCCAGCGAATAGGCCTGCGACAGTAGCTCGGTCATACCATATTCGGAGTGAACGATTGGTACCCCGGTTCGGCTCGTCAGTATGTCGTGGACTTCCTCGCGCAGCAGCTCTTTCCGGCGCCCTTTCATGCCCCCTGTCTCCATCACAATCAGATTGGGATAATCCGCCAGCGAAACATCCGTCCGCGACTCGGCCCAGTCGAGCAATCCGAACGTTACGCCGATCAGCAGGGTCTTGTGCGCAGGGCGTTGCAGCAGCTGATGCAACCGGGTAGTCAGGGCGTCGAAATCATTCAGAAAAAAACCACTCTGGTCCGCGTTGGTCTGCGCCATAAATCGCTGAACCATGTACACTAATGACGAGTTATTTCGTTCAAGGTACGAGGGTAACAGGGCCAGAATAGTGACGTTCCGGAGCGGTCCGTAGAGCTGCTCGAAAATTCGGGTGCTGACCGCATCGTACAGCGCCGGGTCGGGCACATAATGGCGGCTGGTAGCAGCACCGGTTGTGCCGCTGCTGGCAAACGTCAGCGTATCGGCCAGCAGGTCGGGACGGGGGTCGACCCCCGTCAGAATGGTATGGTTCCTGAAAAACCCGATCGGCATGAACGGAACCTCGCGCAGGCTTGAGGTCTGCTCGGGCCGAACGTGCAGATAATGCAGATATTGCCGGTAAATAGGGTTATGTTCGGCCTGGTATCGGAAAACGGCCAGTGCCAGCGACTCGAACGAGTCCGGAGTTACGGTCAGGATCTGCTGCCTGAGCCTCGCGCGCCGGGCAGCCACATCGGCCGAAAGTGTTGATAAAAGAGACAAAACAAGAGCGTTTATTGCACAACGAGTACAACAGTATGCAGCGGCAACAAATTCAACCATACCTCCTCGTATTGGGCCTGGCCCTCACTCTGTCGAGTTGTTTTACCGAACCCAACTACTCCAATGTTCCCGAAATATCGTTCGACCGCGTGGACCGGTACACCATAGAAGGCGGACAGGGAGTAGGTCGCTCCAGGCGCGATTCGGTCATCGTGGTCATTAATTTCAAGGATGGCGACGGCAATCTGGGCAACGATATTCCCATCTCGAAACCAGACTCGGCCCGCTATGCGTCCAACGGCGGCTGGGGCAACTACCGCATCCGTACGTTCCGGCTCATTAACCGCCAGTACGTTGAAGTACCGCTGACCGTTAACCGGACCCTGTACTTTCCGGATCTGGCCAAAGGGAAACCCAGCGGAGCCATTGAGGGGCCGCTTGAGTTCGATCAGATATTCCAGTACGGGACCAGTTTCCAGATCTACCCGACCAAATTCCAGATTCAGATTCGCGACCGCGACCTCAACGAGAGTAATGTCATCGAAACGGATACCGTCTGGCTGCCGTACCCGAGATGATCAGCTGTTGTTCAGCACAATACGGAAGGTCGTTCCTTTGCCGACCTCCGAGCTTTTTACGTACAGGCGTCCGTTGTGATACTCTTCAACGATGCGCTTGGCCAGTGTCAGGCCCAGGCCCCAGCCGCGCTTCTTGGTGCTGAACCCGGGGTTGAACACCTTCTGCATGTTTTTCTTGGAAATGCCTTTGCCCGTATCGGCAATGTCGATGGCTACGCTTCGATTGGGTAATGTCTGCATCGTGAGCCGCAGTTCGCCGGTGCCTTTCATGGCATCGACGGCGTTTTTGCAGATATTCTCGATTACCCACTCAAACAGCAGCCGGTTAATTTTAACGGTCTGCCCGGCCGGCAGCTGGCTGGCCACGCTCATTTTCACCTTCGTCGAGATGCGTTTCGAGAGATAGTCGGTAAACTGCCGAACTACCTCGTTCAGGTTTTCTTCTTTCAGCGTCGGTACCGAACCAATACTGGAAAAACGGGCCGTTATGGTTTCCAGCCGACGTACATCTTTCTCGATCTCGTCGGTTATTGATCCGTCGTACTGGTCCGGATCAGAACGCATATACTCGACCCAGGCCATCAGCGACGACATGGGCGTACCCAACTGGTGGGCAGTTTCCTTCGCCAGTCCGACCCACACCCGGTTCTGCTCGGCCCGGCGCGACGCACTGAACGACAGGTAGGCCAACACCCCCAGGGCCGTCAGTATAGCCAGCAGCGCGTACGGAAAGTAGGTCAGTTGTCGCAGCAGGCTCGAGTTGGTGTAATAGACCAGCCCCCGCTCATTATTACCCAGATCAACCACCAGGGGCGGGTGCCGATCCCGCATCTCGACAATCCGCTGACGAAGTAGTTTTTCGCGTTGCTCGGCATTGTACTCTTCCGGTATGTCAACGTTGAGCGCCCCGCCCAGCTGGCCGTTCGGATCGACGTAAATGGCCGGAATTGTTTTGTTTGCTTTCAGGATTTCGTCGGTCACGAATGTCAGGTCACCCGCGTTGGCCTGGCTGCTGCCAAACAGGTAACCGATGCTTTTGGCGTAGAGCTGAACGTACTGTTCTTCGCGGGCTTCGAGCCGGGTAATTAGCCGGTTCGTGTACAGCAGAGAGCCCGTTCCAACCAGTAGCAGGTTCAGCGCTACGATAATCTTCAGAATATTATTCTGATTATATATATCGAATGACTTGAGCATGGATAATGAATTCCCCTTCGACTAAACGAAAAATTGCAAATGATGGTACAAAAGAGAACGTCTGCCGGGCCGGTTCTGTTTCTAATTAAATAGGACTGAAGAAAGAAGGCGGTCTACTTATCTGGACACATTCTAAATAAATAAACCGATTACGAAAGCTGTTTCAAGGTCCGGCGATTGTGTCGTAATTTTGTGTTGACCCGTGGTCATATAGCGTGTTTTTTCGGCAATGTTAGATACTTTCAACTCAATTAGTTTATCGCACAAAACGGCACCGCTCCATGTGCGCGAATTAATTGCACTCAGCGAAGAAGAAGCCAAGCGGCTCATGCTGCGGTTGCGCGACTTCTTCGGTTTGTCAGACCTGCTTATCATCTCAACCTGCAACCGCACCGAGGTTTACTACGCATCGGAGCAGGGCGGAGCTAACCTGAACGCCGACATTGTCAGGCTGCTGCTGATTGAGAAAGGACTGACCGATACAGATCAGTATTTACCTTACTTCCAGTTTTTTGCCCGGCATGAGGAAGCCGTTCGGCATCTGTTCGAGGTGTGCGTAGGGCTCCACTCGCAGGTAGTGGGCGACATGCAGATTCCGAATCAGGTGAAGCAGGCGTACCAGTGGTCGGCCGATCTGGACATGGCCGGGCCTTTCCTGCACCGGCTGATGCATACCATTTTCTTCACCAACAAGCGCGTGGCGCAGGAAACGGCCTTTCGCGATGGAGCCGCTTCGGTGTCTTACGCTGCGGTTGAACTAATCGACGAACTGGTGGGCGACCGGCAGGACCCCAACGTACTCGTTATCGGTCTGGGCGAAATCGGTACCGACGTTTGCCGGAACCTGGCCGACCGGAACGTGAAGAACATCACCCTCTGCAACCGCACCCAGACTAAAACGGAAGTGCTGGCCGAACAGTACGGATTTCGCATTGCCGACTTCGCCAACCTGACCGACGAGATTCGCCAGGCCGACGTGATTATCTCATCGGTCATGCGCGACGAGCCGCTCATTACGCCCACACTGCTGCAGGGTGTAACGGTGCTCACCTACAAATACTTCCTGGATTTATCGGTTCCCCGCAGCGTCGATACCGCCGTTGAGCAGATTCCGGGTGTGCTGGTTTATAACATCGACCACATCCGCAACCGGGCCGACGAGGCTCTGAACCAGCGGCTGGCGGCCATCCCGAAAGTAGAAGCCATCATTGATCAGGCCGTCAGCGAATTCGGCGACTGGTCGAAAGAAATGATCGTTTCGCCAACGATCAACAAGCTGAAAAATGCCCTGGAGCAGATTCGCAAAGACGAAATTGCCCGCCACCTGAAGCACCTCACGCCCGACGAGTCGGAGAAGGTCGAGAAAATTACCCGGGGTATCATGCAGAAAATTATCAAGCTGCCGGTACTTCAGCTCAAAGCCGCCTGCAAACGCGGTGAGGCCGAAACCCTCATCGATGTGCTGAACGACTTGTTCGATTTGGAAAATCATACGGCCGACGAGCCGAGCCGGCTTCAGTAAGCCATATGCATCATCACACAAACTCCCAGATCGGCAACGGTTTGGGAGTTTGCTTTTTCGAGCCAGCCAGGTGCTCTTTCACTATTACAGCGTACCGGTCAGGTTACCCAAGCCGGTTCATGCGTACGCTCAACCCGCTTTACACCATGAAAACCATGCTTCGCCTGTTTGTTTTTATCCTGCTGGTAGCGGGTCTGATCGCCGTATGGGAGCAGATTCGCGGCAGTAGCGCGTTGAGTCGGTTTCGCCGGGGCGATCAGGCTACGCAAAGCATTGTCCTGAAAGAGGTAACGGCCCTCGGCAAGCTGGAGCTTGTTCGCTACACCTTCAAAGACATTATTGAATACGAGCAGCCTAATACATTTTTGCCCAACGCCAACGCGGTTTTGATCGTCGAGGGCGAAGCCGTCGGCTGCATCGACCTCAGCCGGGTGGGTCCGTCCGATATCCTGACCAGCGAAGACTCGGTAACCATCCGCTTGCCCAAACCCGAACTATGTGGCTGGAAAATCAACCACGACCGGTCGCGGGTCTACGATACCCGGTTTTCGTTTCTTGACCAGTCGCAGCTGGTGAGCGATGCGTACCGCAAAGCCGAACGGCAAATCCGGCAGTCGGCCCTCGACGGTGGCATACTGACCCAAACCCGCGAAAACGCCGACCGGATGCTGCGCCCTTTGCTCACCCAGCTGTCGGGCCGGAGCGTGGGCATTACGTTTCGCGACTAAGCCGGTCCGCTGCGGGTCGTCGGGTTGGCCCGGAGCCTGCCCTACGGTCGGTAAAAATGTTGATCGTTTTTACCCAATACGTTTATTTTTGAGTAACATAGGCCACTTTTCCGTCGTTTAGAGGATAAACCCCGTTAACGCACCAACTGCCTATGAACGCCAATATACCGTCTGTAGCCAACGGAAATCTCCTCATTGCCGAGCCTTTCATGGGCGATACAAACTTCGAGCGGAGTGTAGTACTGGTTTGCGAACACAGCCCGGCCGGTACGTTTGGTCTCGTTCTGAATCAGCCCACCGATATTCACCTCAGCGATGTAATCGAAGACATTTCGGTCGACCTGCCTTTGTTTGTCGGTGGCCCCGTTCAGCATAATACCCTGCATTTCATTCATCGTCGGCCCGACCTAATCGAGAATTCCATCCGGGTGCTGAGCGGCCTGTACTGGAGTGGCGATTTTGAGCAGGTGAAGCAGGCCGTTAATCTGGGTACCCTCACCGATCGAGACGCCCGTTTCTTTATTGGCTACTCGGGCTGGAGCGAAGGCCAGCTGGATGCTGAGCTGAACCAGAAAGCCTGGATCGTCAGCCGTACCGATGCCGATTTCCTCTTCGATACACCCGCCAGCGAGTTCTGGCGGGGGGTTCTGAAACGGATGGGGGGTGAGTATAAGTCGATTGCGCACTACCCCGTTGATCCCCGTCTGAATTAAGCGGCCTGATCTTAACTTTTTTTAACCAATTTTGTGGCCTGATCAACCGTTATAGGGTGGTTATACCCCATCCTCATTCCTGTATGCGCACGTACCGATTACTTTTTTTTGCTTTTACCCTGCTCCTCCCCGCTCTTTCTCAGGCCCAAAGTAACAACCCCGTTGGCGGTCATTTCGGGCTCAAGGTAGGGGCTTCGTTAACGCGTGTCAACGTATCAGGAATTAGCGCGAATATTCCGAAGCAGGCGTTACAACCTCATTTCGGCGTTATGTATCGGTATCGGTATCAGCGCTTTGTGCTCCAGCCCGAAGCGCTGCTGGCTATAAAAGGAGGTACTTTTCAGGTTGAGCGGGTGGGCGGCCGGTCTACCAGCCGCGCCCAGTACTACTACGCCAGCGTGCCGATCCTGCTAGGGTATATCCCGACCGAAGGCCTGACGCTTCAGGCCGGTCCTGAGTTCAGCTACGCCCTCAGCACCAATACCACAACCGGCCCCGGCCCCCGCAACGACCTGGGTATCGTGGTCGGTGCTCACTACGACTTTCTCGACATGCTCGATAAGTTCAGTCTGCACGTCCGATATGTCTACGGCCTGAGTAACGTATCGCCCGAGCCCCTGGCTACGTACCGGAACCGGAATTTCCAGGTGGCTATGGTGTATAATCTCTACAAGAAGAAGAAAAAATAAGGGTCGATCATTGGCTTCGTGCCAACGGAGTCAGCCTTTCCGGCCCGAAGCCTGAATACCGCTAACCACCCGTTACTTTCCCTGCCTTATGCTCTCTGACTTCGGTGTGCTGCTGCTGTTTATCCTGGGTGCGTTTGCGTTCATAGCCGTTGTGCTGTTTGCGGCCCGGCTCCTGCGCCCGAACCGCCCGAACGTGGAGAAAAACAGCACCTACGAATCGGGCGAAGAACCCATCGGCAATGCGAATGTGCAGTTCAACATCCGGTTCTACGTGGTGGCGCTGGTTTTCGTGCTGTTCGATGTAGAGCTGGTTTTCCTGTTTCCATGGGCAACGGTATTCGGGCAGGCGAGCCTGATCCGGGCTACCAATGGACTCTGGGGATGGTTTGCACTAACCGAAGCGTTTCTGTTCGTGGCGATTCTGGGGCTGGGCCTGGCTTATGTCTGGGCAAAAGGGTATCTCGACTGGGTCAAACCCCAGCCAAAATTACCTACGGCCCCCACGCATGTACCCCCGCATCTGTACGACCGGGTGAACGACAAATACCGGTCGGCCTCGGCTCCCTCGCAGGCCTGACCGGCTTACCAACCGATCTCTAACCGATATGAGCGATAAATCCGGCGAAGCGAGTGTCATTCTGATGCACTCCGAAGAACTCCTGAACTGGTCGCGCGAGAAATCGCTCTGGCCCATGAGCTTTGGGCTGGCCTGCTGCGCCATCGAGATGATGCAGGCGTTTGCGGCCAACTACGACCTCGACCGTTTTGGCATATTTCCGCGCCCGTCTCCCCGCCAGTCTGATATCATGATCGTGTCGGGAACGGTTACCTATAAAATGGCGGATCGGATCAGGCGTCTGTACGAACAGATGCCCGAACCCCGGTATGTGCTCTCGATGGGCTCCTGCTCGAACTGTGGTGGTCCCTACTGGCAACACGGCTATCACGTCGTTAAAGGCGTAGATCGGATCATACCGGTCGATGTGTATATACCGGGCTGCCCACCCCGGCCCGAAGCACTGATCGACGGGTTTTTGAAGCTGCAGGAGAAAATCAGGACCGAGCACCCGCTGTCGGAGCCGAAATAAATGTACTTTTAGTTCAGATTAATTGCCCCCTACCGGGTTGGCCGACGAACCAATTGCGACTGGCCCGTTTACGCTTAACCTGAACCATTCGTGAACGCTTTTTTTCTGTCGCTTCGCCACCTGCTCCGGTCGACCCGGCTCATCGGGTTACTGTACGGCATCACGCTCGTGCTGGGGCTGCTGGTCGCCCTCCCGTTTTACAGCACCCTCCAGGCCGAAGATCAGGACTCGCGTGCCTTTCTAAACCTGCTCGACGGTTTCGATTATACCGTTTATGCTGATTTCATGCAGCGCAGCGAGCGGGTCATCGATCCCCTATTGAGCGTTGGCCGCTGGCTCGGGGTTCTGTTTGTCTTTCTCAGCGTTTTTCTGGCGGGTGGCATCCTGAACACCTTTGCGCAGCCCTCGCGCCGGTTCGACGCTGGTCTGTTCTGGCAGGTGTGTACGGCTTATTTTGGCCGTTTTCTACAGCTGCTGGGGGTAACAACCCTGTTTCTGCTGGTGGGGGCGGGCCTCTGGCTGATTGCCGGGCTGCTGGTTGGCATCGTGCTCAGCGATACGCTGACCGAGCGGGGCTTATTCTGGGTAGGCCTGGGGTTCTTCAGCCTGTTTGCCCTCACCGCCACCCTCCTGTTCTGCATTGGCGACTATGCCAAAGTGATTATGTTCCGCGACGACGAGTCGAACGCGTTTCGGGCGTTTGGCCGGGCGGGGCGGCTGGTCATGCGTAACCTGCCCCGTACCTACGGTTTGTACTGGCTGTTTATCGGTATAGGGACCGCGCTGTTCGGGCTCTATTTTTTGATCGATGAGCTGATTCCGATGCGGAATACCCCTACCATTCTACTGATGTTTCTGGTACAGCAGGCGCTCGTGCTGGCCCGAACCGCGCTGAAGGCCTGGGCACTCGGTACCGCTTACCAGGTGTATCTGACCCTGCCAGCACCGATACGAGCTATGCCGCCGAATCAGCCTGACATGACTCTGATCCAGCCCGATCGGCCTGATACCTACTGATACCTCGCTTCGATGTAGTTCGCTGTCCTCTGCTTAACACACTCACGGAAACGTCTTCGTCCCGCTTCCGCGCTCTCATTATCATCTATTTGCCAATCCTGCCAGCAGGCGTTAATCTTCTTTGGCCATTTCGTATTATTGCAGAATCAATCTCTCTGCTTTCGCCGTATGGCCGTCCCAACCCTTCCTAAAGAAACGCAGGCTGCTCCGGCAGGCCTCTTCAGTCTCCCTGTCATCGTAGCTGCCCTCGGCTACTTCGTCGACATCTACGATTTGTTACTCTTCGGCATTGTTCGCGTGCCCAGCCTGAAAGACCTTGGCCTGACCCCCGATGAAATCTCGACGGTTGGCGCCAGTATTCTGAACTGGCAAATGGGTGGTTTATTACTGGGTGGTATCCTGTGGGGCGTTCTGGGCGACAAACGGGGCCGACTGTCGGTATTATTCGGCAGTATCATCACCTACTCCATTGCCAACGTAGCCTGCGGGTTTGTCGATGACGTCACCTTCATGGAGCCGACGCTCTATTACGCGCTCATGCGGTTCATTGCCGGCATCGGTCTGGCGGGCGAACTGGGCGCGGGCATTACCCTGGTCAGCGAGGTCCTTCCGAAAGAAAAACGCGCGATCGGGACATCACTGGTGGCCGGTATTGGCCTGTTTGGGGCCGTGGTAGCCTACTTTACGGTTAAACTGTTCGACTGGCAAACCGCCTTCTTCGTTGGGGGGGGCCTGGGGTTCGGGCTGCTGCTGCTGCGGGTGGGCGTTGTGGAGTCGGGCATGTTCACCAATGTTACGGAGCAGACGCACGTGAACCGGGGCGACTTTCTGTCGTTCTTCACGAACGCCGACCGGCTCAGCCGCTACCTGAAATGCATCGGTATTGGCCTGCCCACCTGGTTTGTGATCGGTATTCTGGCTACGTTCAGCAATGAGTTCGGGAAAGCATTCGGTATAGCGGAAGAAATACAGCCGGGGCTGGCCATCATGTGGTGCTATGTGGGTCTGGCGGCCGGCGACCTGGCCAGCGGCTTCATCAGTCAGGCGCTCGCATCCCGCAAAAAAGGGGTTGCGCTGCTGATGGGCGTAGCCCTGCTGTTTAGCCTGGTTTATCTCTACACCGGCATCGCGTCGGCAACGGCCCTGTATGGGCTCTGCCTGGCCATGGGTTTCGGCATTGGTTACTGGGCCATGTTCGTAACCATCGGCGCCGAACAGTTTGGTACGAACCTGCGGGCCACGGCGGCCACGACGGTTCCTAACATGGTGCGTGGTCTGGTTATTCCGATGACACTTACCTACCAGGCGCTGAAGCCTTCGCTGGAGACGATCAACGCGGGGGCCGTTGTCGGGCTGATCAGTTTCGTGATTGGTTTCTACTCCATCCTGACCATTCCGGAGACGCACGGCAAAGACCTCGACTACCTGGAGGAGTAACGGCCTGCCCGAACGACACCCACCTTATGCAAACGCTCACGCCCCTACCCGCAACGCGCCCGTCGCTGCGGCCCTTACTGGCATTGCCGGTCATTGTATCGGCCCTCGGCTTCTTCGTCGATGTCTATGACATGCTGATTTTCAGCATCGTGCGGGTGCCGAGTCTGCAATCGTTAGGGCTGACCGAGGCCGACGTATCAACGGCAGGAACGTTCATTCTCAACTGCCAGCAGGCCGGCCTGGTGCTGGGTGGTATTTTGTGGGGTGTTCTGGGCGACAAGCGGGGTCGTATGTCGGTCCTGTTTGGCAGCATTGTTACCTACTCCCTGACCAACATTGCGTGTGGATTCGTACAGGATGTCAACACCTACGCGGTGTTGCGCTTTCTGGCGGGTATCGGCCTGTCGGGCGAGATCGGGGCGGCTATGGTCCTGGTGGCCGAAATACTGCCGAAAGAAATTCGGGGCTATGGCTCGGCGGTTGTGGCCGGTATCGGCTACCTCGGCGCGGGCGTGGCGTACCTGACCGTCGAGTACTTCAACTGGCGAACGGCCTTCTTCGTAGGGGGCGGTATGGGCCTGGCGCTACTCCTGCTGCGGGTCAGTGTTTTCGAGTCGGGGCTGTTCAGTCGCTTCAAAGCTGAGCACAAAGGCGTTAGTCGGGGCAATTTCGGGCAGTTTTTCCGAACGTGGGCCTCTACCCGCAAATACCTCCAGTGTGTAGCGGTTGGCATGCCTACCTGGTTCGTTGTTGGTATTCTGGCCACGTTTGCCAACGAATTTGGTCAGGCGCTGGGACTGACAGAACTGGTCAAGCCCGGCCGCTGTGTCATGCTGCTCTACGTAGGGCTGGCCGGTGGCGACCTGCTGAGTGGTCCGCTGAGTCAGTGGCTTCGGTCGCGCATAAAGGCCATTACAAGCCTGCTCCTGCTCAGCATGACCCTCTGCAGCATTCTGCTGTTCGGCGGCATCGACACGGCCGAGGGGGTGTATACGGTTTTTCTGCTGGCTGGCTTCTGCACCGGCTACATTGCCATGTACCTGACCACGGTAGCCGAACGGTACGGTACCAACCTCCGCAACACAGCCACGACATCGGTGCCGAGCGTAGTACGCGGTACGCTGATTCCGATGACCCTCGCGTTTCAGGCCATCAAGCCCGCCGTTGGTACGCTGGTGGGGGCTGGCCTGCTCGGCCTCGTCGTATATGGACTGGCGTTCTGGTCGCTGAGCCGTCTGGACGAAACGTTCGGCAAAGACCTCGATTTTGTCGAGTAAGCTACGCTGCTGCCATTCATCCTTTTTCTAAGCCGCTGTTCCAGAACCGCAGCGGACCGGCCGGCTGCCTGCATCATTGGGTTGATTATTCACTTAATCCATTCGACTCAATGAAAACTCGCATCACCCTGATTGTCAGCTTTATGCTGCTGACACTGATCGCATCGGTATCGCTTGCGAAAACGATCCAGACCGGCAATCCAGAGAAGAAAACCTTCCAGACCGGCAATCCAGAGAAGAAAACCTTCCAGGCCGCTATGTATCCGGCCGCGGCTTCTTCCAAAGTGTGGCTCGCTCTGGAAAAATCATTACCCCAGTTTAAAGTAAACGTAGAGCTGATCGATCAGAAAGGCAATGTCCTGTTTCGGGAGACCCTGCCGGGCAAGGGCGGCAAAAGCAACCGGTTCAGGCAGATGTTCGACCTGAGCGATGTAGAAGATGGAAACTACACCTTTCGGGTCTATACAGCCGGGTTCCAGTCCGAGGAGTTCTCGTTCCGCCTGTCGACCCCAACCGTTACCCAGCGACTTCCTACCCGGCTCGTTTCCATGAAATAATAGTTAGTTTATCGGCTTTATAGGGGCACAAAGCATGACTTTGTGCCTTTTCTGTTATTTGTGCAATGATTTTATGTAAACGATAAAGCCTATTTCAAGAATAAATTGCTTTTTTACGCGCTAATCAGCTAACCCTTTTTACTGCGTGCCGTAATGAACCAGCTAAACCAGTTAGATTACATTATCTTCCTCCTGTACTTCATTGGTGTCTCCTCCTACGGATACTGGATTTACAAGCGAAAACAAAAGACCAATCTCGACACCAAAGACTTTTTCCTGGCCGAAGGATCCCTCACCTGGTGGGCCATTGGCGCATCGTTAATCGCATCCAACATCTCGGCCGAGCAGTTTATCGGGATGTCGGGGAATGGCTTCCAGTTTGGGGTTGCCATTGCCGTGTATGAGTGGCTGGCCGCCATCTCGCTGATTATTGTGGCAGTCTGGTTTATGCCCATCTACCTCAAAAATCATATCTACACCATGCCGCAGTTTCTGAAGACGCGGTATAACGAAACGGTCTCCCTGATCATGGCCGTGTTCTGGTTGTTCCTGTACATTTTCGTTAACCTGACCTCTATCCTGTTCCTGGGCGCGCTGGCCATCAGCACGCTGGTCGGTGCCGACTACTTCCATGCCATCATTATTGGCCTGTGTCTGTTCGCGCTGGTTATTACCCTGGGTGGTATGAAGGTGATTGGCTATACCGACGTTATCCAGGTAGTAGTCTTGATTATTGGCGGGCTGGTTACGACCTACCTGGCGCTGACGCTGGTAAGCCAGAAGTTTGGCCTGGGTAACGACGTGCTGGCGGGTTTCGGCGCCATGATGCGCGATGCGGATGACCACTTCCATTTGATCTTCGAGAAACCGGGCCCCAACGCGTCGCAGGTAGAGATCAACAAGTACCTGACCCTGCCGGGTATTGCTATGTATTTTGCCGGTCAGTGGATCGTGAACCTGAACTACTGGGGTTGTAACCAGTACATCACGCAGCGCGCACTCGGTGCTGACCTGCACACCGCCCGCACCGGTATCCTGTTTGCTGCGCTGCTGAAAATTTTCATGCCGCTGATCGTTATGCTGCCCGGTATTGCGGCCTATGTCCTCTACAAGAACGGCAGTCTGCAAAGCGAGATGGCGCCCGGTGGCCGGCTCCTGGCCGACAATGCGTACTCGGCTATTCTGTCTTTCCTGCCCAATGGGCTGAAAGGCCTTTCGATGGCCGCCCTGACCGCTGCTATCGTAGCTTCTCTGGCCGGTAAAGCCAACTCCATTTCGACTATTTTCACCCTGGATATCTACCAGAAGTACATTAAGAAAGACGCCAACGAAGGGCAGCTGGTCTGGGTAGGTCGCATCGCTATTTTCATGGCTATGGCGCTGGCTATTGCCCTGACCTGGCAGGATACGCTCGGTATCGGTCGTGAGGGCGGCTTTACGTTTATCCAGAAGTATACGGGCTATATCAGCCCGGGTATCTTCGCCGTATTCCTGCTGGGCTTTTTCTGGAAACGGACAACGGGGGTAGCAGCGGTGGTTGGTATCCTGCTGGGCTTCGCCCTAGCCGTATTCTTCAACCACTACGCGCCTACGGTGTTAGGCAACGAAACGCTGATCTATACGGCTTTCCCGAACGGAAACGGCGGCTACGAGATCCCATTCCTGATCTGTATGGGCTGGTCGTTCTTCTTTACGGTAGTGGTCATGGTTGCTATCAGTCTGGCAGGTCCGGCCGTTAGTCCGAAAGCGTTCGAGATCGACTCCAAAATGTTCCGTCTGGCTCCGTCGACTACAGCCCTGATCGTGGTTATTGTGCTGCTGATTTCGGCCATTTACGTCCGGTTCTGGTAATCCTTTTCAGCAGGTAGCGTGGTCCGTCGTGACGACACAGCGAGTAAAGAGGTAACTATTGTTTTCTCTGTGCTTTTTGTGTCATCAGGACGGACCACGCTTCGTTTTGATGGCAATAGATGCTGACCCACCCTCCCCTATGACGACTGCCCCACCTTCTTCTGTTTCGCTCCGCCCCCTGTTTACCCTGCCGGTCATTGTGGCTGCGCTGGGGTATTTTGTCGATGTGTATGACCTGCTGTTGTTCAACATTGTCCGGGTGCCCAGCCTGAAGGACCTGGGGCTGTCGGAAACCGCAATTTCGCTGACGGGTGGCCAGATTCTGAACGTGCAACAGGCGGGGCTGCTGCTGGGTGGCATTCTGTGGGGTATCCTCGGCGACAAACGCGGTCGGTTGTCGGTCCTGTTCGGCAGCATCATCACTTACTCATTGGCCAACATAGCCTGCGGATTCGTTGAAAGCCCCACCACCTACGCTCTTCTCCGGTTTGTGGCGGGGCTGGGCCTGGCGGGGGAACTGGGGGCGGGCATTACGCTCGTCAGCGAAATACTGCCCAAAGAACTGCGGGGTTATGGCTCGTCGCTGGTAGCCGGTGTGGGGCTGCTGGGTGCCGTAGTCGCTTATTTCACGGTAACGCTGTTCGACTGGCGTACGACCTACTTCATTGGCGGAGGGTTAGGACTGGGGCTACTGATTTTGCGGGTGAGTGTACTGGAGTCGGGTATGTTCCGGCGCGTGCAGCAAACGGGCGTGAGCCGTGGCAACTTCTGGGCGCTATTCAGCAACGGCGAACGGTTGTCGCGCTATATCCGCTGTATGGGGCTGGCCGTACCGACCTACCTGGTCATTGGCATCCTGGCTACGTTTGCCAACGAGTTCGGGAAGGCGATGGGTATTGCCGAACCTATCCAGCCCGGTCAGTGCGTTATGTTCACCTACGTCGGTATGGTTGTGGGGGATCTGTTCAGTGGACCGCTCAGCCAATGGCTGAAATCCCGTCGACAGGCTATCGGGCTGATGATGGGATTGAATTTTCTGTTCGTCGGCATCTATCTGTTTGGCGGGTTGAGTAGTGCTGATGCCTTTTATGCGGTTTGCGTCGGTATGGGGTTTAGCATCGGGTATATAGCCATGTTTCTGACCGTTACCGCCGAAACGTTCGGCACCAACCTCCGGGCTACGGCAACTACCTCCGTAGCCAACAACGTACGGGCCACCACGCTGCTGACCATTCCGGCTTTCCAGCTGCTGAAGCCCAGCCTGGGCGTAATTGGCTCGGCCGCCGTGGTAGCCGCCGTCTGTTTCGCCCTCGGCCTCTGGGCCGTTCTCACCATCGACGAAACATTCGGCAAAGACCTCGATTACGCCGAGTAGAGACGCAACCCATTGCGTCTCACATGCGCCAGCCATTGCGTCTCACATGCGCCAGCAGAAAACCCACACTACCCAGCCATCGCGTCTCTACAGGGGAGGCCGTTTCATGAACCAGGGCTGGGTTTGTTCCAGCTGCCCCGCCAGCCGGAACAGGGCAGCCTCGTCGCCGAGCCGGGCCGCCAGCATAACGCCGACTGGTAACCCATCGGCCGACCAGTGCAACGGCACCGACATAGACGGCTGACCGGTCATGTTCGTAATAACGGTGTACGAAATATAGCCTAGCGATCGTTCGGCGAGATCGTCGATGGTTCTGCTGCCTTTAAGGTATTTCAGCCCGCCCACCGCATCGACTAGTTTCAGCAGACGCTCCTCCGACGCCCTATTCTGAAACGTACCGATTTCGATAGGCAGCCGGGGCAGGGTTGGCGTCAGAAACAGGTCGTACGTTTCGTGCAGCTGTCCCATGGCCCGGTTCAGCGTATTCCAGCGTCGTTTCTGGTAAGCGACATCAGCGGCCGAGAACCCGTCGGCCAGGCGGGCCAGCGCCCAGGTGTTCAGCTCGACGTCACCCGACCGAACCGGCCGACCCAGGTAAACGCTCAGCTCGCGCAGGGTAGCTGCCGTCTCGCTCATCACCGACACAAAGAACGCTTCGGTCAGGATGGTTTTCTCGTACGGCAGCGGCACCTCCTCTACCGTATGGCCAAGTCGTTCGAGCAGGCGTACCGTTTCCTGAACCGCTTTGATACATTCCGGGTCAATCGTCATCGAGGGCATGAGCGAGGCTGCGGAGAACGCAATACGAAGCCGGCCCGGATCGCGGCCCACTTCGTCGGCAAACGGACGTTCGGGCGGGCTAATCAGGTACGGATCGCCCGCCATGGGGCCTGCTACCACATCCAGCAGCCCCGCACTGTCGCGCACGGAGCGGGTCAGCGCGTGCCCAACCACGGCCCCGTTCCAGAGTTCGCCGTAGCGCGGCCCGAGCGTCACGCGTCCGCGCGATGGCTTCAGTCCAAATAACCCACAGCAGGCGGCCGGAATCCGGATTGAGCCGCCCCCATCGGAGGCCGTGGCTGCCGGTACGATACCAGCCGCTACTGCTACCGCCGACCCACCGCTGCTGCCACCGGGCGAATGCGTCGGTTTCCAGGGATTACGGGCCGGGCCATACAGTTTCGATTCGGTATATGGCGTCAGGCCAAACTCCGGCGTGTTGGTTTTGCCAAAAAACACCAGCCCGGCCGCCTTCAGACGGCTAATTACTTCACTATCTATCGGGGATACGTAGCTGGCGTAGGCCCGGCAGCCCGACTTCATGGGTGTACCGGCCCACTCCAGCTCCAGATCCTTGATCAAAAACGGAACACCCCGAAACGGTCCGGCTTCGGGAAGCTGACTGGCCAGGGCGCGCCCTTGCTCATAGAGGGGCGTCACGATGGCGTTGAGCTGCGGATTGACCGCTTCGGCGCGGGCAATCGCCGTTTCCAGCAGCTCGACGGGCGACACCTCGGCGCGACGAACCAGCTCGGCCAGGCCAGTGGCATCGTATTGAGCGTAGTCGCTGAATGATAGGGGTTGGGTGGCGGGAGTGGGCATAACTTTGATTCGTTTCGTCAAATATAGCACGGTTCGGAAGCCAACCAATTCCGCTCATCCGCAAACACTTACCCCGCATGGCGGTTAGGTTTCCAGAGTACTCAACGCTATGCATCGTACCTTTCAGATTCAGCTGCCCGCCGATAAAACAACCGCCCTGATGGCCGACCTCCTCCAGTTCGATGAGGTTATCGGCGTGGCGCTCTACCCCGACAACTCCCACAAACCCGTTGGCGACGCCCTTTCCGTTCAGCTGCTCAACCGGGGGTCAGACCGGGTTTTAAAAGCCATTGCCAACCGCTGTGGCGACGCCCCCTACCTGGTCAGCACGTCGCTTACCGAGAGTATCATCGAACCTGATCAGGCCGATAAACTCGAAAACGATGCGGACGAAGCTATCTGGGAAGAAATTGAGACCGGCATGCGGCACCAGGGGCGGATAACCCCCAATTTTGTCCTGCTCATGGCGCTGGGGGGCGTTATGGCAACCATCGGCATCGTATCGGCACCAACGCGTCAGATCATGCCGTTTGTGGCAGCCGCCGTTATCGCCCCAGGTTTCGAGCCCCTGGCCGGTATTGCCCTGTCGGTCGTGCTGCGCCGATGGCAGGTGCTCTGGCGGGCCATCCAGTCATCGGTAGTTGGCTACACAACCCTGATCCTGACGTCAGCGCTCACCTACTGGTTCCTGCAAACTACCGGCGAGATCAGTTTGACCGATTTCACCCGCAGTGAAGAGGTATATCACCTGGCGAACCCCAGCACGAGCGACACCCTGCTGTCTGTCTGCGGCACCCTGGCCGGGGCTATCATTATGTCTTCGTTCCGGAAGAGTGTCATTGCCGGCGCCCTCATCGCGATGGTCATCATCAACGCAGCCGCCATGATCGGGATCGGGCTGGCTAGTGGCCGGTATGATCTGGCGGGCCAGGGACTTCAGCGATTCGGCTTCGATATTCTGTTGATTCTACTCTCGTGCCTGCTGGTTTTCGGCAGCAAACAGCGTTTTTTCCACCACCGCCGACCGGTAGCCTGACCCGTCGGCTACTGATCCGCTACCGCCACCCCGATCTTGGAATCGGCCGTGCCGTAATACAGGAACCACCGCCCCAGAAACGGCACCATTCCTTCCAGAAAAACCACCTGATTGACCTGCCCTTCGAGTTCGTAGGGTTGATCGGGCCGGATGAAGTATGTCTCCGACCGATCGATCAGCCGGGCCGGATCCCTGGCGTCGAACAGCAGCTGACCGCCGGCATAGGCATGATCGGGCAGGTTGGGATCGCCGGTTTTGGGTTCGTTCATGCCGTTGTAGATCAGCAGGATGCCGGCTGGGGTCAGCAGGGCGTACGGGCCGGGCTCGATCAGGCGGGCATCGTAGGTGCCCCGGCGCGACTCGGCGGCTGGTATCGGTTTCCCCTGCCTGTTCTCGAGCGGTGTCCAGTGAAGGAGATCCGTCGATACGGCCAGGCGCAGGTCCGGCTGGTCGCCCCAGTACATCCAGTAGGTTCCGTTGATCCGCTGGGCCACGATCCGGTCCCCTACCCGTTTGCAGACGATAGCGCCCGACTTCGACCAGGCATTGCGGTACTTTCCGTTGTCATACTGATCGAAGGCCAATCCGTGTTTTTTCCAGCTCAGCAGGTCTTTCGAGGTAGCCACGCACAGCCGCGCTTTGTCGCCGTCGTAGGCCGTATAGGTCATCACGTAAACGCCATTGGGGCTTTCAACGACCCGCGGGTCTTCGCAGCCCCCCGCCCATTCGTAGGTCTTCATCGCGTCCTGATCGGGATAAAAGACCGGCTTCGGCATCCGTTTAAAATGCAGCCCATCCCGGCTAACGGCCAGCCCCAGCCGCGAGGTTCCGCCCACCCGCCGAACGGTATCTTCGGCCCGGTAGAGCATATACACCTGCTTGTTGCGTACGACAGTGGCCGGATTGTACACGTCTTTTTCTTCCCAACGCACCGTTTTTTGGGAGACGGGGCAGAAAAAGGTGGTAGTAGCCTGAGCATTCAGTATCGGGTTGATGGCATTCTGCTTGATAAAAGGGCCCAGCATCCACGGTTTTTCGGGTACTGGCTGCGCCCGGACCAGCGCAGCTAACACCCACAGAACGAGCACAATGGCAACAAAACGACGATGATAAGTCAACACCATAGATGAGTAGATTTTGCCCGGCAGGACAGTTTGATCAGCAATGCATATCCGGTACAGAAAGCAGCGGGCGGTTGGTTTGTACTGACGCAGCCTGCTCACTCCATTATTCGCATGCGTATCCTGCCCCTTTCGCCTACCGCTGCCTGGTCTGACGCCATGCCCGCCCTGTTTGGTCGCATGGCAACGCTGAACGTAGGTGTCATCGGCGATTTTGCGCTCGACCTGTACTACCAGCTCAACACCGAAACGGGCGAATACTCGCTCGAAACCAACCGGCCGGTATACTGGGGCAGTCGGCCCAAAGCATCGCTCGGAGCCGCGGGTAATGTCATACAGAACCTGCTGGCACTGGGCGTTGGCCAGATCTGGGCCATCGGTGTCGTTGGGGCCGATTTGTTTGGTCATGCCATGCGACAGCTGATGCAGGAGCAGGGTGTCCATACCAACTGCCTGCTGACGGCCCCGCCCGGCTGGGATACCTGCGTGTATACGAAGCCGATGCAGCAACAGACCGAAGCGAACCGGATCGATTTTGGCAGCCAAAACAAACTACCCGACCATAACTTCGACCAGCTGCTCGACGGCCTGGCTCAGCTCCTGCCCCAGCTTGATGTGCTGATCATCAACCAGCAGTTTCCGTGTCCGCTCCTGACCGAAGCCCGGATTCCGGCTCTGAATGAGCGCATTCGTCAGCACCCGGCGGTATGTTGTCTGGCCGACCTGCGGCATACGGGGCTGCTGATTCGGGGGGCCACGCTCAAAGTGAATACGGCCGAGCTGGCCCGTTTCCGAAACGTACCCCTCCCCAACCATCCCGACCTCGACTGGTGTATTGAACACGCCAGGCTGCTAAACCGGGCGTTGCGCAGCCCGCTGGTCGTTACGCGGGGCGAGGCCGGTATGCTCTACGTTCGGGATGACGACATCTGGGCGATCGACGGGCTGGCGGTGCCGGGCCCGCTCGATCCGGTGGGGGCGGGCGATACGGTTGTAGCGGCTCTGGCGGCCAGCCTCAGCGCCGGTGCGCCACCCCCGCAGGCCCTGACCATCGCCAATCTGGCTGCGGCCGTTACCGTACAGAAACTCGGCCAGACCGGCACCGCTACACCCGACGAAGTGTTTCAACTGGCCACGACCTACACGCTCCATGAACCTACAACTCCTTCGGCAGCACCGTCAGGAACTGCATCATCACCTGACCCATCAGCTTCTTCCGTTCTGGGTTAGCCGTAGCGCCGACCGCGTCAACGGCGGTTTTATCACCCACTTCGATCAGCATGGGCACGACACCGGCACGGACGAGAAATCGCTGATTTCGCAAACCCGTTCGATCTATACCTACGCGTCGGCCCATCGGGCGGGCTACGGTGGACCCGAACTGGCCGAGCTGGCGCGACATGGTGTCGACTACCTCATCGATCGGATGTGGGACGAGCAGTACGGTGGTTTCTACTGGATGACCAACCGGCAGGGCAAGGTGCTCAACGACCAGAAAATCGCCTATGGGCAAAGTTTCGCCATCTACTGCCTGAGCGAATACACGCTCGCTACCGGCGATCCCCGGGGACTTAACTACGCACAACGGGTGTTCGACCTGCTGCAAATCCACGCGGTCGATACACATTATGGCGGCTACTTCGAGATGTTTTCCCGCGACTGGACGCTGAAAGGCCCCGGCCCCGGCGGTGGCGACCGCAAAACCCTCGACGTACACATGCACCTGATGGAGGCTTTTACTACGCTCTACGAAGCTAGTCAGCATCCGCTGCACCGCCGAAAACTGCTCGAAGTGATCGATCTGCTCAGTCAGCGCGTCATGCACCCCGTCTATGGAACGGGTCTGCCGCAGTTCTGGGCCGACTGGCGGGTAGCGCCCCAAATTAAGTTCGACGTGATCTGGGGCTGGGACCGGTTTGCCGAAGGCGGCATTAAACCAACGGCCGACGATAACACCAGCTATGGGCATAACGGCGAGTTTGGCTGGCTGCTGCTACACGCCCTCAACGTACTGCAGTTACCCTACGATACCTACCGCGCTGCTTTCGAAAAAGCCCTGAGCCACGCCCTGAACTACGGGGTAGACTGGGAATATGGCGGTGTTTTTGTGGAAGGCTCACACAGCGGAACCGTTTATGACCGGGAAAAAGAATTCTGGCAGCAGGCCGAACTACTGATTGGGTTTCTCGACGCCTACCGGATTACGGGGAATCACGACTACTGGCGGGCCTACGAGACCGTGCATCGCTTCGTGCTCGACAAAATGGTCAATACGGACGTGGGCGAATGGTGGCCGCTCATGACCCGCGAAGGCCAACCCATCTGGACGCACATGGGTCATTCCTGGAAAATCAACTACCATACCGTACGGGCGGTTATCCAGTCCATAGCCCGACTCGATCGGCTGCTAGCCCAATTTACCTAACACTGTCGGTT
This sequence comes from Spirosoma sp. 209, assembly GCF_002006735.1. NCBI lineage: Bacteria > Pseudomonadati > Bacteroidota > Cytophagia > Cytophagales > Cytophagaceae > Spirosoma > Spirosoma sp. 209. The sequence continues at coordinate 401,946 of NZ_MVEC01000004.1, read as the reverse complement.
ATTCTTTTACCTGGCAGCCACGTTCTTGCCGATCGTTTTCTCGTCGATTATGCCTTCGTGCCGCTCGTCGGTCAGCGGGCCGCCAAACCAGCGGGCCCGTTGGCTGGCCCCGGCAGCATCGTCCAGCTCCATCAGCCGGATGCCGCCCGGGTGGTCGGGCAGGTCGGGCTGCCCGTCGATCAGCTGCAAACCTACCCAGGCCAGGTATTCGTTCAGCCTCGCGTCGAGCGGTTCGTTACCGAAAATGCATAAGTCGTAGTACCAGTCCAGCGATTCGCCCGCCACGGCTTCGGTGATGGCCCGATAATCGGCCAGGGTATATCCCACAAACGGCCGGCCGAACCGCTCCCACAGCTGGCGCATCACGTCATCCAGCGAGCGGGCATGATCGGAAAGTCGGCGGATGTGCAAATCCAGAATCAGCGCAGCAATGGCCCCTTTGTGATAAACCGATACCTTCCGATCGGGAACTCCTTTCTCGTAACCGTCGAGCCACAAATCCCACGACGACTCGACCAGCGACTGAGCCGCCCGACCGTTGGCTTCGAAATGGCGCTTCAGTAGCACCTGCAACTCTTTCAGGTAGGCTTCGTCGTTGAACACGCCCGACCGGCGCAGCATCAGATCGCCGTAATAGGTGGTGACGCCTTCCGCAACGAAACAGGTGGTGAAGTAGTTTTCGCGGGTAAAATCGTAGGGCAGCAGCTCGGTGGGCCGGATGCGGATGATATTCCAGGCATGAAACAACTCGTGCGAAGCTACCCCCAGCAGGTCCTGGTACAGCCCCTCCCCCTCGTCGTTGGGGCCGAGCACCAGCATGGTCGAGTTACGATGCTCTACGCCGTGGTAATGCGCAACCGGTAAAACCAGGGTCAGAAAGTGATAATCGGGTTCGGGAAACTCGCCAAATAGCGTCAGCTGCACTTCCGAGAACCGGCTGAAGTCACGCACGAGCCGATCCGGATCGAACGTTGGGTTACCGTCGGTCCGGCGCCCGCCCTGTATCCAGACGTTGAACTGAACCCCACGCACCGCGTACTGAATATGCTGCATGACCGGCGCGGCCATGAGCGGTCCGTCTACCAGTTCGTAAAAATCGCGCGCGACCAGCGTTCGGGCATCGCCCCCCGCCGACGACAGGCCACAGGCTACCATCCACCGCTCCGGAATAGCCAGCTCGAGCGTACAGGGCTCATCGATCCGGCCTTCGGCATAGACGCACAGATTGACCGGATTTACGTACAGCAAGGTGTCGCTGATAAAGCTGCTGCCCGCGTTGAGCAGATTGGGCGTCGGCAGCAGGGCGTAGTAGTTGTAGAGCACCGTAAGCGCCGTAGTGCCGTTGGTCTGCACCCGCCACCGGTCTTTGGTCACTTTCTGAAACGGCAGCGGCTGCCCATCAGCATCAACCACCGTAAAGCGCTGAATATGTTTGGCAAAGGGCTGCAGTTCATACCGGCCGGGTCGCCAGGCGGGTAGCTGGAGTTCTACATAGCTGCTGGTAATATCGGCAAGATGGGCTTCAACGGCGATATAGTGCTGCGGATTGGGTGTTCCGGCGTTTTGATCGGCAGACAGGCGGTAATGCATAGTTCGGCAAGTAAGTACAGTCGGTCAGGCGAGCCGGGGTAACCCGGCTATTCTGTTAACTACCAACATAAATAATGACAATTCGTTTTTCTAAATCGGGCTTGGTAAACTGTGCTGGTTCCGCTATCTTTGCGGACTCATTTGGAACCAAGGGTTTTAAGGCAACATAGATCATGAAAAGAACATACCAACCATCGAACCGCAAGCGGAAAAACAAGCACGGCTTCCGCGAGCGGATGTCAACCGCCAACGGCCGCCAGGTGCTGGCCCGCCGTCGTGCCAAAGGTCGCTGGAAACTGACCGTTTCTGACGAGAAAAAAGGCGAGCGGTTCAAAGTTTAATGAGTTTGTGGTTTTCTGTCTGCTGCTTCTCGGGAGTAAACTGACAGAAACCTACAAACTATGAACCGAATGATGCAGCAAACCTTCACCAAATCCGAGCGGCTTTGCAGCAAAAAAATTCTGGGCGAATTGTTTAAGAAAGGTAGCGCGTCGGTCCAGACGTTCTACCTTTTTCCGTTTCGGGTGCTTTATCTGTCGGCGCCCGCCCCGCCCGATTCCCCCCCTCCTCTGCCGGCTATCGTCATCACCGTTCCCAAGCGCGGCTTCAAGCGTGCCGTTGACCGAAACCTCATTCGACGGCGCGTCCGGGAAGCCTACCGGCTCAACAAAGAACTGCTCAGCAGCCGGGGCGACTGGTTCAGCCCGGCCCCCGGCCAGGCGCGCCCTACGGCCATTGCCTTTCTTTATACCGCCAAACAGATTATTTCGTTTGAAGAGATAGAAAAAGGTATGAAATTAGTACTACCAAAAGTCGTGAGCCGATAGCCATCAGTTAGTCCTGCTGAGCGCTGTTTCCGAACGGCTTACGACTACTGACTGTCAACTGACTTATGCGCCTTCCCAAACGCTTTACGCTCCTAGCCTCCTCGGTCCTTGTGGCAGGCGGTATCGGGTTCTTCTCGTTCAAAACTGACGACCGGTTCTTCGAGATTGCCCGTAACCTCGACATCTACGCTACGCTCTTCAAAGAGCTGAACCTGTATTACGTAGACGAGGTGAACCCTAACCGCATGGTGAAGACCAGCATCGATGCCATGCTGAAAGCCCTCGACCCGTATACCAATTTCTTCGCCGAAGACGAAATTGAAGATTACATGACCATGACAACCGGCCGATACAACGGCATCGGGGCGCTCGTTGGCCAGCGACAGGGTAAAAGCATCGTGCTGATGATCTACGAAGGCACCCCGGCCGAAAAATCGGGCCTGCAGATCGGCGACGAAATCATGAAGATCGACGGGATCGACCTCAAAAGCCGCAAAGATGCTGACCCCGGCAAACTGCTGAAAGGGCAGAACAACACGGCCGTTAAACTGACGGTTCGCCGGTTTGGCCAGAAAGACCCCGTCGACGTGAGCGTTACCCGCGATGTGGTGAAGATGACCAACGTGCCGTATTACGGTATGATCAACGACGAGGTGGGCTACATCGACCTGAAAGACTTCACCGCTACAGCCTCGCGCGAGGTAAAAACCGCGTTTCAGGAGCTGAAAGGGAAAGGCATGAAAAAGCTGATTCTCGACGTCCGCGAAAACCCCGGCGGTCTCCTGAACATGGCTATCGACATCTCGAATATCTTTATCCCGAAAGATTCGGAGGTCGTAACGACCAAAGGCAAGGTAACCGAATGGAACAAAACCTACACGGCTCTCAACCCGCCCCTCGACCTCGATATGCCCATCATCGTGCTGACCAACAGCCGCAGCGCGTCGGCCGCCGAGATTGTATCGGGTGTTATTCAGGATTACGACCGGGGCGTACTGGTCGGTCAGCGAACGTTTGGTAAAGGACTGGTACAAACCACCCGCGAGCTGTCGTTCAATACCAAGCTTAAAATCACCACAGCCAAATATTACATTCCGAGCGGGCGCTGTATCCAGGCCATCGACTACAGCCACCGCAACCCCGACGGCAGCGTTGGTAAAGTGCCCGATTCGCTCAAAACGGCGTTCAAAACCAAGGCCGGCCGGGTGGTGTACGACGGCGGTGGCGTATTGCCCGATGTGGTCGTAGAAGCCCAGACACCCACCCCCATTGCGCTGAGCCTAACCAACAAAGGACTGATTTTCGACTATGCGGTGAAATACCGGAGCGAACATCCGACTATCAAACCGGCCCGCGAGTTTCGCCTGACCGATGCCGAGTATGCCGACTTTACCAAGTGGGTAGCCGACAAAGAATACGACTACACCACCCAGGTAGAAAAAGACCTCGGCACGCTCGAAGCCTCGGCCAAGAAAGAAAAATACTTCGATCAGATTCAGGATCAGCTCAAAGCTCTAAAAACCAAGGTATCTCACAGCAAAGACGCCGACCTGATGACGTTCAAGAACGAACTCAAAACGCTGCTCGAACAGGAAATTGCGGGGCACTACTACCTCCAGCATGGCATCAAGGAAGCCTCTTTTGCAACTGATCCCGAACTGAAAGCCGCCCTCGACGTCTTCAAAGACATGGGTCGCTACAGCGCCATCCTCAAAGGCACCAAATCAAAATAACGATGAGCGATGAGTGCTGAGCGATGAGCAACTGACAGCACTCATCGTTCAACACTCATCGCTCAGCACTTTTTACTGAATGCTTCTCCTTTCCATTGATACGTCCACGGCGTCCTGTTCGGTAGCTGTACACGGGGGCGACGGCCCGGATGCGGGTACCTTGCTGGGCTGTTACGAACTCTTTACCGAGCGCACCTCGGCGGCTATGCTTACTACCCTGATTGGTGATGTGGTGCGGCATACGGGGCATGAACTGGCCCAGCTCGATGCGATAGCGGTCAGTAAAGGGCCCGGCTCGTATACCGGCCTGCGCATCGGCGTCTCAACGGCCAAGGGGCTGTGTTTCGCCCTCGACAAACCGCTGCTGGCCATCAATACCTTACAGGCTATGACCGAACAGGTTCGCCCGTACGCCACCCTATTCGCGGACCAGCCCATACTGTTCTGCCCCATGATCGACGCCCGGCGGATGGAAGTGTACTGCACGTTTTACGACACAACCGGCCGGGAGGTCCGACCCACGGCGGCCGAAATCATCACGCCCGACTCCTTTGCCGACTTGCTGGCCAGTAGCCGGGTGCTCTTTTTCGGCGACGGAGCCGCCAAGTGTCAGCCAGCGCTGGGTCACCACGCCAATGCCGTATTTCTCGACCAGCTCATCATCCCCTCGGCCCGGACGGTTGGCCAACTCGCCACCCAGGCCTTTGCCAGCGGGCAGTTTGAAGACCCGGCTACTTTCGAACCCTTTTATCTCAAAGAGTTCATGACCACCCAGCCCAGGCGGGCAACAGCTTGACCGCAAGCTACTTACCGGCACCAGAAACATTACATTTCCTCTACACAAGTCGCTACTGCCAGCAGGCAGAACACGCTGCGCCCATTCTGGTATCATTTTGTTGATTAGGTAACCAAATCCGGGACTTAGCATGACTTACCATGCATTGCATCGTCAGAGGATAGTTACGTGCTGTTGACGTCTCTACCCCACCCCACCGTTCATGTCCCTGATTGCTTTATGTTCCCGGCGCTTGTTAACCCTACAGATATCGGCGGCTTCGGACGCGGCTGCGTTGATCTGGCGCACTCCGCAAACCAATGCGGTTGTGTTTCGGCAACGAGTCAGTACAGAACAGCCCCGCTTCGCCTTAATCACCCAGGATTACCTGCAGGACGCTCCGCTGTTTACTGACCTGCGGGCGGGTAGCCCCGAAACGCTGCTGATCGTTTGTCTCGAAATCAGTTCGGTGATGACAAAACCGCTCTGGAAACTACTGGACAATCTGGAGTTCGATGTTCTTTGTACGGTTCCCGAACTCACCGACTGTTTAGTAACGCTAAAAGCCGGGCGGTTTTTCCAATCGACCCTGCTCCAGACGGCAGCTACCTATAGCATCAACGAGCCGTTTCCGGGCTGGCACAGTCTCTCCCCTGCCGAACGCCGGGTACTGCGCGGTATAGCAGCGGGCCAAACGGGACCGCAAATTGCCGACACCGAGTGCCTCAGCCAGAAAACGGTGAATAACCACAAACTAAAGATAAGCCAGAAGCTGGGCATATCGGGTGGCCCCGGCAGCCTGACCCGCTGGGTAATGGCCCACCGCGAAACGCTGCTACACCTGCTGGCTGACTAGGTAAGTTTTGGGTAAGTAATAGGCAAAGTTGCCCATCTAAAAAAGGTAAGTTTACCCACAGAAAAGAGCAAGTTTGCTCATGCGCCAGGGTTATTCGTGTATCACTTTTGTATCGTCAAGCGCGCGACAAAGGCGGATACCGAAAAGCCTTAAATAGAGTAGGAATAAAAAAATTATATGATGAAAAAACTAGGAATGAACGCCATGCAAGAAGTTGTGGCGGGTGGTTGCATGGCTTCAGTGTTGGGGGGGGCTCTCACTCTTGGAGTATCAGTTGCTGCAGCGGCAACGGGGGTAGGAGCTGTACCTGCAGCTATGGGTGCTGTAATCGCTGCAGTCGCCATTGCTGAAGATTGTGGAGGTGGTAAGAACCGTGGACGTGGCCCTTATCCTCACTAAGTCGTTATTTATCACACATATTATCCGCACCTAACTACAGTAGTGTGGTGCGGATAATTACATCACTTGAAAATATGAAACCTATCTACAGATTTGGGTTTGGAATTTGTGCGTTAATCGTAATGATTATCAGTATTTATGATATTATTACATGTAGTGACGAAAAATGTTCGTCTACAGGTGAAGTACTTACTATTTCGTCAATGCTACTAATTGTTTATGTTGTTTATTTCAAAATGAAGAGTTCTTAATGAGTTTATTATATATCTATTACCGATGCGTAAACCAGCCTGTAAACTTGCTGAAATCATAAAAAAAAATCAATTACTGGCTTTTGTAAGCCATTATCCGTTGACCATCATCGGTTTTGTAGTGAGTTGCGCTTTGTTTGCTAAGAACTATCCGTTCAAAAGCGAATTGCATTTGTACATAATGATCTTGGCAATTATTTGTTTCTTCGTATTACTCGTAGCAGCATTGATTGCTCATTTCATTCATAAGAAACCTTTTGGTAAAAATTGGCGCAGTTAATGAAAATAACTGCAATTGTTCTCCTAATCATTATTGCTGCCGCTATTGGTAGTTATTATCGGAAGAAAAAAGAACCCTTTTCTGGCAGATGGTAATGTAAACCGACTTTTGTAGCAAAACTGTGCCCCCCAACCGGATTCACACCGCCAACGGATCGGTATACGCCCCACGAAACCAATACGCATCATTCTGGGGCTTTTGTTGGCTGCATTCTTCATTCTGGATTTCAATATCCACGATGGCGAATTGGCAACGCTTGGCTATCCGATGATAGTGATAGTCAGTTTGGCGGGCCTAATCTCGCGGAACAAAAAATCGCCCTGATTTATGAACGCACACCCAGCCACAATATCAACTTTCACAAATTCTCCGCCCAGCAAGCAGAGTGCATTGCTAGTACCGCTTATAATAGCTTTAACTCTACTTATCGCCTTTGCCGGTCAACATTTGCTCATCTCCGACGAACTTTACTTTAACGCTCTGGCCGAGCAAATGACGTATGAGCAGATTCAGAAAGTAGTTGCTCAGAACCATACATGGTCGTGGGTTAGCTATATAATCCTGCCCATTTTCAACCTGCTCAAATTTACCCTCGTTGCTTCCTGCCTGAGTCTAGGCTATTATTTCGCTGCCAACCGCTGGGCGTTTAAGCCGTTCTTTCAGGTGGCCGTACAGGCTGAACTGGTGCTGCTGTTACCCGCTCTGGTAAAGCTACTATGGTTTCTGTTTGTACAAACTGACTATAGCTTACAGGACTTGCAGTTATTTTACCCGCTCAGTCTGCTGAATCTGCTCGATGTTCATACCGTTGAACCGTATCTATTTTATCCGTTGCAGCTGCTTAATTTATTTGAGTTGACCTACTGGCTGGTGCTGGCCTACGGTGTGGCTGAGGTGGTGGGCTGGTCATGGCAGCGCGGGCTGGGTATGGTAGCGGCTTCGTACGGCTCAGGGCTACTCGTGTGGGTAATGTTCGTCATGTTCTTAATCGTTAGCCTGTCATGAACCGCTACGTAAAATGGGCCTTACCCCTGCTGGTGCTGGGTCTAATGACCTACTTCGGTTGGGGGTTCGCCAGCGCCCTAAGCCGCAAACGCGAAGCAGCCGAGCGCATTCATACACTACCCGCCTGTGCGGTTACGCCCCTATCGGGCCAATCGGTTCAGCTATTAGCTACGGGCCGACCACTAGTGCTGGTTTATTTCGACCCCGACTGCGACCATTGTCAGCGTGAAGCGAATGAACTACGGCAGAATGCCCACCAACTGGCCCATGCCGACATCTGGCTACTGTCGGCGGCTCCGTTACTGGCGCTGAACGCTTTTGCCCAAGCCCATCAACTTAACACAATCAGCAACCTGCACGTAGCACACATAACCCAACAAAAAGCTTACGATACGTTCGGGTTTACGTCTGTCCCTGACTTGCTGATCTATCACGCCGACGGGTCGCTGGCCAAACGCTTCCGGGGCGAAACCAGCGTAACGGCCATAGCAAACTATACAGCCCCTTTACCCGAATAAAAGCGGCCTGTAGTCATCACAATTCTTACTACCCACCACTATGGAACAGATTATATCGGTTCTCTGGCTACTGCTTTGCCTGCTATTTGAGCAATTGACCAAACCCTCGTTCTGACATGAAGCCGTTAAACTATCTGGAACGAACCCTGATACGCCAGCAGGGGCAGGCTGACTGCGGTGTGGCTTGCCTGGCTTCAATTATGGCGTACTACGGTGGGCATAGCCGGCTCGAACGACTACGCGAACTCAGCGGTACTGACACACAGGGAACCACTTTACTGGGACTCCATCAGGCCGCGCAGCAACTTGGTTTAGACAGCGAAGGACTACAGGCCGATTCTATCGAAAACCTGAAAACCGATGTCAGCGGGCCCGTTATTCTGAACGTATTGATAGATGACAGGCTCCAGCACTACGTGGTCTGCTACGGCTGGGATAATATAGCCGGATTTTTCAGTATCGGCGACCCGGCAAGGGGTATTGAGCACTACACCACCGAGGAGCTGACGGCTATCTGGCCCGCCAGAATATTACTGACCCTGACGCCCAACGCATCGTTCGTCAAACAAACCGACGAAAAGGTTGCCAAACGGCGGTGGCTTCTCGGATTAATTCGCGACGACATACCCTTACTGGCCATTGCCACGGGGCTGGGTATTGTCACAGCAGGACTTGGACTGTCAACCGCCATTTTCTCGCAGAAGTTGATCGATGAAATCCTGCCCCGGCATGACACAAAGCGGCTTTTACTGGGACTGGCGCTGTTGGCGTTTCTACTGGTGGCGCGGGCCATTATTGGGTATCTGCGTGGTTTCCTGCTGAACCGCCAAAGCCAGGACTTTAACAACCGCATGGTCAACCGGTTTTACGGAGCGTTGCTCTATCTGCCTAAGTCGTTTTTCGATAGCCGCAAAACCGGCGAGCTGGTAGCCCGCCTGAACGATACCAGCCGCATTCAGCGCAGCATCAATCATATCACGGGCGCGGTAGTTATCAACGCGCTGGTCCTGCTGGTGTCGGCAGGGTATCTGTTCACCTACTCGGCCTGGATTGGCCTGCTGAGTCTGGTGAGTATACCCCTGTATGGTGGGCTAGCCTGGTTCTTTCACAAACCGATTCTCGACGGTCAACGCGATGTGATGGCAGCTTCGGCCCGCACAGAAAGTAATTATGTCGATACCATTCAGGGGATCGATGTCATTAAAACCAGTAACCGGGAGCCGTTCTTTCAGGAGATAACCACTTCCGTTTACAGCTTCTTTCAGAAAAAAGCCTACTCATTGGGGCTGGTAGGTTTGCGTTTCTCGCTACTGGCAGAAGCTACCGGTGCGTTGCTGATTGTTGGCCTGATGGCTATCACGTCGCTACTGGTGGTGCAAAAAAGCCTGCAACTGGGTGAGATGATGGCCATCCTGACACTGACCGGCACCATTCTACCCGCCGTTGCCAGTCTGGCCCTGACGAATATCCAGCTGCAGGAAGCCAACGTAGCCTTCGAGCGGATGTACGAGTATGCGCAGCTTGACCCCGAGCACCCGGCAGCCATACCACAAGCCGATTTTACCTTTAGCTCATTAACGCTACATGACGTATCGTTCCGGTTTCCGGGCCGACCCACGCTTTTGGATCGCGTGTCATTGACCATTCACAGGGGTGAACAGGTGGCTTTATTAGGCGAAAGCGGTAGCGGAAAAAGCACGCTCCTGCAACTCATTCAGCGATTTTACAAGCCAGAAACAGGGCAGATAAGCGTAAACGACACCGATTGGGAAAGTATCGACACGCCAACATGGCGGCATGGACTGGGTGTAGTGCCTCAGCATATCAAGCTGTTTAGCGGCACCCTACTGGATAACATCTGCCTCGGAGACACCATCGGCGAAGCCGATGATATCATTGATTTTTGCCGAACCTATGGCTTTGCAGTCTACTTCGAGCAATTTCCACAGGGTTATTTTACCCTCCTTGGCGAAGATGGCGTAAACCTGTCGGGCGGGCAACGGCAGCTAGTCGCACTGGCCCGGGCCTTATACCGCAACCCACAACTCCTGCTGCTTGATGAGCCTACATCCGCAATGGACCAGCACACCGAGCAATTTGTGATGAATCTGCTGGACAATTTACGCCCGCAGCTCGCCATTTTACTCATTACCCACAAGCCACAACTAGCAACTACGGCAAGCCGGGCTTATCGGCTCATTAACCATACCTTACACGTCTACGAAAGCGAAGTGCTGCCCATATAATGCCTGACTAGCCAGGCCAATCCACCAAACGATATATTTTTGCGTTACTTTGCGTCGGGCCATCTCCCCTTGTTTCCGTGCAGATCATTGTTGATATCGGCAATACCGACGCCGTTTTCGGTCTTTATAACCAAACCTCCTGGCAGCACGTCTGGCGAACACCCGCCCGAATCGATGAACCGGCTCAATCCTACGAAGCCCGGCTGCGTCTCTGGCTCCTCGAAACCAACGTTACCCTCAGTGCTGTACAGACAACGGTCCTGAGCAGCGTGGTACCGAATCTGACGCCTACCATGCGGACCATGCTGACCGAACTGTTCGGCTTCGAGCCAATTGTGGTTGGTCCTGGCGTTTATCCGCTGCTGCCACTCGAGATTCTGCGTCCGCACGAGATCGGTGCCGATCTCGTTGCCAACGCGCTGGCCGCGTACACCCGCTATCGACAAAACTGCATCGTGGTCGATTTTGGTACCGCGCTTACCTTCACCACCGTGTCGGCCGAAGGGAAAATACTGGGCGTTGCCATTGCACCCGGTTTGAAAACCGCCATCCGGTCCCTCTTTGCCAATACGGCCCAGCTGCCCGAAGTGCCGATCGAGGTACCAGCCTCGGCCCTGGGCACGAGTACCACCCACGCTATTCAGGCGGGCATTGTGCTGGGATACGAGGGGCTGGTTCGGTCGCTGGTTGAGCGGATACGCGCTGAACTGCACAACGACTGTATAGCCGTAGCTACCGGCGGGTTGTCGGGTCGGATTCCGTCGCTGAAAGATGTGTTTACCGCCGTTATTCCCTCACTGACACTCGACGGCGTTCGGCTGATTGGCGAAACCGTAACGGCTTCACAGGCCTGACAGTCAGGCAGCTGTAGTCTTCATTTCTACAGAATTGAGGAGTCATTTACTCAAAAAATTTCGGTCCAAATGTTAGCCTACACCGAAACAAATGGAGCGGATTTGTACAGTCCGTTTTAAGTCAAAGAAATGCTTGTTAGTCCAGCGGAATAATACAATTATTGACCTACTAAGCCCGCTGCCCCGGCGGTAATCGACTGCTGATCAACCTGGCAGGGTTTTTTCTATACGCACGCTGTCTGGCCCCATACCGGGCCTTTCAATTGATAGACAGCGTTATGAAAAACTTGTTTCTTTCTGTAGTTACAGGGCTTATGCTGACCGGAGCGGGCGGCATAGCGGCCCCCGTCTGGAGTACGGGCGAGCTCCAACTGGCCAACGGCACTTTGCTCAAAGGTGAACTCAACTATAACTGGAAAGCGGAAATCGTTCGGTACCGGCAGGGCGATGTCGTTAAGGCTTACTCGGCTCTTCAGGTCAGCAATTTCCGGTATTTTGATACCAATCAGAACACGCTTCGGAAGTTTGTCTCCGTCCTGTATCCATTCAAATCGAAGCAGGTACGGCCCCAATTTGCCGAAGAGTGCACCGCCGGGCCACTAACCGTTTACCGGCAGCTTCGGCCTACGCGGGAGATGCTCAGAATTGGTAATTCCATCGCTACCGAGGCCGATCCCGAACTGGTTAAAAACATGGATAACTTCGAGTACTTCGTGGTAGACGGACAGGACGTAGTTCGTTTGCGGGATTTTAGCCGTACGCTCTGGCCCCGCATGTGCGACGAGTTTGGCCAGGCCCTGCAACAGTACGTCATCAAACGCGACCTGAACGTAAATACCACCCTGACCCGGCTGCTGCTGATCAACCACTATAACTACCTTAAGATACAGGCCGTAACGGAGCCAGACGAAGTGCCATCGCTGGGCCGATGACATACGGTGACTCGAATTTGCGCAGGAGGTAACCCACAAACGGGATACCTCTTTTTTTGTATTTTTTCAGGGCAACCCGGTTATCTCACGAATTCTTTGGACCACTTAATAAATTAACCATCTGGTTTTTAGTCTATTGTTTTTTCTACAAATACCATCAGCCCGTATATTTCTTCTATCCGTCCAATTTAGTCTGTACATTATTAAAACAAAGCGCATATAACTATTTAAAGCCCTGTTAACAAGGCACTTAGCCTGTCGTTAATTTCAATAGCTTCGTTTAGGTCAACGCAGCTCGGTAGCCACCTGCGCTGCCGCCATTCTGCAAATGGAATACAGCTATGAAACGACACTATGCATCAACTTTACTGGTACTTATTGTACTTTTCCTATCTCAGGTAACATTGGCGAAACCTCCCCTGCCTGTCTGGCGATCGGGTCAGCTTGCCTTCTGGAATGGGGCTTCAGCGCAGGGCGAGCTAGCCTACAACTGGTCGGCAGAAATGGTGCTGCTGCGGTTGCCCACCGGACAGATTCGTACGTACTCGGCTAGTCAGGTTCGGCAGTTTGGCTGGTTCGACCCTAACCAACACAAACAACGGATCTTTGTCTCGCTGGCCCGCAACCACGCCGATGAGCAAACGGCGCATGGTTTCTACGAGGTATGTCTCGACGGATCGCTAACGGTAGTTCGACAGCTTAAACGGCAACGGGGCTGGCTCAGCCGCTCGTTTCATCGGCCCGAACAGCTGATCGACACGCCCGAACTGGCCGATCTGCAGGAGCCCTTCAACTACTTCGTTTACGATGAGGGTCAGTTTCTGACGTTCGAACGGTTTTTCCCGGATATCTATCACCCGCATATGATTAGCCAGAGTCGCGAACTGGATGATTTCGTGCTCAGCCATAATCTGAACGCCCGTACCATTCTGGGCCAGTTGATCCTGGTAGACCGGTACAACAACCTGTCCAAAAACGGGCAGCAAACGGCCTCCGCCCGGACGCCCAGCCCAGGGTCGGAATAAGTCAGTCGGCACGATTGGCGGGCTCGGGCGGATCGTCAGTGCCGCCCGTTTTTTGTTTCCGGCGTTTTCGCAGCGCGTCGTTCAGCAGGTATTCGATCTGGCCGTTTACGCTCCGAAACTCCTCCTGCGCCCAGCGTTCCAGCTCCTTCAGCGTTTCTGGCTGTATACGCAGCACAAACGCTTTTTTTTCTGATGCCATAAGCAAGCAAGAAAAAGAAACGAACCGACAGAACGGGCAGGTATGTACTACCCGCTCTGCCGGTTATCGGTTCTCTTGTTAGTTATATAATGTACCAGCATTGACAACCGGGCTGACCGATTTCTCTCCGCAAAGTACCACCAGCAGGTTACTGACCATGGCCGCTTTCCGCTCCTCGTCCAGCTGCACCACATCTTTTTCGGCCAGCCGGGCCAGCGCCATCTCAACCATACCAACGGCTCCTTCTACGATCTGCTTCCGAGCCGATACCACCGCCGTAGCCTGCTGGCGCTGGAGCATGGCTCCCGCAATTTCGGGCGCGTAGGCCAGGTGACTGATGCGGGCTTCCATAACCCGAACGCCCGCCTGGCTGAGCCGCTCGTCGAGTTCCTGCTCCAGGAATTTGTTGATCTGCCCCGTATTGTCGCGCAGGGTGACCGTCTCGTGTTCGTCTTCCATATTGTCGTAGGCGTGTGAGCTGGTCAGGAAGCGCACAGCGGCTTCGGACTGAATCTGCACAAAAGTCTGGTAATTATCGACATCGAACAGCGCCTTGGCGGTATCGGAAACCTGCCAGACCACCACAGCTGCAATTTCGATGGGGTTCCCCATTTTGTCGTTTACCTTGATGGTTTGTCCGTTGAGGTTTCGGGCCCGCAGGCTGATCTTCTTCTTGCTGTAAAGCGGGTTGACCCAGCGCAGGCCGTTCTGCTTCATGGTTCCCACATAATCGCCGAAGAACGTACAGACAACGGCTTCATTCGGGTTGATGACGGTAATACCGATGAAAAGCACAATGGCCGTCAAAAACAGGAGCGCGGCTACGAATACGTTCAGATTAGCCCAGGCAACCGCCGTTGAACTGAACAGACAGACAATAGCAACCAGCAACAATACATAGCCAGACAGGGAGGTAAGTGGTTTTTCGTTCATGAGTCAGGAATTGATAGTAGTTTGATATCACAATAATACTACACAATTCCGCTGAACCCTCTGGATTGGGACAGGCGGTCGGGGCTGGCAATCAGCGGTCAGTTATACACGCATCCTGTAAAGGCCAATCCTTTTCGCTATTTTTGCACCCTGATTTCGTAGACTGATTCCTGGAAATCATCTAAATCTGATAATCATCGTTCAGACAATGTTGAGTGAACAAGAGATAAATCGCCGACAAAAACGCGAAGAACTGATGCGAATGGGGATTGACCCCTACCCCGCTGAACTCGTTGACGTTACCACCACCGTTGCCGACATCCGGGCAGCCCATCAGCCAGGCGGGCCTGGTACCCATATCGAACCCGAGATGGATTTCTCCGGCGACGAGCGCTGGGGCAACGTTCAACTGGCTGGCCGACTAATGATCGTCCGCATCAGCGGGAGCGCATCCTTTGCCGAATTACAGGATTCAACGGGCCGCATCCAGCTGTATTTCCGGCGCGATGACCTCTGCCCGGGCGATGACAAAACGCTGTACAACACGGTCTTCAAGAAACTGCTCGACATTGGCGATATCATCTCCGTTCGGGGCCATGTGTTCTCCACGAAAACCGGCGAGCTGTCGGTATACGTAAAAGAATTCAGGCTGCTCAACAAAGCCCTGCGGCCGCTGCCGGTCGTTAAGGAGGTTATCAACGAGCAGGGCGAACGCGAAACCTACGACGCTTTTACCGATCCGGAACAGCGCTATCGGCAGCGGTACGTAGATCTGATCGTGAACCCCCAGGTGCGCGACGTCTTTGTGAAGCGGACCAAGCTGGTCAATTCGATCCGGCAGTTCCTGAGCCAGAAAGGGTATCTGGAAGTGGAAACCCCTATCCTGCAGCCCATCCACGGCGGAGCGACCGCGCGGCCATTCCGTACGCACCATAACACGCTCGATATGGCGCTGTATCTGCGGATAGCCAACGAGTTGTACCTCAAACGCCTGATTGTGGGTGGGTACGATGGCGTATTCGAGTTCGCCAAGGACTTCCGCAACGAGGGGATGGACCGCACCCATAACCCCGAGTTCACCCAGGTCGAGTTCTACGTCGCCTACAAAGACTATATCTGGATGATGGATACCATCGAAGAAATGGTCGAGAAAGTGGCGCTCGACGTAGCCGGTACCACTAAAGTGACCGTTGGGCAGAACGTCATCGATTTCAAGCGCCCCTGGAAACGCCTGACGATGTTTGAAGCCATTCAGGAATATACCGGTGTCGATGTATCGGCCATGGACGAAGCCGAGCTTCGGGAGGTTGCCGAAAGCCGCGGTATCAAAACCGACGCCAGCATGGGCAAGTCGAAACTGATCGACGAGCTGTTTGGCGATGCCTGCGAACCGAACCTGATCCAGCCAACTTTCATTACCGACTATCCGGTCGAGATGTCGCCCCTGACCAAAAAGCACCGGAGCAAACCGGGCCTGGTCGAGCGGTTCGAGGCCATCTGTAACGGTAAAGAAATTGCCAACGCCTACTCGGAGCTGAACGATCCGCTCGACCAGCGCGAACGGTTCGAAGAGCAGCTCCGACTGGCCGAACGCGGTGACGAAGAAGCCATGGCGCTCGACGAAGATTTCCTGCGCGCCCTCGAGTACGGGATGCCCCCCACGGCGGGTGTTGGGCTGGGCATTGACCGGCTCACGATGATCATGACGAATCAGCCGTCTATTCAGGACGTTCTGTTCTTCCCGCAGATGCGGCCCGAGAAAAAGCAGGAGCAGTCGGACGAGAGCGATTTTGTGGCAGCAGGTGTACCGGCCGAATGGGTACCAGCCGTACAGAAACTGGGCTACATGACGGTCGATCAGCTGCGGGCCGCCAACCCGAACAAGCTCTTCAACGACCTGGGTGGTGTACGCAAGAAGCTGAAGCTGGATGTACCCATGCCGGATCTGGCTACCGTTCGGGGCTGGACCGAATAAACAGACTACCTTAAACAGCCGGGTCGCGGGTCTGATCCGGCTGTTTTATACACAAAAAACCCCGCTCGGCAACCGGGCAGGGTTTCTTTTTAGTCGGCCATAGAGGCTTAATAGTCCGACTCTAATTTCTTTACCTTAACCGCGTTAAGTCCCTTTTTCCCGTCAACCACTTCAAACTGTACCCGGTCTTTCTCGCGGATGGTGATTCCGTTTAAACCAGTAATGTGAACGAAAATGTCCCGGTTGGTATCGTCTTCTACGATGAAGCCGTACCCTTTACTTTCATTGAAAAATTTTACTACACCTGTTTGCATAAAACTTAAACAATTAAACAATTAAACATACAAAGGGTCAGTTAGTAACAAAGACGCGAAACAGGTTCCAGAGGGTGCCTACTGGCCGGGGTACTGGGTTGAGGATCAGCGGGCTTTGTTTACGCACGAGTACCAACACTACACGTAAGTGTCGGCCCCGTTACAACACAAAGAAAATAAAAATGTTCCGACTTCAAATAGCCAGTACCTATTTTTTTGGCCTTCTTACGGGCTTCTGACGCTATTTCTGTGTTATCGGTAAACAATCTATAGCACCTTTGCGTTATTTTTGCTACGTTCGGTAAACGTATACAGGTATTACGGACTTATTTAGTCGGCATGGAAAAGATAAGATATTTCGTTGAAAAACAGGCCTTCGGTGTCTGTTCGCGCCTTGGCGAGAAGATGAATATCTCGGCCAGCAGCATCCGGCTTTATTTCATTTATACGTCATTCCTGACGCTCGGGTCGCCGGTTGTGCTGTATCTGATTCTGGCGTTCTGGCTGGAGATGAACAAGCACCTGCGCCGACACGCTCACCCCACTATCTGGGAGCTGTAGTATAGCGCCGGCCGTTCAGGCTATCACGCCCTTATTTCCTGTTATCTACAATGTCGCGGTAGGTCTTTTTGCCCTGCCCAAAATAGCTCCATACGATGCTGCGTGGAAACAGGCTGACAGCATGGGTTTGTTGCTGCCTGAGTGCCCGGCGCTGTTGGTTCAACTGCGGCAGGTGAGCATAGAACGCAAAATGGGCGCGAATGATCGCCCATACGTCACGCCACTGCCCTACTTTCACGAACAGCAGCGACGACAGACCATCCAGGACCAGCCGCAGGAATATACGTAGCCACAGCCGGCCGTCGGCAGGCCAGTTCTTGTACAGCATAAACAGGCTGTTGCGGTAATTCAGGTAGGTCTTGTGCGGGTTTGACTTAGGCAGCGTGCCGCCCCCCACGTGGTACACCACCGACTGCCCGCAGGTCCAGACTTCGTAGCCCAGCCGCTGTACGCGCCAGCACCAGTCAATCTCTTCCATGTGGGCAAAGAAGCTGGCATCGAACCCGCCAGTCTGGTGAAAAACCTTGGCCCGCACGAACAGACAGGCGCCCGTTGCCCAGAATACGGGCCGGTTATCGTCATACTGCCCCTGGTCGGCTTCGAAGGTAGCAAACACGCGCCCCCGGCAAAAAACGTAGCCCAGCCAGTCGACGAACCCACCAGCGGCTCCTGCATGCTCGAACAGGTCGCGCTGCTGGTACGATCTGATTTTAGGCTGACAGGCCGCCACCGTCGGGCTGGATGCCATTACAGACAGGATCGGGCTGAGCCAGCCGGGCGTTACGTCAATATCGGAGTTAATCAGAGCGTAATAATCGAACGGGGCCTCGTTCGTACGGATGTAGTCGAGAGCCCGGTTATACCCCCCGGCATACCCTTCGTTACGCGCCAGTTCGATAACCCGCACGGTCGGAAAGTGAGCACGAAGTAAGGCAATGGAACCGTCGGTCGAGGCACTATCGGCTACGTAAACCGGATGGCCATCGGCATGGGCAAGTACGGCAGGCAGAAACTTGGCTAAGAATGACTGACCGTTATAATTAAGAATGACGAGTGCGAGGGAATCCAAAATGGGTGGGCAGTTTGCAGCGGTCCGGGCAGCAAACCGCCCATTCCGCTGCAAACTTATCAACTTTTAAGACATGAGTCCGTCTAAATTCAGACCGGGTATGTTGGGTAAAAGCCCATCTGTGGCCTGCCGCAGGTGATCGCGGGCTTTGGTCTCAACGTTCTGCATGGCTTTGTTGGTAGCCGCTACGATCAGATCCTGCAACATCTCGCGGTCGTCGGCCGACTTTAGCAGGTCGGGATCGATCTCCATGCTCAACACGTTTTTCAGCCCGTTTACGGTTACTTTCACCAGGCCAGCCCCCGACTCGCCGGTTTCGGTTACGTTCCGCAGGCCTTCCTGAGCTTCTTTCATTCGGGACTGAACTTCCTTCATCTTCCCGAACATATCCATCATATTCATAGTAGTTTCGATTCTTATGGTCAGTACTGCCTCCGCGTGAGCCCTACCACCTGGCCGGTTACCGGCCGGATGCGCCCGCTAGCGTATTAACAACAACGCACCGGGCCGAACAGTTTTCTGCCCGGTCAGGTCCTGAACCTCGATCTGGTACATATACTGCCCGGCTGCCGCCTGCTGACCGTTGACAGTACCGTCCCAGCCCTGGTTTTTATCGGTTGTACTGTAGATGACGCTACCCCAGCGGTCGTAGATCGTCATCCGGAACTGATCGACAAAAATGCCTTTGACCACAAACGTATCGTTGGTACCATCGCCATTGGGTGTAAACGCGTCGGGCACCAGAATCCGGGCCTCGCGCCGAAGGGTGAAAAAGTTCGAATAGCTCACCAGCCCCCCGCTCGACACGGCAATAATCCGATACCGCTGCGATTGCAGGTTTGGATCATTCTGGTCCGGCTCGTAACGCGTATTCCCACTGACCGGAATTTCGCGCTTGGTACCGTTGAGCGAATCGATGACCTCTACGGTATAGTTGGCTACCGGTCCCGTCAGGAAGGGCGAATTGGCGGTCCAGTCGATGCTGGCGCTGCTGTTCGAAGCCAGGTGTACTGTACAAACCGGCTTCGACGGGGGTGAAGTGAGGCCGCAGTTGTTTCGGTAGGTAACCTCGTAGCAGTACGAACCCGCCGATGCATTGGCCGACTCGTCGACGAACGTGTTTCGATTGACCACCGACCCTACGGTCTGCATACCGCCCGATTGCCCGTCGGTCCGGTTCACCACCAGCGTATAGCTGGCCGACGTGCCGCTGACGGGCAGCGAGACCACCAGACGGGGCTGGTTGTTCTCGACCGAAACGGTTACGTTCCGAAACTCACCGGGAACGTCTCCGTTAATACCCGTCACGCAGACCGGCGCCGATGTGATCATTGTTGGGCCAGCGCTGGCTTCGATCGTGTAACAGTAAGCGACTCCGCATTCGATGCGATTATTATCGACGTAAGATGACGCGGACCGGCTGGTCAGCAGGCCTCCAATCGGCGCTCCATTGCGGGTCAGACGATACGAACGGAAGGGTCTGAGGGTGGTTACTGTCCCTGCATAAGGCTGCCAGCTCAGGTTATTCTGCTTACTGGCGGCCTGCGCGTTAAGCACCAGACTACATACCTCGTCGGACCGGACACCGGCGCTGTTACAGGCATCCTGCGCCACCAGCTGAAAACATTGTACCTCCCTGGCATTGGTCTGCACCGTGAAGGGAGTTGACCCGTTTCCGCTCTGCCCGGTAGGCGCATACACGCCCGATGCATCTTTCTGGTACAGCTCTACCGTAGTACCCGAACTGACCTGATACTGAACAGAGATCGAATTGTCACTGACCGTAGTTAGTCGGGTGATCAGCGGCTGGGCTGTCGTAGCAAAGTTGATCGGAGCCGAGCGAGCGGGCACAGGCGTACAATCGGTCAAGGCGGCATACCGCCCGGTAATGATCACCGTATACGTTCCCGGATTCAGGTAGGTATGCGTCTGCTGCGTGGTTATGGAGCTCCGGGGCCGTTCCTGCCGGTTTCCATCGCCCCAATCTATGATATAACTATCATATTTATTCGAGTTTTCATCCAGCGTGACATCGACAACCGCCCGCCGGTCCGAACAGGTTCTGACAGAGAAGCTGACGGGGCCTGTGGGTAGTACGGTAACGGTTTTACAGGCAATGGTTCCGGTAGCCTGGCCCCCGCCACTACCCACCTGAAGAATTGTATAAGAGCCTGGTTTGGTATAAGTATACGTGGTAGCCGCGGTCCGGTTGGCGGGAATACCGTTGCCATCGTACTCGTAGGTGTAGGCCACGTTGGCAACCGTAGCCGGCACGCTGACGATCTGGATGGGCGTACCTACGCAGACACTAGCTTTATCGAGTGAAAAGCCGCCCTGAGCCGCACCGCCGGGGTTAACGCACACATTAGGTTCTTGACCGACCTGAGCCAGACTGGAACCAGACAGGCACATGAAGCCAGATAAAACCGCTAAAAACCAGTAAATTGTGTGAACAGTTGCCTCTACTCCGGTCAGCCACAATCGAATCATTCGCACAGAAAGTAAATTTTTATCGTTCCTATAGATGGCGCAGTGTCTAGCGTTAAAAACGTTCCGGCTTACATTTTCGCGTTGGTCGAAACGTATCTTTCCCGAAATCAGTTTTCAGAGTGACAACTGCCGATTCTGCCGTTGAGTAGATACAAAAGCAACTACCAAAGATACTTCCACTGACACGCATCAACCAAACAGATGAGCAATAATAGTACCAAGTCTGCCGAGTTCCAGAACGAACCAGCCCCTATCCGGCTCGACCGCATCGAAGAGGCTATTGCGGATATCAAAGCAGGCAAAATTGTGCTGGTGGTAGACGATGAAGACCGCGAAAACGAAGGCGATATGATCTGCGCAGCAGAAATGATTACGCCCGAGATGGTCAATTTCATGGTTCGAGAGGCTCGCGGCCTCATGTGTGCGCCCCTGACCCAGGAACGCTGCGACGAACTGGGGCTCGACATGATGGTCAGCAGCAACACGTCCGTTCATACAACCCCCTTTACCGTATCGGTCGATCTGCTGGGCCACGGCTGCACGACCGGTATTTCGGCTTCTGACCGATCTAAAACCATTCAGGCGCTGGTCGATCCGGCCACGACTCCCGACGATCTGGGTCGGCCCGGCCATATATTCCCGCTACGGGCTGTGGAGGGGGGCGTTATTCGGCGAGCCGGCCATACCGAAGCCGCCGTCGATCTGGCCCGGCTGGCGGGGCTCTCGCCGGTGGGTGTGCTGATCGAGGTGCTCAACGAAGACGGCACTATGGCCCGCCTGCCCGAACTCCGGGTACTGGCCGACCGGTTTGGCATGAAACTGATCAGTATTCAGGACCTGATTGAGTACCGGCTCCGGACCGAAAGCCTGATTCAGCGGCAGATCGGTGTGAATATGCCCACCGAATTTGGTCATTTTGACCTGATCGCGTTCAAGCAAAGCAATACCGACGATACTCACCTGGCGCTGGTGAAGGGAACCTGGGAACCGAACGAGCCCGTGCTGGTGCGCGTTCACTCGTCCTGCGTTACCGGCGACATTTTCGGCTCATGCCGTTGCGACTGCGGACCCCAACTGCACGCATCGCTGAAGATGGTGGAGGCCGAAGGGAAAGGCGTGGTGGTCTATATGTTCCAGGAAGGGCGCGGCATCGGGCTGCTCAACAAACTGAAAGCCTACAAACTCCAGGAAATGGGCCGCGATACGGTAGAAGCCAACCTGGAACTCGGTCTGCCGATGGATGCGCGCGATTACGGCGTCGGCGCCCAGATTCTGCGCGACCTGGGCGTTCGTAAACTGCGGCTCATCTCGAACAACCCCAAAAAACGGGCGGGCCTGATGGGCTACGGACTCGAAATCGTGGAGACGGTTCCGATCGAGATTCCTGCCAACCCGCATAACGAATACTACCTCCGGACCAAACGCGACAAGATGGGTCATACCATCATGAACGAGCCGGTAAACGAAGAACAATAAGTCGATTTGCCGGTTTCGGTATAAGCCTCGTTGCAGGCAATGACCGAAACCGGCAGACATCCAGACCGCAACACCACATGAAAAAGCCATCGTTTCATGACCTTATCCACGGCGAAACGCCGGTGCTGGTCGATTTCTACGCCGACTGGTGCGGCCCCTGCAAGCAGCAGGCCCCTATTCTGAAACAGCTTACCGAGCGCGTAGGCGACAAGGTTCGCGTGGTGAAAGTTAACGTTGATCATAGCCAGGCAGCCGCCAATCAGTATCAGATCCGGAGCATTCCGACCATGATTCTGTTCAAAAACGGCAAAATTGTCTGGCGGCAGTCGGGCGTTCAGCCGCTGCATACCCTCGAGGGGCTGGTCAAGCAACACAGCGTGTAGCGGAGGTCACTGCTGCCTGTGCGCTGTTGGCGCGTTTACATACGTACGCACCGGCTACGTATATCGTATAGCCAGTGCCGTGTATGATTCGCTACCTGAGTAACAGTTATCGGTTTTCCCGCTTTCGCTTGATCGACGTCCGGGCGGCTACTTCGGCCTGAAACTTAACTTTCAGTTGCCGATCGAGCTCTTTGTCACGAGGGATATAGATACTGGTCTTGCCGTCGGAGTACTTAAGCTGCCAGTAAATAGTATCGGTGGTAGGCGGAATGGACGTATACACGGGTTTACTCATGACTTAGCTGATAAGAATGAAAATGGGTGCCTTTCGGCACCGTGTCTGAATGGCCAACCCGTTATACGTCTGTTTCTGGTCAGTGAAACAGCGATACTGGTAGAGCGGTCCGGCCGGATTACGCTACGCAGTTTTTCTGACCTCAACCGCGTTGGGCCCTTTCGGTGTACGCGTCACTTCGAAGCTCACTTTATCCTGTTCATTAACCGCATCGAGCAACCCGTTCATGTGTACGAATATGCTCTCCTGGCTCTGCAGATCACGAATAAATCCGTAGCCTTTCGATGCGTTGAAGAACGTTACTATACCTTGTCTGACAGCCTCCTGAGGGGCTGCATCTTCCTGTTTGGACACACCGATCTGGATGTTCTCCACATCAATGACTCTCTTCTTACGGGGGTCGGGGGGCGTTGAGGTGATGTTGCCGTTTTCGTCAACATAAGCCATCATCTCGTCGAGACCCTGCCCTTTCTGCGCATTGGCCCGACGTTCGTCTCTTTTTTCTTCTTTGTCCTTGCGTTTCTTCTGTCTTGCTTTTTCTTTTTCTTTTTTACTAAATGTCTCCATTCTGGATGGTATTAGATGAGATTATCCGACGTGCTTCGCCGGGACTTGTTTCGGAGAGGTGAAGGTATCTGTGCGCCGATGGCCGCCAATCCGGGTGGGTTTATACCCCCCACTACTAATCAACCGTATTGTTTCGAAATAAGTTGTACTTTTTAAATATTATTCACGAACACCGCAAAACCGGTTGCACTAATTGGTACCGTGATCCGCCCTGGTTACCCGTATCAGCCTAATCCGCTGTCAGAGTGTACAGATAGAGATAATACATTTATCTGAACGGATGTACATATACGTTCAACCCTAGCCTGTTCCGGGCCTAAACAAAACGCCCGACCGTAGTGGGGTCAGGCGTCTTATTTTTAATAAACGAAGCTGGCTTACGAGCCGCACATTTCGCAACCTTCGGGGTCGTCGAGTGAGCAGGTCATGGCGGCATACTGCTGTTCGAGATCGGTGACCATCGGCACCGGCGTGGGCTGGGCGTTGGTCGCGTGATCTTTGGCGTACTGCACGTAGTCGAGTGGCTTCTCAACGGGGGCGCTTTCGGCCATAACCGGTTCCAGCTGCGGTTCGGCCTGGGGCTGAACAACGGTGAATTTGACGGCATCGGCAGCGGCCTTCGTACGGAGGTAGTACATACCCGTTTTCAGACCCGCTTTCCAGGCGTAGAAGTGCATCGACGTCAGCTTGCCGAAGTTCGAATCCTGAATGTGAATATTCAGCGACTGCGACTGGCAGATGTACGCGCCCCGGTCGGCGGCCATGTCGATGATGTGCTTCTGTTTGATCTCCCAAACTGTTTTGTAAAGATCCTTGATGTGCTGTGGAATGTTCGGAATCTGTTGTACCGATCCGTTGGCCAGAATCAGGTTATTCTTCATGGCATCGTTCCACAGGCCCAGCTTCACCAGGTCTTTGAGCAGGTGTTTGTTCACCACCACAAACTCGCCCGACAGTACGCGACGGGTGTAGATGTTGCTCGTATACGGCTCGAAGCACTCGTTGTTGCCCAGGATCTGCGAGGTCGACGCCGTTGGCATGGGAGCCAGCAGCAGCGAGTTCCGCACCCCATGTTCAACCACTTCGTTGCGCAGGCCTTCCCAATCCCAGCGGCCCGACTTGGGTTTTACGCCCCACATGTCGAACTGGAAGATTCCTTTCGAAATAGGCGAGCCTTTCCAGGTTTCGTACGGACCCGATTCTTTGGCCTGCTCCATAGACGAGGTCATGGCGCCAAAGTAGATCGTCTCGAAAATATCTTCGTTCAGCCGGCGGGCTTCGTCTGACTCGAACGGCATCCGCAGCATGATGAACGCATCGGCCAGCCCCTGTACGCCAAGCCCAATGGGGCGGTGACGCATGTTGCTCCGGCGAGCCTCTTCTACCGGGTAATAGTTGATGTCGATAATTTTGTTGAGGTTGCGCGTAGCCGTTTTGGTTACCTCATACAGCTTCTGGTGATCGAAACGCATCACACCATCGGGATCGCGCTTGATGAATTTCGGCAGCGCAATCGAGGCCAGGTTACAGACCGCAATCTCGTCGGGAGCGGTATACTCGATAATCTCGGTACAGAGGTTACTCGACTTGATGGTACCCAAGTTCTGCTGGTTCGACTTTTTGTTGGCCGAATCCTTGAACAGCATGTAGGGCGTACCGGTTTCGGTCTGCGACTCCAGAATTTTATACCACAGTTCCTGGGCTTTCACCGTCCGGCGGGCACGGCCTTCGCGCTCGTAGCGCTCGTAAAGGGCTTCGAATTCTTCGCCATGGCAATCGGCCAGGCCGGGGCACTCGTGCGGGCAGAACAGCGACCAGACGTCATTGTCTTCGACCCGTTTCATGAACAGATCGGGCGTCCAGAGCGCATAGAAGAGATCGCGGGCGCGGGCTTCTTCTTTCCCGGAGTTCTTCTTCATGTCCAGGAATTCGAAGATATCGGCATGCCAGGGCTCCAGGTAGATAGCGAACGAACCTTTCCGCTTACCACCCCCCTGATCAACGTAGCGAGCCGTATCGTTGAAAACGCGGAGCATCGGTACAATACCATTCGAGGTACCGTTGGTGCCTTTGATATAGGTACCCGTAGCCCGAACGTTATGAATGCTCAGACCGATACCGCCCGCCGACTGCGAGATCTTGGCGGTTTGCTTCAGGGTGTCGTAGATGCCATCGATGCTGTCATCTTTCATCGTCAGCAGGAAGCAGCTCGACATCTGCGGTTTGGGCGTACCAGCGTTGAAGAGCGTAGGCGTAGCGTGGGTGAACCACTTCTCCGACAGCAGGTTGTAGGTTTCGATGGCGGCCTCAACGTCTTCCATATGAATACCGACGGCTACGCGCATCAGCATGTGCTGCGGGCGCTCGGCAATGCGGCCGTTGATTTTCAGCAGATACGATTTTTCGAGCGTTTTGTAGCCGAAATAGTCATAGCCGTAATCGCGGTCGTAGATGATGGTTGAGTCGAGCAGGGCTGCGTTGTTACGTACTACGTCATATACCTCACGCGAGATCAGCGACGCGTTCTCACCTGTTTTCGGGTCCTCGTAGTGATAGAGCTGCTTGATCGTTCCCGAAAATGACTTGTTGGTCTCCTTATGCAGGTTCGAGATGGCAATCCGGGCCGCCAGAATAGCGTAGTCCGGATGTTTGGTCGTCATCGACGCGGCTGTTTCAGCGGCCAGGTTATCGAGTTCGGTAGTTTTAACGCCGTCGTAGAGGCCGTTCACGACTTTCATCGCAACTTCAACCGGCTGCACATAGGCTGGGTCGAGGCCATAGCACAGCTTTTCAATGCGGGCGGTAATCTTGTCGAACTTGACCGACTCCCGGCGGCCATCGCGTTTGATTACGTACATACGTTCTAGGATTAGTGGTTATCTATAAAGAAATGATAAATGCGCGCAGTAAGCTGGTTCAGTTATGTTCAAATAGACAGAAAATCACACCTGAAGGTTCGGGTGTTTTCTGGTTTCACAGAAAGATTCAAATCTACCGCCAGGGTTAAGAAATTGTTAAGCCGTCGTTTCTAGATACTTATCAACCCGTTACGGCAGCTGCTTCTTTCCAAAACAAAATTAAGCGATTTTTTCAGGCTGGACCAGCGCCGGGGCCTGGTCTCGAGAGGAGGTATTCGGTACCGAAAGGTAGAAGAAAAGCCCGACTCAGGCAACGGTTTGTTACGCCATTATTAGGCAACGGATCAACTTTATTCGATTGATTTCTAACCCGTAAAAGAAGCCGCAAAAACGTTTGTGGGTCTACCAAAAAGACCGTACCTTTGCAATCCTTTTCGGACGGAAACCGAGAAGATGACAAGAAACTGAGAATAAATCATGAAAAAGGGCATTCACCCGGACTACCGCGATGTGGTATTCCACGACCTGTCGAGCGATTATAAATTCGTGACGCGCTCAACGGTTCAGACCAGAGACACGATCGAGTTCGAGGGCCAGACCTATCCGCTCGTTAAGATCGAAGTTAGCTCGCAGTCGCACCCGTTCTATACGGGCAAGAACGTACTGCTCGATACGGCCGGCCGTGTGGACAAGTTCCGCAAGCGTTACGGTACCAAAGCATAACGTTTATCAGCCGTTCGGCCCGAGTCATCTGCTGACCAGCCAATGTTGCTGATATACCCAGACCCCCAATCCGCCAGTCGGGTTGGGGGTTTTTCTGTGTCCGGCTCCCTACGCAACAGCTTCCCCTCCCGGGGCTACATAAAAACGGGTGCTGGCCCAGCCTTCCGGCCAGACCAGCACCCGTTCAGCACTGGTTCTATTACTCGATACCGCCCATCCACTTTTTCAGTACCCGCGAGAAGAGAAACATAACGACCCCTCCCCCCAGCGTAAACAGAGCTACACTCTGAAACAGCTCCGGCATCTGGCTCACGTTTTCTTCGTCGAATCCGCCCGCAAAGAGTCCGGCAATCAGATTACCCAGCGATGACCCAACGAACCAGATTCCCATCAGCTGGCTGGTATACCGCTTCGGCGACAACTTGGAGAAGGCGCTCAGCCCTACCGGACTCAGGAACAGCTCGCCCAGCGTAAAGAACAGATACGTCGACGTCAGGTACAGGGGCGACGTACGCACACCGGTCAGGGCCAGCTTTGCCGCCACAATCATGACCACGTAAGCCAGCCCCAGCAGAATCAGGCTCGTGGCAAACTTGGCCGGTACCGAGAAGTCAATCTTCCGGTTAGCCAGAAACACCCACAGCCCGGCCAGCACCGGCGAAAAAATGAGGATAAATGCCGGATTCAGATTCTGGAACCAGCTCGATGGCATCTGCCAGCCAAACAGGTTCAGGTCCGTATAACGGCTGGCAAAAATCTGTAGCGACGAGCCCTGCTGCTCGTTACCGGCCCAGTACATGGCCGCGGCCAGAAAGAACGCAAACAGCACGACTACCCGCTTTTTCTCGGTGGCATCGAGCCCACCCGCTACCAGAATGTACGTGAAATACCCCAGTGCAATCAGCGAGATAATGGTTCCCATGGCCTTGGCCAGCCCCTGCGCCGTTGTCAGGTCCAGTACGCCCGTCAGCTGCAAACCGGCCAGCAGGGCTACCAGCACCGCCACGAAGATCAGCATCGACCGGTTGCCACTCGACGACTGCCCTGCTTCGGTCGGTTCCTTGGCTACGTACTGGCCCCGATCGCCCAGGTAGCGCTGCCCGAAGGTACGGTAGGTGATAACGCCGAGAAACATGGCTATTGCAGCCGCACCGAAGCCATAATGCCAGCCCACTTTCTCGCCCAGATACCCCACAATCGAGATGCCGAGCAGCGAGCCGGTATTGATGCCCATGTAAAAAATAGAAAAGGCGGCATCTTTACGGGCGCCACCTTCGGGGTATAACTCCCCCACAATACTGCTGATATTCGGCTTCAGCAGACCGGTGCCGATGGCCACCGTACACAAACCGGCATAAAACAGCCCCGGACCCGCCGGTACGGCCAGAATGATATGACCCAGCATAATAATGATACCACCGTACCAGATCGATTTCCGCTGACCCAGCAGGTTGTCGGCAATCCAGCCGCCGGGCAGCGACAGTAGATACACCGATGCGGTATAGATGCCGTAGATAGCAGCCCCTTCCGGCTCGCTCAGGCCCATGCCGCCCCGTACGTTATCGATCAGGAAGAGCAGCAGGATGGCCCGCATCCCGTAGTAGCTGAACCGCTCCCACATCTCGGTGAAAAACAAAACGAAAAGCCCCATCGGATGCCCGAAAAGGGTGGCCTGACCGGCCGTTTTATTACTTACTGCTTCCATGCAAGTGGGTCTAAAGTCGGTTGATAAACCAAATAATATAGGTATGTAAACGAAAAAAATAACTGTAAAGATACTCCCAATGCCCGAAAAGCCGTCACGATTCCACCCGCTTGCCCCATCTTTGCGCCCGGTGCGCTTTTTGGACACTTTCGCCGATACAGACCTATGCTCCTCCCCTTCGACTTCCAGACCGAGCCTTACCTGATTCTCGATCTGTCGGCCACGAACCCCGATCTGGTGCCTGACCAGCGGGCGGGCCGGCTCCCCCTCGACCTGACCGATACCGCCCGTTTCAGCGATTATGTGTTTGGCCAGCTACAGGCTGCGGGCGCGCGGGTGGGCGTGGGCGGCTACAACGAACATCGGGTCATTTACCGCCGTAGTCCTCACTTTCAACAACAAGCCGAACCCCGCGAGATTCACCTGGGTATCGATTTCTGGGCGGAGGCCGGTACGCCCGTTTTTGCCCCGCTCGACGGTATTGTGCATAGCTTTCGGGATAATGATAACTTCGGCGACTACGGCCCTACTATCATTCTCGAACATCGGGAGGTCGTTTTGCCAGCTTTCGGCAGGAAACCGCTTTACAGCCTGTACGGACACCTGACGCGGGCTTCGCTCAACGGCCTGTATGACGGGAAACCGATTCGGGCCGGCGAAAAAATCGCCGAAATAGGCACCTATCCCGAGAACGGCGACTGGCCTCCGCATCTGCATTTTCAGCTTATGACCGATATGCTCGGGCTGCGGGGCGACTTCCCCGGCGTATGTACAGAAGCCGACCGGGCAAAATTTCTGGCTCTGTGCCCAAACCCAAACCTGCTTCTGGGTATTAATGGATTGTAAGGTATCATTCGCCAACTACCATGATCGCATTTGTTTATACCAATCTCAACCAGGCCTACCGCAGCCAGCTACGCCAACAGTTGCCCGAGGCTGTTGAGCCGATTTTCCGGAACGAGCTATCGGCCGAACAATACCAGCCGGCTTTCCGGTCGGCCGACATCGTGCTGGGCAACCCGCCGGCCGACTGGTGGACCAACCCGCCGATCAAGTTGCAATACTGGCAGCTCGACTCTGCCGGTTTTGATGGGTATCAGGGGGTGCAGGTGAAAGCGCAGGTGGCTAATATGGGCGATTACTTTGCCTGGCCCTGCGCCGAAACGATTGTGGCGGGCATTCTGGCGCACTATCGGCATATCGATGAGCTGGCCGTTCTGCAGAGTCAGCGTCAGTGGTCGGGCTCAGCCGTACGCGCCAAACTCGGTCTGCTGCGCCGGAAGCAGGTTATTATTCTGGGGTCGGGAGCCATCGGTCAGGCCGTTCGGCAAATGCTGCTCGGCTTCGACTGTAGCGTCCGGCTGCTGGCCCGCACCGATCCGGCCGCCGAACTCCACTCGGTCGATGAGCTGAAGGCGGCTCTGCCCACTACCGATCTCGTTGTCAGTACGCTGCCGGGTTCGGCCAAAGGCTTTTTCTCGGCAGAGCTGATCGGCGCCATGAAACCCGGCAGCGTTTTCGCCAATGTGGGTCGGGGCAGTACCGTCGACGAACCCGCCCTGATCGCGGCTTTACAAACCGGCCAGCTGGGGGGTGCCGTTCTGGACGTAACCGCCACCGAACCCCTCCCCACCGACAGCCCGCTCTGGACCCTACCCAACGTGGTGCTGACCCAGCACACCGCCGGTGGCCAGCCCAACGAGGATGCCGGTAAGGTCGATTTGTTCCTGCGCAACCTGTCCCGCTTTCAGGATGGTCTGTCGCTGGAGAATGCCGTGGAGCTGGGCAAGGGCTACTGAATTTGGTGAAGAATAGCCGTGGCCACGACCCTTCGCCGGTCGTGGCCACGGAAAACACTTATTTCAAGCTACTCAGGTAAGTCTTGTTGCCGTTTTTATTGATGTAGTACTTACCGCCACGGGGACCGGTATAAACGGTTTCGCCGTTGGGGCCTTTGCTACTCCGATCAACCGGAGCTTTGTAATCGGCGGGCGAGGCTTTCTCTTCTCGCGGCTTAGCCCTGGGCGTTTTGGGTTCGTTTTTGGCCAGTTTGCTGTCGGCTTTGGCTTCTTTCGTGACGACGTTGTCGGCTTTGGCCGCTTTATCGGCTTTCTTGTCGGCTTTATCGGCTTTCTTGTCGGCCTTGTCTTTTTTCTTGTCAGATTTGTTTTCGCTGGCGCCCAGGTCGTCGCCTTTGGTTTTCTTCCGGTCGGCTTTCGCGTCCTGTTTCTCGTCTTTTTTACTGGTTTTCTCTTTTTTAGCTTTCTCTTTCTTGGGTTTGGAGTCCTGAGCTGAACCAGGGTAAGCAACCAGGAGGCAGAGCAGCAGGCTCCAGCAGGCAAGCATCTTTTTCATACGAATGTAGTGTTACGATGGTATTGATAAGTTACGGTGGTACTCAATGCCACCGGCGCGAAAACTACCTATTATTTTCAATAAAGTATATAAACCGTGATCGACTCTCCTGATTCGCTTGTACGACTTCCGCCCTTTTTTGTGTATTTTTGATAGCTCTACGCGCCTGTTTCCTATGACACTGACCGACCAATCGCCCGTCGATTTTCTCAAACGTTATTATGGGTACGACCGCTTCCGGCCCATGCAGGAAGACATTATCCGGTCTATTCTGAGCGGGCGGGATACGGTCGTTCTTATGCCGACCGGGGGCGGCAAGTCGGTCTGCTTCCAGATTCCGGCCCTGATGCTGCCCGGCGTTACAGTGGTGGTATCGCCCCTGATTGCTCTCATGAAGGATCAGGTTGGCGCCCTGCACCTGAACGGCATCCCGGCGGCCTACATCAACAGCACCCAAACCAGCCGGGAGCATCGCGACATTGAAGAAAACTGCCTCAGCGGTAAGCTGAAACTGCTGTACGTATCGCCCGAGAAACTCCTGACCGACGCCTTTTTCATCTTTCTGAAACGCATCCGGGTGTCGCTGTTTGCCATCGACGAAGCCCATTGTATCTCGTCGTGGGGGCATGACTTCCGACCCGAGTACACCCAGCTGAATGTACTGAAAGAACACTTCCCCGACGTACCGACCATTGCCCTTACCGCTACCGCCGACAAGCTGACCCGGCAGGATATTGCGCAACGGCTCGGCATGAACGACCCGGCCGTTTTTCTGGCTTCGTTTAACCGAACCAACCTGAGCCTGCAGGTGCTGCCCGGCCAGAACCGCCTTCAGCAGATTATACGGCTGCTCCGGCAAAAACCCGACACGTCCGGCATTATTTACTGCCTGAGCCGTAAATCGTGCGAGACCCTGGCGGGCAAATTGCAGGAGAAAGGCTTCGGAGCGGCTTTCTACCATGCCGGCATGTCGTCCGACGAACGCGCCAAAACGCAGGATGCCTTTCTGCGCGACGACGTACGCATCATCTGCGCCACCATTGCCTTCGGTATGGGCATCGACAAATCGAACGTGCGGTGGGTGATTCATTATAACATGCCCAAGAACATCGAGGGCTTTTACCAGGAAATAGGCCGGGCCGGACGAGACGGCGCTCCGGCGCAGACCGTACTGTTTTACAGCTTTGCCGACGTTGCTACCTACAAGGACATGCTATCGGAAAACAGCCCGGCCAACCTCAACCTTCAGCTGGCCAAACTGGAGCGGATGCAGCAATATGCCGACGCCCACACCTGCCGCCGGCAGATCCTGCTCTCCTACTTTTCGGAAGAACTCCCCGAACCCTGTGGCAACTGCGACGTGTGCCGCGACCCGCGCGTAACCATCGATGGCACGGTACTGGCCCAGAAAGCACTGTCGGCGATCGTCAGAACGGGCGAACGCGTACCGATGAACCTGCTGATCGATATTCTGCGGGGGTCGCGCAGTCAGGCTATTCTGCAGGGTGGCTATGATCAGATCAAAACCTACGGCGCGGGCCGCGACCTGCGCTTCGACGAGTGGCGGAGCTACCTGCATCAGCTCATCAACATCGGTGTGATCGAGATCGCCTACGATAATCACTACGCGCTGCGCCGGGGCATTCTGGCCGGCCAAGTGCTGTACGCGGGTCGCAAGATCAACCTCGTCCGGCCCGACGATGTGCCAAAGGCGGTGGTCGAAAAACCAAAGACCAAAACCGAAACCCAGCGCGACGATCTCTTCGAACAACTGCGCGCCATCCGGAAGCAACTCGCCGACCAGCAGAATGTACCGGCCTACGTCATCTTTACCGACACGACCCTCGAAGATATGGCCCGACAGCGCCCCACAACGCCCGACGCCCTGCGCAACGTGAGTGGAGTGGGTGAACGGAAGCTTCAGCTGTTTGGTCGTCAGTTTCTGGATGTCATCGTCAGCTACGTACGGGGCCGGACCGAGTCGGGCGAAAAACCCAAAGGATCGACCCAGCTATTAACGCTCGATTTGTACAACCGGGGCCTCAGTATTGATGAAATAGCCGCCGAACGCCAGCTGTCGCCGGGGTCGATTGCGAGCCATTTGATTCAGCTGTCCAGGGGGGGCTACGACATCGATCTGGACGGCCTGCTGGCCGATGCGGTAACCCCGCCGGAACAGCAGGAAATTGAGCAGGCAATTACGGCAGTTGGTATGCCCGAGGGTCGTTTAAAAGCCGTTTTCGACGCGCTTGGCGGTCGTTATACGTACACCCAACTGGCCCTGGTAGCCGGGGTTCTGAACAGATAAAATACAAATTCAGGCCGGACCGTTGGATAATTCTTAGATGACCCGTTTGGTAAGTAGCGTCCGACTAGGTATCTTCGTACATATTGAGCCGAAAAACCCGTTCTAATCACACGGGTTTTGTCGTCTCTATGTGTCACAACAAATACCGTTATTTTGATAAAAGAAGTTGGCTTTTCACTGCTCATGACCGCCCTTAAACCGGGCGTTGGTTTGCCCCCTTTCGGGTCAGATACGAGCCGAATACTTCCGTCGTCGAACGGCCTGGACAACCCCTCGCTGCTGGTTGTCGACTCCACCAAACGCGTTTTCCCCATCTATTTCTGCGGTGAAGAAGTACCGGTCGATGAACCTCGCGTATCGCGCCGGTGGCTACAAACTCTCCGGACATACGGCGCTCAACAGGAGTGCCTGTTCGACCTTCGCAAACGGGCATCGACTTTCTTCCCCATCATCGATCCCATTCTCCGGAAGTACAAAATCCCCCGCGATTTCCGGTTCATGCCGCTGGCCGAAAGCGCCCTTGTCAATGACTGCGTATCTCCCAAAGGAGCCTCGGGCTATTGGCAGCTCATGCCCGGCACCGCCCGCGAACTCGGTCTGAAAGTTGGCAATGGCGTTGATGAACGGAACGATCTGCAAAAAGCAACCGTAGCGGTATGTCGGTACCTGCACCAGCTCTACGGCGAACTGGGTTCCTGGACCCTGGTAGCCGCGGCCTATAACGGTGGTATTACCCACGTGCAGAACCGCATGGAGCAGCAGGGGCACTCCAATTTTTACCGGCTCCGGCTGCATCGCGAAACGAGCCACTACCTGTTCCGGATTCTGGCTTACAAAGAGCTGCTTAGTAACCCGCGTCAGTATACGCTCCTGCTTCGGAACTCAACCATCGCCGAGCTGACCCGTCCGCTGCCAAGCTGGAATAAACCACTCGCCACCCCGCGCAAGATCAAAGACGCCCCAACGGTGGAGCTGGTCGACGAAGACTATACGGATCCGACCTGGGGGCCACGACCCAATCGGGCGCTGACCCAGACTCCTTCTGACACCCAGCAACTCATTGCGATGGCGGCCGCGGCCAAAACCAATCCTGATGCGGGCCTCGAAGACACGAGCAACAAGTTGCCTATTAAGAAACTGATGATGGGGCTGACCGTTCTTCGCTTCCGCCGTCCCCGCTTTTTACAGTTGAAAAAAGGGGAAGGAATTCGTCCATTACACTTCTGGGACTGGCTCTAGATCCTGCTCTGATTTTATCCTGTTTGATGGTGCTGTTCCTGTATGGATGGCACCATTTTTGTTTTAATCAGTAACAAAAAAAAGTGTAACAGTATAGTGTAACCCTAGACTAAAATCTAAGTCACAACCTTAGAGCGTTACCACTTTTACCTGCCGTACGATGAACTTGTCTGCCTCTTTAGTACTGGCGACCGGACTGGTCGTGGCTAGTATATCGTCTCATCCTGGGTACGGGCCGCAGCTTTCTGGTCTGAATACGGGTGCAGA
Source organism: Spirosoma sp. 209 (assembly GCF_002006735.1). Lineage (NCBI taxonomy): Bacteria > Pseudomonadati > Bacteroidota > Cytophagia > Cytophagales > Cytophagaceae > Spirosoma > Spirosoma sp. 209. Next base: position 366,938 of record NZ_MVEC01000004.1, on the reverse strand, counting down.
CGCAAGAAATGAACTTGTACTACCTACGTTTGATCCGGGCCTGCGGTCAATGCTCCCGCCGGTGTATTTCTGCGGGGAGTCAGTGCCTTTACATGAAGAAGCCGTAGCGCGCCGACTTGTTTCGGCGCTGGTACGCAACACCGCCCAAAACCGGGCTATCTATCAGATGCGGCAGCGGGCTACCCGCTTTTTCCCAATCATCGAACCTATTCTGGCCAAGCATCGGGTACCGCTCGACTTCAAGTATCTGCCACTGGTCGAGAGTGCGCTTACGGGACTGGCCGTTTCGCCCAAAGGCGCCGTGGGGTACTGGCAGTTTATGCCGGCTACCGCCCGCGAACTGGGCCTGAAAATAGACGGCCGTGCTGACGAGCGACAGGACCTCGTCAAGTCAACCGACGCGGCCTGCCGGTACCTGCGCTTTCTGTATAACCGACTGGGTTCCTGGACGCTGGCGGCTGCGGCCTACAATAATGGCATCGGCGCCCTGCTGGGCAACATCCGCCGACAGCAGCAACGCGATTATTATTACCTCCGGCTGAACGCCGAAACGGGGAAGTACCTGTACCGGATTCTGGCGTTTAAAGAATTATTTTCCAATTACAAGGCTTACCAGGCCATCATTCCGGACCATATGATGGCCTACCTGAGCGAGGCCACTCCACCCGACACCGGCGAAGAAGAGGTGCTGATTCCGGAGGTTGTCGTTGACGAAGCCACGCGCACAGCCCTGAATACGCCCGTTCAGCCATCGACAGCCAGCTCCCGCGATATGGACATCCCGCTGCCCAACGCGGCCGACGTGTTCCGGGGTGGTATAAAGGCGCGTCTGGTCGAATCGACAGGTCTTATCAGGGGGCAAATCTGGGTGTTTCACCTGACCCGCGACGGTATGGCCGATGGCAAAGAAGTAGAAGAAGGAGACGTTTTGTACGCGGTTGTTGAGGATATAGACCCCAAAACGAACCGGCTGTACCTGCGGGCCGATAAACTGTATTCGGCCAGCGAGAAACACACCTACAACCTGGCCCTGAGCGCCGTTGATGCCTCCACCGGACGTATCGGCATTAAATTACCCGATGTCGACCAGATTAAGTCAGGCTGGATTCTGACCTGGAAAGCTTTATAGACCGGTCGAACTAAACCCCGGCTCCGCTTCGTTGTCAATGGGTTACACTATCACTCAACTGTTTTGACGCCAGCAACACAACGTATCTTTCCGGTCTTTTTCCTTATTGTGCTGTCGTTTTCGGCGGCCGTTGCCCAGAAGAAGGCGGTTACCAAAAAGGGAAGTACGACCCGAACGGCTCTTATGCAGCCTCGCCCGGCTCTGGGTCTGGTTCGGCCACACTTCTGCGGGGAAATGGTGCCTACCCAGCAGGCCGATGTGTCTGCCAAACTAGCCATTGCCCTGGCCGGTAGCTCGGGGTATGCCCGGCATCTAAGCGCCCTCAAAGCCCGCTCGGCCCCCTTCTTTGCGGTTATTGAGCCGATTTTGAAAAAGCATAGCATCCCGAACGATTTCAAGTACCTGCCGTTGATCGAGAGTGCCTGGCAGGCCAATGCAGTATCATCGGCCGGGGCGGTTGGGTACTGGCAGTTTATGGACCAGACGGCGCTGGATATGGGGCTGCGCATCGATCCGGGTAACGATGACCGTACCGACCTGCGCAAGTCGACCGAAGCGGCCTGTAAATACCTGAAATTCCTGTACCGGAAACTGGGTTCCTGGACGCTGGTCGCTGCCGCTTACAACGGGGGCGTCGGTATGGTTGAGCGCAAGATTACCCGCGTGGGGCATCGCGATTACTACTCGATGACCATGAATGCCGAAACGGGCTACTATCTGTACCGCATTCTGGCCATGAAAGAACTGTTTACCAACCCGGCCTACGGACTCGGTAACCAGGAGTTGCTGCTGGCTTCGGCCGGCAATCCCTACGACGCCGAACGCGAGCAGGCCCGGCGCATGGGCTGGCTTCGGGATAGTGACCCCGAACCGGTAGGCACTCCCATCGAAACATCGGACATAGCTCCGCCCAGTCGGAGTGAAGCCCTGGTGATGGATAGTGTGCTGGCCCAGTTACTGAAAGACAAACCCGCTACCACACCCGTATTTCTCGGCGACGTGTCGGCGAAGCTGGTTCGGGCCGGGCAGCGGAAAATAGGCCAGAGCTGGGCTTTTTCTCTACTGGATGATATCACGGTCGACGGAGACGAACTGAAAGCGGGCGGCCTGCTCTACGCAGTGGTTGATGATATTGATGCCAGGGGCAATTTATTCCTGCGCGTTACCAAAGCCATTTCACCCGCTACCAGGCAACCTATTCCGCTGGTGCTGACGGCTATCAACCCCAGCACCGGGCTCGCCGGCATTCCCTGCCCCAAGGTCGTTAAACCCGGCTGGGTTGTTCAATGGAAACTGTAACCCCACGGCCCGATTCGGGTCTGGTTCAGGGGCGTGCCAACTCCCGTTTGTACGTATCGATGGCGCGCTGCCGGGCAAACGCATGATCGATCATGGGAGCCGGGTAGCCAAAGCTGTTGAATTCCGGCACCCATTTACGAATGTATTCGCCTTTGGGATCGAACTTCTGCGCCTGTAACGTGGGGTTGAACACCCGGAAATAAGGAGCCGCATCAACGCCCGACCCCGCAGCCCACTGCCACCCGCCGTTGTTGGCCGCCAGATCGAAATCGCGGAGTTTCCGGGCAAAGTACGCTTCGCCCCATCGCCAGTCGATCAGCAGATGCTTGATACAAAAGCTGGCTACAATCATCCGGACGCGGTTGTGCATCCAGCCCGTCTCGTTAAGCTGCCGCATGCCCGCGTCGACAATGGGGTAACCCGTTTCGCCCGCACACCACCGCTCAAACTCCGCTTCGTTGTTACGGAACTGAATACGGTCGTACTCGCGCCGGAAAGCGTGTTTCTCTACGTGTGGAAAATGATCGAGCACCTGGAAATAAAAATCACGCCAGGCCAGCTCCTTTAGAAACGTCAGCGATGTTGCTTTAGCCTGCCGGGCCAGGTCACGGATGCTGATGGTGCCGAACCGCAAATGAATACCCAGCTCGCTGGTACCGGCCTGGGCCGGATAATCGCGCATTTTCTGGTAAGCCTGCAGCAACTCGGCCGAAACCGTTGGTTTAGGATACGACTCGCCCAGGGGCTTGAAATTCATCGCTTCCAGCGTCGGAATCTCGGGGGGGGCAATCCGATAAACGTGTTGGAAGTAGGACTCGGTTGGGTAAGACTGAAGCTGAAAATCGTCCAGTTTGTTCAGCCAGTTGTTACTGTAGGGCGTGAAGACGGTATACGGCGATCCACTGCCGGTCAGCACTTCGTCATGGTCCAGCAGCGCGTGGTCTTTACTGGTATAGAACTCGATACCCCGTTCGGCCAGCCGGTCACGAACCTGGGCGTCGCGCTCTTTGGCGTATACTTCGTAGTCGTAGTTGGCGTACACCTCCGCTACGGTATATTCCTGGGTCAGCTGCTGCAACACGTCGAGCGGTTCGCCGTAGCGGGCTACCAATCCCGACCCCATCGCCATGAGCTCTTTGTTGATCCGGTGAATTTCGGTGTGAATAAACTCGACCCGCCGGTCGCGCCGGTCTTCGAGCCGATCCAAAATCAGCCGGTCAAATACGAACACGACAAGAACAGGGTAGCCACTTTTCAGCGCGTAATAGAGCGCGGCATTATCGTGCAGACGCAGGTCGCGCCGGAGCCAGCAGAGGGCAATGGGTTGGGGCATTGTACAAGACGGATTATGGCATGCCAACCGCTCGTTTTACTGAAATGTTTGACAAAAAACGGGTAGAACCCCGAGCCGTAACGCGGCCAGTATGGCCTGCGGTGGGACTGGTTCTACCCGTTTCTACCAGCGCGTAACGCTGTTATTCTGGCTGGAAGCGCAGCCGGACGGTATGCAGCTCGGCGGCATCGCTACCGTACCCTGCCAGCTTCTTACCGGTCAGCTGCTTCACAAGACTATTATTTATCTGCTCATTCTGGCTGAATACCTCAAGCTGACACAGCTCGTTATCGGCATTGACCCGGAATTGAATCACAACAACACCCGGCCGCTGACTTGGTCTCAGCGCGTCGGGATAAGAAATGTACTTCGCTAACTGCTGCTCCATCGTGACTTTGGGAGCTTTGGTTTTGCGGGTTTTTGTCGGCGTAGCGTAGGCTTGCGTCGCCAGGAAGCCTACCAGCGTAAGAAGAAAAAGGGACTTTTTCATGACTTCGTTATTTTACAGATGAACAATGCCCACTCGCCCAAATCCCTCTGCCGAGTCGTAAGGACTAATGTTATGTCAATATTACTCAAATATTAACCCAATGTTATCAAAATGTGAATAAAAATTTTCAGCGGTCAGTAAGTTTCTTCCTGCATCAACAGCTAAGCTACGTTTGTTCCCGTGATTTTGGGCACATACATACCCTTTAGAGGTGTTTTACGCCCATCACCCGGCTTTTACTTCCTTGTCGATCAGTTCTCCAATGTTACCCAAATGTTAACAAATTAGTCGAGTGGACTTAACATTGGGATAAAATAGACCTACGCCCGCCTGCATCAGGCAGTCACCTGAGCCGTAGTGTAGCCGGTATGGGGTAACAGCTATTCTTTATCTTTAGCGGTACCAACCCCTCCTGCATGAAAACGCCTGCCCTTTTCCTGATTTGTTACATTACCTCCATTGCTCTGTTTGCCCAGATCGATCCCGCCCGCGTAACCATTGCCCGCGACGCGTATGGGGTACCGCACATTTTTGCCCAAACTGACCCTGAAGTAGCTTATGGGCTGGCCTGGGCCCATGCGGAAGATGATTTCAAGACCATCCAGCTGCTGGTACTCCCCGCCAAAGGCATGCTGGGGCGGCATCTGGGGAAACAGGGGGCCACGGCCGATTACGTAGTCGAGTTGCTCCACGCTCCCGAACTGGTAAAGGAACGGGGCGAAACAGCACTGGATCCCGACTTCAGAGCCGTACTTACCGGCTACCTGCAGGGCCTGAACGATTACGCCCGGGCGCATCCGGCCGAGGTGCTGGTTCGCGGATCGTTTCCGGTCACGCTGAGCGATTACCTGAAGGTATCGGTGTTATCGCTGTCGGTTATATCGGGCGTAGACCAGGCGCTGCAGCGCATCTACGGCAATCAGGTACCGCTGGTCGACTTCATGAAAAACACCGGCTCCAACGCCATTGCTGTTCACCGGAACAAAACCACCGAAGGCCAGACCATGCTGGCTATCAACTCCCACCAGCCGCTCGAAGGGCCCGTGGCCTGGTACGAAGCCCACTTGTGCAGCGAACAGGGCTGGAACGTATTGGGAGGCCTGTTTCCGGGCGGAGCAACGATTTTCCACGGGGTCAACGAGCACCTTGGCTGGGCCCATACCGTAAACTACCAGGACAAAATCGACATCTATCAGCTCCAGACCGACAAGGCCCATCCTAACCAGTATTTCTTCGACGGGCAATGGCTGCCGCTGGAGGAGAAGCGGGTTCGCCTGCGGGTCAAAGGCATTCCCGTAGCCATCGGCCGGAAAGCTTACTGGAGCCAGTACGGCGCTACCATCAAAACCAAACGGGGCTGGTTTGCCATCCGGACCGGTGCCAATCAGGAATTGCGGGGTCTGCAGCAGTGGTACCGCATGAACAAAGCCCGTTCGTTTTCCGAGTTCCGGCAGGCGCTTACCATGACGGCTATTCCGGGCTTCAACATCGTTTATGCCGATGCCGATACGATCTATTACGTCAGCAACGGCAAGATTCCCTATCGGAACCCGGACTACGACTGGAGTGGCACCTTGCCCGGCAATACCTCACGCACCCTCTGGACCCGCTTCCGGCCGCTGGCTGACTTTCCGCAGTACCTGAACCCACCCGGCGGCTATCTCTTCAACATGAACAACACCCCTTTCAACGCTACCGCGCCGGCCGATAACCTCGACCCCGATGCGTTTGACCGGACCATGGGCTACGAGCGCTGGAATACGAACCGCAGCGTCCGGTTCGGCGAGCTAATCAGCCAGTACGACAAGCTCAGCTACGCCGACTTCAAACGCATAAAGTACGATCTGCAACTTCCCAAACGGCTCTCGTACGCCCAGGGCCCCGACGCCAATGCCCTCTTCGAGCTAGACCCCGATGCGTATCCGGATATTCGGGACCTGATCTACACCATACGCACCTGGAACCGGCAGGCCACCGTCAACAGCCAGGGTGCGGCTGCCTTCCTGGTTTTTTATCGCTACTGGCAGGATAAGCTCAGCAAACAGACAACGGAAAAAACGGTACTCACGGCCGACGAATGCGCGGCCGGACTGCGCCATGTGCAGGCCTATCTCCGGAAACACTTCGGCCGGACCGACATCGCGCTGGGCGATTACCAGAAACATGTTCGGGGCAAAACCGAGCTGCCGATCTGGGGGATACCCGATGTACTGGCCTCCATATACGCCAGCCCCTACCGGCAGGGCCAGGTTCGGAGCAGCCAGGGCGAATCGTACATTTCGCTGGTGCGGTTTCCCCGGACGGGCCTGCCGCTGATCGAAACCATCAACTGTTTCGGCGCGTCGGGCCGTCCCGATAGCCCGCACTACACGGATCAGATGGCCTTGTTTGCGGCTCAAAAAACCAAGCCAATGACGCTGGACAAGCAGGAGGTACTGCGCACGGCCAAACGCATCTATCACCCCGGCCAGTAGCGAACCATCAGACGGTAGCTACGTTTCTGCGGCTGTATTTTTTCCGGTATTCAAGTGGCGTAAGTCCGGTAATTTGCTTGAATACTTTCCGGAATGTTTTTACATCATTGTAGCCCGCGTTGTACATCAGTGAGGTTACATCATCTGCGTTTTTTTCGAGCGCTTTTTTGGCTGATTCTATTTTGACGCGCTGCAAATATTCAAGCGGTGTATTCTGCGTCGCATTTTTAAACCGGCGAATAAAATTCCGCTTGCTCATATTGGTTTGTTCGGCAATCTGATCGACGGAAATAGGCCGGTGGTAATTTTTTTCGATGAAGGTCTGTGCCTTCAGAATGGCCTCGTCTTCGTGTTGCCGCTGGCCCTGAAAAACAACAAAATAAGCCTGACTGGACCGGTCGAGATCGATGTTGAACATACGGCTCACCCCGATACTCACTTCGTGCCCGCAGAACTTCTCGATCAGGTACAGAATCAGGTTCCACGATAGTAAAGCCCCGCCACTGGTATAGATGCCATCCCGATCCGTCACGACGGCATCGGCCAGAACCTGCACATCGGTATAGCGTCGCTGCATGTCATCGATGGCCATCCAGTGCGACGTACAGGCTTTTCCGGACAGAATACCGGCTTCGGCCAGCAGATAACTACCCAGACACAGACTGGCAATCTCGATACCGGCTGCGTGTTTGGTCCGGAGCCAGTCCAGCATACCGGCTTTCCCGGCCAGGGCCAGATCGGGGCTTCCGTAGAAGGCAGGCACCAGGATAAGATCCGTATCTGTTACCTCATCCAGCGTTTTGTAGCAGATCAGTTGAGCGGGTACGTTTAGTTGAATATGCTTCGATTTTTCGCTGACCAGTTCCAGACTGAATGCCGGCGATTTGCCTAATTGCTGCAAATACCCATTGGTAGCCAGCAGCAAGTCGATAGCGCCGGAAACCGACGACAAAACCGCATCTTCGTAAACAAGTAACGAAATTCGTTTCATAATTTTTTCAGGAATAGAGAAAGAAAAGGCGCTTTTCAGCTGCGCTGTACAGACACTCTAAAATACGAATTTATGCGCTACTTTCCATCCATTTTTCGGACCAGAATAACCGAAAAACGGGCCGTTGAATAGATCTTTTCCGAACGCAAAAAAGTCGTCTTCAGGCGGGCTGAAGACGACTTTTCGGAATGCGTTTCTGGTATGATGAAGCTCTGATGATCAGGCGGTTTCCAGCTCACGCTCGGTTTTGCGGGAACGGGAGCGGTCGTGCTGTAACCGGAGCAGGATACGCTCTTTGATCCGCATCCAGCGCTCGTACAGTTTCGACTCTTTCAGGAAGTTCCAGTTCTCGGTTTTCTGTTCCGGTTTCTTATGCTCTTCCGGATCGTAGAGCATACCGGTGCAGAGGCAGTGCTTGCGGTTGGTACGGGTCAGAATATCGAAATTGGCGCAGGTCTGGCAGCCTTTCCAGAAGGCCTCATCACCTGGCAATTCGCTGAGCGTAACCGGCTGATAACCAAGATCGGAGTTGATCTTCATTACGGCCAGGCTAGTGGTAATACCAATGATCTTGGCGTTGGGAAAGCGACTCCGCGACAGCTCGAACGCCTTGGCTTTGATGCGCGTAGCTATGCCGCTCTTCCGATGCTCGGGACGAACAATAAGGCCGGAGTTGGCTACGAACTTACCGTGTTCCCAGGTTTCGATATAGCAAAACCCAACCCATTCGCCCGCCAGCGTAGTGGCCACAATGGCCTTACCTTCGAGCATTTTTTCCATAACGTAAATGGGCGAACGCTTGGCAATACCGGTTCCCCGGGCCTTGGCGCTTTCTTCCATTTCGCGGCAGATTGTTTCGGCCAGTTGCAGGTGGTTTTCGCTGGCAACCTGCACCATGTATTGATCGTTGACTATTTCGGGCGTTATCATCGTCGTTTATCAGGCGGGTATGAGCCGCAACGCGGAGACGGTGTGATCCGTAGGGGTTACAAAAAAAGTTAGAAAAAAAGACGAGGGGAGTCCACCACGTAGGCAGACAGAGCTATATGGTCCTTTCGGACCTAAACCGAAATGGCGTAGTATGGAAGAAGGTCGGTATGAAAACGAGCTTGGCCATCGGTTGTGCGCAAATAACGCGGACAATGTTCGGGATATTATCCGGGTCGTGCAATAGATTAAACGGTTTTTTTACAGGATAGTTCGCAACTGGCAAAAACATAAGTCCACGACAGCGAGTACAGCTAGTTCGCGGCATCACGAATCATGCCGATCCGCTGTCAACGTTACGAATGGCTCCGTCTTTTACCCCGCCTGCTTATGCCCTGACACTCAGCCAGAGCCGACCGCTTCGCTACGGTGTTTTTTTCTATCTGTACGTCATGCAGGGCATTCCGTCGGGCTTCTACCTAACGGCGCTGGCCAACTATTTTACGGCCGAAGGGGTCAGCCCCGACCGGGTCGGTTCGTTCATTGCCATCATCGGATTGCCGTGGGCGTTTCAGTTTATCTGGGGTCCGCTCATCGACCGTTTTCAGCACTCGCCCCTGGGCCGTCGCAAGCCCTGGGTGGTGGGGTCGCAGCTGATGACCGTGCTGGCTTCCTGTAGCTTACTGGCCGTACGTAATCCGGTGGCCGACATTGGCCTGCTGGGCTGGTTGTTCTGCGCCCGGAGTGTATTTGCCGCCATTCAGGACGCCAGCGTCGATGCCATGGCCATTACCGTTATTCCTGATGACGAACGGGGCCGCGTCAATGCCTTCATGCGAGCCGGGTTTCTCATCGGTACCGGCATTGGGGCGGCCGTTTTTGCCGTACTCCTGCGCCGATACGGGTTTCATGGGGCGGCCCTGGCGCAGGTGGGCTGTTTGCTGACAGGCGTCCTGCTGATGCTGTTCATCCGCGAACGACCCGGCGATCAGCTGTTTCCATCCTGGACCCGGCGCAGCAGCCAACGCCCGCCGAAACCGGTTGTCCGCCAGGCTGAGCAGCCTGACTATACGTTCCGCTGGCTGATAACCGAGTTGTTCAGAGGACTTCTCTCCCGACAGAGTATCCTGCTGTTCGGCGCTATCCTGATGGCTTATACCAGCGTATCGCTCTTTGCCCGGGCTTATAATCACCACCTGATCGACAACTTGGGTTGGAAAGACGAAGACCTGTCGGTACTGACGGGGACGTACGGCATGGTGGTCGCTACCATCATTGCCCTGACCGGCGGGTATCTGGCCGACCGGGTCGGAGCGCGCCGACTGCTGGTGCTGATGGTATTCATGGTTGCCCTCTATCTGCTGGGGTTCAACCTGCTGTCGGCGCAGTGGATACAGCGGCCGCTGGCCCAGACGGGGCTGGTCGCCCTTTATTTCATGGACCCGGCCATCAGTGCGGCCGCCATGCCCGTTCTGATGGCCATTTGCCGGAAAGGCGTCGAAGGCTCCCAGTTTACTACCTACATGGCTTTCGTGAACCTCTGCGACATTGCGGGTACGTTTCTAGCGGGCAATGCCCTGCTGCATCTGGCGGCTCCGACCATTGGGTTGGGGGCCGGTTTACTGGCGGCAGGGGCGGCTACTATCCTGCTGCTCACAATAAGACGGGCTGGCTCCAGGTGAGTCTGGCACGTTATGAATTTGCTGCGTAGCTTGCGATGGACCAACCGTACGGCCATGCTTACCCTCCGCAAAAATCTTTACCGGATTCTGGAAACCTCGACGGGCAAACGCCGGGGTATCAGCCTGATTTTTAACAGCGTACTACTGTCGATCATTACGCTGAACGCTCTTGCCATCGTGTTGCATACGGTGCCCGATTATAACCGGCGCTACGAACGGCTTTTCTACGACTTTGAGCTGTTTTCGGTCGGGTTCTTTACAATCGAATACCTGGTTCGGCTGTGGGTATGCGTCGAGAACGAGCGGTACCATCACTGGTTCTGGGGACGGCTTCGGTACATTGTCTCGACCCGGGCTATTATCGACCTGCTGGCTATTTTCCCGTTCTACTTTACGCTGTTTGCTACCGACCTGGCCGTTGTGCGGATTCTGCGCCTGTTCCGCATTTTCCGGCTGTTTCGTATCTCGAAATACTCGCATGCCTTCCGGGTCATTGCGGCCGTCATCAACGATAAGAAAGAAGAGCTGATTCTGGTGCTCACCTTCGTGGTGTTCATGCTCATCATCGTATCGAGCGTCATGTATTATGTAGAGCACCCCATTCAGCCCGATAAATTCAGCAGCATTCCGGCTACGATGTGGTGGGGGGCCAGCGCCATGACCACCGTCGGTTACGGCGACGTTTACCCGGTGTCGCCCCTGGGTCAACTCATTGGTGGTCTGTCGGCTATGATGGGCATTATGCTGTTTGCACTACCAACCAGTATCCTGGTATCGGGTTTCTCGGAACACATGCGAACCCGCAAAGGCAGCCCCCGGCAACGCTGTCCACATTGTGGAGCGGAGATTTGAAATCCGCCCCCGACCTGCTAACTTGCAGTATGGAAAATTTCGTGGTCTCGGCCCGCAAGTACCGCCCCGCTACCTTCGATACCGTCGTGGGTCAGGAGCATATTACGACTACCCTCAAGAATGCCATCAGGACCAATCATTTAGCCTCGGCGTTTCTTTTCTGCGGGCCGCGCGGGGTTGGCAAGACCACCTGCGCCCGGATTCTGGCCAAGACCATCAATTGCCAAAACCTGACGCCCGAGGGCGAAGCCTGTGACCAGTGCGAGTCGTGCGTCAGCTTTTCTCAGAATGCTTCCTTCAATATTCACGAACTCGACGCGGCCTCGAACAACTCGGTCGAGGATATCCGGAACCTGATCGATCAGGTACGCTATCCACCCCAGTCGGGCAAATACAAAATTTATATCATTGACGAGGTGCACATGCTCTCGTCGGCGGCTTTCAACGCCTTCCTGAAAACACTGGAAGAGCCGCCGGCCTACGCCATTTTCATTCTGGCCACCACCGAGAAACACAAGATTCTGCCCACGATTCTGTCGCGCTGCCAGATCTTCGATTTCAACCGGATACAGCCGGAACACATTGCCGGGCATCTGGCCAAAATAGCCAGCCAGGAAGGCATCACCGCCGAATCCGAAGCGCTGGACCTGATTGCCCAGAAAGCCGACGGCGGCCTGCGGGATGCGCTGTCGATGTTCGACCTCAACGTAACCTTCGCAGCCGACCGAATCATTCGGTACAAGGACGTGCTGGACAACCTGCACATTCTCGACTACGACTACTACTTCAAGCTGACCGATCTGCTGCTGGCGGGTAACCTGCCGCAAAGCCTGCTAACGGTCGATGAAATCCTGCGCAAAGGATTTGACGGTCACCAGTTCATCGTTGGCCTCTGCCGCCACTTCCGCGACCTGCTCGTCTGTAAGGATGCGGCCACGGTTCAGCTGCTTCAGGTAACGGAAAACGTTCGGCGGCAGTACCTCGACCAGGCGGCCCGCGCCCCCATGTCGTTTCTGCTGTCGGCCCTCAGCCTGGGCGGTCAGTGCGACATGAACTACAAAGCGGCCAAAGACCAGCGGCTGCATACCGAACTGTGGCTGATGAAGCTGGCCAACCTGCGCAACGTACTGGACTGGGAAGCTATACCGACCCTGTCGACAAACGGATCGCACCCGGCCAGCCACCCTGCCAGCGGAGACCCCGTTGGCGAAAAAAAAAACGACGGACCGATACGCAGCCAGCTACAGCCCACGCCTGATAGCCCCGCACCCGACCCACCCGTCCTGATCGAGTCACACCCGTTTACGAGCGAACCCGTCAATGGATACCACCCGGCAACGCCCGCCAACGGCCAGCCGGCCAGCCCAACCTCGTATGCGCCCCCCGTCCCTGACCGGCGACCGGTCGAGCCGGTGCCCGTAGCCCCCGTTCCGGTTACCGCTACCGCCGACCGCCCGACCAAGCCCGCCCTGGTTCCGCCAGCGCGACCCGCTACCAGCAAGCTTCGGTCGACGGTGCCGCTGACCACCACCATGGCCCGGCCAGCGACCGAAGCCGAGACCGACACTCCGGCAGCCCCCACCCGCCCCGACAAACCGTTTGATTTCGATCAGCTACGGTCAGCCTGGGTGTCGTTTGCCCGGCTTCGCCAGCAACAGAATGACTCGGCCAGCGAACAGCTGATCCTGAACCGCGACATTGAACTCGACGGCTTGACCGTTCGGCTAACGCTCGACAACACCCTGCAGGTAGGCATCCTGAACGACTTCAAAGTAGAGCTGGTCACTTACCTGCGCAACCAGCTCCAGAATAGCCAGGTACAGGTTGAACACGAAGTCAGACTTCAGGAAGTGAAGAAAATGATTTACAGCCCGCAGGATAAGTACAACTACCTGGCCGAGAAAAACCCGGCCCTGCACGACCTGCGTCAGGCCCTCAACCTGGAGGTCGACTACTAACCGGAAGCTACCGAAATCAACGCAGCAACGGGGGACTTCCGTACGAAAAGGCATTTACTTGCCCCGGGCCTCCCGGATCAGCGATTTGTACTGCGCTACGGCCAGCGCCTTTTTGTAATACAGCTTTGCCGTTTGCTGGTTGTTGCTGCGGGCCGCAATGCGGGCCAGACCGGCATAGGCCATGGCCTGATACTCCTTCGTATAGGCCGCATTGACCGGTTGCCGGAGGGCGACCTGGTACGCGCTGGCCGCTTCTTTATCGTCGCGGTCGGCCTGCTCGGCCAGTATCCCATCGAACGTATACACGGCCAGGGGCAGCAACTGCTGGTTGCTCATCTGCTTCAGGCGCTGTACATAGGGCCGCGCTTCGGCATAGCGACCAGCCAGCAACAGGGCTTCGGCGTTGATCATCCCGAATAACGGGTTATTGGGGTATTTATCGGCCAGATATTTGGTAAACACAACCGCCCGGCCCGGCTGGGTTTCGTGTTTCAGGAGCACATGCGCCAGGTAATAGTTGGCACCGGCCCGCATGAACAGCGCCCGTTTGGCAGCAATCTCCATCTGCTTCAGGCCCAGGGCCATATCGCCGTCATCGAAAAATACCATAAACGGCCGCACAACCGGATGATCGATGGGGTAGCGCTCTACGTAATAGTTGTACAAACCCGTTGTAAAATAAAAGTCGGGGTTTTTGTCCGTGAGCCGGAAACCATCTTTCAGGTACCCGTACGATTTGCGCGACTCCCCGACGGCCTTAATCGTTTCATTCTGGTTGTTATACAGCGCGGCCAGGTAGCTGTGCGCCGTCAGCGCAAAGAAGATACCTTCCGGATCCTTATCGTTTCGGTCGAGCAGGCGCTTCGACAGGTCGAGACCCTGCCCAACCGCCTGTATGAACTGGGCTTTAGCCGCCGGGTTCTCGTGAATGGGCACGTATTGCAGTTCCAGCTTGGTAGCCAGCAGGATAGGCCCGATCGGATGCTGCGGATAGCGGGCGCGAATCTGCCGGATCTGTTCATCAGCCTGGGTAAACTCCATGCTATAGATATTGTCCAGCACGCGCTGAACGGTTTGCTGGGCGGCCGGGTCGGTCAGCACCTGGGCCGGAGCCAGTCCGGGCAAAACCAGCAGCAGGAGCCCGATGAAGAAGCGAAAATGTACAGAGAACGGTGTCAACGTATAGCGGTTGATTCTGTACGGCCGGAACCGTACTTTTGTTGAGTGCGTATTATCTAACGAGGGCTATACGCAAAAGTTTTCATTCATGATTCAGTACGAACAGTTTACGCTGGACAACGGCCTCCGGGTGTTTGTCCATGAAGACGCCACCACTCCCCTGGCCGCTGTCAATATACTTTACAACGTCGGTTCGCGCGACGAAGATCCCGGCCGGACCGGATTTGCGCACCTGTTCGAGCACCTGATGTTCGGCGGTTCGCAACACATCCCGAGCTACGACGAGCCGCTGCAACGCGTTGGGGGCGAGAACAATGCTTTTACCAGTCCCGATATCACCAACTATTACATCACGCTGCCAGCCGCCAACCTCGAAACCGCCTTCTGGCTCGAGTCGGACCGGATGCTGAGTCTGTCGTTTGACCCCCAGGTGCTGGAGGTGCAACGGAAAGTGGTCATCGAAGAGTTCAAGCAACGGTATCTGAATCAACCATATGGCGATGTCTGGCTGAAGTTGCGCCCACTGGCTTATCAGCAACATCCATACCAATGGGCAACCATTGGCAAAGACATTAGCCACATCGAAAACGCGACCCTCGACGACGTGCGGGCTTTTTTCTTCCGCTACTACCTGCCCAACAACGCGGTCCTGGTCGTAGCCGGCAACGTAACCGTCGAAGAGGTCAAACAGCTATGTGCCCGCTGGTTTGCGACTATTCCGGCCGGGGCTCCTTATGTGAGGCAGCTCCCGCAGGAAGCGGTGCAGCACGAAGCCCGCAAACTGGAAACCAGCGCTAAAGTACCGCTCAACGCACTCTACAAAGCCTGGCACATGCCGGGTCGCTTCGAGCCGAACTTCCAGACCACCGACCTCCTCAGCGACATGCTGGGCCGCAGTAAATCATCGCGTCTGTATCAGCAGCTCCTGCGCGACAATCCGCTCTTCAGCAACATAGGCGCGTACATCACCTCGTCGCTCGATCCCGGCCTGCTGGTCGTACAGGGTACGCTGAACGAAGGCATCTCGCTCGAAGAAGCCGACGCAGCTGTTGAGTCGGTTATTCAGGAGTTTATCGATCAGGCTGTTCCGGACGAAGAGCTGACCAAGGTGAAAAACCAGGCCGAAGCCACGCTGGCCTTCTCGGAGGTCGAGTTGCTGAACCGCGCCATGAACCTGGCCTACGCGGCCAACGCGGGCGATCCCGAACTGGTTAACCAGGAAGCCGCCCACATTCAGGCCGTCACACCCGACGATGTGCAGCAGATGGCCCGGCAGGTACTGCGTCCCGAGAATTGTTCGACTTTATATTACCGCGTTGCATGAAAATCCGGGTCGGACAGGGCTACGATGTCCATAAACTCGTAGCAGGTCACCCGTTTTGGCTCGGCGGCATTCAGATTCCGCATACCCACGGCGCCTTTGGCCATTCAGATGCCGACGTTGTCTGCCACGTTTTATGCGACGCCCTGCTGGGGGCCGCCAACATGCGCAACATCGGTTATCACTTTTCCGATAAAGACCCGCGCTGGAAAGGCGTCGACAGTAAAGTGCTGCTGGCCGAAGTGCTGCGGATGGTGCGGGAAGCGGGGTACGAAGTCTCGAACGTCGACGTAACGGTTGTACTGCAGGAGCCGAAGCTGAACCCGCACATCCCGGCGATGAAAACCTGCCTGGCCGGGGTCATGCAAATTCCGGAAGACGACATATCCATCAAAGCGACCACCTCCGAACACCTGGGCTTCGTAGGTCGGCAGGAAGGCATAGCCGCCCACTGCGTAGCGCTAATTTACAAATAACGCGTATTTGTGCATCTATACGTATTTGCTTCATCATTTTAGACTCTGGTTTTATGCTAGTTGAATTCAGCGTCGCCAATTTCCTGTCAATAAAGGAACGCCAGACCTTACGGATGGATGCATCAGGCATCAGCGAGTTTCCCGAACGTGTCTTTGAAGCCGGCCGACAAAAATTACTGAGAAGTGCGGCTATATACGGAGCTAATGCCAGCGGCAAGTCGAATTTGCTGAAGGCTATTGGCGATATGGTCTCTATCTTACGGACCTCAGCCCAACGCCAGTCGACTGATGAAATTGTGGTTCAACCATTTTTACTAAACACTGAGACGGCAAAGCAGCCTAGCTACTTTGAAGTTGTCTTTTTAATTGAACAAAGCCAGTTCCGCTATGGATTTGAGGTAGACGCAAATGCGGTGAAGGCAGAATGGCTTTTTGAAGCAAAGAAATTACAAGAGAGAGTACTTTTCATTCGCGATAATGACACAATAGAAGTATCAAAAGATTTTAGGGAGGGCCGGGGCCTTGAAGAAAGAACACGCACTAATGCTTTGTTCTTATCAGTCTGCGATCAATTTAACGGGCCATTAGCTAAGCAAATCGTGAGTTGGTTCAATCATGTTCTTTATACTTCTGGAATTGATCATGATAAATATCGTAAACACCTACTAAGACTTATTGAAGCCCCCACCGTTAAAGATGAGTTGACAGCTATTGTCAATAATATGAACTTTGGTTTTTTGAACTTTACTCCCCAAAAAGGGGAAATGGATAAAGATTATCTGTCAGGGTTCTCGTTAGAAAATCAACAACTTTTTTATGACCTCCTGAGTGGCAAGCAAACAGTAGCGATTAAGACAATACACAAACAATACAATGCTGATAATTTATATATAAATGATGTCGAACTTGATTTAGCTCAAAATGAGTCATCCGGTACAAATAAGTTTTTCGACCTGTTAGCCCCAATTTATTTAGCTATTGAGCGTCATGGAATACTAGTTATTGACGAACTCGACGCTAAACTCCATCCACTTCTTACACAGGCCATTATCCGACTGTTCAACAACCCGGAAACCAACCCAAAAAACGCGCAACTGATTTTCGCCACTCACGATACAAACCTGCTT
Source organism: Spirosoma sp. 209 (assembly GCF_002006735.1). Lineage (NCBI taxonomy): Bacteria > Pseudomonadati > Bacteroidota > Cytophagia > Cytophagales > Cytophagaceae > Spirosoma > Spirosoma sp. 209. The sequence goes on along the minus strand of NZ_MVEC01000004.1, from coordinate 349,700 downwards.
ACCGACGGGCAATTTCGGCGCGACCAGATCTGGTTTACCGAGAAGGACCAATACGGAGCCACCTGTCTGTATTCGTTGGTCGAGTACAAAGAAGAAGACGGTACTAAAGTCCGTAAAGATCGGTCATTCGAGACGGACTATATCCAGGGCCGCTACGGGGCTATTCCCTACATTGGTGACTTCTCCAAACTGTTTCAGCATGGCCCGGGTAGCGAAAATTGATAATGCCAGCAAAAAACGGTTTGAACGACAGGAAACCAAACGTCTTCAGAACGCGCGTCCGAAACGGCGCTTTTATCTCATTGTCTGCGAGGGCACTAAAACCGAGCCTTTGTACTTTGAAGGCTTAAAAAAGAACCTTCCGCCCCACGTGCTGGAATTAATTGACCTGTCGATTGAGGGAACAGGCCGAAATACGTTGGGTGTCATCAACGAAGCACTTAAAGCAAAAGCCCGTATTGAAAGTCAGCCGGGGCGCGTAATCGATGAGACTTGGACGGTGTTCGACCGCGATAGCTTCCCCAACCAAAATTTTGATAATGCTATTGCCAAAGCTCAGGAACTGGGGGTATATTGTGCATGGAGTAACGAAGCCTTCGAGCTTTGGTACCTCCTCCATTTTCAGCACTTTCAGCAGGCTATCCGCCGGGAACACTACCAGAAATTGCTGGAGAAGGAGCTTAGTCGATGCATGGGTAAATCGTATCAGTATGACAAAAACAGTCAGGATGTATACAATCTACTAAAGCAGTTCGGAAACGAAGAACAGGCAATTAAACGAGCCAGGCAGTTGGAACAGCAGTTTGCAGGACGAACAGACTATGCTAATCATAACCCCTGTACTCGGGTATATGCTCTAGTGGAACGATTGCGCTCACAGATCCCTCCGAAATTATCCTCATAAATTCACTATAACCGAATTATTCGCTAAAGCATGGTTAATCGCCTGGTTCAACTAATACCATTCTCCCTCGCCCTCATTATGCTGAACGCCCCGATTGTGCGGGCTCAGAAACCGGCCGATATGCCGCTGGGGTTCGAGGAGTACGATCCGGTATCGACGCTGAAGGTACCCGAGCATAAGCTGACCCGCGCCAAGTTTCCGTTTATCGATGTGCACAACCATCAGTTCCAGATGGACAAGGCCGACCTGCGGCCGCTGGTGGCCCAGATGGACAGCCTCAACATGCAGGTGATGGTAAACCTGAGCGGGCGCGGCTGGGGCAACGTAGCCGAAAATACCCGGTTCTTTACCGCAGCGGCCACCAATATCCAGAAAACGAATCCGAAACGGCTTATCCTGTTCTCCAACATCAACTTCGATGACATTGGCAAGGCGGGCTGGACCGATGAGGCCGTAAAAACGCTCGAGGCCGACGTGAAAGCCGGAGCCAAAGGGCTGAAGATTTACAAATCGCTGGGTTTTAGCGTGAAAGATGAAAAAGGCCAGCGCATTCGGGTCGATGATCCGCGACTGGACCCGATCTGGGCCAAATGCGGACAGCTGGGCATTCCGGTGCTAATCCATACCGCCGACCCGAAATCGTTCTGGGACCCGATGGATCGCTATAATGAGCGCTGGCTCGAACTCAAACTCCATGCCGGCCGCAAACGCTCGCCCAATGACCCCGTTCCCTGGGAGAAGCTCATTGCCGAACAGCACAACGTTTTTCGGAAGCACCCCAAAACGACCTTCATCAACGCACACATGGGCTGGTACCCCAATGACCTGGCCAAACTGGATAGCCTGATGCAGGTATTCCCGAACATGAACGTCGAGATTGGAGCTGTCATTGCCGAGCTGGGCCGTCAGCCACGGGCCTCACGCCAGTTCTTCGAGAAGTATCAGGACCGGATTCTGTTTGGTAAAGACAGCTGGGTGCCGAGCGAATACGCTACCTATTTCCGGGTGCTTGAAACCAACGACGAGTACTTTCCTTACCACAAAAAATACCACGCGTTCTGGCGTATGTACGGCATGGGACTGCCCGACGAGATTCTCAAGAAAATCTATTACAAGAATGCATTGCGGATTATTCCGGGGCTGGACAAAAGCCAGTTTCCGCAATAAGTACCATTGATGTGTTACTATAGGTCAAGTCATACCGTCGTATTTACCAAAGGAAACCCGATGACCCTGCTTCGCCACTGTTTTTTCTATCTGTTCGTCCTGATCGGCCCGTTATCCGCCCGGGCGCAGAACCTGTCGACCGACGACTTTGAGCACCAGCTGAAGAAAACGCCCGGCGCCCAGCTCCTCGACGTCAGAACCCCCGGTGAATTCGGCGGTGGCCACCTGCCGGGCGCTACGAACCTCGATTTCCGGAACCCCGCTTTCGGACAGAATCTGACAGCCCTTGACAAGACCAAACCCGTCTATGTCTACTGCCTCTCGGGCGGGCGCTCGGCCGAAGCGGCCAAACTGATGCGCGAACAGGGGTTTTCATCGGTCTATGAGTTGCAGGGCGGCTATCTGAAGTGGACCACCAAACTGAAACCGATCGAAGGGGCCAAAGCCAGCCCGACTGCCAAAGCCGTTACCCCTGCCGAGCTGAAAGCGTTATCGGCCAGCAATCGGCTCGTCCTGGTCGACTTCTATGCGCCCTGGTGTGCGCCCTGCCAGAAAATGATGCCGATCATGGAGCAGCTGCAAACCCAGTACGCAGGTAAAGTGCTGGTGGTTAAAGCCGATGCCGACGCCAGCAAAGCCCTGATGCAGGCCTATCAGGTCGACGAAATTCCGACCCTCCTCCTGCTCAAACAGGGCAAGCTGACCGAGCGGCTGATCGGCCTTCAATCGGCTGCTTACCTGACCGACCTGCTCGATAAAAACCTGTGACCCGCCGTCAATGATCATTACCCGAATCAACCTCTACGCCTACAACATCCCGCTTAAAGCCCCTATTGCTATTTCGCTGGGCACCATTGACAGCGCCCGGAATATACTGGTCGAAATTCAGACCAGCGACGGGCTGACGGGCTGGGGCGAAGGGTCGCCGTTCTGGATGATCGTTGGCGAAACGCAGGCATCGGGTATGGCGGCTGCACAGGATATGGCCCGGCTGCTGCTGAACCGCAACCCGCTCGATATTGAAGGATGCGTAACCACACTGACGCGCTATCTGCCCGGCCACGTCACCACCCGATCGGCCTTCGACATGGCCCTGTATGACCTGGCTGCTAAAGCCGCCAACATGCCGCTGTACCAGTTTCTGGGTGGCTCCCGGCGCTCGCTGGTCACGGACGAAACGATCTATATCAACACCCCCGAACGCATGGTCGACGACGCGCTGCGGATCCAGGCTAACGGAGCGGAAGCGATCAAAGTTAAGCTCGGTACCAACCGGGTCGACGATATCCGTCGGGTAGAAGCCATTCGAACCGCTATCGGCGACACCACTCCGATCCGGACCGATGCCAACCAGGGCTGGGACGTGGTCACTGCACAGGCCGTCCTGCGAACCATCGGCGGCTGGAACGTACAATATTGCGAACAGCCCATCCGGCGACACGACATTGCCGGTTTGCGACAGATTCGGCGCAGTTCGCCGGTACCGCTCATGGCCGACGAAAGCCTGTTCGATGCTACCGACGCCATCCGGCTCGTTCGGGATGAAGCGGTCGATTATTTCAACATCAAACTGGCCAAAAGCGGAGGAATCTTTGACGCGCTGGCCATTAATGCCATTGCCGAAGCCAGCGGCATTGCCTGCATGATTGGCTGTATGTCGGAGTCACGGCTGGCGCTTACGGCCAACGCGCACTTCGCAGCAGCCCGGCAAAACGTTCGTTTCTGTGACCTCGACGCCTGTTTTGAGCATGCTATCGACCCCGTACAGGGCGGTATCGTATACCGGGGCTACCAGATCGAGCTGTCTGACGCGCCCGGTATCGGTGCAGAGGTTGACCCCGCGTTTCTGAGCAGGCTGGAAACAATCGCCATCAGCAGCAGTACGGCCTTATGAATACCATCCCGCCTGACCGCCGGTTTGCGCTGCTTTTCGCCCTTGTCACCGGGCTGGAGCTGGTGGGCGATCTGGCGCCGATCCGGTGGCTGCACTACATCAGCAAGCCGCTCATTGTTGGGCTGCTACTGGCCTGGTCATGGCGGCACCGGCGGGTTGGCGGACTACCGATGACAATCTTGCGTGTTAGTCTGGTTTTTGCGCTGCTGGGCGATGTGTTCCTGATGATCCGGGAAGTCGATCTGTTTGGCCTCGGGCTGGCTTCGTTTCTGATCATGCAACTCGGCTACTGCGTTGTGTTCCGAATGCGGGGAGCAGGGCAGTCCGTTTCGCTACCGACGGCTGGTCTGCTGGCGCTGCCGTTCGTCGTCTACGCAGGCATTTTTCTGCTGATTCTGCAGCCGACGTTCCGAACCACCCCCGCCCTGAACGGCCTCTGGACCCCGGTTGTTGTTTATATTGTTTGTATCAGCACCATGGGCCTGCTGGCTGCGCTACGCCGGGGACAGCCGGGCTACGGCCCCGTACTGATCGGGGCGCTGCTGTTCATGGCGTCAGACTCGGCCATTGCGGTCAATGCCTTCCTAACGCCTTTTGCCGGAGCCACTGTATTCATTATGAGTACGTACGCAGCGGCCCAATACCTGATCGTTACCCATATTCACCCCACCCAATGATTACTATTACACTAGCTCAGACAGATGACGACCTGCGCGGCATACTGGCCCTGCAACAAAAAAACCTTGTTCGCCACCTACCGGCCGATGTGCAGGCCAACCAGGGCTTCGTCACCCTTCAGTATAGCCTCGACCAGATGCAGCAGATGCACGCCGTGGCCCCGAGCGTTGTAGCCAAAGATGGCGACCAGATTGTGGGTTACGCCATTACCTCGGCGCCCGAGACACGTGCGTTCATACCGGAGCTGGGCTCTCTCTTCGACCAGATCGACTCGCTGACCTACGAGGGGCAGCTGCTGAGTCAGTACCCCTATTACGTGATGGGGCAGGTTTGCGTGGCTGACACTCACCGCGGCCAGGGTATTTTCGACCGGCTTTACGAGCACCACCGGGCTATGTACAGCCACCGCTACCGGATGCTCATTACCGACATCTCGATTCGGAATACCCGCTCCTTCCGCGCGCATGAACGTGTGGGGTTCCGCCCTGTTCACCAGTTCTACGAACCCGGCGCGGGCGAAACCTGGATCGTTGTTGTGTGGGACTGGCAGTTGCCGGGCTGAGTGGGTAGAAACAAACCCGGCCCGCGTTCTTTCCTGATAAAATCCCTTTCACCGATTTATTGGCCTGTTCCATGCGTTTCGTTCTTCCGTTCCTGCTCGTAACGACTACCCTGCTCGCTCAGACCCGACCACAGGTTTTTACCCCCGCCCGCACACCCACCGAGGCTGGTTTCTCGGCTGAGCGGCTCAAGCGGCTCGACACCTTCCTGCAAGGGTTAGTTGACCAGGGTATTGCCCCCAATGCGGTTACGTTCGTGGCCCGTCGGGGTAAAGTGGTTCATTACAAAGCGTTCGGATACAGCAACCTGGAGAAGAAGACGCCCCTCAAACGCGACGACATCTACCGCATTGCTTCGCAGTCAAAAGCCATTACGACGGTAGCGCTGATGACACTGTTTGAAGAGGAACGGTTTCTGCTCGATGATCCCATCAGCAAGTACATACCGGCGTTTAAGAATCCTAAGGTACTGGTTCGGTACGACCGCAAAAACCCCACCGGTGGCAGCTACGAGACCCGGCCGGCCCGGAGTGAGATCACCATTCGTCAGCTGTTGAGCCATAACGCCGGTATTCCTTACGAACACCCCCTCGATCAGCGACCGGAGTTCAGGGTGCCGTTCTTCAACTCGACCGCGCCCGACAAACTCGAAGACGCCATAAACCGGCTCGCGGCCCGCCCCCTACTCAACGACCCCGGCACCGACTCGACCGGCAAAGGCTTCGTTTACGGCCTCAACACCGACATCATTGGGCGGCTGGTTGAGGTGCTGGCCAACAAACCCCTCGATGTCGTCCTGCGCGAACGGGTACTCGACCCGCTGGGTATGACCGACACCTATTTCTACCTCCCGCCCGGCAAGAGCAGTCGCCTGGTTGAACTGTACGACAAAGGCAGTGCCGATAAACCGCTGGTGCTGCACCCAAATGAAACCTACCGGCAGTATGCCGTTTCGGGAGCCAGGACCTATTTCTCGGGTGGTGCGGGCCTGGTCAGCACCGTAGAAGACTACGCCCGGTTCTGCCAAATGCTGCTCAACGGCGGCACGTTCAACAACCGGCGCATCCTGGGTCGGAAAACCGTTGAGATGATGGTTCGTAATCAGATCGGCGCGGCCGAGGTCTGGGATCGGCGCGATAAGTTCGGGCTGGGGTTTCAGCTCATTACCGAAGGCACCCACTATGGCGATCAGGCTACGCCGGGCGCCTATACCTGGGGTGGTATGTATTGTTCGGAGTTTACCATCGACCCCAAAGAAGAACTGATTCTGCTCGTTTTCACCAACGTTCAGCCCTACGCCCACTACAGCGACTTCGTCCGCAAGTTCCGCACCGCCGTTTATCAGGCCCTGGACTAGATTTCATATAGCCAGTTGACGGAACTTGACTGAAAAGCATTGGAGACAGGTATTTTTGCCCTTATCTTTTTCCAACCGATGCGTAAAAAAATTGCTCTTATCGTAGTGGGGGTACTGGCCGTTCTGCTGGTCTGGCAGTGGGAGTATGTCAGCTATGGCTACAGGCAGGCCAGGGGTCAGCTCCGAATCATGCTCAACACCCAACCGGTGGCGGAGGTGCTGGCCAACCCGGCCTACCCCGACTCGTTGAAACAGAAAATAGAACTTATCCGCGAAATCAAGCGTTTTGCCATTGATTCGTTGCGGCTCGATCCATCGGGCAGTTACGAATCGTTTTACGATCTGAAAGGCCAGCCGCTGATGTGGATGCTGATTGGATCTGAAAAATACAGGCTTGTACCGGTCGAATATCACATTCCGATATTGGGCACGTTTTCGTATAAAGGCTTTTTCGACCGCGACCGGCTCACAGAAGCGGATACGGCCTTACGAAAGCAAGGGTACGATACCCGAATCAGTGAAGTAGCGGCCTACTCGACATTAGGATTTTTTAAAGAACCTATCCTGTCGAATATGCTCTCCCGAACGGAAGGTAGCCTCGCTGAACTGATCATTCACGAGCTTACTCACGGCACGCTCTTTGTGAAAGATAACCTGGAGTACAACGAAAACCTGGCCGATTTTGTGGGCGAGTACGGTGCCCAGCGATTTCTGGCCCGGAAGTACGGCGTTAACTCTACTATTTATAAAGACTATCTGGCATCAAAAGTGTACTACGAGCGCTACGACGATCACGTCTTGCGCGGTACCCGGGCGCTCGACAGCCTGTATGGAACGTTTAAACCCCAGACGGCCGAGACAGTCAAAGATTCGTTGAAGTGGAAAATGATCCGGCAAATCGTCAGTTCGGCGGATACATTGACTGATGAGCGAAGTCTTTCAGGCGTTCGTTCAGTAAAAAAGAGACAATTGAGCAAACTAAACCTACCGAATAATGCGTATTTTATTGGCTACCTCACCTACCGGAAACAGCAGAATCGGTTCCGGCAGGAGTTTGAAAGCCAGTTCAACAGCGATTTCGGGCGGTATCTGACATACCTGAAACAAACCTATCCATCTTTGTAAGTGAGGTCCGGCCAACGGGCTGTTGTTGCTATGAAGAAGTATTTGATTGGTCTTGGTGTTATTTCGGTGCTGGCAACGGGCTTTACAGCACTGAATAGCTACCGGCGTGTGGTCAACACGAGCTTTGGGCCGGGCGAACATCTGGAGTACCGGGTTCACTACGGGTTTCTGAACGCTGCCGAAGCCATCGTAGACGTTAGTCCAACCCTGTACAAAGTAAACGACCGCGCCTGCTACCGCGTCAACGTTGACGGGCGGACCGTAGGGGCGTTTGACCTCGTTACACGGATCCGCGATACCTGGCGGTCGTATATCGATACGTCGGCCATCCTGCCCCAGAAATTCTATACCAGCCTTCAGGAAAACAGCTACCGCAAGGAAGAAAACATTACGTTCAACCACGCAGCCAATACGGTAAAAGCGGAAGAGCGGACCGAGCGCGATACCTTTAAGGTACCCGATAATGTACACGACTTCATCAGCGGCTACTATTTCCTGCGGACGATCGACTTCAACCACATGGCGAACGGGCAGGTGCTCGAAGTACCCGCTTTCTACGACGATACGGTCTATAACATGAAGGTGCGGTATCGGGGCAAAACGGTCGTTAAAACCAAACAGGGCAAAATCAACGTAATCCGGCTCAACCCGGTATTGCCCCAGAACAAGCTCTTTAAAGACGAAGAGTCGATCCGGATTTTTGTGTCCGACGATACCAACAAAGTACCTGTCAAAGTTGAGGTAGATCTGTGGGTGGGGTCTATGGTGATGGATCTGCGCCAGAACAGCGGTCTCAAACAGCCCTTACGCTTCTTCTAGGCCACTGGCAAAAGCCTGTTCCAGCTAATCTGAAAGACCGTCCAACCGTCGGAGTCGGTACGGAGCGAAAACGGAAATCCGTGGTTGAGCAGAATCTCCCGCGTGAGCGTCAGGCCAATACCCTGCCCGTCGGCTTTGGTGCTGAAAAACGGGTTGAACAGATCAGCCGCTACCGAAGCCGAAATGGGTTGCCCGTTGTTTCGAACCTGTACCTGCTGATCGGTTAGTCGCAGTTTAACGACCTGCCCCGGCTGGCAGGCTTCCAGCGCATTTTTAATCACGTTGACCAGCACCTGCTCCAGCTGTCCGACATCGATCGGCGCGTAGACCGGCCTGTCGGGTGCAACCGCCGACAGGCTAACCCCCCGTTTTTGGGCCTGTGGCTGCATCAGCCGCACCACATTCTGAACCAGTTCAGCCACGTCGGCCCGCACTGGGCTGGGAACCGGCAGCCGTACTACGTCGGCAAACCGGCGCATGAACAGGTTCAGCCGGTCGTTTCGCTCGATGGCGACGCGCACCGCCTGCCGGATGTCGGCATCCGAAATTTCGGGTTCGGCAATGGTCAGAATAGAGTTGACGGCGCCGATAGAGTTATTGACCTCGTGCGCCATCATGCGGATCACCTTCCCGTAGGCCTTCTTCTCGGTCTCGACGATCTCGGCCGTTAGTTCTTCAATGAACAGAAACTGCCGCTCGAACCCCCGGTCGATGAACTTCCCGCGCATGGCCCGGTAGGTTTCTACTCCGGCCAGTTTGATCGTATGCGGCTGATCGGGAGGAAGGGCGCTCAGCTGGGTCAGCAAAGGATGCCCCGTGGCCGATAGCGGTTTAGCCAGCAGGTCGTGATCCGATAGCTTCAGCAGCTGACGGGCCTTCGGGTTGAGGGCCGATACGCGTTCATCGAAGTCGAAAATAAGTAGGGCAATCGGCGACGCGTCGATCAGTTTGTTCAGGAAGAACTGCTGCTCGGCCTGCCGCGTCCGTTCGTGACGCAGTTGATCGATCATCAGGTTATACACCCGGATCAGTTCGTCGACCTCTTCATTGCCCGTCGGAACGAACTTGATGGTAAAGTCTTTTTCACGAATGGCCTCGATACCCGACGCGATAAAAGCCGATGGTTGCTGGAAGGTGCGATACAGGCGAATGGCCACGTAGAGCGACAGGATAATGAATACTTCGGACGCAATGAACAGGATTTTATGCTCTTTCAGCAACTGAAATACCAGCCCGACCAGCACCGCATGAACGGCCAGCATATAAAGCAGGTAACGCGTTTGAAAATTGAGGTGCATATCGTCTAAACGAGCCAGGGCGGGCAATATACCCGGTACCAGCCCGGATCGGTACGGGCCCGACTGCCGCTGGTTATGGCCTTTAATCGTCGGTATTGTAGGCAATGCCGTACTTTTCGAGTCGGCGGTAGAGAGCAAACCGGGTGATACCCAGCGCCCGGGCCACGTTGGCGACCCGGTTATTATGAAAAGCCATAGCCCGCTGAATCATCTGAAACTCCATCTCCTCGAGTGTCATCGTTCCTACGGCCGGCATGCCAGCATTCGCTGCCAGACCCGCCGGGCGCGAACCCAGCGGGGTAACGTGCTTCTCGAAATCAGCTACGGTCAGGGTGTCGGCGGGGGCCAGGAGCACTGCCCGTTCCACGATGTTTTTCAGCTGGCGGATGTTGCCGGGCAACGACAAGCCTTTCAGCCACTGCAGCGCGTCCTTACCGACCTGTAATGCGGGTCGGTTATAGAGCGTTTTCAGGTTGTTGATGAAGAACGCTACCAGTTTTGGAATATCGGCCGGGCGCTCACGCAGGGCCGGAAGCCGTACGGTAATCAGGTTGATCCGGTAGTACAGATCCTCACGAAACAGGCCCTGGCTGACCATTTCTTCGAGGTTGCGGTTGGTGGCGCAGATGACGCGCACGTCAACGGTTCGGGTCTTGCTGCTGCCAAGCGGTTCAAATGTCCGGTCCTGCAATACCCGCAGCAGCTTGACCTGGGCGGCCGGGTCGAGGTCGCCGATCTCATCCAGAAAAATGCTGCCTTTGTGGGCCAGCTCGAACCGACCCACCCGGTCGGACCGTGCATCGGTGAAGGCACCCCGCACATGACCGAATAGTTCGCTCTCGAACAGGGTGCTCGATATACCGCCCAGGTTGACTTTAATGAACGGCTGCCGCTTCCGCCGGCTATTCTGATGGATAGCTTCGGCGATCAGTTCCTTGCCCGTACCGCTCTCGCCCGTGATCAGGACCGGCGCATCCGTTGGGGCTACCCGCCCAATGGTCTCCAGCACCTCGAGCAGCCGGGGGTCTTCACCCACAATCGTATCGAACTGAAACCGCTCGTCCAGCTGACGCCGGCCCGCCGAGACCGGCTCGCCCCCAGAACGACCGGTACCGGCCAGCTGCAGCGCCGTCTGAACAGACTGAAGCAGGTGGTCATTTTGCCACGGCTTGGTAATAAAATCGCTGGCCCCGGCTTTCATACCGGCTACGGCCAGATCGATACTACCCCAGCCCGTAATCAGGATGACCGGCACGCCCGGTACGCGCTCCCGGATGTACCGCAGGAGCCGCAGCCCATCATCGCCCGACGTATCGACCGAAAAATTCATGTCGAGCAGAATTACTTCGGGAACCTCCTGCTCCAGCACCTCCCGCGTTTCAAACGGCCCGTCGGCCACGCGCACAGCGAAGCCTGCCTTGCGAAACAGCAAAGACAAAGACGTTTGAACAGCGCTATCGTCGTCGATAATGAGGAGCATATAAATCGTTGAGAACGAATTGATTTCAGCAAAACCGGAATGCCTTTATTCCAATGATTGCAGTGTCATAGTGGGGTGTTTAACGGTAAATGGCGCTCTTTGCGGGCTGGAGAGTACCCATAATTCACGTTGACCATTCTTCACTAATCAATCAATAGCTCTGCTACTCGGCATGCAGGGCTACGGCGGGTTGTACGGTAGCGGCCTGCCGGCTGGGAAATAAGGCGCAGAGCGTAACCAGCAGGTAGATAACCGCTACCGACACCCCGATAGCCGTCAGGTATACCGACGACTTGAGGTTGAACACGTTCAGCAGCGGAAACTGCCCGGCCAGTAGCAGCCCCAACACCAGCGCAAAAGTAGCCAGTACCCACATCTCCCCCACAAATTGCCGTGAAATACGACGCTCCGTAGCCCCCAGCGCCCGACGCAGCCCGATTTCGCCCCGGCGTTTGGCAATGCTCACGTTCAGCACGCCGAACAGACCCAGCGCTACGTTGATGAGCAGAAAACCACTTACGATCAGGAAGATAATAACGGGTACCAGCGCGATATTGTGCTGATTGGTCCGCTGGTTTTCGAGGTAGGAGACTTCTATGGGCCAGCCTTTGGTGAGCAGACCCAGATCGCGGGTCAGTTTTGCCTCGAAGCCGGCATCGGTGCCGGGCTTTACTTTCAGCAACATAGACCGGGTATAGTTCCGATCCGGGCCTTTGTTCATCTGAAAAAGACCCGGCAGGTTTTCCTGGTACTCGCCCCGGGGTTTGAAGTTGCCTACAATGCCCACAATCGTGAAGTAGTCAGCAGATTTGCGCTTATCATCAACCCCGCCGAAGGCAATCTTCTTCCCCAGAGCGGGCTCGTCGCCGAAGAGTGCTTTCTTCAGGGGCATGTTGATAACCAGCGTGCGGGCGTCGGGCAGCTCGTCTGACTTATCGAACCAGCGGCCTTCCAGCACCGACACGCCGAGGGTTCGGGGCATGTCCAGATCGGTCCGGAACTGCTGAGCCAGCGTAGTTGCCTTGTTGTTGGTCACATCGCCATTCGATGAGTTCATGGTAAAAGGGATATTGTTGCTGAACATCGTAGCAGCTTCTACCTGCGGATACGACAACACCCGGCTCTTGATCTGCTGCATGATGTCACCAACGGTTGAGTCGGCCTCTCCGCGGGAATCGAACCCCAGCGACCATCGGTTTTTGTACTCGAAACCAATCGGTTCCCGGTAGTTCTGAAGATTATACACAATCAGGCTGGTGACGCCGAACAGAACCAGAAACGAAGCCAGAATCTCTACGATAATCAGCAGATGGCTTCCTTTCTTATTCCACATAAGTCGGATGATATGACGTAACATAGGAATGAGCGATTGAGTGAATGAGTGACTGAGCGATTGAGTGAATGAGTGATTGAGCGGTTGAGTGAATGAGTGGTAGATTCACTAACTCACTCAACCACTCATTCACTCATTATACTTTTAACGCGTCGGCGATGGGGAGTCGGGACATGCGGAAGGCGGGGGCTACCCCCGACAGTAAACCGAAGATCAGACAGATCAGGATGCTTACGGCAAAAACGGTGAGGTTGAGCGTCAGATCGGCCCTGGCAATCCACCCACTCTGGTTGATGTAGGCAATAATCAGCGTCGACAGCATCAGTGCAATGGCTCCGCCGATGAACGTAATGAACAGGTTCTCGACAATGAACTGCCCGATCAGCGTTCTGACGGGCGCGCCGAACGCTTTTCGGATGCCGATCTCAGAGGCCCGCTCCATGATCCGGCTCACGTTCAGGTTGACCAGGTTGATAGCCGGCAAGGCCATGAACAGGAGCATGAACAACCCCACTACGGCGTAGAAAATACCGCTGACCGACCGGTCGAAGAAGTTACGCAGCCAGGTACCCAGATACGTTTCGGCGCCGGTTTCGATGATGCTGAACCGGAAACCGTTCGATTCGTTCGGCAGCGGAATCTGGCGGATCGCCTGATCGTATTCGGCCTGAATGGTCGACATATCGGCCGGGTCACGGGCCAGGATCAGGGCCGAATAGCCTCCTGAAAAGCCTTTGCTTAGATCGGGCCGGTGGGTGGCCGTAGCGGGCAGGTACAAGTCGGCCGACGTAACGGGTCGGGTAACGGGTACCCCCCGCACCACCCCGATAATTCTGAAATCGCGGCTGTCCAGGGTGAGGTATTTGCCTACCACCGGCTGGTCGGTTTCGCCGAAATACTGTTTCTTCAGGTTGTCGGTAATGACCATGACGTTGTCACCCCGTTTCAGGCTCTGTTCGTCATAGGGTTTACCTTCTACGAAATCGAAGTCAGTAACGGTCCAGAACTGGGCGTCGGTATGCTTGATGCGGAGTTCGATACGTTTGTTGTTCACGTACGTATTGGCGAACTCGAACAGGGTAGTAAGCCCCACAGCCTCTGGCGTTTTCAGCGTTTTGACGTATCGCTGCATAAACTCGTAGCTACCCGGACTTTTGTTGTGCGACTGCTGGAGTGAATCGCTGAGCGAGATCATCTGGATATACAACAGCCGGTTGCGCCGGTTTTCGGGGTAGTGGCTCCCGATGAGATGATCCAGAAACGAGGTGATCACCATCAGCACGGTCAGCGTCAGGCTGATACCAAAGAGCGTGATGAAGGTATAGAACGGGTGGCGCAGCAGGACCTTCCAGGCTATTTTTATGTAGTTCGTGAACATGGCTTTTTTTGAGAACTGGTACGTGATAACCGATGAGCAGTGCGGTGCGTGTTTATCGGCCCTCGTTCACCATCAGCAGACTATCGCCGACCATGGCCCCGTCGAAAAGCCGGACGAGCCGGTGGGTTCGTTTGGCCATGCTTTCATCGTGGGTAACCATGACGATGGTGCTGCCATCGGCGTTCAGTTGCTGCAGAATGGACATGATCTCATTGCCCATGGCGCTGTCGAGATTACCGGTCGGTTCGTCGGCCAGAATGATGGCCGGCTGACCAACAATAGCCCGCGCAATAGCGACCCGCTGTTTCTGTCCGCCCGACAGCTGGCTCGGAAAATGCTTCATCCGGTTGCTGAGCCCTACTTTTTCCAGGGCTTGCCGGGCCAGCTCCCGACGCGACGGGCCGGTTTCGTCGCCTTTCCGGTACAGCAGCGGAATCTCTACATTGTCGAGCACCGACAGATCGTTGATCAGGTGGAAGCTTTGAAAAATGAACCCGATCTTCTGATTCCGAAGGCGAGCCAGGTCCACATCGCGGTACTGGGTTACGGGCTGTCCGCCAATTTCGACCTGCCCCGTGCTGGGTGCATCGAGCAATCCCATCAGGTTCAGCAGCGTCGATTTTCCGCAGCCGCTGGGCCCCATGATCGACAAAAACTCACCCGCCCGAACGGTCAGGTTGATGTTGGTGAGGGCCAGCGTCTCGATCGTGCTGGTGCGGTACACTTTTTCGATGTTCTTGAGGGCAATCATGGGCTTTGGTGTTTATTGAATTTTGTGTCCAGCTTCAAAGTCGTACAGCGTAAGCAGCCGCAGCGTGTAATAGGCCTGCCAGTAGTCGCGCAGGGCCAGGATGGCATCGCGCCGGGCCCGGTCTTTATCCTGAATGGCAATGCCCAAGTCCGTAACCGTGAGGTCGCTCAGCTTGAACCGTTCCTGCGCAATCTGGTAGCGGCTTTGCGCAATCTGATCGGCTTCGGCGGTTAGTTTGACCTGTTGGCGGAGCATGTCCAGCAGGGTTACCTGGGTGTAAATCTGTTGTTCGAAGGTACGTTTGGCCTGCTCAACCGTTTGTAGGGTCAGCTCCTGATTGGCACGGGCGGTTTCAGTACGGGCGCGGGCCCGCCCCCACGTCATGACAGGCACCGTAAACTGAATCTCGACGAACTGGCGGTCCTGAGGCCGCACGTAGACATCGCCGGGCCGGTTACCCCGATTGGTCAGACCGAAATCGGCGTTCAGCGTGGCGTTCAGGCCGTTTTCTTTCCGGGCCTTCTCCATATCGCGCTCGGCTTCCAGCAGCTTACGCCTGAAAGCAATGGCATCGGAGCGGTTGCTGAACGCCTGCTTCAGCGCCAGTTGCAGGTCTACCGTAAAATCACGCACCTCAGTGGGTATCACCAGCTCGAACGGACGGGGCCGACCCGCCATAGCCGGGCCGTTTTCTTCTTCCCGTCTGTTCATCAGCGTCCGCAGTTTCAGCGACGCAACTTCGGCCGTTTGTCGGGCCGAAGCCAGATCTTTCCGGGCGTTCAGCACGCTCAGCTGCAGCTGCAGCAGGTCATTGCGCGATATTTTGCCAAGCTCGAGCTTGTGGCGGGCAATGGTATAAAGGGTATCGTTATTGGCCCGGTTGGTTTCGGCAATCTGCAGGTTTACCTGCGCTACCAGCAAATCGAAATACAGGCTGGTTGCATCGAGCGCTACCTGCTCCAGGGCTTCAATGTATTGCTGGTTGCTTTCGGCATAGCGCAGCGGCTCGGTCCGGCGGTCCCACTTCATGAGGTTGAAGCGAAAGAGCGGCTGGCTCAGACCGATGGCGAACGGAATGCCGTTGTAGAGGGTCCTTCGGTTCAAAAAGTCATCGAACCGCTGAAACTGCTGTTGCACATAAATCGATCCGCCTGTAAACGGAATGTTCTGACTCAGCGACAGATTAAGCAGCGAGTTATTGTTCGATACAGGCTGGAAAGCAATAGTACCATCGGGCTGTACGACCTGAACAAACGAACGGGTAAAACTCGGCAGCGACCCATCCAGGCTCAGCTGAGGCCGAAAATCGGCCAGAAACGACCGATATTTCCAGTAGTTGGTTTTTTGCTGCGTGATGGCCTGTTTGCTGGCTATCGACTGCTCCCGGGCTATCGTCACTACCTCGCCCAGCGTCAGCTTGAGCGGCTGCGCAGCGCCCCCCGCAACCGCTATCACCAGCACAAGCAGGGTAAGCTGCACAAGCCGGCATACCCGCAAAGCCTCTGCGTACAGGCCATACACACCGTGGTCTGTACCTATTCCTTCACCATGGTCCGTGTCCTCACGGACCACTCTCGCGACAGCAACTGACCAGCACCAGCCAAATTCATCCGGGCGAGTGGTCCGTGAGGACCTCACGGACCACAGTGACAATCGGGGCGCCGACCGTACAGACCTGCCTCCTCCCGCTGAAACAAAGGTAGTTTTCATGATTAGTTGGTAGCGGGGTTGATGGTTAGCTGCTCCACGTGTTCGTACTCGCTCAGGTCGGTGATGATAACCCGTTCGCCGGGGCGCAGGCCACTCTTGATCTCGACCCAGTCGAAGTTGGTCAGCCCGATTTCGACGTCGCGTCGGCGCGCCAGCTGGTTTTCGTCCAGCACGTAGACGTACTGCCGGCGTTTTCCTTTGAAAGCCGGCCCATTGGCCACACGCACAGCCCGGGCGCTTCGGTTAGTGACGATAAATACGTCTACCTTCTGATTGGGGCGAAGGGATGCGTGGCGGTTGTCATCGAGCGCGACCGCAAACCGAACCGCATCGTTCTGAACCGACGGCTTGATCTGAGTGATCACGCCCCGCAGACTCAGTTCATTAATGCGCACGATAACCGGCAACCCTACCTGAAGCTGATCGGCATAAGCGTCGGAGCAGGAACCCTCGACCCGAAAGCTACCCAGATCGGCCAGCTTGGCCAGCATATCCCCTTCGTTGACCGACGACCCTATCGTTTCATTGACCCAGGTCAGCACCCCGGCTCGGTCGGCTACGATGTCGGCCTGCCGCAACTTCTGCGACAGAACTTTCAGGTTGGTAGCCTCGATGCTGGCCTGTAGCTGCGACTCCCGCAGGCTGGCGCTCATCGACCGGCGGTTATAGGCCAGGTCGTTTTCCAGCTGTTTCTTTTCCAGCTGAGCAATGCGCAGTGCGTTTTCGGCGCGGGTTACGTCTTCCGGCGTGCGGCCACCTACTTTCAGTAACCGCCGGGCATCGTCTACCTCCGCACTGAGCCGGTTAATGTTGAGTGATTTGATCTGGTCGTTGATATCCGCATCGTACAGGTTTTTGTCCAGCTTCATCCGTAGCTGATCGATGCCATTCTGCTTCAGCGACAGCTGATCCTGCAGCTTTTCGTATTCGATCTGCGTCAGTGACTTGTCGAGTTCAATGATAGGCTGGCCGGGCCGCACCCGCGCGCCGGGCGTCAGCAGCACCCGCCGAATGCCGGCCCGGATGGGGCTGGTAATGATTTGTTCATAAGCCGGAATAATCTCGCCGGTAGCGTTCAGCGTATTTTCGACCGGGCCTGTCTGCACAACCGCCGTCCGAATCCGGGCCGCATCGACCGATGTTTTAAGCAGCGCGCGCATGCCGATTACCCCCCCCGTCAGACCAGCAGCAACCGCGAGGCCAAGCAACCAGTTTTTTCGGCGGGAACGGGCAACGACGTCAGAGGCTAAAGCGCGGTCCATAGAATAAGCGTACAAGAGTTCGCTCTTTGTACTACCAACGCCGTGCCATCAACTAATTTCCTAACAAACAGCTATTTATCTAAAATTCAACCAAACCAATCCGTGCGATTTCGCACAGGTTGTGCGGTCTGTCAAAGCCTGCTGGCTAGTGGCGCTGGTTTGCTGTCCAGTAGCTGTTGCTTCAGCCGCCACGCCAGTCGTTCGGGCCAGGTAAAGCGCTGCCAGCGAACAGCCTGAAAAGGTGTATCTACCGCACCAAAACTCCGGTAAAAATCCACTATAGCTGGTTTTTCGGGACTTTCGAAGTCGAACCAGCCCGGCGAAGCCTCTCCGGCATAGTACCGGATGACCCGATCGATCAGCAGGGTCCGGGCGTTGCCGCGCCGACCTACCGGGCTAGCTGCGTTGAACAGGTAGATAACCCGGTTGCCCTCCCGAACCAAGAGCGCTCCCGCTTCTATATGTCCATCGAGCTGCGCGTAGTACAGCTGGGCGAGCTGACGAGCCCGGAGTGAGTCGTAGAGTGCACCCAGAAGAGCATACGCCCAATCGCCGACCCCACCCGCTATAGTATCGGCATGGTAGGTTCGGAACAGCCGCAGCAACGGCTCCAGGTCTGTTGAGCGGGCGATTGTCCAGTTCATCTCTTCGGACCGACGCAGATTCCGCCGACGGTCTCGATTGTAGCGGCTGTAGATCGTTTCGTAACCGGCCGACAAATCGAGCAAATGTGTGGTCAGCAGGCGGATCGGCTCGGTAGGCCCGGGCCAGGTAGCCCCTACCCAAACATGCAGCCCTGAATTATACCGAAACTGCTCGTAAACCGCCCGGTAGAAGGGTGTCGGATCAACCGTCGGATCGGCGCTGAACAGGCCCAGCAGCTGGCAGAATAGCGGCTGGTGCAGTACCCAACGGCCGTATTTCCGACGCTGCGGCACCGGCAGTACCGCCCGGTAACCGCCTTCTTCGCCGGGCAGTACCCATCCGTCCCACCGCCAGTCGGGGCCGGGCAGTACCGCATCCAGATACCACGAGTACCCGTACACGATCCGCTGAGCCGACGCCATGACGCAGGCATCCCACGCCCGGGTATCGAGCTGATGGCGACGATAAAATTGAGGATACGGCGTAGTCAAGGCGGCACAGGCTAGCAACCGGGTCGCAGAAGCGACCGGCCTATATCAACCCCCAACTTACGAATGATTACTTAAACTGCGCCTTCAGCTTCTCTACCACATCGCGATGTTCGGCATGTTTGGCTACCAGATCGCTGATGGTCTGAACGGCGTGAATGACGGTGCTGTGGTCGCGACCGCCAAAGTGGTACCCGATGGACTTGAGCGAAAGATCCGTTTTCTCCTTGGCCAGGTACATGGCCACCTGCCGCGGATGCACCAGTTCGCGCTTGCGGCTTTTGGCTTTCAGATCGGCAATGGTGACGTTGAAATAATCGGCTACGGCCTCCTGAACGGTATCGATGGTAACCTCGCGCTCCGAGTCGACCACGATGTTGCGGAGGGTTTTCTTGGCCAGTTCAAGATCGATTTCCCGGCGGTTCAGCGACGCCTGCGCCATCAGGGATACGATGACTCCCTCCAGTTCCCGAACGTTGGTATTGACGCTATGGGCCAGGTACTCGATAACGGCATCGTCGATATAGATCCCTTCGGCCTGGAGTTTCTTCTGGATAATGGCGATGCGGGTTTCCAGGTCGGGCGTTTGCAGATCGGCGGAGAGGCCCCACTTGAACCGCGACAGCAGCCGGTCTTCCAGCCCATCGAGCGCACGCGGAGCCCGGTCTGAGGTCATGATGATCTGCTTGCCCGACTGATGGAGGTGGTTGAAGATATGGAAAAAGATTTCCTGGGTCTTCTCCTTCTTCTGCAGAAACTGCACGTCGTCAATGACCAGTACATCGACCTGCATGTAAAACGCCGTGAAGTCGCGAATACCGTCTGACCGGACAGCGTTCAGAAACTGGTTCGTAAACTTCTCCGACGTAACGTACAGTACAAACTTGCTCTGGTTGTTATTCTTGATGTAGTTACCGATAGCCTGCACCAGATGGGTCTTCCCCAATCCTACGCCCCCGTGAATCATCAGCGGATTGAACGACGTAATGCCCGGCCGTTCGGCTACGGCATACCCCGCCTGCCGGGCCAGCCGGTTACAGTCGCCCTCTACGTAATTGTCGAAGGTATAGGTCGGGTTGAGGTACGAATCCAGCGTGAGCGAATCGAGGTCTTTAAGCTGGAACGGACTTTTGAGAATATCGGGGTTAACGTTGTCGGGCTTGGCCGTCTGGGGCGACTTGGTCGTCGGCACGTTCACCGTCAGCGGCCGGTTCTTTTCGTCGCCTTTGTCAACGATGATCGAGTACTCGAGCTGCCCGTCGCGACCGATGGCCGTGTCGAGGGCTTTCCGGAGGGCATGTACGAAGTTCTCTTCGATAAACTCGTAGAAGAACTCGCTGGGTACCTGAATGGTCAGCACGTTGCCGTTAAGCCGGAACGGAACAATCGGTTCAAACCAGGTATTGAAACTGTGTTCGGGCACGATCTCCCGAATGACGCTTAGACAGCGGTTCCAAACCGTTGTTAATTCGCGTTGCATATTAGGCTGGGTCGTTCCGTTCACGGGGTACTGACTGATTACGGTGGTGTCGCTCAAAAAAGGGAGACAAATGTAGGGATTTATCCGGCCGGATACCCCGCCCCCCGCTACGTTTTTTTCGTCGGCACACTCTGCCCCGCCAGCTCCCGCTCCTGTTCGTTAAGCTAAAGTTACGCTTTACCGCCAGAACGTCAACGGCATACGCTAATCCCTTTGAATAATGCAAACCCACGAGGCCGCTGGCCCCTATCAAAGCGGTTTTGCCCCCGAAAAGAGAAAGTGCTACTTTTACATCGTATCGTTATCGATTTTGTATGGAGCCGCTCCCTAGCCATGTATTCCCAGCCACCAGCAAAGCCGACTGGCTGGCCCAGGTTCGGAAAGAACTGAAAGACGAGTTCGCCGATGAGAGCCTGCGCTGGACCATCGACCCGGTGGCCCCAGACAACGGCCTCACAGTCGACGCGTATTATACCGCCGACGACCTGACCGGATTGCCGCTGGCTACCATTCAGGAGGCCCAGCACCAAACCAACCGCGTCGGCTGGCTCAACGCCCCCGAGTATCACATTACCGACCCAGCGGGCCAGTCGGCTACGCTCCGCGATGCGTTGACGCGCGGAGCCGATGCGCTGCTCCTGTCGCTGCCCGAAGACGTCAGCCAGACCGACGGGAACCTGGCCCGGTTGCTGCATGGCATCAAACTCAGCGATACGCCGGTTTATTTCCGGCTGTCGGGCAGTCCGGTTCCTTTCCTCAACAGCCTGCGTCCTATGGCGCCTTACCAGCTCAAAGGCGGACTACTAGCTACAGCCTCCGTTGAGGAAATTGTTGAAGCCACCCGACTGACGGCCGACTCCCCCCAGTTCAGAACCATCAGCCTTGGCAGTCACGATTTTCATAATGCTGGGGCTTCCGCCGTTCAGGAGCTGGCTTTCACCCTGGCGCGGCTGGCCGATCAGTACCGGGCGCTCCTGGCAGCGGGGTTACCCCTTGACCAGCTGGCGGCCCGGACCCTGCTCTCAGTATCGGTGGGCACCAGCTACTTTGTCGAAATAGCCAAGCTGCGGGCTTTGCGGGTACTTTGGCTCCGGCAAATGGCCACCTACGCCGACACCGGGTTTCCGGGTCCTCTGCTCCTGGCCCAGACATCTACCTTTTACGATGCGGCCGTTACGCCCTATACCAACCTGCTCAGGGCCACTACCGAAGCGATGGCGGCCGTCATTGGCGGCTGCAACGTGCTAACTGTTCATCCGTACGACACGGTTTTGAAGGCCCCGGGCGAGTTCAGCGAGCGAATTGCCCGCAACGTGTCGATTCTGCTGAAAGAAGAAAGTTACCTCGACCGGGTGGCCGATCCCGCTGCGGGTAGCTACTACATCGAGACCCTGACCCACCAGCTTGCCGGGCAGGCCTGGTCTTTATTCGGCCAGGTACAGGCCATGGGGGGCTTTCAGACAGCGATGGAAACCGGTTTCGTTCAGGCCCAAATTGATCGGGCGTATCAGGCTAAGGTCGAAGCCGTTCGTGGCGGTAAGGTGCTGGTGGGTGTAACGAAGTTTCGGTTCGACGACGATACGACCGCCGAAGCCGCTGCTCCCCCGGCTGGCCTTCCCCGTTCGACCGGACTGCCCGACCGCCGACTGGCCGCCGAGTTCGAGCAGCCATATCAGTAACCTTAACTAACCATGGCAAAACGCTGGACAGAACGCCTGGACTCTTTTACCCGCGCGGTTGGACAACTCCGCTCCGCAGCAGCAAAAAACGACTATACTGAACTTGAGCGCGCCGGTCTGATTCAGGTGTTTGAATACACCTTTGCGCTAGGCTGGAAGCTGATGCAGGATTACTGTCGGGAGCAGGGTTTCGAGGTTAACTCCCCGCGCGAAGCCATACAGACGGCACTGGTCGCCAGGCTGATTACAGAACCTGATGGCTACGAGTGGTTAGATGTCCTGAAGCAACGTAACTTACTTACTGGCTCATACATATGATGAGCAGCGCAGTCTGGAAGCGGAAGCGCTCATCAAACAGCGGTATCTTGTCATCATCGAGCGTTTATACGAGACATGTCAGCAGCTATAACATTTGGGTTACGCGACTCGGATCTGGCCTATATGCGTGCGTTGTTTCAGCAACATACCGACATTGAGCAGGTATGGATCTATGGCTCCCGCGCCAAAGGGACCAACCGCCCAGGCTCCGATATCGATCTGGCCCTGACCGGACCGGCCTTACGACCCGAAACCGTCCGTCAGGTGCATTTTGAGCTGGAAGAAGACAGCCCCATGCCTTTCTTCTTCGATGTCGTACACTGGAATACAGTTGGCAACGAGAACCTAAAGAACGAAATTCAGCGAACGGCACAGCTTCTGTACCAACGTCCTTCCTAAGAATATGGAACCTACTCTCATCAACATACCGTCTTCAGCGTCACCGGCCAGCCCGCCAGCCTTCACTACGGCCGAAGGCATCCGGCTCAAGCCCCGCTTTACCGTTGCCGATATCGCCGGCCCCGATGGGCAACTGGCCGACCATTTGTCCTACGCAGCGGGTATACCGCCGTTTCTGCGGGGGCCCTATGCCAGCATGTACGTACGCCAGCCCTGGACCGTACGGCAATACGCCGGTTTCTCAACGGCCGAAGCCTCGAACGCCTTCTATCGCCGAAATCTGGCAGCTGGTCAGAAAGGGCTGTCGGTCGCGTTCGACCTCGCCACCCACCGGGGCTACGACTCGGATCATCCACGCGTAGTCGGCGACGTCGGGAAGGCGGGTGTAGCCATCGATACGGTCGAGGACATGAAAATCCTGTTCGACCAGATACCGCTCGATCAGATGTCGGTCAGTATGACCATGAACGGCGCCGTGCTGCCGGTTATGGCGTTTTACATCGTAGCCGCCGAAGAGCAGGGGGTTCCGCCCGAAAAACTGTCGGGGACTATTCAGAACGACATCCTGAAGGAATTCATGGTGCGCAACACCTACATCTACCCGCCCGAGCCTTCGATGCGGATTGTGGGGGACATTTTTGCGTATACCAGCCGCCATATGCCCCGGTTCAACTCCATCAGCATCAGCGGCTACCACATGCACGAAGCGGGTGCCCCGGCGCATCTGGAGCTGGCCTATACCCTGGCCGACGGGCTGGAGTACATCCGCACGGGCCTGCGGGCCGGTATGGGAATCGACGAGTTTGCGCCCCGGCTCTCGTTCTTCTGGGGCATCGGCATGAACCACTTTATGGAGATTGCCAAACTACGGGCCGGGCGGCTTCTGTGGTCAAAAATCGTGAAACAGTTTGCGCCGAAGAACCCGAAGTCGCTGGCGTTGCGGACCCACTGCCAGACGTCGGGCTACAGCCTGACCGAGCAGGACCCGTTCAACAACGTAGCCCGCACGACGATTGAAGCGCTGGCGGCTGCGCTGGGGGGTACCCAGAGTCTGCATACCAACTCGCTCGACGAAGCCATTGCGCTGCCAACCGATTTCTCGGCCCGGATTGCCCGGAACACCCAGCTCTACCTGCAGCACGAAACCGACATTACCCGCGCCGTTGACCCCTGGGGCGGGTCTTACTATGTAGAATACCTGACCAAAGAACTGGCCGAACGAGCCTGGGCGCTCATCGAAGAGATAGAACAGCTGGGCGGCATGACCAAAGCGATCGAAACCGGTTTACCCAAGCTCCGCATCGAAGAGGCAGCCGCCCGCAAACAGGCCCGCATCGACGCCGGGAAAGACGTCATCGTGGGCGTAAACCGCTATCGGCCGGCTTCCGAAACCGAGATCGAATTGCTCGAAGTCGACAACAAGGCCGTTCGCGATGCGCAGATCAACCGGCTGAACCAGGTCAGGAGCAGCCGCAATAACGAGCAGGTCAGTGCCGCGCTGCAGGCCATTACCCGGGCCTGTCAGCCAGACGCCAGCCAGCCTGCCCAGACCGACACTAACCTGCTGGCCCTGGCCGTTGAAGCCGCCCGGCACCGGGCCACCCTGGGCGAAATATCAGACGCTATGGAAGATGCATTTGGCCGACACAAAGCCACGATCCGGGCTATATCGGGGGTTTACTCCGCCGAAGTTTCGGACGACGAGAATTTCCGGATGGCCCGCCAGATGGCCGATCAGTTTGCCGAGCTCGACGGTCGGCGCCCCCGCATTCTGGTGGCGAAAATGGGGCAGGACGGCCACGACCGGGGCGCCAAGATCATTGCTACCAGCTTTGCCGATCTGGGCTTCGATGTCGACATGGGTCCGTTGTTTCAGACACCCGCCGAAGTAGCCCGGCAAGCGGCCGAAAACGATGTGCACCTGGTAGGGGTGTCGAGCCTGGCCGCTGGTCATAAAACCCTGGTCCCCCAGCTCATCGATGAACTCAGACAAATTGGCCGCGATGACATTATGGTCATTGCAGGCGGGGTCATTCCGGCGGCTGACTATCAGTACCTCTACGACGCGGGGGTCAAGGGTGTTTTCGGGCCGGGCACGGTTATCTCGGTAGCGGCCCAGAAAATCCTGACGGAGCTGATGGCTACGTAGCCGCTTCGTCGGCCGGCCAGTAAAGCGTGAAGGTAGCCCCGACGCCGGGCTGTCCGTCGGCGGTAATGATCCCACCGTGATGGTCCATGATACGCTGGCAAAGTGCGAGCCCCGTTCCGGTGCCGGCGGGGGTGTCGCCAGTACTGTTCAGCCGCTGAAACAGACCGAAAATCTTCTGGTTATAGACTGGATCGAAACCCATACCGTTATCGGCCACCGTAAGCCTGTGGCAGGTAGCCGACTTGATAGCGGCCTCTGTAGGCACCTCGCTGGACGAAACTTTGCCGTAGGTGATCTGAATCACCGGTTTTACGTCGGGTCGGGTATACGTAAGCGCGTTTCGGAGCAGGTTTTGCAGCAACTGCCCGAACATGAACTCCACGACCGATACAACAGGCAGCGGATCGGTTATAAGGGTTGCTTGCTGCTGCCCGATAGGCTCCTCCAGCTGGTTTTGAAGCTGAGTCAGTAACTGGTTCAAATCCACCAGCTGACGCGGGCGGACCACCAGATTGGTACGGGCGTAAGCAGCCAGGTTTTTGATCAGCGCCTGCATCCGTTCGGCGGACTGCATCGACCGGTTAAAATAGGTCTGCCCTTCTGTCGAGAGCCGATTTGCCTCGCGCTCCAGAATCAGGCTGTTGAACATCCGGATCTTACGCAGCGGCTCCTGCAGGTCGTGGCTGGCCGCAAAGGAAAAGGCACTCAGTTCGGCGTTGCGCTTCTCAAGCTCGCGGTTTTTTTCGGCCAGTTGGCGGTTCAGGTGCTCCAGATGCAGTTCCTGCTGCTTGCGGGCGGTAATGTTCATATCGATCCCGAACACGCCCAGCGGCTCACCCTTCTCGTTATGAATAATACGCCCGATGGTGTGAATAAAGATTTCCCGGCCCAGTTTGTCGTAGCGCCGGTACTCCATCTCCAGATCCTCCCCGTTCAGCGCCCGCCCGATGGCACTCTGAAGAATAGGCAGGTCATCGACGTGGGTGGTCTGGGCCACACTGTCCAGGTCTACCTCTATCTCGCCGGGTTCGTAGCCCCAGAACAGATACATCTCGGGACTCCACCGAATCCGGGTATCGCCAAAGTACCACTCCCAGCTGGCCATACCAGCCATGCGCTGCGCCTGACTCAGCTGGGCCTCACGCAACAGCAGTTTCTCACGAATAGCGCGCTGCGATTCATCCGAATCAGTATCGGCAGGCACAGAATTAACGGACATACTCTTCATACACAGCAACCGGCCATACACAGGCTCATCAAAAGTACTCCCTTTTCCGGCCGTGACTCCCAGTAATATCAAATAAAACTGGCTTAGCTAATTATCTACACAAAACTCACCAGTTGGTATGAAAAACAAGCCAGCCCGTAAACTGTTTACGCGTAGCCAGGCAGGGCGCAGGCAGCCATACGCTTACCGACGGCCCGTTTGCCTGGAGCCACAAAAAAAACTGGGTACCTGACCAGCGAACCGGTCTGATACCCAGCATATGTACAGCGACGAAACTTAGTACTTGTTCAGAATCGAGTCGGGCAGGGCTTTGACGTCAAGTCCGGTTGCTTTCATCAACGCGGCCCGGTTGTTCTGCCCGTCTACGTAAGCCGGGTTAACCACCATAGATCGGTTGTAGTAGTACGAAGCCAGCTCGAGTTTTTGCCGGTTGTTCTGCGCAAAACCTTCGCCCTGATAAATCACGCCCAGGTTATTATAGGCAGGAGCATAGGCATTAGCCGCCCGAATGGTCTGCTTGTAGTAATACTTGGCCGAGTCTACGTTAGGCGTAATTTTCTGGAAGACGTAAGCCATCGAGAAGTAAGCTTCGCCGAAGTTGGGGTAGATACGGGTCGACTCCTGCAGGTGGTCAAGCGCCCAGCGACCATGCTTGTTGGCCCGGGCAATGTTACTATCGATCAGGGCCTGTCCTTTTTTCACCTGCTCGAGCGTTGGCTTGGGCTTGATGCCGTTCACGGCATTGGCAATGGAGTCGGCCTTGGCCCGGTCTTTCAGTCCTTTCTCGATCCATTCGTTGGCCACGTGACGCTGTACCTGACAGCTGGTAGGCGCGTAAGGCAGGGCCGAGTTGAACAGCACGAAGTTATTCTCCCAGTCGCGGTTGCGCTCCACGGTTTTGAACGAATAAAGGCCGGCCACTACCGCCATGAGCCCCAGCAGGGACGCATAACGAACCGGTACGGGCTTGCCATCCGTTGGCTCAGCGCCAGCAGCCCCCCGCACCAGCAGTTTTTGCAGCGCCCATACCAGCACGAAGGCAAAGCCCATAACAGCCGCATAGGTAAACCGCTCGGCAAAAATGCCGCCCCGCATCCAGATAAAGCCGAGTCCGGGCGCCATGGTAACAAAGAACCAGAAGATACCGAACCCCCAGAGCGTGCGCTGAACGAAGCCGCGCCAGGCCAGCACCAGCAGACCGATCAGCGAGAAAAAGCCCGCCCAGGTCATTATATCGCCTTTGCTACCCGACGGAATTACGTTGAACGAATAGTCGTAGACCAGCGGATGCGGCAGCGCGAGCAGCCGGATGTAGTACAGCAGGAATTTGAACGTGGTTGATTTTTCGGTCTGCAGAATCTTGTAGGGGTAGTTGGCCCAGTCAACGGGGGGAGTACCGCTGAGCGTACCGATCATCTTCTGTTTCTGGTAGAAGAACAGAGCCGCCACGATCAGAAACGGCCACAAACTGATCAGCGACTGCCAAACGTTTCGGCGGGCAAACCAGTACTGCATGGCCGGAATCAGGGCCAGGCTTACGATAGACGACTCTTTGGAAAGGAACGCGAAATAGAGCGAGGCACAGGCCAGCCCCAGCCAGCTTCCGGACAGGGCGCCCATGATAATGACGCCCATGATACCGCCTGCCGTGCTGCCAAAGGTATTGACCATCAGACTACTGCCGATTACCCAGCCAGCAATCACCGAAAACAGGCCCAGCAAACCACCCAGCGGCCAGTCAGAAACAGGGCCTTTGAACCAGAGCGATTCGGTCGATTCGAGATGTTTCCAGTACGAGAGCAGCATCAGGCTGATGAACAGAAAGCTCAATATCTCGTCGCGACCTTTGATGTTGGCCACGATCTCCGTATGAATCGGATGCGCGATAAACACCAGCCCGATCAGGAACGCGATAATGGTTTTTCGGTCGAGCCATTTCTGTAGCAGCACGCCCAGCACCAGGCCGGTCAGCGCATAGAGCCCGGTATTGATCATATGGCTGATGTTCGGATCGTCTTTGAAATACTGCTGCTCAAGCGCGAACGTTATCAGCGACAGCGGGCGGTAGTAGCCAAGGGATATGTTGCTGAAGTGCCAGAACTCGGTCCGGAGCAGGTCCGGAATACCGGCAAAGCCTTTTTTCACGAACAGGTTCTGCCCGATAGCGGCAATATCATCGAGCGCGTACTGATGACCGAAGGTATTTACGTAAAGAACCCCACCGAGCAGGGCCAGCAGGACGGGCGGCCACCAGGCTACCCGACGTTTACTGATTGGCAGATCGGAAGTCGACGACTCGGCCAGACGCGTGGCAGCTGGCCGGACCGACGACTCGGCCGTCCGTACCGGTGCCGTCCGTATAGAACTGGTGGCGGGCGCTGGGGCTGGTTTGGGGGCCACCGGACGGGGGCCGATGGGTTGCTTTTTTTTGGCCATAACAGCAGGGTACTGTCTTTATTTTAGGTCAATTTTGCGGCTCCATAAATTTACTCGCTAGAGTAAGAAGAAACCGGTTACGTATATTCATTGTAAAGTTCCGCAAGAATGTCAGCAAAATCAATTCAGGTGATACATCAGCTCAGAACTATTGCGCTTCTGGTAAGCATAGCGGCCACCCTCAGCGCCTGTCGTGGCATTCGTACACCGGCTCCGCAGGCGGCTGATCTGCTTAAGGCCGACAACCTGGCCCTGGGCAACCCCAGCGCGGCCTCTACCGCCGACCCGGACAACTACCTGCTCGCCAAACGTCAGTACACTCTTTCGTATAGCCGCAGTCGGGGCATAGCGAACTGGGTAAGCTGGCACCTGAACCAGTCCTGGAAAGGAAATGTCCGCCGAACGGATGAGTTCAGACCCGACCCGACCCTGCCTGCTGGCTGGTACGCTGCCCGCCCGGCCGATTACACCAACACGGGCTTCGACCGGGGACACCTGTGCCCCTCCGACGATCGCGATGCTACATCGGAAGATAATGCTGCTACCTTTCTCCTATCCAACATCGTGCCACAAGCCCCGCGCCACAATCGCGAAGTCTGGCGATCGCTCGAAGAATATGAACGGCAACTCATAGCCGACGGTAGCGATGTATATGTTATTGCCGGTACCAGCGGCACCGGGGGCACCGGCAATAACGGGTATGCCAGCTCGCTGGCAGGTGGAAAGCTGACCG
Organism: Spirosoma sp. 209; assembly: GCF_002006735.1. NCBI lineage: Bacteria > Pseudomonadati > Bacteroidota > Cytophagia > Cytophagales > Cytophagaceae > Spirosoma > Spirosoma sp. 209. Next base: position 320,429 of record NZ_MVEC01000004.1, on the reverse strand, counting down.
TTCCGGCCGCGCTCTGGAAAATTATCGTCGTGGTTCCGGCCGGGGCTGATAAAACGTTTCAGCTAACCACCGCCACGCGGCTGATTGCCGTCACGATCCCCAACACCCAAACGGCAGCCGACAAACCCTGGCGCGCTTACCTGACCTCTGTCGATGCGCTGGAACGGCTGACCGGGTATGATTTTCTGTCGGCCGTACCGACCGATGTTCAACAGGTTATCGAAGCCCGAATCGATAGCGGAAGCCTCTAACAAAAAAGCCCGGCTACTCAGCCGGGCTTTTTTGTTACGCCAGTGTTGGCACTGCCGGCACCTCCTGCCGAAGCGGTATGCGCTGGGTTCTGTATTTGAGAAGCGCGATCGCGTCCTGATCATCGGCAAACGTATTGTTCAGATTGACCATGTGCGCGGCCAGCACATCGTAGCGCCCCCGCATGAGCAGAAAGAAAATCTGCAGAAAATCGAGCCCGTCGAAAACGATGGCCCGGTGCTGAGCGTACTTATCGATTGTTTTCTGGAAAAAAGTCGGGTGTTCGGTCCAGTGCATGGCGGGCCGGACGTGGTGGCTGATGTGGTACCCATCGTTCCAGCATTTCTTGTTATACTTCACGTTGATGCAGGTAATGCTGTTTTTGTAGGCATTCCCCGGGTCCTGCCCATCGACGAAGGCGTGCTGGGTCCAATTGCCGAGCATGGCAATCAGCCGGTAGATCACCAGCGGCAGCAGGAAGACCAGCACCGTTGCCGGCCAGTTGATAAAGCACAGTCCAATGCAGACGATCGCAAAAATAGTTTCGCCGATCAGTGCCCGCCTGGCCAGCTTCGGCCGGTTTTTCCAGCGCAGATAGGCCAGCAGGTCGTATACACCCCGCACGAAAAACTGTCCAAAATAGGCCAGAAAGCTCCGGAAGCTATCCCGCTGGAACATCATCGTGCTGCTTTCGTCATCCTCCAGGTTATTTTCCGGATGGTGCATGCCTATGTGGTGGCTGTAATAGGTTTCGGGGGTGTGGCCGAAGAAAGGCGCCACGATCCAGGGCAGGTAGTTATTGAGCCAGCCGTATTCCGGTTTGAAGAAAGGGCGGTGACTGGTGCAGTGGAGCATCAGCCCGAACGGCCCTTTGAACATGAAGTTACTGATAAAAAAATGGACCGCAGCGGCCGCCCACCACATCCAGCTGAAGAGCGGGAGCAGAAAAAGCGACACCGCCAGCGGAATGAGGGTAAAGGTGATGCGGAGGGTCAGGTAAATGAACGGCAGATCGCGTTCGTCTTTGATATACTGGAGAAAAAAACGATCGACCTGGTTGTAGGAACGGCTCGTAAAAACAGGGTCATAGATAGCGTTAAGAGTTTTCATCGAAGCGGTATAACGTACAAGATTACTACTTGTAAAAAAGAGCCTGACAGTTTCAATTGCTGTTACGACAATCGAAACTGCCCAGGCCCTCTGACAATTATAACGAAAAAATACTAATTAGATTGGACCAGGTCTATTTTTTTGCAACTGCGTGACCGCCAAACTCATTACGCAGGGCCGCCACTACTTTACCCGTGAAGGTATCATCCTGAAGCGACCGATACCGAGTGATGAGCGAGAGGGCGATAACGGGCGTTGGTACGCCGAGATCGAGCGCCGTTTCGAGGGTCCATTTTCCTTCACCCGATGAGAACATACGGCCCTGAATTTCGTCGAGCCGGGCGTCTTTCCGGAAGGCGTTTTCGGTTAGCTCCATCAGCCAGCCGCGAATCACCGACCCGTTGCTCCACATGCGGGCCACGGCCTCGAAGTCGAAGGGAAACTGGCTCTTCTCCAGCACTTCAAAACCCTCGGCTATGGATTGCATCATGCCATACTCGATCCCATTGTGGACCATCTTGGTAAAGTGTCCACTACCCGCCGGGCCGGTATACAGATAGCCATTATCGACCGAAATGTCGTTGAAAACGGGGTGGAGCGGTTCAATTACGTCAGCATCGCCCCCGACCATAGTACAGGCTCCGTTGAGTGCGCCGTTGATTCCGCCACTGGTACCACAATCCAGATACCCGATGCCTTTTTCTTTCAGATAGGCATGCCGCCGGATCGAGTCCTTGTAGTGCGAATTGCCACCATCAATGACCGTATCACCGGCCTGCATGACAGCCAGTAGCTGCTCAATCACATTGTCGATCAGGGGACCGGCCGGAATCATCATCCATAAGACGCGCTTTTCAGGCAGGGCGTTATAAAGGTCCTGAAGGGAGGTAACCCCCTGCGCCCCAACCGTCGTGATCGCTTTTGCCAGGTCCTCGTTGATATCATAGCCGACAACCGTATGTCCGTGTTTCACTAAGTTACTGACGAGATTAAATCCCATCTTGCCTAAGCCAATGAATCCAATATGCATAACTACCAATGGTTTGAGCGGTCAAATTGGCGATTTTTTCCCAGAGTATGGCCCCAACTACCGACAGTTTTATGCAATCAACTCCTGAGCAGTCTTAGTTTAACCCATAGTCTAATCTATTCACTATATCTGCACTCCCATTTTTATATACTATAAATAAATAAAAGTATATTTATTCGATAAAATAACATAAAACTAATTTTTAATATAAATAATGCAACTAGTAGTAATTATTTACTATCTAGGTTACAAAAACAGCAATAATCATACCTATTCCAGAATGTTTCTAATTAGATTTGTTGGACAATTTCTCTGATTACTAGCCCATTTAAATGTTTATGAGGTATCTTTTCCTACTTTGTACTATTTGTTCCTTTACGCTATGTGCATCATCAACAAACGCCCAGCAAACGGCGGCAGATTTCTTCAACGAAGGTGTTACCAAGAGTAATGCTAAGGATTACACGGGTGCGTTACAGGCGTTCACGTCGGCCATTATTCTCAATCCTGAAAATGCTCCCAGTTATTACAACAGAGCATTGGCCAAAATCAGCCTGAACGACATCCAAGGCTCTAACCTTGACCTCGACATAGCGCTGGACCTCAATCCCAGCGATGCCAATGCGTATCTCTACCGCGGCCTTAATCGGACCCGTCAGGAGGATTTCCGGGGCGCTATGCAGGATTTTAACCGGGCTATTGAGCTGAGTCCCAACGATGCGCTGCTCTACTACCAGCGGGGTCTTTGCCGCCTGCAGATCAATTATATCAACAGCGCCCTGTCTGACTTTAACAAAGCGGCCGCCCTGGCGCCTACCGACGTCAATATCCTGACGGCGCGGGGTAACTGTAAGATGCAGCTCAACGACAATAAAGGCGCCCTGGCCGATTATAGTCTGGCCCTCGAGAAGTCACCCAACAAGACACAAGCACTGGCCGGACGCGGTTACGCCCGTTATAAAATCGATGACCTCAAAGGAGCCATGAACGATTTTAACCGGGCGCTGGAAATCAGTAAGGACGATGCTGAACTCTACTATCGGCGCGGTCTTGTCAAAGGTAGATTGGGTGATTTCGCTAATGCGGTTCTCGATTTTGACAAAACAATCTCGCTGGCTCCCAATCATTTTAAAGCACTGTTTAGCCGGGGTTTTTGCAAGAGTCGGCTCGACAGCCCCAAGCAGGCAGTAGCTGATATTGACAAGTCGATCGAGATGGGCAATCTGACAACCCAGACCAAAGCCTATTACAGCGAATTTATCACAGCCAGTACGCTGCCTCTGCTGAACTCAGTCGTGCAGGATCGCTACAAAGTCACCGAGCTGGCTGAAGACCGCTCCGATGCGTATCTGGTTAGAGGTATCTTACGTAACTCAACGGGTGAAGGGAAATCGGCACTGCAGGACCTTAACCGGGCGGTTGAACTCAGCCCAACCAACGCTGAAGCCTATTTTGTACGGGGAGTTGTCCGCTCTTCGCTCGGTGATCAGAGAGGTTCTTTGATCGACTGTAACAGCACGATCAAACTGAACCCGCGCCATCCTGAAGCGTACTACCTGCGGGGAGTTATTCGGTATGACTCGGGCGATGAGCAAAACGCCTGTGTCGACCTGAGCCGCGCCGGTGAACTGGGCTATGTTCAGGCTTACAAGATCATCACCGAAAAATGTAATACGCAACGCCCCACGGCTATGCGTTGACCCGGTCACCTGATTCAAGCTACTAAAGCCGTGACCCTGTCACGGCTTTAGTAGCTTTAGCACGAGCCAGGCCAGACCTACGCCAAGAACCGTTCCGACGGCGTCGGCCAGCGCGTCGTAGAGGTCATATGACCGATGAATGAAAGGCATCAGCCCCTGATACACTTCGATCAGGTACCCATAGGCAATGCCCGCCATGATGACCCAACCGGACGATCGGCCCGAGAGTCGCCACAACAGGCCGAAGCCGACAAAAACACCCGCGTGTATCCATTTATCCTTGTTGGTTAGATCAGGAATGCCATTCCCCGGTAATGAGCAGCCAATAAATATGGCCAGGCTCCAGCCGAGCGCCAGAAACTGCATGATCCGGTAGCGATTGAGTACAACATTCATCGGGACAGACGATTGACGGTCAATAAGAGGAATAAGCCAATCAGGCTAAGCAGGTATACTACGTTGCGCGAATCGATCAGCCCCCGGCCCAGAGCCCGGTACTGTTCGTCGAGTGCAAAATAAGACAGATAATAAGACAGGCCGCCCAACACCGACAGACCCGCCAGCGCCGACAGGCCGACGTACAGCAGGAAGCAGAAGAAAACCCCCAGCACAAACGCCACAACCTGGTTGTCGTTGAGCGACGAAGCCCACACCCCTACCGCCACAAACACACCACCCAGCAACAGCAGCCCGATATACGACCCGAACACGCCCGCCGAATCGATATTCCCCACCGGCGCCCCAAGCTGGTACAGGGTTACGTAATACAACAGGGTCGGGAGCAACGTCAGCGCAACCAGTAGCCAGCTCGCCAGGAATTTACCGCCAACCACACCCCAGCGGCTCACCGGTTTGGTTAGTAGCCACTCCAGGGTACCGCCCCGCACCTCGTCGGCAATCGAGCGCATGGTTATGGCCGGCACCATAAACAGCATCACGTAGGGCGTCAGGTTGAAAAACGTACCCAGGTCAGCATAGCCGCTTTCGAGCAGACTCGTGTCCGGAAAAACCCACAACAGCAGGCCAATAGCCGCCAGAAAAACGCCCATGATGATATAAGCGATCGGCGACGAGAAGAATTGATTTATTTCTTTGCGAAATATGGCCAGCATGGCGGGTTACTCAAACGGATTTGCCTTGTTCCGGCGGATGAAGGCAGCAATGATCAGTGACAGGATAAAACCCAGTACGACTGACCCGATAATCCCGAAAACAAACGTCAGACCGGGACTCTGAAACATTTGCATGAACTCCATCTGCTGATCGATCTGATCGTCAGACAGGCCGCTGTCTTCCAGTCGTTCGCGGGCCTGGTCCATCATCCGCTCCATAACGCCCGAATCGATTACTGTGGTATAAAAAACCGAAAACAGGCTCGATAGCAAGCCCGATACGGCCGCGGTCAGCGTGCCCACGCTTAGCCCTTCGCCGTAGCTCATGAAACCGCCGTTCAGCGTTCTAAAATCGCGCATGGCCAGCGTGATACCGACAATACTCAGCAGGTAGGTGATAGCACCCAGTCCGGTGTTTCCGATGTTATCGGTCAAGAACAGAAAGAGCGAATACAGAATCAGGGCAATACCGAGTAGGCCACCCCATTTAAGGGCCACGCGGGCGGGTGATGGTTGATCAGTCATGGTGTTATGGTTTAAGGATTCAGAACGCTATAGTCCTGTTTGCGGAAGATAAGCGAAATGATCAGCACGGGCAGCACCGCCAGCGCAGTTTTCTTGGTTAGCTCGTCGGGCAGCAGGACGCCGGGCTGCATGGACGTTACTTTAGCCCACTGTTCGTTGAACGTTTCGGGGCCAAACTGATCGACAATCTGCTTCTTGCCTTCGAGCAGCAGTTTTCTGGAATTGGCGACGTACTCGACCCATACCGCCGGATCAACGTAGCTCACGAACAGGTAAATCAGCCAGCCCGTCAGCAGGGCAGCGGCTGTATTCAGCACGTAGCCGATGGTCAGCCCTTCCCAGAGGTGCATATGGCCCTGACCGATATTTTTCCGGTAGTACCAGACCGTTCCGACCAGCATGATGATATGAATACCGTAATCCAACACCCGAACGTTGCCCAGCGCCGGTACTCCCAGTGCGTACAGAGCCAGAAAATACACAAAGCACAACACACCTGTTATCAGTCCGGCCAGAAGCGGGATTTTCAGGAGCGGATGGCTGAAATAAGCGAGAATGCTTTTCATAAGATGGAATGGATCAGGCCTTGGTAAACAGACCCTGATGAACGATACCAACCACCCGACTGGCGAAGGTATGTCCAAAGAACGGCGAATTTCTTGATTTTGAGTGCGTTTGGTCGTACGTCCAGGCACCGGATGGGTCAAAGAGCGTCAGGCTGGCGGGTTGCCCTTCGTCGATCCGCAGGGGCTGAAGCCGCAAAATCTGCCGGGGCCGGGTAGTCAGCTTGTCGATGATCTGTTCGATGGACAGGCCCCGCTTCTGCGAAAGGACCGATACTACGGCCGTTTCGAGCCCGATGATACCAAAGTCAGCCTGGTCGAACTCCAGGTTCTTGCTCTCCGCATCCTGCGGAGTATGATCCGATACAATGGCATCGATGGTACCGTCGGCCAGGCCAGCCCAGAGAGCGGCTACATCATCGGCCGGGCGGAAGGGTGGATTCACTTTCAGATTGGTATCGAAACCAGCCAGGGCCGAATCGTCGAACAGCAGCTGGTGGGCGGCTACGTCGCAGCTGATGCGTGCCCCCTGCGCCTTGGCCTGCCGGATCAGCTCCACCGACCGGGCCGTTGAGATGGTCGAGAAATGCAGTACAGGCGGCAGGGACCCGGCCTCATCGGTCGCAGGTTCGGTGGCCATTACGTAATCCAGCAGCCGCAAATCGCGCTCGATCATCAGTTCTTCGGCCAGGGCCGGTATGCCCTTCAGGCCCAGCAGGGTACTCTGAATGCCTTCGTGCATCTGCCCGAACCGGGTCAGCATCGTTTCTTCGGGCCGGTTCATGAGTAACCCGTCAATGGGCTGCAGGTACTGGAGGGTCTTGAGCAGCAGATCCGGGTTCTGCAAGGGATGATGCCCGTCAGAAAACGCAACCGCTCCCGCATGGTGCAGGTCGAGCATGTCGGTAAAGTCCTCGCCGGCTGCTTTTTTGGTAATCGCGGCAATCACATGAACGCTCACCGGCTGCCCCTCGGCCATGCGCCGAACGTAGCCCAGAGTTCCTTTGCTATCTATAGCGGGCTGGGTGTTGGGCAGTAGCGCAATGTCAGTGAAGCCACCGGCGGCTGCCGCCCGGCAAACGCTGGTCAAGTCTTCTTTATGCTCGAAACCGGGATCCTGAGCCAGTACGCGCAGGTCGACCCAGCCGGTCGATACGTGCAGGTTATCGGCTTCCAGTACACGTACACCGTCCTGGGCCTCCAGGTTTTCGCCGATTTGCCGAATCAGGCCGTTTTCGATCTGAATATCGCGCAGCTGGCCATGAAAAGGTGAGGCTGCATCAACAATACGGGCGGAACGAATGAGAAGTTGCATACAATGTCCCCTTGCCAGTTTTAACGGAAGGGGCCGGGGAGAGAGATAAAAAAGCTATAAAAAAGGCTCCACGGGCGCGTTGCCTGTTGGAGCCTTGTTCATGTTCCAGAAAAGGAATCAGGCACCAACCAGTTCCTGATAGGCGCCGACCGTCAGCAGACCGTCTTTCTGCCCGGCATCGACGGGTTTGAGCCGGATCAGCCAGCCTTCGCCGTACGGGTCGGTATTGACCAGCTCGGGCGACTTTTCGACGGCCGGGTTCAGCTCCAGCACTTCGCCATCGATCGGTAAAAACAGATCCGATACCGTTTTAACGGCTTCCACCGATCCGAATACGTCACCCTGCCTGAGCGACTGACCAAGTGCCGTAATGTCGACGAAAACAATGTCGCCCAGTTCGTGCTGCGCGAAATCTGTAATTCCGATAACGGCCGTACCGTCCTCGTCAATCCGAACCCATTCGTGATCTTGTGTGTAACTCAGTTCTGCGGGGAAATTCATGCGGAGGGTGATGATTTATATAGCCACAAAATACGGTAGCGGGTGCCGGATTTGCAAACACCCTATTTGGCCACGGCCGACTGGGTGGGGTTGAAAACGCCGAGCCGGTCGTTGCTTTGGCGCGCAATCATCCACTGCGGATAGGGCTTGGGACGCGCGCTGACGGCGTCGAGCTGTTCGAGCTGTTCGGTGGTCAGACTCACCTCGGTAGCGCTAATATTATCGTTGAGCTGCTCGGTGTTTTTGGCCCCGATGATGACACTCGTCACGCCCGGTTTGGCCAGCACCCAGGCCAGCGCAATTCGCGCTACCGATACGCCGTGGGCTGCACCAATCTCCTGCATCACCTCAATAATATCATACGCCCGTTCCTGATCTACCGGCGGGAAATCAAAACCCAGTCGGCGCGAATCGCCTTCGGGTTTGTTGTCACGCGTGTATTTCCCCGACAGGAAACCGCCCGCCAGCGGACTCCACGGCAGTATAGCCATCTGCTGATCCTGCACCATGGGTACGATTTCGTTTTCGAGGTCGCGCCCGGCAATGGAGTAGTAGTTCTGGGTCGATATAAACTTGGTCCAGCCGTATTTGTCGGCAATGCCGTTGGCTTTCATGACCTGCCAGGCTGCCAGGTTCGAGCAGCCGATGTAGCGCACTTTGCCGCTCCGGACTACGTCTTCGAGACCACGCATGGTTTCTTCGAGGGGCGTTATGGGATCAAATCCGTGAATCTGGTACAGATCGACATGATCGACCTGCAATCGCTTCAGGCTATCGTCGAGCTGCTGCATGATCTGTAGCCGCCCCAGCCCGACCTGGTTTTTGCCCTCGCCCATGCGCCCCCGCACTTTGGTAGCGATAATCAGTTCATGACGCGGTAGTCCCAGCATCCTGATCGACTGACCGAGCAGCGTTTCCGACTGGCCGAACGAGTAGACGTTGGCCGTATCGATGAAATTGATTCCCTGATCGAAGGATGTCCTGACGATGTCGTTAACGGCGTCCTGCTGGAGGGTACCCATAGCCTGCCAGTAGCCACTTCCGCCAAATGTCATCGTACCCAGACAAAGCTCGGACACCAGCACCCCCGTGTTTCCCAGTTGATTGTAGTTCATGTTGTTGTTGGTCTAAAGTTCAGTTTTGGGTCTGCCATAGCAAGTCATGGCCGTTAAAATGCTTCGCCGAGCGAAAAATACAGGCCCGTACCTTCGCGGGTAACCCCGAGGTCGGCGCGCAGGTAAACATCTTTCTTCTGAAAGAACAGGAACCGCACCCCGCCCCCGGCCGCCCACCGAAACCGGTCGACCTGCACCTGGCTGAGCGTCGGCGCTACGGTCCCAATGGCCGCAAAAAGGGTACCGCCCCAGCGACGGCTGAAGCCAAACGGCAGCCAGCGCAGCTCGGTCTGGGCAGCCAGCAGGTTTTTGTCCCGATACCGGCCAAGGTAATAGCCCCGCATGGTACTTTCGCCCCCCAGCAGCGCGAGGTTATTGAATGGCACCTCGCCACTCATAAACGTGCCGGTAGCCTGAAACGCCAGCACCCGGTTTCGCCGACCCAGCGGCCGGTACAGGCGCCCGTCGAAGAGCAGCCGCTGAAACCGGAAGTTGCTGCCAAAGGCCGGAACACTACGGAGCGCAGCAGCCTCGAAAAAAGCACCTTTCCGCACATTCAGTACGTTTCGCCGGTCATCGTATACCAGGGTCCCCCCCAGCTCCAGGGTGGTCGAGCCGGTGCCGCCCGCGGGCAGTTCGAACGAACCAGGGTCGACCCGCTCGAACGATACCCGCTGCAGGTTTTGAAAATCGACCTCGACTCCGGCGTACCAGTTTTCTATGATCCGGCGCATACCACGCTGTCTGATCTGTATATAGCTCGAGTTGACCAGGGCCGGGTCGTTGGGATCGGTATCGGGTCCGATGCCGTAATACAGCAGCGGAAACTGCTGGTACCGGGCCCGCCCCAGCAGGTAATAGGTGTTCTTGTCGGAATAAATGGCGTTTTCGAGCTGCGCCCCGAACTGCCCCCGCAAGGTGACGAATCCGTACAGGACGAGTTCGCTCAGGCGGTTTACGAGGGTATCGTTTTTGGCATAATACAGCGAGAAAACCCGCACCCCAAGCTCCAGGCTGGTCTCCGGCGAAAAGCCCGCCGTCGGGAAAGCCAGTATCTTCGACGAAGCCGCCGATGAGGTATCGTTGAGCGTATTGTAGATAAACCGGCCAACACCCCGCTGGGCTATTTTAGGAACGCGCTGCTGGGCTATCAGCGGTATTGCCGTGAGCAGCCCCAGCACCAGGCCCGCTAGTAGTTTTGAGTGAATCAATGGGTACTTGCTTTTAAATAAGAAACGGTTTTAAGCGATCTATGTTCCAGAAACGGGGGTGCAAAACAGAGTTGGTAACAGTCAGTTAGTCCGACACAAACGTAGACTCGCTTTGTCGACCGGTTAGCCAACCAAAACCCCTACGCAGCGGGTGAGTGGCCGGACCTTCTCTCCGCTTCGTTACCAACCGCCAGGCCAGAGCGTGGCATACCAGTCTCCCGACGGTTTGGTCTGATAACGGTTCTTTACGCGTCATTCGTTGCAACAAGCCTCCTCATTTTACTATTCTTTGCAAGAATTACTTCTGTTAGTATATGTATGCCCGGCATCGTAGAACTATTTCACCCGTTCTTATATATTCACTTTACAAAATGAGGCTATAGCTAAAACTGCTGTTTTCCTGGATCCACACTCCTGCCCCCAATCCACACCCTGTATGCTCCGGCTGTCTTTACGTCTCCTGATGGTTACCGCCCTCCTTTCTCTCCTGACGTCAATAGCGCAACCGATTAGTCAGCGGGAGACAGGCGCCGTTCAGCAACGCAGCCGTATCGATGAAAACACCCGCATTGTTGACCAAACGACCGGGAAACCGATCTCCTATACTGAGTATATGGCCCTGATAAAACGTTATGCGAACGCCTGTTACATGAAGCCAATGCCTGATGAATATGGTGAATTCCGCGCCTATAAAATCAGGCTAAAAACGGCCGAGGAGCGGGCCACTGGTCAACTCAACATGCGCGATCCTGTGCAGCAGCCTAAAATTGGGAAGCCTATAGAAGAGCCAGCAAGGCCGGCCGCATTGTATGGTGTATCATGTGCGGTGAGTTTGGCAGAAGGCCTTTGATTACCAAACTTTTCTGTCATTTCACAGCCACAACTACCTGATTACAATCACAGTACGTTCCTGTTCGGCTGTTTTTACCCTGCTGACGCAGGAAGCTGCTCTACTCAGCCAGATTGAATTTGACCTGCACCCCGCCCGAGGTAGTCGCCCGCCGGAACGAGTTCGATACAAGCGGGTCGTTGAAGGTCCGGTCGAAATAGAAGTTGACGTTCAGTCGGCGGCTAACGATGTAGCTAAGCTGTGGCCGCAGCTGGAAGTTGACGTTACCCGCCGTCAGAATCTGCTCCGCATCGATTTTGCGCTGGATAGCCCGGGTGTCGCGCAGGGTCAGGTTGGCCGAGAACGTCAGGTCGTTTTTCAGGCGCTTGTAAGCCCCGTTGATCCGGAACGGAATCCGGATGTTCTGCCGCGTGAACCCAATAGAGGCTGTCAGGTCCTTATTGCTCAGCTCGGCGACCTGAATGTTGGACAGGTTCAGCGCAATATCGCGGCTCTGGTTGTATTCGAGTCGGCCGCTGATCCGGCTTTTGGTCTGGAACTGCACCCCGATCATCGGCGCAAACTTCTCCGACATGGTGATGGTACTCATGGCAAAGACCGGTACGTACTGCCCCAGCTGGTTCACCGCAGCGCCCAGTGGGTACCCCTGCACAGCCAGGTTCACGAAGGCGGCTCCGTACTCCAGGTTGGAGATAAAGTTACCCACGCTGTAGTTGGAGGTGTAGCTGTGCGTGATGGTAAAGGCACTGAACCGCTTCCGGATGAAATCGAGCCCCGACAGTCCGTTGTAGTCGATGCGCCAGTTGGGCAGCGGGAAACTATAGAACGGCGACAGCTTTGCTTTTTCGATCGGCTGCCCACTGTAAGCCGCGAAGAAGGCCGGAATCAGCACATCCTGCGAGGTAGCCGTATAGATGCCCTGCCGGTCCGGATTCGCCTGGGTCAGCTTGTCGATGAAGTACTGCCGGTAGCTTTCGAACCGGTCGAAGATGGGCGAGGTGTTGTCGCCACGCAGTCCGATAAAAGCCGTCCGGAACGACCAGAACGACATCGAGAACTGCCCGTTACGCACCGGCGACTGGGTTTCGAAAGGACCACCCTGCGAGCCCGGCCGGAAAAACTCCTGGTACGCGTCGGTTCGGTCGAGTCGCCACTCTACCTGCATCCGGAAATCCTTGAAGGGCTCGAGCGTAGTACGGGCGTTGAATTTTTTGGTCAGGTTCTGCTGGAAGGCCGTATTCTGCACCGTACTCGGAGCCAGCCAGCCGCGTTCGGCCGCCCGGTACTGAATGGACCTGTCCTGACTGCCCAGTACAAACCCCAGTCCCGGCGCGTTGTTCTGGTCGACACCGAAATACCTCGGCGTCGGCAAAAAGCCCGGCAGGATGGTCGATTCCTGCACTGTGTACTGGAAATTGATCCCCCGCACGGTCAGCAGCGCCCGCGTGAAATTCTTGAGCACCCGGCTCTCGCTCCGCTGTATCTCTTCAATATCGCCGGGGTTACGGGCAAAGTTCTTCCGCACCGGCGCAGGTGTGTTGGCAAAACGCAGATAGCGGATTTTGTTGTAGAGCCGGATCAGATCGACCCGTCCCGTAATGCCCCGCTCGCGGTTGTTTCTGACGACGTTGCCAAACGGCACACCCAGCGTATCGGCAATCCCGAACGAGTTAGCCTGAAACTGATACCCTACCCCATATACGGCATCGGCGGCAATCCAGTCGAGCAGCGGAATTTTGTCGAGGGGCAGCCGGTAGGTGGCGCGGATGTCCTGCACGAAGTTCTTCAGTCGGCCCAGTCGTTTGAGGCTGTTGAGGATCGAGTCACGCTTGGCCTGGCTGTTGATGTCGCCCGCAGGTTCGTCGATGATCGAGTTGGCCTGCGACCGGTAGGTCAGCACCAGACTTCGGGTCAGGTTCCAGGTCAGGTCGTAATAGCGGTTGAACAGGAAATACTTCTCGAACTGCGCCGGAATTCCGTTCGTAGTCAGGTCGGACGAGCGCAGCTGGGTTTTCACGAAACTACGATCCAGGTCGGACCGGATACTGACCAGCGAAGGCAGCAGCGTCAGGTTAAAATCTTTAAGCCAGCGCAGGTAGGGCGCTTCAAAACTGGCTTTGTTCCGGAACGGCTCAAACGCTTTCGGCTGCCCGCTGAAGGTGTAGGCGATACCACCCCGCTGCTGCCGCTGCAGAAACTCGTCGGTCAGAATGTTGCTGCGCTTGGTATCGTTGAAGGCGTAGGTAAACGCAAAGTTCTCGACATCCCAGAAATGCGTTTTGGCGTTCGGGCTGGTCTTTACTTTTCTGACGTTCGAGAAGTTCAGCCCCCGGCGGGTGGTATTGTCCTGCACCATGCGTCGGTAGCTGTCGCGCACCAGTCCTTCGGGCAGGGTCGAGAGCGAGTTGTCGAGCGGCACGTCGGGGTCGAGCGGGTCGAAATGCGGATCTACGTTCCGGTAGTCGTAGTTGACGTACATCGGAATACGCAGCCCCCAGTTGGCGGGCAGGAACTTATCGACCGAAACGGCCGACGAAAGGCCAAACTCTTTGGTTGTTTCGCGGGCCCGTTCGCCGATGCGCGTCTGCACACCGCCAAAACCGAAGGTAGTAATCCGGCCCGAAGCCGTTACCGTGGCCAGATCGGCCAGCTTCATATTCACAGACCCTATTGCGGCCATACCCGCCTGCTGGTCGTAGCCGTTGGCGCGCAGTTCGTTGACCCAGATCGTAAAGGTTTTGGGTCCTTCGCCATCGCCGGGCTGGCGGGGGTTGCGCACCCCGATCATCACCGACTGTACGGAACTCAGGTCCGGGTTGCCGACTACCGTCAGTATGTACCGCCCCGTCGACGAAGGCAGAGTGAAGGGCAAAGAGGTTCGGCGGGTGAGCTGGCGGTTGCGCTCCGTTTTCAGATTGGTCAGCTCTTCCAGCGCGATATCGAGTTCGTTAGCCGATGGCCATACAACCTCGGGCGACTGGAGGCCTTCGGGCGTTGCCTGCAGGCGGGGAATCTCGATTTCGTAATAGTTATCGGTATAATCGGTACCAAGCCGGACGAAGGCCGATACCTGTTCATTTACGTTTTCATTCCCATCGCCGTGCATGTGAATGAACATCTTGAGCTGCTTACGGAACAGCAGGTCGAAATTTACGTTCCGGAACGCCCCGCGTGAGTCGCCGTCGCGGAGGTTGGTTACGCTCAGCCGCATCGACTGCTCGTTCAGCTCAACGGTGTTCACCTGCGTATAATCGCGGTCGCGCTGGTAGCCCGGCGGCACCGAGTACACGTATTTATTGCCCCCTGCCTGCGTAGCCAGGGCGCTGCTGTTTTCTTCTACGTTCACCGTCGAGACGGTAAAGTTGGCATCGTAGGGTTCGGGTACTTCCTGCAGGCCGCGCTGGTTCAGGTCGCCCAGGTATTTGCGGTACTGATTGGCTTCCATCTGCAACTGCGCAAACCGAAGCACGACCGGCTGATCAAAATCGGTCAGGTACATCCGCGCAAACCGGATTGATTTGAAGCCGTTGATGTTACCCACCTTCCGCAGATACTCGCGGATCGGAATCCGGTACTGATACCAGGTAACCGTACCGACGCCATCGGTCGGCACCGTCACTTTGTCGACAATATAGCCTCGCCCTACCTCGAGCTGGTCGGGCCGCAGATTCACTTCGTATTCGTAATAGGCTTCGTTATCGTTGATGGTATTATCGGCGTTGAGGTCTTCGATATCGGGCAGGGTCGTCGACGCGGGGGTCAGAAACTGGTTGGTGGAGGTATTCTCGGGCGAGTTGTTCTCCATACCCATGTAGTACTTATACCGGGCCACGATGTATTTCTGCCGGTCGGCCTCTTCGCCCAGGTAGAACCGGAAATCATCGCCCGAGGGGTCCTGTTCGATAGACGCGCGGGCCTCCGGGTCGGTAACCCGTGGCAACACCGCATCGAGGTAGCTTTTGAAAAACTGCTGTTCCGCTACCACACCCGGGGTCGAATTGGGGCGGCTGGTCAGGCCGTCGAGGCCGATATCCTGATTGTCGCGACCACCACTCTGGAACGCATTGGTCACAAACTGCTGCTTGGGCGCCCGGCCCCAGGGAGTCGACTCTACGGTACCGTTGCGGGTGCTGTCCAGGCTACCGTTGGCCGGGAAACCGTTCTCAAACGTATACCGGCTATCCTTAACGACATCTTCCGAAATATCGCCGAGGTTGAAGACCAACCTTCCACCCGTGCTGTTAGGCTGGTTTTTACTATCGTCAGCGCTGCCCCTTACTTTTCCGTTCTCTCCCTGCACGAACGGGTCCATGAGCCAGAACGTGAGGTTCTCTACGTTGGCATTGTCGAAGTCGTTGTCCGAGGCAATGGCCCGCGTTACGGCACCGAAGTTGCGCCGGGGATCGTTGTTCAGCGTACCGTCGGGTTTCAGGTTCGGGTTGTAGTTGTACATACCCCGCTCGCTGGGGAAGTAAGCCACGTCCAGAATACTCTCGGGCAGCTGTACCGGCCGGGGCGACCGACCCGGAAACAGATCAGTGGGCAGGAAGTACCGCTCGTATACGTAGTTCTTCACCTCGTCGGGATCGACATTCGAGACGGCGCCCTGCAAACCGGGGGTGTACAGACTCGGGTCTACGGAATAGACCGAAATACGGGCGCGGTTGTAGGCCGACTCCAGCGGGTTCTGGAACGACCCCTGCGGAAACTGCTGCGGGGTAGCCCCCAGGCGCCAGCGGGTGGGCTGGCGGGTCAGGTCGAAAATGGTTCGGGCGGCTTCGAAATCGTCGAGGTAGCTATCGCCCCGGGCGCGGGGGTTGGTTCCCGGAAACAACTGCGCCACTTCGGCACTGGCCTGAATGGTCGATATTTCTTTGGTCTGCACCAGCGGCAGGCCATCGAGCAGGCGCGTCAGGCCGGGCGAGTCTTTGCGGTAGTTGGCATGTAGCCCCAGAATGGAGTTATTGACCGGTTCGTTGCCAATGGCCACACGGGTCAGGAAACCGGCGGGGGTTTCGCGCATGTGCATGGCCGTCAGCCCGAAGTTGATATCGGGGGTGAGCAGGTAATCCAGCCGCGTACCGATCAGGGTTCGGATCTGGTTCTGGAACAGGTCGGGCTGCTCGAAGCTGATGCGGATTTCGCGGCCCGAGTTGGTCACGCTCTCGTTAATGATCCGCAGGCGCCCCGTCTGGCTTTCGAAGACATAATCGGCCCCCGGCATCATCGGCACGCCACCCGCCGTTACCTGTACCGACTGCTCGTTGACGCCATAGGGCAGTTGAACTTCGGCCCCATTGCCCGACTGAAACGAACCGCGCAGGAAGAACTTATTCCGGTCGGCCAGTTGCTGGGCATCGGCCAGGGTTGTCCGATACAGCTGATCGAAAACGTATTTGGAGCGCAGGTTATCTTCGTCGGCGTCGAACTGGCGGCTCAGGAACGACCCGAAGGGTTCCAGGACCGGGAATATGATCTTGCCATAGCGCGGATCGACGGTAATGTTCTCCACGTAATCGAAGTTACCGTCGGGCTGGGCGTCGAGCTGCTGGTTGAGCCGGTCCATATTGAACACCTGCACCAGCGGCCGGTTCTGCAGACGCCGGCCTTCCTGCAGGTTCGGGTTGTCGATACCGGTAACATCGTCTTTGTAAACAATACGCAGCTGAAAGCCCTGCCGGCTGATCTGGGCATTGTTGAGCGAATAGATGTTTTTCATCATCAGGTTCCACATCGGCAACTGGAGGTTGTTGCGCAGCGTGGCCGACTTCAGCAGCTTCAGCACCAGCACTTCGTCATTGCGCCGGGCCTGGTAGTCTTCCGTCAGTTCACCCACTTTATAGCGTCGGCCCTGGTAGGTATATTCGTAGGATACCGCCAGAATCTCGTCGTTGCGCAGGGGCGTCACGAGCGAGATATACCCCAGTTCGGGCTGTAGTTTGAACTCCCGGTCGGTCAGGCGTTTGGCACCCCGCAGCAGGTCGAAATCGGTGCCTTTGGTAAGCTGGTAATCCGTTACAAGCGCTTCGTTGGTCTGGTCAACCTGCCGCAGCCGGTTGTTGGCGTTACTCGTGAGCCGGTCAAACAGACCATTAGCGCGGTTATCGGACGGGGTGCGGGTGTTGCGGGAAAATGGTTGCAGGTTGGGGTTGTTCTGGCTGTAGGGGTTCCCTTCGCCCAGATCCTGGAAACCGACAATGTTTCGTAGCGTCTCGGTGGTGTTGGTCCGGTTGGTGACGTACACCTCCACCCGCGTTACGTTGACGCCCGACGTTACCTGCGGCAGCGTCTTGAGCGAAGCTTCGTAGTTGGACCGGAAAAACTGCGACAGGAAGAAGTGTCGGTTCTCGTCGTACTGATCGGCCCGCAGTTCGAATGGCCGGTTCGAGGTGCCGCCCCGCAACACGATTTCACTCTTCCGCGACCGCTGCTGCGAAGCGACCACCGTAGCGTTCAGCTTGCCAAACCGGAGCTGGCTTTTGATACCAAACAGGTTCTGCACCCCCGGAATGAGCTGGCTGTTGACGGCCCAGCTGATATTACCCACCTCAAGCCCCTGCAGGATACTTTCGTTCTGCGGCTGAAAAGCGGGCAGACCCGGTGCCTGGCCATTGACGCCCGGCACACTGGGTAAGGTAGGCGCATTGGGCAAACCGGGCAGACTGGGCATTCCCGGTAGCCCCTGCCCCGTTCCGATGCCCGGCAGGCTTCCGCCGGGCCGGTAGTTGACCTTCAGCGCGTTCTCGAAATTAAAGCTGGCTTTGGTGTCGAAGTTGGCCATCACGCCCAGCTTCTCCCCGATCTTGCCGTTGAAGTTGATGCTGATCTGCTCGTTGAACAGGAAATTTCCGTTCCGGCGCTGTCGAACCGGCAAGACGGGGTTATCGATAAACTGGTACAGATAGCCAAAGTCGAGCGTAACGAAGCCGTTCGGCTTGAAATCGATCTGGCTCCCGCCAAACAGGCGATCGATGATAGGCGGCAGTTCGAGTTTGGGCACCAGGCCACGCCCACTCAGCGCGCTTTGGCCATCGCGCCGGGCGCCGTATTCGCGCCAGATGCTTTGCTCGACCCGCTGGTTCTGCAGCTGGTTATACGTCGAAAACGGAATCGTTTCGGCCGGGCGGTAGGGTAAGCCATACTGCGAGGGGGGCAGCGCCAGCCCCGGCACGGCCCCCGATACGCCCACACCCGGCGTCGTAGTAGCCGATGAAGGCGTTGATATGCCCGGCGCGGGGACGCCATCCGTACGGCCCTGCACCGAATTGGGCGCAGGCGCCCCCGAAAGCGACACCCCCGTCTGTACACGTTCGGTAACGGCCACGCGCCCGTCGGGACTCAGCCGAAAATCGGTCGATACCCCTTTGGGATCACGAAGAATGAAAGGCGATTTGGAAGGCCGCTCCGAGAAGCGGGTGGCCCGCCGGTCGGGCCAGTTGATGGTAGGTCGGCGGTTGGCCGAACGGGCCGCCCGTATACTGTCAGTCCGGTTCTGTACGGCCTGCTTAATGGAGTCGGCGCGGGCAATGGCCCGTCGGCGCGCATCGGCCCGGGCCGAGTCGGCAGCGGCCTGTTGCTGCCGTCGCCCCGCGCCCCCCCGACGAGCGGGCGCTGCCGCTGGCTGGTCCTGCCCGAAGATTGTTCCCATACCCAGCACCAGACAAAACACCAGCAAAATCCATTCGCGCGAAACGAACAGAAGGTGGCTAGCGGTCAAGAAACGGGTGCTGACAGTAAAGTTGTGAACAAAGTAAGGGTTCACCATTGGGGTACTAAGCGGTTCAAAAAGGATATCGTACGGTACGTACTTCTTTCAAACGGCCAAAATCGGGCCAATCGTCTAATGAAGGAATAGATTTTTTGAAGAATAGCTAACTATATGGTTTTAGTCGCTTTTGAATAAAATGATTCGTAAAGATACACTTCCTTCAGGGCTGACCTACTACATAGACGTAAATTAACACATCGGTAACTATAGCCCGTACGCAATCTATGGCGCTGGCAGCTTCGTGCGGCTATCTTTGCCCCATGTCTGCCATTCAATCTGACACCTACGACCTGCGCGGTTACGAATGCGACGCGCTGGGCCGCATCAGCATTCCGACGCTTATGAACTGGATGCAGGAGTCGGCCAACCGCAACGCCATCGCCTACGGAATCGGTATCGACGAGCTGGCCCGCCGGGATCTGGACCGCTCTCCGCTGGGCTGGATGCTCATGCGCTTCCGGCTTCGAATGCACCACTATCCGCTTTATGGCCAGTCGGTGCGGGTGGTTACCTATCCAACGTTCGTAGAGAAGTACTTCATTCACCGCGATTTTCGAGTGCTGGCCGAAGACGGTTCGCTGCTGGCCGAGGCTGGCAGTACCTGGCTGGTCTTCGATATGGACAAACGGACTATGGTGCCGCTGCCAGGTTTTATCCGCACGCTCACCCCGCCTGCCGACATCGAGCCGCTGCCCACGCTGCCCCTCAAGCCGCCGTTTCAGAACCAGACCTGGGAACCCACCCGGCAGACCGACGTACCGGTTGGCTGGTTCAGCATCGACCAGAACCAACACGTCAACAACGTAGCCTACATCCAATGGCTGCTCGAATCGATGGACCAACAGACGCTGGAAACGGCAGCTTTGGCTGAACTTGATGTGGTGTACCGAACCGAAAGCCACTGGCAGGATCAGCTGCTTATTCAGTCGACGCCCGACACAACCGATGCCCACCTTCACCGCATCGTTCAGGCCAGTTCAGGCCGCGATGTCCTGCTGGCCCGCACTCAGTGGCGCCCCAACCCTTCATAATTTGTCGAAAGGTTTTCCTGGCTGGCGCCGACCGCACGGACCACTTGCCCGGATGGTTTGTTGCTGACGCATAAGTGGTCCGTGTCCGCACGGACCACGGAGCAGGTAGATACGGATTCAGTGTAGCGTTTATACCGCTGGGGCATTACAGCATTCGAACGATTAGCCGTATTTTTGGTTATTCAGGCCTATATTTGGCCAGGCCCGACTCGGGCCGAACCGATAGTAAACCCTATTGATTATGACCACTTCACCCAACATAACCAACACCCTCGACGGCGTTTTACAGGGGCTGATGCGCCGATACAGCGAACGCGTACCCGACGTGCAAACCATCATCGATGCCATGATCGAAGACGGCATCATCACGTTGGCCGGGGAAATCGAGAATGACCATATTGCCTTCCGGACCATGGGAGTTCCGCATCTGGGGCTGGCGTCATTCGAGAAGATCTTTACGCATTACGGTTACGAAAAACGGGATCGCTACGACTTTACCGAGAAAAAACTGACGGCCTACTGGTACAGTCCGCCCGCCGGTACCAACGCGAACCTGCCCCGTATCTTCGTCAGCGAACTGCGCGTGCATGACCTGTCGGCCGAGGCCCAGCGTATCATTCATCGGTATACCGACACCGTTACCAGCGACCCGGTCGATGCGCTCGATCTCGACGATGCTGCGGCTGTCGACGCTTTTCTCCACCGGCCGCTCTGGCAAACCCCTACCCTATCTGATTATCAGACGTTGCTGGCCGAGAGCGAATACGCAGCCTGGGTCATATACAACCGTTACTACCTCAATCACTTCACCATCAGCGTTCATAACCTCAAGGAAGGCTACAATACCATCGATCAGTTTGTTGCGTTTCTGCAGGCTAAAGGGCTCCGGCTCAACTCGGCGGGGGGTACTATTAAAGTCAGCCCGGACGGGGCGCTTCGGCAGGCCTCGACGGTAGCTCAGCTCATCGATGCGGAGTTTGCCGGGGGCGATGTGTTCCGGATTGCCGGTTCATACGTAGAGTTTGCCGAACGGCGCGTACTTCCCTCGTTCACCCACCTTTCGCCTGATCAGATCGGGCGGGAACACCGGCGCGAAGGCTTCGAGGCTGGTAATGCCGACAAGATTTTCGAAAGCACCTTTACGACGCAGACAAATCGGTAGAAAGTATAGTAGTTGCGGCTTATGCCATGCAGCTGGCCGGTCTGGTTCCTAAGCCGGACCGGCCAGCCCGTACGCCGTATCGTATAATCAGCCAACCATGAACCGAATCATCCTTGTCGCGCTGTTAGTGAGCAGCTTATCCACCCTGGCGCAGAAAGTCGCTCCCGTAGGTATTCAGCTGTACAGTTTCCGGGATCAGTTTGCCAAAGACGTGCCGGGTACTATGTCCAAAGTCAAACAAATGGGATTCCGACAGGCCGAAATTGCCGGCACCTACGGATTGAGCCTGACCGACTTCCGCCAGCTGCTCGACCGGAACGACATCAAAGCCATCAGCACCGGAGCCAGCTTTGAAGACCTCGACAACAACGTGCCGAAAGTGCTGGCTGAAGCCAAAGCCCTGGGAGCTAAATACGTAGTCTGCGCCTGGATACCGCATCCGGGCGATACGTTCATGATTCAGGATGCCGACCGGGCTATCGATGTTTTCAACACCGCCGGTCGGTTACTGGCCGACAACGGTATTCAGCTGTGCTACCATACCCATGGCTACGAATTCCAGACCTATCAGGACGGCACCTTTTTCGACTACCTGGCCGAGAATTTCGATCCGAAGGCCGTGAACTTCGAGATGGATGTGTACTGGGTTAAGTCGCCGGGCTACAACCCGGTAGCCCTCCTGCAGAAGTACCCCAAGCGGTTTCCGCTGATGCACCTCAAAGACCGCAATCCCGGCACCCCCGACAGCATGAGCGGCCACGCCGACGTAGAGTCGAACGTAACCCTCGGCACAGGCGACGTGGGCATTGCCGACATCATGAAGCAGGCTAAAAAATCGGGCGTCAAATACTTCTTCATCGAAGACGAATCATCGCGCTCCATGCAGCAGGTGCCCGAAAGCATCTCCTTTCTGCTGGGACTGAAATAACAAGCGTACTGATACGCCAGGCCTTCACTCAATACCACTCCCGAGGGTAAAGTCGTAGACCGCGCGGGCCAGGGCCTGGATGTCGTCGAAGGTGTGAAAAGCACTGATAATGACTCGTGTGTTGGGATGGTCGGCGGGCGTAGGGTACGCGAAGGAATAGATAAACATACCGCGCTCCAGCAGAAAAGGGTACAACTCGTTCTGCTCCGTAAAAAATACCGGAAGTCCCCTGGCGTGTTGGAAGAGGCCCGTTCGGTCGAGCAGGGCTTCGGCCAGGGTTATATTCTCCCGCAGGATAGCCCGCTGTTCGGCGTAGAGCGCATCGGCCCGGGTCAGCACATCCATGTAGGCGGGTGGCATGGGCGAACAGGCTCCAAAGAAAGCGGTTTTGCGCAGTTCAGCCAGTACGTCGGCATCGCCCAGCACCACGCCCCCCGGCACCCCCATAGCCTTTGCCAGCGAGGCCGTTACCAGCAGACGAACCGAGTCCAGGCGCGGAATCTGGGGCCAGATACCCCAGCCGGGACCCAGCAAACCATCGGCGCGGGGCAGGTCGTTGAGAATCCCGATCCCGTGCGAATCGTCGACCACCAGCGTGATGGCCCGATCGGTTGGCAACGCATCGACCCAGTCGAACGGGTAATAGCCGGAATGAGCCGCGTCGAGCGCGTTGAGCAGGATGGCGACGGGACCGGGTGGCAACGCCCGCACCTGGTCGGGTAGCTGAGCCACCCAATCGCTGAACGGCAGGCCGGGCAGCGCCACCGCCGGATCGTGCCAGAGCGCCGGATGCGCCTGCGGGCCATAGAGAAACGAAGCCTGCTGCGCCCGCAGGTACTGCACAACGACCTGGCCAGCCATCATACCCGATGATACCGTCAGGGCCGCTTCGGCTCCCGACCAGCTGGCCAGCCGGGCTTCGGCTTCGTCGTAGATGCCCAGTTGCAGATTACCATTGCGGGAGCTGCCGAAAGCCGTTCCGTAGCGGCCAATGGCGCTGGTCAGCAGCTGCTGAAAGCCGGGGTGCTGTGGCATACCCAGATACGCCGTGCCGCTAAAAAACAGATAGTCCTGGTCACCATGCCGGATGGTACGGCCCGGTAGCTGATCGATGGTAAACGGATGGATGGGTTGTTGACTCACTCGTTCGTTGGTTAAAGCATGAGCCGGGCGCCGGTGCCGTTTTCGCTGGCGTAGATAACCCGGCCGTTGTTGAAGGTAACCCCCGTAGCGGGATCGTTGGCAATGAGCAGCGACCCATCCAGGTCGGCGTAATCGAGCAGCGGCAGCAGCTGGGCAATGGCCGAAATGCCCACACTCGACTCGGTCATGCAGCCGACCATCACGCGTAATCCCAGCGAGCGGGCGGTAGCGATCATTCGCCGGGCGGGCGTCAGGCCCCCGCACTTGGTCAGCTTGATATTGACCCCGTGAAAATAACCGGCGCAACGGGCTACATCGCTCTCTACGATGCAGCTCTCGTCGGCAATGATCGGCAGGGGCGATTGATCAGCGAGTTGCCGGGCTCCGCTCCAGTCGGTGGCCGGGAGGGGCTGTTCAATGAACTCAACCCCCAGCTCGGCCAGCTCGGGCGCAAAAGCCAGTGTTTGTTCGGCAGTCCAGCCGCAGTTGGCGTCGACCCGAAAGCGGGCGCTGGTATGGGCCCGGAGCGCCCGCATCACGTCCAGATCGGTATCGGGTCGGCCAAGCTTAACTTTATACAACGGCCAGGGCCATTCCAGGAGCTTGCTCACCATCCGGTCGGGGGTGTCGAGCCCGATTGTATAATTCGTCAGCGGACTTCGGGAGGGGTCGAGGTTCCAGCACGCATAGAGCGGCTTTTGCTGCCGCTTGGCCCACAGATCCCAGGCAGCCTGATCGAGGGCGCAGAGCGCAAAGGGGTTACTGGCCAGGTAGGGCTGCATCTCGGCCCAGAACACGGCCGGGTCGGCTAGCTCGTGGGCTTCGATCCGATCGCGAAGCTGTTCGATGGCCTCCACCATCCCATCGATGGTAATGCCGTAGTAGCGCGTAGCGGTCGCTTCCCCGTACCCACTTAATTCGCCATCGCGCAGTTCGACGAGCAGCGACGGTTGTACATCGCGGCTATCGTGGGCAATGGTAAACGTATGTTTCAGACGGAGATCAACCCGGTGAAAAATCAATTGCATAAAGCAAATATAGCACCTTACAGCTCGACGAGCCCACAGCGGACGGCAACGATCACCATCCCAACCCGCGTACGAACGCCCATTTTCTGGAAAACAGTTTCGCGATAGCCGTCTACCGTACGGGGGCTGACGCACATCCGATCGGCTATATCGTTATAGGTCAACTCGCTACAGGCCAGTTTCAAAAAATCGGACTCCCGGTTGTTCAGCCCGAACATGGGCTTGCTGGCAATCAGGTCGGTTGTGCTGAGGCTACGAACAAGCCGGTGGGTCAGAAAATCGGAATAATAATACCCTTTCTCCATCACGTCATCGAGCGCCTGTCGTAGTTCCGTTGATCGACATCCTTTAAGCAAATAGCCGCGGGCCCCGTTGCGGAGCATGCGCACGATATGTTCTTCCCGGTCGGTCATGGAAAGCGCCATAACCCGCACCGATGGGTAAAGCTGCCGGAGCTGCACTGCCGTTTCGAAGCCATCCATCTCGGGCATATTCAGATCGACCAGCGCAATATCAGGTAGTGGTCCCCGCTGGAGCCGCGTTAGCAGATCACGGCCGTTTTCGGCAATGAACAGCACTTCGTAGCGATCAAATTTTTGAATTAGATCAGCCAGCGCTTCGGCCAGCAGGTGATGATCGTCGGCAATAGCGATTGAGGTTGACATGGGGCGTAAGAGAGGATAATTATCTTCCTGAAATATAGACAGTTATACAACAAGCCGCTAAACAAAGCCCGCAAACAGCAACCAAAACGAATATGAATGTATTATACGGTATTCCCGCCGACCGCTACCGGGTGTAATTGCGCGGTAGTAGTACGGTAACAGTTGTGCCGGCACCCAAACGGCTCTGAACGCTGAGCGTACCGCCGAGTAGTTCGGCCCGGCGGTGCAGGTTGCTCATGCCTGACCCGGACTCGTTGATTGGGCGGGCTGCCACATCGTCCTGGCTGAACCCCTGCCCATCATCGGCAACCGTAAGCGTAAGTCGATCAGGCTGATAATCGACCGACACCGTTACGGTACGGGCGCGGGCATGTTTCAATACGTTGTTGAGCAACTCCTGACTCATTCGCAACAGGACAATATCGACCTGCTGCCCCAGCGGGTACACCTCCCCCGATTCGATAAACCGGGTTTGTATGCGGCCCGTTCGCTGAATACGGTCCAACTCCAGCGACAGACTCGGCAGCAACCCGAACCGCTGAACCGTGTTCTGGTCCAGGGTCTTTGCCAACGCCCGCACGTCAGTAATGATGGTACTGACAACGTCGCGCGTTTGCCGAACCGACTGCTGCACCGCGGCATCTATACTGTCATCTTCGAGCTGGTTCAGCCGCATAGCCGCTACCGTCAGTAACTGCCCGATATGATCGTGTAATTCTTCGGCAATCTGCTGAAGAGTCTGGTTCTGAATTTCTAGTTGAGATTGTAATAATTCGCGCTGGTATTTTTCCTGCATTTCTTTTCGTTCACGAATTACTTCTCTGCGCCGACGCCGGTGAAAAATAATGAAGCTGGCGCTAAACAAAGCCATGATCACGAGTACAATACTTCCTACAACGAAGGCAACAAATACAGCATTGGCTGACTCGCTATTCATGATTCGGCAATGAAGAAGGAAGCAAACAGACCACCCCAATTGTCACATACAGTATGTAATTAAAAGGAAAGCTGGCATAGTATATAAAAGTAGCCAGTTTTTGATTGCTGATGATGAAATAATCGATCAGGCCAATGGTAAAAAAAGTACCCGCAAAGTAGATCAGAATAGCCACAAACAGCCAGAACAGGCCATCTCGTTCCGGTACATACAGATCCTGCCGATCAAGCAGTGTCCGAAAAAAAATAAAGCACCAGTATATCACTAACCCGCTCTCGATCATGTAGGTAATCGAGTTGTTATGCTCCGGCGACTGCCAGAAAATAGTGCTGATCACAACAATAACAATGTACCCAATTATGGAGCCGATGACTCGCTTTCGATGTTTTTCGGATGGTAAGGCAAGGTAAAAAATGGCGCCCAGGCAGGCATATTCTATGGGTGCATACAGATGATAGATGAATAGGTTATTTCCGTTGGTGGTTACTTTGATATAATCAGACCAAAGCTCGACCAGTAAATTACTGATGACCAGCAGTAACAGCGGACGTAGCGTACTGTCCATCCGCGTAAAATTTATGAGTATGATTATAACATTGATGGCCAGCAGACCCAGGTATATTTTATTGGGTGTAGAGACCAAAAGTAGCCATTCCATATCGTCCGTTGAAAGTATGAGCCACTCCGCCGGCGGAGTGGCTCATTGCTCTTATTCTTTATACCCATCGGGCAACAGCTTACTCCCTGCGTATGGGCGCAGACAGGGCGGATTTCTACACAAAAAATTTGTAACCAGTCCGCTTTTTAACGGCTCCTGGTCATCACTGATCAAATCCGTATACGTATTGGTTTCGTCTGGATGACTTACCGGCACCAGTAATGGCCAGATATCATTCTCGACCCCCGAATCAAAGACAGTATCCTTAGTCAGGTAAATCCGTATGCCACCGCAGTTCGGGTTGCTGGCAATGATCTTCAGTAAGGTATCGATACGTACTGTTGCGGCCAGAAACACATCATCTGGGTCGACACCCCGACTTTTTACCATGTAGTCGATGTAGTTTTTCACCTGATTCTGTAGGGTTTCTATGTCAACCGGTTTGGCCTCGCTGGAGGTCGGATCGAGTTCGCAACTGGCTTCTACAAATCTGAATCGATTGGCGGGTGTGTGTGAAATGAGGAGGGGCATAGGTTTTGGGGTTTGATTTGTACGTCAAATTATACAGCTCAGACGTAAAAAGTGATGCGGTTCAATCGCCCGCCTAAAAGGCTAAAAACAAATCACTGATTATCAGTAGACTACAAATAAATTATAGGCCTTTCACCCTGTAAATACGGGAAATTCCCCGTATTGAACACTGGCATTTCCAGCGCCTGTTTTGGGTTAATTTCTCCTTGCCTCGCGCTTGTCAGACAATCACCTTTGTACAGTATTTCTATCCACTCCATAATCGTATCGCTGACGAGCGTCAGTACCCAGCCGCCCCCGGGCAGCTGGGTATTTTTTTGAAACATCACGCGGGCATATATACGTACACAACTAAGTCATCTTTTCTGATTATCAATTTATTAGCAAGTAATTTTTATTCTGTTAAATCTAAACAATGTTGTTAAACCGTATGTCTTCCCGTTGATCGATCACACTTCACTATCAGTTTACTTAAGACACAATTTATCAGAATGAAAACCTTAAAATTCTTTTTCGCACTGACTGCGCTGGTAGCGGTAAGTCAGGTTTCGTTTGCTCAGGAAAAAACCGTGACGGTAGGTGGCGCGCCCATGTACCCATCGAAAAATATCATTGAGAATGCTGTTAACTCGAAAGACCATACAACCCTGGTAGCGGCTGTCAAAGCAGCTGGGCTGGTCGAAACGCTGTCGGGTCCGGGCCCCTTCACGGTCTTCGCGCCAACCAACAAGGCGTTTGACAAACTGCCGAAAGGTACCGTTGAGACGCTGGTGAAGCCGGAAAGCAAAGAAACGCTGACCAGCATCCTGACCTATCACGTAGTACCGGGCAAGGTAAGCGCGGCCGATCTGGTGAAACAGATCAAAGACGGTAGTGGTAAAGCTACCCTGACAACGGTTGCGGGCGGTACGCTAACGGCCATGATGAGAGGTAAAAACGTGGTACTGACCGATGCCAAAGGCGGCACCTCAACCGTCACCATTGCGGACGTAAACCAGTCGAACGGCGTTATCCACGTTATCGACACGGTACTGATGCCGTAAGCAAACCACATCGGTGGAACAGAAAACCCGGCCAGGCGGCCGGGTTTTCTGTTTTTAGCCCAGTCTGAGATCGGGCAACCACTGAAAAAGAAGCCTGAACATCAGCCACCCGAGTCGGTTATCAACAACAAATACATATAGTTTCATAAAACCTGATCAACGTATGAAGAGTGCAGTAATAATGGTAGCCCTGCTGACCACGCTGGCTTCGGCAGGCAGCTTTGCCCAGTCGGGTAGTTCGGGCAAGAACAGTACAAAGCCGGGGTCGAGCAGTGGGCTGCAACAATCGGTTAAGGGTGGTGCTACGTCGGGCGGCCCCTCGAATGGAGCGGGCAGTATCGGCGCTCAAAAGGGGAGTACTACCCGGCAGGGATCGATGACCGCGACCACGAAGTCGACCAGCCGCAAAAAAACGGGTAGCCGGTAAGCCGCTATCAACGTTTTGATTTCCTAACAACAGCGCGCACCTGACCAGCCTGGTTGGGTGCGCGCTGTTGTTGAATACCGAAGTGGCCGTTACGGGTAGCTGACGGTGTTTTGTTCTTATTCTTTAGGCGACTGTTGTTCGTGAAGGTAGTGTTAGCGACTAATACATACAAAAGCTGTAGCTTTTGTATGTATTAACCTTCTAAATCAGATAACCGATGAATCCGAACAAAGTACTGTGGGAGAAAGGCGACTTCACCCAAATTGCCCGAACCATGCGGGAAAGTGGTGAAAACCTGGTTGCCCAGCTTGGTATTACCCAGGGACTGGACGTTCTTGACCTGGGTTGTGGGGATGGAACTACCGCCCTGCCGGCAGCCAGACGCGGGGCTATCGTTTTAGGGGTCGACATTGCCCGTAATCTGGTTGAAGCAGGTAACAGTCGCGCCCGGGCTGAGGCACTCTCTACCTGTACGTTTCAGGAAGGGGACGCTACCGATCTGTCAGAGTTGGACGATCATCGGTTCGATCTGGTCGTAAGCATATTCGGCGCCATGTTTGCCCCGAAGCCGTTTGAAGTGGCGAGTGAAATGGTTCGCGTCACCCGACCGGGCGGGCGGATCATCATGGGCAACTGGATTCCGGGCGATCCTACGCTGGTGGCTCAGATTCTAAAAATCAGTTCGGCCTATACCCCGCCACCGCCCGACGGGTTCATAAGTCCTATGCTGTGGGGTATCGAGAGCCATGTCATCGAACGGTTCGGGAAAGCCGGGATAGCCCAATCGGCTATTTCATTCGTGAAAGATACGTTTACCTTCAACGCGCCCTATTCCCCCGCCGAATTTGTCAGCGTGTTCAAAACCTATTACGGGCCAACCATGAATGCATTCGAAGCCGCCGAAACGAACGGAAAGACGGCAGAGCTACAGACTGAGTTGGAAGCCTTATTCATCAGTCAGAACAAAAGCGCCGACCCGACCACCACCACGGTTGATGCCTCTTTCCTGCGGGTAACGGTTCAGTGCTGACTATATACTAGCCAGTTTGGGCTGGCTAGTATACCTTTTATTATCTTATTATCGCAATCGATTTGTCTCGTCAATAAGCCAGTTTACATCTGCTGTGTATGGGTTGGTCTTTAGGTAATTGACCCATAATTGTAGTATTGAAACAGACGGCGAGTTTGATTGTCTGAGCGCTCTGAATAGCTTCTGAAAGTTATCGGAGTGAGGATCCCGATCTTCACTTTTCGATGTTTTAGAAATTTTTCTGAGTTTGTCAAAATCATGGGGTAACCCATACGTGGTTAATGAAATTTGAGCCTCATCGGCACAAAATATAATCCATCGTTCGACTGCCGGACATAAGTAGATAAGGAAGTGTGGTCTTGTACTGTGTTTCAGCAGTCTGAGGCAACCTTCTATATGATAAATCGAGTCAAAATTCTGTGCATATTCCCGGTCCTGCACATCTTCATCGACAATACCCAGGGCAAACTCATCAGCCAAGCTCTCCTTCATTATTTTCAGGACATTGGTACCTTTTTGATGATTATACTGACGTTTGGGTGGTACAAGTGCTTTGACCAGTTTCGTATCAATATAGCATTCAGGGAGCACATTCAGGTCCATCAGGATAAATAGGCTTCGCTGTTAAAAAATAAATCAACGCCATATTTTCTGACTTCGTAAACCTCTTCTGTTGTCAGTCCTCTCACGACGGTTTGTCCATCCTTAAAGTCGACCATGAATATGCCTAACTCATCGATGGCATCGGTCAGAAACTCCTCAACGATCAACGGGCTATGCGTTACTATGAAGAATTGATTAGTTAACGAACGGATTACTTCCTGCGTGAATTCGCTTATATAAGGTGGATAAGCGTGTGCTTCCGGCTCTTCAAATAAGAGCACTGAATTTTCATTGGAAGCAACAGCTGTTTTATAAAAAATAATACGTTGCAGGGTGTCTGCCACCGACGAATAGGGTAACTGAAAAACTTCATCTTCCCCTTTCTCTTTTTGTACTTTCAATGATTGACTAGCGGTATCCAGTACCAGCCGCAAACCGTACTGCCGAAACCACTGAGCATATAGCTTGCGAAGCTCAGGCATGAGTTCAAGAACGTACAAAATATTTTCCCCAAAAGGGGGAAGCAGGTAAGATACCCTTCTCTCTAAGAACTTCACATCAGACCTATACGCATATCGTTTTGTCTCTGGCTCAAAAATTTGGCTGTAACCTTTAGGCTTATGTACGCTAAAATTATCATTTACTGTATAGGCGTACTTTTGATTAGTGTGAACGTCATTGGGATCAAAGGTGTTAATACTTCTCGCTGCAATAAGTGTTTCTGAGGCAGATTTAAGAAATATAAGCTTACATACCTCTTCGTATTGCAAGTTTTTATCCCGCCTGATTTTTATTGAAACTTCTTGGTTTATATCTCCATTGAAATGGAGCTCCCTAAGATTCTCTACCCGGACAATATCTGTTAATTTCTCCCATGATGTATTCAATAGCGACAGCGCTTCTATAATATTTGATTTTCCTACGTTTGGCCTACCGATGAAGAGGTTGATGCGCCTGAAACCGTCAACCGTCAACTCCCGGATGGATTTAAAATTGGTGATTTCCAGTCGATCAATAAAATGATTCATATCTGATTACCGATTGCGCGTCTAAGTTAACAACAAAAAGACGGCTGTATGAGTAGCCGTCTTTTTGTTAGAAATATGTCTATTCAGACGGTATCAGTAGCCCAGCACCGGGCTTAGCCACCGCTCTATCTCGTCGACCGGCATGTCTTTGCGCATCGCGTAGTCGAGTACCTGGTCTTTGCTGATCTTACCCACCGCGAAATATTTCGATTCGGGGTGGCTAAAGTAAAAGCCGCTCACCGACGAAGCCGGGTACATGGCGAAACTCTCGGTCAGCTCGATACCGATTTTATTGGCGTCCAGCAGCTCGAACAGGGTCGCTTTTTCCGTATGATCGGGGCAGGCTGGATAGCCTGGCGCCGGCCGGATACCCTGGTATTTTTCTTTGATCAGCTCGTCGTTGCTGAGCGTTTCGTTGGTCGCGTAGGGCCAGAACTCTTTCCGAACCCGCTCGTGCATCCGTTCCGCAAAGGCTTCGGCCAGTCGGTCGGCCAGCGCTTTCACCATGATGCTGTTATAGTCGTCGTGGTCGCGTTCGTATTTTTCCAGCAGTGCTTCAATACCAATACCCGCCGTTACCGCAAATCCGCCGATGTAATCTTCGCGGCCGCTGTCGAGCGGAGCCACAAAATCGGCCAGGCAGAAGTTGGGTAAGCCCGGTGCTTTCTGATTCTGCTGCCGCAGAAAATGCAGCACCGTACGGGTGTCGTAAACGAGGGTGCCGGCGTTGGAGACGCTTACCGCAGCCGCCGTTTCGGCCCGGCTGATTTTGTACTCGATGTGCCGGTGTGACCCATGCCGTTCGCAGGCAATATCGCGGATTTCCTCTTCGAACTCATGCAGCAACACGTCGTCGTCGGTCGAGTTGGCCGGGTAGAAGCCGACTACCGCCTTCGCTCCCAGCAGCTTGCCGTCAATGATCTCCTGCAACAGCCGGTTGGCGTCGTCAAAAAGCCGACGAGCCTCGCTGCCCACGACGGCATCGTCGAAGATAGCCGGGTATTTGCCGCTTAGCTGCCAGGTCTGGAAGAAAGGCGTCCAGTCGATGTACCGGGCCAGTTCGGCGATATCGTACTCGTCGAAATAGCGATTGCCGAGAAACGCAGGTTTGGTGGGCTGGAAGGCCTGCCAGTCGATGGGCGTCCGGTTAGCGCGGGCCTTTTCGATACCCAGCAGGTTTTTCTCTTTCTGCCGCTTGGCGTGGTCTTCGCGCAGCCGGGCGTACTCGGCTTTGATTTCGCGGAAAATTTCTTCTTTGGTACCTTCGGTATCGCTGACCAGCCGACCAGCTACCGGTACGCTGCGGCTTGCGTCGAGCACATGAATAACCGGCCCCGAGTAGTGCGGGTCTATTTTCACGGCCGTATGCATCCGGGAGGTCGTAGCGCCCCCGATCAGCAGCGGAATCGTAAAGCCCTGCCGCTCCATCTCCTTTGCCACCCCGACCATCTCGTCGAGCGAGGGGGTTATGAGCCCGCTCAGGCCAATGATGTCGACCTGGTGTTCGCGGGCCGCGTCCAGAATCTTCTGGGTCGGCACCATCACGCCCAGATCGATGATTTCGTAGTTATTACAACCCAGCACCACGCCGACGATATTTTTGCCGATATCGTGCACATCACCTTTTACGGTGGCCAGCAGTATTTTACCGGCATTGGTCGAGGTATCTCCGCCTACCAGTTTCTCGGCTTCGATAAAGGGCGTCAGGTAGGCCACGGCTTTTTTCATGACCCGCGCCGATTTGACCACCTGCGGCAGAAACATTTTTCCTTCGCCAAACAGATCGCCCACGACGTTCATACCGTCCATGAGCGGCCCCTCGATCACGTGCAGCGGCCGCTCGACCTGCTGCCGGGCTTCTTCTACGTCCTGATCGATGAAATCCGTAATGCCTTTGACAAGCGCGTGTTTGAGCCGCTCCCGAACGGGTTCACTCCGCCACGCATCGTCCTGTACAACGACTTTGCCTTTGGCTTTTACCGTTTCAGCAAACTCGACCAGGCGTTCGGTGGCATCGGGCCGGCGGTTCAGCAGTACGTCTTCGCAGCGCTCGAGCAGGTCTTTGGGAATACTGTCATACACCTCCAGCTGACCGGCATTTACGATACCCATGTCGAGACCCGCCCGGATGGCGTGGTAGAGGAAAGCCGAGTGCATGGCTTCGCGCACCACATCGTTGCCCCGGAACGAGAACGAAATATTCGACACGCCCCCGCTTACCTTCGCCAGCGGCAGGTTCTCCTTGATCCAGCGGGTGGCATTGATGAAATCAACGGCGTAGTTGTTGTGTTCTTCGATACCCGTTGCTACGGTCAGGATATTGGGGTCGAAGATGATATCCTGCGCGGGGAAGTTGACCTTATCGACCAGAATCCGGTAGGCGCGTTCGCAGATTTCGATGCGCCGTTCGTAGGAATCGGCCTGCCCGTTCTCGTCGAAAGCCATCACCACCGCAGCGGCTCCGTAACGCTTAACGAGCTGGGCGCGCTCGATGAATGCCTCCTCCCCTTCTTTCAGTGAGATGGAGTTCACGATGGCTTTTCCCTGCACACATTTGAGACCGGCTTCGATCACCTCCCACTTTGACGAGTCGACCATGATCGGGACGCGGGCAATATCGGGTTCCGACGCAATCAGGTTCAGGAACGTGGTCATGGCCTCGACCGAGTCGAGCATACCTTCGTCCATGTTAACGTCAATCACCTGCGCGCCCCCTTCCACCTGGCCACGCGCAATGCTCAGCGCTTCGTCGTAGTTGCCTTCTTTGATCAGCCGCGCAAATTTCTTCGAGCCGGTCACGTTGGTTCGTTCGCCAACGTTCAGGAAGTTGGTTTGCTCGGTAATTTTGAGGGGTTCCAGCCCGCTCAGCTTCTGGTAAGGCTCAGGCGCCGGCAGCTGGCGGGGCGGGTATTTGGCCGCCACGTCGGCAATGGCCCGGATGTGGGCCGGGGTAGAGCCGCAGCACCCCCCCACGATATTGACAAACCCGTCGCGCACGAACCCTTCGATCTGTACGGCCATCAGTTCGGGCGTCTCGTCATACTCCCCGAAGGCGTTGGGCAATCCCGCGTTCGGATAGGCCGATGTAAAAAACGGCGCTTCTTTGGCAAGCGTCTGAATATAGGGGCGCATCGGTTCAGCCCCGAGCGCACAGTTCAGCCCCACGCTCAGCAGCGGCAGGTGCGAAACGGAGTACAAAAAGGCTTCCGTCGTCTGTCCCGACAGGGTTCGCCCGGAGGCATCGGTAATCGTGCCTGACACCATGATCGGCAGCGGAGACCGGGCTTCGGCCAGCTGACCGGCCTGTACCGCTACGCGCTTTCCACCTTCCTTGAAGTACTTGTCGATGGCGAACAGGGCAGCTTTGGCGTTGAGCGTATCGAAAATGGTTTCGACCAGCAGCAAATCTGCCCCCCCGTCGACCAGCCCGGCTACCTGCTCATAGTAAGCAGCCACCAGATCATCGAACGTAACGGCGCGGTAAGCAGGGTTATTAACATCGGGCGACAGGCTGGCGGTACGGTTAGTAGGGCCCATAGCACCGGCCACAAACCGGGGCTTGTCGGGGTTTTGCCGCGTAAACTCATCGGCCACTTCTTTAGCGATCCGGGCCGACTCGCGGTTCAGTTCGTAGGCCAGCGACTCCATATGGTAGTCGGCCATGGCGATACTGGTGCCGCTGAAGGTGTTCGTTTCGATAATGTCGGCACCGGCTTCCAGATACTGCCGGTGTATTTCCTGAATGACCTCAGGTTTGGTCAGCGACAGCAGGTCGTTGTTGCCTTTGAGATCGTGGGGCCAGTCGGCGAACCGCTCACCCCGGTAGTCGGCCTCGGTGAGTTGGTACTGCTGAATCATGGACCCCATCGCGCCGTCGAGGACGAGGATACGTTCCCGGAGAAGTTCGGTAATAGGCTTCAAAGGATGCAAATCGTTTTGGCTATATTCAGAATCAACATATAGTCAGCCCGGAATAATTCAAGTGCCGTGAAATAATGACTGACTGGTAACGGGTGTGGTGAAGTGCTTAGGGCTGGTAAAATTACGCAAAACAGTTGGTCAACGAAACGCTTCCCGGTCTATTGGGTATAAGCCCGTTCTGAACAGGAACCGTTCGTAACCAGTTTATTTCGCACGGGCCGGGCCTGCCGGTTGCTCCCATAGGGGCAGACCGGCGAGTTCAGGCCCGTACGCCACTGGTAGCAAAGCTCCCGGAAGTTGGTATCTTTGGCCGTTTTGTTCATTAAAATTAGCTCTTTTTGTTTTGAAACTGGCAGCTATTGATATCGGGTCGAACGCGGCTCGGATGCAGATTTCGACGGTTCTCCACAACGATGACCTCGTCAGTTTTAAGCGGGTCGAATACGTGCGGTTCCCGCTCCGCCTGGGTCACGACGTCTTTAATTTCGGCGAACTAACCCCCGAGTCCGAAGCCCGCACGACCAAGCTCATGCAGGTGTATAAACTCCTCATGGAGCTGCACGAGGTAGAAGGCTATATGGCCTGCGCTACCTCAGCCATGCGCGAAGCCAGTAACGGCCCCGATATAGCCCGGCGTATCGAAGCGGCAACCGGGGTAAAAATTCACATCATCGACGGCCAGAAAGAAGCCGAACTGATCAACAATGTGGTTGTTCAGGCCCTCGACGACCGGCAGTTTCTGCACATCGATGTGGGGGGTGGCAGCACCGAGCTTAACCTCTACGTGAACCGGCAGAAAGTCAATTCCAGATCGTTCAAGATCGGCTCGGTACGGCTGCTGGAAGGCAAAGAAACCAAAGGCGCCTGGCGAAAAATAGAAGACTGGGTCGAAGATAATGTCGACGCGTCCCGCGAGATAATTGCCGTTGGTACGGGTGGCAACATCAGCAAACTCTTCAACCTGGCGGCCAAAACCACCGAAGAAGGCACGACCCTGACCGAGATCGAGCGCATCCGTAACCACATTGCTACGTTTAGCCTGGACGACCGGATCAACAAACTCCGGCTCAACGCCGACCGGGCCGATGTGATCGTACCGGCCGCCGATATTTATATCTCGGTCATGAAATGGGCCCGAGCCAGCCAGATCATCGTGCCCGACCTCGGCCTCAAAGACGGAATCATCCAGCTGGTTTACTCCCAGCACATAAAAAAGCACAAAACGCACTGACCCGCGCTTGAGGGTTCATTCGTAACGGCCGGCACGCTCTCCAGGGGTGCCGGCCGTTACGTTTATCCGGTTCCTGCGTAAGGAAGGTATGCCTTACCGTATCGAACTCGACGCCGACCTGCACGCACCCACCCGATGGCCGTATGCAGAAGATGGCTTCTTTTTCAATGCGCCCGAGCACGTTCGTCAGCAACATCCCGGCATGGGTTCTACGGTACTGGCCGTCAATACGCGCACCGGCCGGGCCGAAGCGCGCTGTACGTTTTTCGTCGATGGCAACCAGGCCCGTAGCCCCGCGGCCGCTCCGTTCGGCTCGGTCGAGTTTACCGATACGCTGCCCGACACAGCACTCGGCAACTTTCTGGACACGTTACTGGCGGTGGTCTCTGCCAGTGGGGTGAGCCGCTTCCGGCTGGTCAACTACCCCCACGATTACGCTCCCCGGCAGGCGCAGCAGCTCACGGAGCAACTCACCCGGCGCGGGTTCGGCATCGTGGCGACAACGGCGAGTTACCTACTACCCATTACCGACGACCCTTTCGACACCCGCATCGATGCGTCCGAACGGCGACGGCTTCAGAAATGCAGGAACGCCGGTTTCCGGTTCGAGCACTGGCCTAATCCCGACATCGACCGCGTTACCGCTTTTCTGGTCAGCACCCGGCAGCAGCAGGGCTACGCGCTCAGCCTGCCCCCCGAGCAGTTAGGCCAGTTGCTCCGAACCTTCCCGAATCAGTTTCTGGTCTTTGTGGTCAGTGACACAGGTGCGGTAGCTGCGCTGACCATAGCCGTACGCGTCCGGACCGACATTCTGTACAGTTTCCTGCCCGCATCCAGCCCCGACTATCATACGTTCAGTCCCATGGTACTACTCATTGACGGACTGGTCGGTTACTGCCGGCAGCAGCAGATTCGGCTGCTCGATCTGGGCGTATCGCTCGACGGCGACCACCAGCCCAAACCCAGTCTGAGCCGCTTCAAACGCCGACTCGGCGCTCAGGAATCGCCCAGGCTCACCTTCGAGAAACAGTTTTAGTTTGCCTCGTCTTTATAAATATCGAGCGAATGCTGCTTGGGGAAACAATCGACCAGGCCCTGCTGGTTGAGGTTGACGATCGGGTAGCCTTTGAACTTTTCGAGGTCTTTGAACAGGAAGTGGTGGGAGTACAGCAGCTCGCCTACGCTGCCCGCGTTGGTGTTGCGCACCTTCGACGGCGGATCGCCCGACTTGTCGTAGAAATGCCGGTCGATGTAATACATATCGTTATTCTCGTCTACGACCAGGTTGAGGAAATAATCGTTATCGAAGCCACAGATGTAGATTTCGCGGTAGCCCATGTAGCAGGCCGCAGCCAGGGCTTTGTAGGCCGTCATGGAAATATAGCTCCGGGGGCCGGTAAGGGTGATTCGGTTCAGAAATACGTTTCCCCGGTCGTAGTAGCCGTATTTTTTCTGGAAAGGCGATGCAGTAACGTGTTCCAGCGGTACGAAGCAGGTGATGTTGCGTTCGGTCAGCAGGGCCATGTCCCGTTTGAGCCGTTCGGTCAGGTGCGGGTATTTCTCGGGAAAGAAAAAAGCCGGATCACTTAACAGGTAGTAGTCGGGAACAACGACATCGGCCAGGGGCGAACTGATGTACGAGTTCACCGCAAACACGTCGAAGTGATGCGCCTGCTGCAGCCGGGTGATCTTGTCGGGGTCGAGCCGCCCGACCGACGGTCCGTTGGCCAGCACCAGGGCCTTCCGGCCCGCCATACTTCCTTTGAGCCTACGGGTTTTCCGCAAATGACCATAATTACGACTCACCACCTTCAGGCGGTAAAACCAGTTGCGGGCCACCGTATCGAACCAGAAACCAAGAATGCGGGGTATGCTCAGACCAAGATAATTCATCAACGAATGTCGGGCGGTAGTAACAGCCCGCAAAACTACTACGAATCCGGCAAATGGCCGGACCGGGCCGCTCAGCTTGGCCAGCCAGCATTTATTTGCTACTTTTGACCTATCTCGAACACGCCACCGTGGATGAAAAAAAAAGTATTAGTTACCGGCGCTGACGGTTTTATCGGCAGCCACCTGGTTGAAAAATTGCTGGACGAGGGGTACGCGGTGAAAGCCTTTGTGTATTACAACTCGTTCAACAGCTGGGGCTGGCTCGACACCCTCCCGAACGAAAAACTGCAGGACATCGAAATTTTTGCCGGCGACGTGCGCGACCCGAACGGCGTCCGGACCGCCATGAACGATGTCAGCATCGTCTTTCACCTGGCCGCGCTCATCGCTATCCCCTACAGCTACCACTCGCCCGATAGTTACGTCGATACCAACATAAAAGGTACGCTCAATATTCTCCAGGCCGCCCGCGACCTGGCCGTTGACAAGGTACTCGTCACCTCGACGTCGGAAGTGTACGGCACGGCCCTCTCGGTACCTATCGACGAAACCCACCCCCGGCAGGGACAGTCGCCCTACTCGGCCACTAAGATCGGCGCCGACTCGATGGCCGATGCGTATTTCCGCAGCTTCAACCTGCCCGTCGTTACGGTGCGGCCCTTCAACACCTACGGCCCCCGACAGTCGGCCCGGGCGGTTATTCCGACCATCATTACCCAGCTGCTCAGCGGCTACCGGGAGATAAAATTAGGCTCGCTCCACCCGACCCGTGATCTGGTATTCGTTAAAGATACGGTAAGCGGATTTGCGGAGATAGCCCGACACGATGCGCTGATCGGTCAGGAAGTGAATATTGCCACCAATACCGAGATCAGCATTGGCGACCTGGCCCACAAAATCATCGATCTGATGGGCGTTGAGGCCAGCATCCGCTCTGACGACCAGCGGCTACGCCCCGAAAAGAGCGAAGTAGAGCGGCTGCTCGGTTCCAACCAGAAGATTACGTCGACAACCGCCTGGCGCCCGCAGTATAGTTTCGACCAGGGCCTTCAGGAGACCATAGCGTGGTTCAGCAATCCGGAGAACCTTACACAGTATAAGGCGCATATCTATAATGTTTGACCTGTTTGTTCAGTTCGTCCGCGATACCTTCAACGACAGCGACGGTTTCATCCCCCTGCACGAGCCCCGCTTTACGGGGAATGAAAAGAAGTATGTCAACGACGCCATAGACTCCACCTTCGTGTCGTCGGTGGGGCAGTATGTGGATCGGTTCGAAGAGCAGATCCGCACTTATACCGGTTCGTCCTACGCCATCGCCACCGTGAACGGAACCGCAGCCCTGCACATGGCCCTGATTCTGGCGGGCGTTCAGCGCGACGATCTGGTCATTACCCAGCCGCTCTCGTTCGTGGCCACCAGCAACGCCATTGCCTATACCGGCGCAACGCCCTGCTTTGTCGATGTCGATCTCGACACGCTGAGCCTCAGCCCTGAGAAGTTAGCCGCCTTTCTGGACGCGCATACCGAGATCAGAGATGGCCATTGCTATCACCTGGCCAGCGGAAAACGCATAAGCGCCTGCGTACCGATGCATACGTTCGGCCATCCGGCCCGGATCGATGCCATCGTCAGGATTTGCGCTGCCCACCAAATCACCGTTGTCGAAGATGCCGCCGAGTCGCTGGGCAGCACCTACCAGGGGCAGCAAACCGGTACGTTCGGGCTGCTGGGCACCTACAGCTTCAACGGCAACAAAACCATTACCTGTGGCGGGGGCGGCATGATCGTTACCAACGATGAACAACTGGGCAGGCTGGGGAAACACCTGACCACCCAGGCCAAGGTACCGCACCCCTGGGAGTTTAACCACGACCAGACCGGCTATAACTACCGGCTGCCCAACCTGAACGCAGCCATGGCCTGTGCGCAGATGGAGCAGCTCGACGGCTTCATTGCCAACAAACAGCAGCTGGCCGGACTGTATGAGGCCTTTTTCCAGACAACTCCCTACCAGTTTGTGCAACAGCCGGCCAACAGCCAGTCTAATTTCTGGCTGAACGCCATTCTGCTGAGCAACCGGCAGGAGCGCGACGCATTTCTGGCCTACACCAACCGCAACGGCATTATGACCCGACCGGCCTGGACCCTGCTGCCCAGCCTGCCGATGCTGAGCCACTGCCCGCACGATGACCTGACCCACGCCCAGTACATCGAAGACCGGCTCGTCAATATTCCCAGCAGTGTACGACTGACATGAGCAAGCCACAACTGATACTGGTAGGGGGCGGTGGACACTGCAAATCGGTGATCGATGTCGTGGAAGCGTCCGGCCAGTTCAGCATTGCCGGCCTGGTCGATACCCATGATAAGCTGGGCACCACCCTCTCGGGTTACGCTGTTATCGCCACCGATGACGACATCGACGCGCTGGTTCGGGAGTACCGCTATTTTCTGGTGACGGTAGGCCAGATCAAGTCCAGTGCCCTGCGGTACCGGTTGTTTCAGCTTATCAAAAGCCAGGGCGGTCTGCTGCCAACGCTGGTTTCGCCCCGGGCTTATGTGTCGCCCCACGCCCAACTTGGCGAAGGCACGGTTGTTCATCATCAGGCGTTTGTGAACGCGGGTGCCCGAATCGGCGTAAATTGCATCATCAATACGGCTTCCCTGATCGAGCACGATGCCCAGATCGGCGATCACTGCCACGTATCGACGGCGGCCGTTGTCAATGGCGACGGTCGGGTGGGCGACCATTGTTTCATCGGCAGCCGGGCCGTGCTGTCGCATGGGGTTCACGTAGCGCCCAGCGGACTGATTGGCGCCGGGGCCGTGCTGTTGAGCCATACCGAAGCAGGAGGCTTGTACGCGGGCAATCCGGCGGTGCTGAAAAAACGAGTATCATGAGTAAGACACTGATCATCGCCGAAGCCGGCGTCAATCATAACGGCGATATAAACCTGGCGAAACAGCTGATCGACATCGCTGCCGACGCCGGGGCCGACATTGTAAAATTCCAGACCTTCAAGACCGAGAAACTGGTCAGCACATCGGCCCGCAAAGCCGATTATCAGGTCAATAACATGCCCGACGAGGCCGACAGCTCCCAGTTTGCCATGCTGAAAAAGCTGGAGCTGAGCCCGGCCGATCATCAGGAACTGATGGCCCACTGCCAGCTGCGCCATATTCAGTTTTTGTCCACGGCCTTCGATCTGGACAGTCTCGATTTTCTGGCGGGCCTGAACCTGACTATCTTCAAGATACCATCCGGCGAACTGACCAACCTGCCCTATCTGCGCCGGATCGGCAGCTACAACCGGCAGGTCATAGCCTCAACGGGCATGGCCACGATGGATGACATTTCGGCCATGCTGGATGTGCTCACCAGCGCCGGTACGGCCCGCGAGAACATTACGGTGCTGCACTGCAATACCGACTACCCGTCTCCTTTCCGGGATGTTAACCTGCGGGCTATGCAAACCATTGCCGACA
The DNA here is from genome assembly GCF_002006735.1 of Spirosoma sp. 209. Taxonomy (NCBI): domain Bacteria; kingdom Pseudomonadati; phylum Bacteroidota; class Cytophagia; order Cytophagales; family Cytophagaceae; genus Spirosoma; species Spirosoma sp. 209. The sequence continues at coordinate 278,632 of NZ_MVEC01000004.1, read as the reverse complement.
CGTTCGGGGTCGCGGTTGGCTATTCTGATCACACCCCCGGTATCGAGGTGCCCATTGCGGCCGTTGCCCTCGGCGCTACCGTCATCGAAAAGCATTTTACCCTCGACCGATCGCTGAAAGGGCCCGACCACCTGGCCTCCCTCGAACCGGACGAGCTGGCACAGATGATCCGGGCCATCCGCAATATCGAGGTAGCGCTGGGCGACGGTATCAAGCAACCGACCCCGTCGGAGCAGAAAAACCTGGTCGTTGCCCGAAAAAGCATTCATCTGGCCCGGCCACGGCTGGCGGGGCAGGTACTGACCGAAGACGACCTGATCATGAAACGGCCGGGCTCCGGAATCTCGCCCATGCAGCTGGATCAGGTGACGGGCCGTAGTCTGGGTGTCGATGTCGAAGCCGACCATCTCTTGCGCTGGGAGGATCTGGTATGAGAATCGGTGTGTTGACCAGCTCCCGGGCCGATTACAGCATCTACTACCCGCTGCTGATGGCCCTGGCCGAAGACCCGTTCTTCGACCTTGACATCCTTGCCTTCGGCACCCATCTGTCGGCCCGCCACGGCCATACGGTAGACCAGATCGTAGCGAATGGGTTTCCGGTAAAGCACCGGATCGACACCCTCCCGGCGGGTGACGCCCCGGCCGACATCAGCCACGCGATGGGCAGCGTTATGCAGGCGTTTTCGGCGCTGTGGCCGCAGGAAAACTACAATCTTGTCTTATGCCTGGGCGACCGGTTCGAGATGTTTGCCGCCGTGGCCAGCGCCGTACCGTTCAACCTGCCGGTGGCGCACATCCATGGGGGCGAAACCACCCTGGGCGCCATCGACAACGCATTTCGCCACGCCATTACGGTGATGTCGACCTATCACTTCGCCACCACCGATGCGTATAAAGCGCGGGTCATCGAACTGACCGGCTCGACCAAAAATGTGTATAATGTCGGCGCCCTGAGCATCGACAACCTCCGCCACCTGACCCTGCTGACCAAAGCCGAGTTTTTCGAGAAATTTGCCATTGACCTCGACCAGCCCTCGATCCTCATTACGTTTCATCCCGAAACGGTTTCGTTCGAGAAGAACAGGGAGCACGTAGCCGAGCTGATCGGGGCCCTCGGGCAGCTGTCGGCCTACCAGCTGATCATTACCATGCCCAATACCGACACCATGGGCAACTACGTTCGGGAGCACCTGCTGGCCTTCATCGACCGGCAGCCCAACGCGGTGGGTGTCGAATCATTCGGGACAATCGGCTACCTTTCGTGTATGAAATACTGCCGGTTTATGCTCGGCAACACCTCGAGTGGATTCGTGGAAGCCAGCTTTTTTCCGAAATACGTGATCAACCTGGGTAACCGGCAGGAAGGGCGGCTGATAACGCCCCATATTATCAACTGCGCCATCGAGGCCAGCCAGATCCTGGAAGCGGTACGGACCATCGAAAACGCCGGTCCGCCCGCGCCTGTCGACGCCTACGGCAACGGTACCACCGCGCAACAGATCGTTTCTATCTTAAAACAGATTCGTGGCAGACTACAGTAAACATATCGTTCAGCACGACGTACCCGTTACCCGGGCGCTGGAGCAGATCAGCAGCCTCGGCCAGTACCTCACGCTCTTCGTAACTGACCAAACCGGCAAACTGCTGGGTACCCTCACCGACGGCGACATCCGGCGCGGACTGATTGGCGGCAAGCCACTCAGCGAGCCCGTAAGCCGGTTTATGAATCCGAACTTCCGGTTCCTGCGCCACAATGAGTATGATACCGAAACCATCCGGCGCTTTCGGGCGCAGCTGCTGCAACTGATTCCGGAGCTGGACAGCGAAGGGCATATCGTCCGCATCGTCAACCTGGCTCAGACCAAAGCGCTTTTACCAGTCGACGCCGTCATCATGGCCGGCGGCAAGGGCGAGCGGCTGATGCCCCTGACGCGCGACACCCCCAAGCCCCTGCTGAAAGTCGGCGATAAACCCATCATCGAGCACAACATCGACCGGCTGACCCGCTACGGAATCAACCACATTCACATCACCACCCGCTACCTGGGCGACCAGCTGGAAGACTATTTCGGCGATGGCTCGGCCAAAGGCATACGCATTCAGTACACCCGCGAAGACGAACCCCTCGGCACCATCGGATCGATGCGCCTGACGGACAATTACCAGAACGACACCATTCTGCTGATGAACTCCGACCTGCTGACGAACATCGACTTCGAGGATTTCTACGAATCGTTTCGCCGGCAGAACGCCGACATGTCGGTAGCGACGGTGCCCTACCAGGTCAACATTCCCTATGCCGTTCTCGAAACGAATGAGGGAGCGATCCGGTCGCTCAAGGAAAAGCCGACCTACACTTACTACATCAACGCCGGTATCTACCTGATGAAACGCAGCCTGGTCGATCTGATTCCCGAGGGGGTCTATAACGCTACCGACCTGCTCGAGAAGCTCATAGCCGAGCAGCATACCGTTACCTACTTCCCGATGCTGGGCTACTGGCTCGACATTGGCCGCCACGAAGATTACCAGAAAGCCTGCGTCGACATCAACCACATTACGTTATGAAACCCCTGTTCCTGATTACGGCGCGGGGTGGGTCGAAAGGAATTCCCGGCAAAAACATCAGGCCATTTCTGGGGAAACCGCTCCTGTACTACGCCATCGATACGGCGCGGGCGCTGGCTCCGGATACCGATATCTGCCTCTCCACCGACGCCGACGAAATAATCCGGGCGGCAGAAGCCTACGGCTTGTCGGTCCCCTTCAAACGACCCGATCAGCTGGCTACCGACCAGTCGGGCAGTTATGAGGTGATGCGCCATGCGGTTGACTTTTACAAACAGCAGCACCGGCCGTACGATACGCTGGTGCTGCTACAGCCCACCTCCCCGTTCCGCACCGCCCAACACGTTCGGGACGCGATGGCGCTCTACGCCGAGGAGCTCGACATGGTGGTATCGGTAACGGAATCGGCCAGTAATCCGTATTACAACCTCTTCGAAGAACGCGCCGACGGGTTTCTCGAACGATCCAAAACGGGTAACTTCAGCCGTCGGCAGGACTGCCCGGCGGTTTATGCCTATAACGGCGCGGTGTACGTGATCAACCTGGCTTCGCTGGCCGAAAAACCCCTCAGCGAGTTCGATAAAGTCAGAAAATACGTCATGAGTCCCCACGATTCCGTCGATCTGGACACCCCGCTCGACTGGGCCTTTGCCGAATTTCTGGCTACGCATCGCTCCCTGACGGCCAACCCATGAACCAGCCCGTTACGGCTCCGTCGTGCTGGTTGGGCCACAGGTGGCAGTTCTCGACCGAAAGCCGTAAATTTGAGGTGCCAAGTCTGGCACGATGCGCGTGGCTGCGGGATGGTGTTACCAAAACCGATCGCCACACGTGCTTATCGGGCCCGGGCTGGCAAACCTGATTGACGCCTGCACAACCGGCCGGGCCCTGTTTCCCGATCTCCGGTTCTTCGTCATTCGTTTACTCGTTCAGTACGTGGGTATCATTAAACGGCAAACCATACAGAGTTCGATCTATTCCTACGCGGGGGTAGGCGTAGGTTTTTTAACGCAGGGCGTCTTTTTCCCAAACCTGTTCTCTACAGCCCAGATCGGCCTGATGGCGTTGCTCATTGCGATAGCTCAGGTGCTGGTTCAGGCCTCAAGTCTGGGGTTGAACAACGCCGGGGGCCGTTACTTTCCGTATTTCCGGAACATCGACCGGCAGCACAACGGCTACCTGATCATCAGCAGTCTGACCACGCTGGTCGGTTTTGGCCTCTGCACCCTCTTGCTGTGGCTGGGTAAACCCTGGGTCATTGCTCACTACGGTTCCCAGTCGCCCCTGTTCGTCGAATATTATTATCTGCTCATTCCGCTGACCTTTTTTACCGCCTATTTTGCCGTCTTCGACAACTACGCCAAACTGCTCTACGACCCCGTTACCGGTACGCTGCTCCAGCAGTTTGTACAGCGGGTGCTGGTGCTGGCAGCAGGCGGATTGTACTGGGCGGGCTGGCTTACCTTTAACCAGTTTATGGGCGTCTGGCTGATGGCCTTTTTTATCCCGACCCTGTTGATGATAGCGAGCGTGATGCGCGATGGCAACCTGTTCGCCAACCCCCGCTACGTAGCGGTCAGCCCGGACCTGCGCCGAAACCTCATCCGGTACGCCAGCCTGAGCCTGACCACGGCCCTGTCGACCCAGATCATCCAGACCATCGACAAAGGCATGATCAGCAATTCGCTGGGGCTCGACGCGACGGGGATCTACAGTACAGCCTCCTATTTTGCCGCCGTCATTGCCCTGCCCGCAACGGCGCTGTATAAAGTAGCCGCCACCCTCATCGCCGAATCCTGGAAAGCGAACGACCGCGCCAACATTCTGATGATCTACCGCAAAAGCTGCCTCAACCAGCTCATTGCCGGCTGTCTGGTCTTCGTGGGCGTAGCGGTCAACCTGCCCAGCCTGTTTACCATACTGCCGACAGGCTACAAAGCGGGTTATTTCGTTATTTTGTGGCTGGGACTCAGCAAACTCATCGACATGGCAACGGGCGTCAACGGCCTTATTTTGTCTACGTCGCGTTTCTATGCGCTCGACTCGGTGCTTTTTATCGGTTTGATTATCATCACTATCCTGGCCAACAACTACCTGATCCCCCGCTATGGCATCGACGGAGCCGCGATGGGTGCCGTGCTGGCCACGTTTCTGTACAATTTTGTCCGGACGCTGCTTGTCTGGATTGCGTTCCGGATGCAGCCTTTTTCGTGGCGCAACGGAGTCGTCATTCTCGTTGCCGGGCTGGTCTGGCTCATCAGCGAGCAGGTGCCGCATTATAGCGGATCAATCTGGCAGACCGGAACCGACGTACTGCTTCGGTCGGGTGCCGTTACCCTGCTTTTTGTGGGTCTTGTTGTTGTGTTGAAACTCTCGCCCGATGCCAGCGAACTCCTGACGGGTGCCTGGCAGCGGGTAAAAAAGCTACGGTCCTGACAGTCTGTAGCTCCCTGATCACGTTTGTGTTTACTAACCGCTCACCAGTAACGATGTGAGTTCATTGATGCGAAAACTTCTTATTAAGGTATTTGGCCTCGACACCCTGTATAAAGTACGAAAGTCGCCCGTTGTCAATTTTTTGCCCAGGCTGAAAATGGCCAGCGGGGTCTATAACTACCGCTACGGCCAGATTCTGCGCTGGAGCCTCCAGTCGCGGGAAGATACCAACTTCACTTATGAACTAAGCGAAGACAATCTGCTATATATGGCCCATACCGTTGCCGTAGTGGCCGACGTGTCGCCCAAACTGGTACAGCAGTACATCCGCGAAGCCCAGACCGACGAAGCCCTGCGTCAGCATATCCTCGAAAAAACCCGCACGTCCTCCTACCGGCGCGTGGCCGATCTGCGCGTCGAGTTCGGTCGGCGGCTGGGCTGGTATGCGCTGGTCCGGCTCCGTAAGCCGGAGGTCGTTATCGAAACGGGCGTTGACAAAGGGCTGGGGGCGGTGCTGCTCTGCGCGGCCCTGCTGCGGAACCGCGAAGAAGGTAAACCCGGCCGCTACTACGGCACCGACATCGCCACCAAAGCCGGCTACCTGCTCGACGGCCCCTACCGCGAGGTGGGCGAAGTACTCTACGGCGACTCCATCACGAGCCTGCGCGCGTTCAGTCAGCCCATCGACCTGTTTATCAACGACAGCGACCACTCGGCTACCTACGAAGAAGACGAGTATCGGGTCGTTCTGCCCAAGCTGAACCCGGGCGGCCTGCTGCTCAGCGACAACGCCCACGAAACAAGCGCCCTGGCCCGCCTGTCGCTGGAGGTAGGACGTAAGTTTGTCTTTTTCAAAGAGATTCCGAAAGACCACTGGTACCCCGGTGCGGGTATTGGCTTTTCGTATTAAAGAAGGCAATCAGAACGGGGTCGGGACCGATACAAACCTGCCCCCGCGCTGGCCCTTCCTGTCTTCCCCGCGCTTATGTGGCTCTTCAAATACCTGTTCACGAACCTGTACCGGGCCCTGCAATCGGCCAACGGACGTCGGCTATTGTGGCTCTTTTTCCGGTACGCCGGCCAGCCCCGTCACCGGTTGACTACCATCCCGTTTCTGCGTTACCGCTTTCAAGTGCCGGACCCGCTGTCATTTGTCTGGCAGTTCAAGGAAATCTTTGCCGATGAGTCGTACCGCTTCCTGACCGATGCGGCCAAACCCGTCATTTACGACTGCGGAGCCAACATCGGCACCAGCCTGGCTTATTTCCGCCAAACCTACCCGCAGGCCCGCATTGTGGCGTTTGAGGCCGATCCGGACATTGGGGCGGTGCTGGCGCGGAACCTCCAAACCAACGGCATAAACGAGGTTGAGGTCATCAACAAAGCCGTTTGGATACATGAGCAGGGGCTCGATTTTGGCAGTGGCGAAGCCGATGGCGCGTCCATGTTTTCGGAAACGGGTCGGCGGCTAGTTCCGTCGGTCCGGCTGCGGGACTACCTCCTGCGCGAAACCCGCATCGACATGCTCAAAATCGACATCGAAGGCGCTGAAACCGAGGTGCTGGTCGACTGTAGCGATGCGCTCGCGCACGTCAGAAACCTGTTCATCGAGTACCATGCCTACATCGGCCATCCGCAAACGCTGGGCCTCATCACGCGGCTGCTCGAGAACCAGGGCTTTCGGTATTACATCGACAGCAACCAGTCGCGGGTACGGCCGCTGGTCAACCATCGCTACCGGGGCAACGACCTGATGGACCTGCAGCTCAACATCTTTGCCTATCGTCCATGAATGTTGTCATCCTCAGCACCTATCAGCATTTTGGCGGGGCAGCCGTAGCCACCAGCCGGCTCCATCGGGCGCTGCTCAACCAGGGCGTTCAGGCTACCCTGCTCATCGGCACGTCGAACCGGCAGGAGAAACACCAGCCCGCCCCGGAGGTTGCCTTCCTGGCCAACAATTTCCTGGCCGAACAAACCGCCTTTGGCCGGTTCGTGGCCGAGCGGCTTTACTTTCTGCCGTTTGAACGCGACCCCTCCGTTCGTTTTCAGTTCTCGCCGGCCGTCTTTGGCGCGGATCTCGATTTCCACCCTGCTGTTCAGCAGGCCGATCTGCTGCACATTCACTGGAGCAGCTTCGGCTTTTTATCCCTAAGCGGGCTGCGGTCGCTGTTCAGCCTCGGCAAACCCGTTGTCTGGACGCTGCACGACCAGTGGGCCTTTACGGGAGGATGCCACTATACGGGGGGCTGCACCCACTTCATGACGCACTGCCACCATTGTCCGTATCTGAAAAAACCCGCCAGCAATGACCTGTCGGCCAGGCGGTTCGACCGGAAACAGTGGGCCTATACCAACGCTCCGCTGCATGTGGTACACCCGAGCCGGTGGCTGGCCGAACAGGCTGAAGGCAGTGCGTTGCTGGGCAGCTTCCCGCATCAGGTCATTCCTAATACGCTCGATCAGCAGGTCTTCGCGCCAGCGACTTCCCCACGGGACGGAGGTCAGCCCCAGCGGCTGTTGTTCGGCAGTGCCAACGTAACCGACACCCGCAAAGGATTCAGGTATTTTGCCGAAGCCCTGACCCTCCTGCACCAGCAACATCCCGAACTTACGCCCGAGATCCTGGTCTTCGGCAAAGGACGCTCGTACCTCTTCAACGAACTACCCTACCCGATCCGGCAACTGGGCCTCCTGACCAGCGAAGCCGACATCGTGGCTGCTTACAACGCAGCCGACGCCATGGTTGTCCCGTCGCTGGAAGATAATCTGCCCAATACAATCGTTGAAGCGATGTCCTGCGGAACCCCCGTGGTCGGCTTCCGCACGGGCGGCATCCCCGAGATGATCGACCACCGGCAAAATGGCTACCTGGCCGCTACCGGTTCAGCGCAGGAACTAGCCGACGGGCTGGCGTACGTACTTACCCATCCAGATCCGGCCGCTCTCCGGAATCAGGCCCGCCAGTCGGCCGAGGCCCGGTTTTCGGAAGATGTCGTTGCCGGCCAGCATATCGATCTGTATCAATCGTTACTGAGCGCACCAGCTAACCGATAGCGGAGAACGCCCCTTCTGATCATGCCGCCAACCGTCTCCATCATTACGATCACCTACAACGCCGGCCAGTTTCTGGAGCGTACGATCCGGAGCGTCATGGCGTACACCACCTCCGAGGTTGAGTACATCATCATTGACGGAGCCTCGACCGACCGCACGCTGGACATCATCCGACAGTACGAAGCTCACGTAACGAGCTGGATTTCGGAGCCCGACCGCGGGCTGTACGATGCCATGAACAAAGGCCTTCACCGGGCGCAGGGCAAATACGTCTGGTTCATGAACGCAGGCGATGAACTCCACGACCCCGATACCCTGCCCAGGCTGCTTAGCCTCATGCAGACAAACCCGGCGGATGTGTATTACAGCGACGCCCTGTTCGTTGAGGACACGGGCGGCCAGGGGGCCAGCGTTCCTATTGGTCTGCGCAGCGTGGTGACGCCCCATGCGCTGCCCGTTTCGCTGACCTGGCGCGATATGGCGCTGGGGATGAAAGTATGCCATCAGGCGTTTGTGGCCCGCCGGTCCATCGCGCCGGACTATATACTCGGCAACCTCAGCGCCGACCTCGACTGGGAAATTCGTTGTCTGAAGGCGGCCCGGCGTATTGAGTTCGTTCCTTTTGTCCTGTGTCGTTATCTGGTTGGCGGTTTGTCGGTACAGCAACACCGGCGGTCGCTGATCGACCGCTTCAGGGTCCTGGTCACTCATTTCGGCTGGGGATCGACGCTGTTCAATCACGGCCGAATTGTCTGGCGGGCCCTGAATCGACCCGGTAAAGGCCTGGGTAGTTAACCAAAAGGAAATCAATAGAGTAGTCATGCAGCCCCGTTGCTCTATATTATTTGGCCGGTATGAATTTTGCGTGAAGCCGACGGGATTAATGACTAAAAAATACCTTTACATCGAGAATTGCAGATAAATTTGCGGGATTTGCTTCGCTAAAGCCTGGCCTTCTTGTCCTTTTCCTGTAAAAAAATAGATTTAACCAATGAAACGAATCGCTGTATTTACTTCGGGGGGCGACGCACCGGGGATGAACGCTTGCATCCGGGCCGTTGTCCGGGGAGCAGTTTACCACGGACTCGACGTATTTGGCATCCGCCGGGGGTACAACGGAATGATAAACGGTGACATTTTTCAGATGTCTTCCCACTCGGTCAGCAACATCGTACAGCGCGGAGGAACCATTCTGAAATCGGCCCGAAGTAAAGAGTTTATGACGCCCGAAGGCCGTAAAAAAGCCTACGACCAATTACAGAAATTCGGGATTGAAGGCCTGATCGCCATCGGCGGAAACGGTACGTTCACCGGCGCAACGCTCTTCTATGACGAATACGGCATTCCGACCGTGGGCGCACCGGGTACCATCGACAATGATCTCTACGGTACCGACTATACCATAGGCTTCGATACGGCCGTCAACACAGCCCTGGAAGCAATCGATAAAATCCGCGATACGGCCGACTCGCACGACCGCATTTTCTTTATCGAAGTAATGGGCCGCGACTCGGGTTATATCGCCATTCAGTCGGGGATTGCGGGCGGGGCAGAACTGGTCATGGTGCCGGAGGTGCTCACCCCCATTTCTGAAGTTGTCGAAACGCTCAAGGCAGGCTGGAGCCGCCAGAAATCCTCGTCGATCATTGTTGTTGCGGAGGGTGAGGAAGAAGGGAACGCCAACGAAATTGCCGAGAAGATCCGGCAGCAGGTACAGTCGGATATCGACATGCGCGTAACCACCCTGGGCCACATCCAGCGGGGTGGCATCCCAACGGCCTACGACCGGATTCTGGCCAGCCGTCTGGGCCTCGGAGCGCTTGAAGGACTCATGAACGGCGAGAAAAACGTGATGGCCGGTGTGGTCAATAACGAGCTGGTCTATACGCCCTTCAAAGACACCATCCGGCTTCCCAAGCCCATCAATGAGGATTTGCTGCGGATGGTAAAGATCCTGTCGGTCTAGACAGTCAGACGCCGGAACAGCCCCCGCTTCCCAGCCGCGGGTCTGTTCCGGCTCAGATGTACCCGGCCAGGCGGTAGGCCATATACCCCACCCCTTCTTTAACGAGGTAATACGCATCCTGAAAGGCCTGCGCGTTAGGCAACAGCCATTCGCCCGGCACGAACGTGCGCTGATGGCTCATGAAGCTGCCCGGAAACGGCACCACCTCAACGCCCGCTTTTCGAAAACAACCCACCGCCCGACGCATGTGCCAGGCCGAGGTGACCAGCACACAACGGTTGGTACCAAACTGCTGCCGCAGTAGCCGAGCTGTGAACAGGGCATTTTCACGTGTATTCTTCGATTTGTTTTCGAGTATGATATCCTCCCGGCGAACCCCCGCCGTTTCCAGAAAACGCGCCGTCATCTGGCCTTCGTCGCTCACGATACCCGGCTGAAAGGGAAGGTCGCCGTTGCCGCCACTAATCAGAATGGTACGGACTGCTCCCTGTTTGTACAGATACAGTGCCTGCCCGGCCCGATCGGCCTCGCGGTCGAGCAGAAACCGCCGGTCTGGTATAGGCGTCATCCCATCCATCATGCCGCCGGTCAGGACAACAGCAATGCGGGTCGTGGTGTCGGCAGGAACGGCTACGGGGCCATACTCCCACCCGCGCGCAAACTCATTGACCAGGAAGGTATTACCGAATAGCCAGAAAACGGCCAGCGCCCCGCCCGCCAGCCAGCGCCTGCGTCGGTGGCTCCTGGTGAACAACGCCAGAACCAGCAAGGCCACCAGCCAGCCAGCCGGCGTAATAAAGTAGCTGAGAACTTTAGAAAAGAAATAAAACATAGACTACAGGCGGGATGGCAAGCGTTTTGTACCTGACGTATTTACAAATTGAAATCTGTATTTTTGACATCTCACAGTCGCGAAGATACGTACCACCCCCTATGAACAACCGTCTTATACTAACCTCTGTACTTGGTTTACTGCTGGTAACAGTCGGCTGGGCGCAGTCGCCGGCTTCTGCTCCGTCTGACGGCTTTGCCATCAAAGGTCGCATACAGGGCCTCAAAGACACAACCTGTGTGCTGGCCCATTATTTTGGCGCCACCCAGTACATTCCGAAAGACACGGCCCGGGTCGACGCAACCGGCTCGATGACGTTCTCCGGTACGAAGCGCCTGCCCGGCGGGTTGTACATCGTTGTGACGCCCAAAAATCGTTACATCGAATTCCTGATCGACGAAGCCAACCAGAATTTTTCGTTCGAGACCGATACGGCCAATACCGTACGGGAGATGAAAATTACCGGCTCAAAAGAAAATAGCCTGTTTTATACGTACCAGCAGCAACTTGGCAAGATTTACGAGGAAGCCCAGGCGCTCAACATTCAGAAAAAACTCCGCGACGACGCCGTATCGGCCGCAGTCACCAACAAACAACTGGCCGACCTGCAGAAGCAGGCCCAGACCTACCGCGAGCAGTTCCTCAAAGACAACGCCGGTACGTTTGCGGTAAAGCTCCTCAAAGCCACCGCCGAACCCGACGTACCAGCCGCCCCTAAACTCGCAAACGGCCGTTCTGACTCGACCTGGGTTTTCAACTATTACAAAAGCCACTTCTGGGACGGGTTCGACTTTGCCGACGAGCGGTTTGTACGCACCCCGATTTTCCAGCGCAAACTTGACCGTTACCTGAAAGAACTGACCGTTCAGACGCCCGACTCGCTCATTAAAGAGGCCGACTTCATTGTGAACAACGCCATAAAAGGGAAGTCGAAAGAAGTGAAGTCGTATGCCATCTGGTACATTACCAGCCAGTACGAACAACCCAAAATCATGGGCACCGATGGGCTGTATGTCCACATGTTCGAGAAGTACTACGCGACGGGCATAATGCCGGTTACCGACTCGACAACGATCCGGCAAATTGGCGAGCGGGTTAAGTCGCTGAAGCCAACGCTGGTTGGGAAGGTACTTTCGATACCCAACGTCAGCGATACCCTCCGCCGGCCCATTGCCTTCGCCAACATCAAGTCAGACTATACGGTCGTTTTCTTCTATGATCCACAGTGCGGCCACTGCCGCGAGAGCGCTCCGAAACTGCAGCAGTTTGTCGATGCGAACAAAAGCAAAGGCGTTGAGTTAGTAGCGGTCGCGGTCGAGCAAAGCCCCGACGAGTGGAAGAAATTCATTCGAGAGTTCAAGCTCCAGAAAGCCATCAACGCCTACGATTACAGCTTCCGCACCGACTATCGCCGTCAGTATGATGTCTGGACCACGCCCACGATTTACGTGCTCGATAAAGACAAAAAGATCATTGCGCGCAAGTTGCCCGTGGAGCAGCTGGAAGACTTTATCGGTTTCCACAGACGCCAGCAGGCAACCGCCAAAAAGCCAGCTACGGCACCAGCCAACGCCAAGGCCAGCGTTAAAAAATAAGCCAGTTTCCGGCACTCGATGCCCGATCCCGTATAAAACCAAAGGCCAGCGTGACTAGTCGCGCTGGCCTTTTTTATCATTCGTCTGGCCGGATTCGTCTCCGTTTTCCGACCAGTTGACAATCGTTGACTACCTCATTTTTGTTCGCTTCACCAGGTAGGCCGTCAGAATCTGCTCGAAACCCTGGGCTATGTCGGCTTCGATAAAGTCGATCTTGTACTGACCGCAACGGAGTTTCAGCTCCTGAAAGTAATTTTTGACGGCCTGCTGGTACGTGTCGCGCACCTGGCCGGGCTGTACCTTCACTTTCTCGCCCGTTTCCAGATCGATAAATTCGTAGGGCCGCTCATCGAAGGCAAAGTCTTCTTCGGTTTTTTTGTCCGTAACGTGGAACAGAAGAACCTCGTGGAGATTATGACGCAGGTGTTGCAGGGCCGAAAACAAGGCATCCGACTTCTCCGAGTTATCGAACATATCACTGAAAATCACCACCAGCGACCGCTTATTGATCTTTTCGGCTACTTCATGAATCACCTCCGCAGCTGATGTCCGGCGCAGGGGTTTGGGCTGAAGCATGAGCTGGTCCAGCTGGGTAAAGATCTTGTGTACGTGCGAGGGTGTCGACTTGGTAGGCGTCTGCAGGTCGATCTGATCGGCAAAGGCCGTCAGGCTCACCGCATCTTTCTGGCGCTGGAGCATATAGGCCAGGCAGGCCGCAGCCATTACGCTAAAGGTTATTTTGCCGTAGTTGCTCTCGGGGTAATACATGGACGAGGACGTATCGACGAGCAGGTGGCAGCGGAGGTTTGTTTCTTCTTCGTAACGTTTAACGAATAGTTTCTCCGTTTTGCCGTATACTTTCCAGTCGATATGCCGCGTGGTTTCGCCGGTGTTGTAGAGCCGGTGTTCGGCAAACTCGACCGAGAAGCCATGAAAAGGTGATTTATGCAGGCCTGTAATAAACCCTTCGACCAGCTGGCGGGCCAGGAATTCGACATTGCCGAACGAACGTACCTGCCCCAGGTTAAGTGGTTGTTTCATATAGGTAAGGTACACAAAAAACGAACCCGCCCGACACCCCCGTCAGGAATTGCACAGCGGGGTATCGGGCGGGAACAGGACCGGACCGATCAGTCCGGATGGTTATTAAAGAACCGGCTCCAGCAGGGGCTGGAAAGCAACGGGTGCACTGAACGCTGAGGGAGCGGGTGCGAAAGCAACGGACTGGCTTTTGCCAATAACCCGGAGCGAAACATTGGCAACGCCCTTCGAAATCATGCCTAAAGCACGGGCGGCTGCGTGGGTCAGGTCAATGACGCGGCCTTTGGCAAAAGGACCCCGATCATTGATTCGTACAATTACGGTACGCTGGTTGTCAAGGTTGGTAACTTCAACCAGGGTGTTCAGTGGGAACGAACGATGAGCGCCTTCGAGGGCATCGGCGCTGACGCGCTCACCGTAGGCCGTCTTTCGGCCGTTAAACTTTTTGGAATAAAAAGACGCTTTGCCTTTCTGTATGAGACTCGGTAGAGTCTCCGCCGGTTTTATGCTGCTAAAAAACAGCATAATGGACATGATTACACTCATACAGCTATTGGTTACGTGAATAATGCAATGGAGCGGCTGCATTAACTGACTGGGCCAAATCTCCATCCCCAAAAAGTGCAATTCCTGTTTTACAAAGATACATCATATATGCCTAAAAGACAAGGCTTTATCGAAAAATCTGTGGAATGGTCTCCACAACCTGGCCCGAATGTGAGGGATTTTCGCCCCAAAATATTGTTGTTCAATTCTTTTTGTTCTCATACGAATGAACGTACTTTAGCGTTTACGAACGCACTAAACCTAACGCATTGTGGACGAAAGAGAACGGGAAAAGATTTACTCCAAACGGGTTCGGGCGGGCAAACGAACGTATTTCTTCGATGTAAAAACCACCCGCGCGAACGACTATTACCTCACCATAACTGAAAGCCGCCGACAGCCGCAGGGCGAAGGTTTCACCTACGAAAAACACAAAATGTTTCTCTATAAAGAAGACTTCGATAAGTTTATCGAAGCCCTTCAGGAAACCGTAGATCATGTTAAAACAGAGCTTATGCCCGATGTCGACTTTTCGCAGTTTGCCCAGCGCGAACGCGACGAATCGGACGACTACGCCAGCAGCGAACTCAAGTGGGAATAACTGAACGCCAGCTGCATGATCTGACTCTACTCACTCGTTTTCAAAATCCTATTCAGCCCTTGGCCCATGCCGAAGGCTTTTTTTGTTGTAATTTTGTCTAAACTATTTAGCGATAGAGCGAATGGGAAGATGGGCCTGCCAAACCTATAGCCACGGCCCCCTCCCCCACTCATTCGCTCCATCACGCATTCTCTTATGGGCTTACAATGTGGAATTGTGGGGTTACCGAACGTCGGCAAATCAACCCTGTTTAATGCAATATCGAGCGGCAAGGCCGAAGCCGCCAATTACCCGTTCTGTACGATAGAACCCAACGTCGGTGTGGTCACCGTACCCGATGACCGACTCGATACGCTCGAAAGTCTGGTGAAGCCGCAGCGCGTCGTTCCAACCATCATCGAGTTTGTCGACATTGCCGGCCTGGTAAAAGGGGCCAGCCAGGGCGCCGGACTGGGCAACAAGTTTCTGGCCAACATCCGCGAGGTGGATGCCATCGTTCACGTGATCCGCTGCTTCGAAGACGACAACATCGTTCACGTAGAAGGCAAAGTGAACCCTATTGCCGACAAAGAGATTATCGACGCCGAACTACAGCTGAAGGACCTCGAATCAGTCGACAAGAAAATTCAGCGGATCGACAAGGCAGCCCGCGTGGGCGATGCCAAAGCCAAAGTCGAGCTTGAGGTGCTGAAACAGTTTAAAGCAGCCCTGGAAGCCGGCCGTAGCGCCCGCACCGTACAGGTGTCGCCCGAAGAGCGCGAAACGGCCATCGGCGACATATCGCTGCTGACTGTGAAGCCGGTCATTTACGTGGCCAATGTGGACGAAGGCAGCCTCCCTAACGGAAATCAGTACTCCGACGCCCTGCGCGAAGCCGTAAAAGACGAAGGTGCCGAAGTCATCATCATCAGCGCCGGTATCGAGTCGCAGATTGCGGAGATGGAAGACCCCGATGAGCGGGAGCTGTTTCTGGGTGAGTACGGCCTGACCGAGTCGGGGCTGAGCAAGCTGATCAAAGCGTCGTACCGGCTGTTGGGGCTGATCACCTACTTCACGGCCGGCGTTAAGGAAGTACGGGCCTGGACCATCCACCGGGGCTGGAAAGCACCGCAGGCCGCCGGGGTCATCCACTCCGACTTTGAGCGCAAGTTCATCCGGGCGCAGGTCATGAAACTCCCCGACTTTGAGCAGTTCAAGACCGAAGCGGGCGTTCGCGAAGCCGGTAAGCTGTCCGTCGAAGGAAAAGAATACGTCGTGCAGGATGGTGACATCATGGAGTTCCTCCACAGCGCCTAGCCATCATCCTACTGTTGGGGCTAAAAGATTCACTTTTAGCCCTTTTTTTGTTCTTTACTACCGCCGGTTGACGCTCATACGCCGGTAGCCTACAAGCTGGTCGGCGCGGGCAGCCGGCGGACGGTGGTAGACAAATACTTCGTACTCGTTCTCGGTAGCCGAGTAGTTTCCTTCGATATACCCTTCATCGACCCGCGGGGGCTGGCCACTCGTCCGAACGATGTAATCGTAGTTATACACGCCCTGCTTAAGCAGGATAGCCGCCTGATAGGTACCCGATGCCGCGTCGAAAGCCATACGGTTGCGGTCGTCCAGTCGCCAGAGGTTAAAAGCTCCGTTTACAAATACATCTACGCCCGGCAACTCGGGTATCCGCAGCGTAAATACGGTTTCGATGTAGTCAGCGCCGGTAGCGCCGTTGCCCGTTTCGCGGTGGTCGATCACGTATTGGCCGTTGAAGTCGTCGCTCTGGATATAAGCCCCCCGACTGCGCGCCTGGTCAGGCTGAACGTAGGCAATGTTGCGGTCGGCCGGGCGCTCGATGCGGTCGATGAAGTTAGCCCGCGAGAGTACCGTTCGTATGTCGAAAAAACGAAATTCGTTTCCGCCGGGCATGGTGTTGCTCAGATCGATCAGCCGGTATTCCAGCACCTGATCGAAGGCGCGGACGTTGGTAGGTCGCAGTCCGCCGATGGTCCGGTCGTCGCGGTAGTTCTGCCGGACAACGACCCTGAAATCGTCCTGGGGCGAAATCACCTGATACCCCCGATAATCGATGGCCAGATCGATTTGCTGATCGGTAAACTGCCTCGACGGATCCGACGAGAAGGCAACGGCCGCGTTGACCCGAATCCGATTCTGGTAGGTGCTGAACCGGCGCGTCAGGATAATATTGCTCCGGTTACGTTCGTCGTACACGATGAGCAGGTAATTGCCCGGCAGTTTGACCCGCGGCACCGGAAACTTGTAGTGATAGTACGGCACCTTGGTGTTGATCGATACGGCGTAGTCGGTGATGGGGTTATCGTTGTACTCGTAGGTAAACTCGATATCGTTCAGCACAGACTGCTTCCAGTCGGCATTACAGTGCATCAGTTTGGCCCGGAACGACCGGTAGTTGGCCGTCAGATCATCGAATTCAAGCTGAAGAAAGGCAGTCTCGTCGAGCGAGATAACCGGCGGGTTAAGCGTTTCGGACGGGTTGTCGGCTGCGTTGGCGGCCAGCTGCGGAAACAGCAGGACGGTCTGAATTTTGGGGTCGTAAATCTGATCGACCGCCGGAACGGACTGGGCACAGACAGGAACGACGACCGAAGTCATCCACAAACACATAATCAGCAGGCGGTACGAGATCATTAGCGATGTTATCAGCAGAAGCAGGTATCTACTAAACGGGTTTTGGCGGCAAACCGTCAGTGGTGATAGCGAAATTAGCCGGCTGTCTGCAGGGCTGGCCGGTTGAATCAGTTTACTTTACTCAACAAACGAGCCAATTCCCTGTCGGCCTTCCCAGATGTCAGGTTGCTAAATTTGGTACTGACAACAGGTACGGCCTCGACCTGGTAATTCAGTCAGGCGATCCGTTTTCATCTCCATGCCGCCCCTAACGGGGCCAGCCGAAAACCCGACCGCCGGGAGAATGTCATGTATGGAGCTATCGGCAAACCCGTTTACAGGCCACATTATATGAACAAACCCAGCCGGTTGGACTGGGTTTGTCGGGATCAGGCTAGTTTCTTTTCCCACTCTTCGGCTTCGAGCATGGCGTTTTCCCACTCGTCCTGAAGCTGACTGATTTCGGCCTTGACGCGGTGGTATTCGTCGTTTTTGGCTTGCATCAGCTTACTGTCGCCGTAGGTAGCGGGGTCGGCCAGTTCGGCTTCGAGTCGTTTTTTGCGTTCTTCCAGCTGGCTAATCTTGGTTTCTGATTCTTCGGCCTGCTGGGTCAGTTTCTTCAGGGTTCGCTGCCACTCCTTCCGTTCGTCGTCGCTGGCGCGCGGGGTGGTGGTGGCTGGCTGGGGGGCAGGCGCGGGTTTCTTGTCAACTGATTTGGAGTTGCCTTCCTGCTCCTTGCGCTCTTCCATCCACCATTCGTACTCGTCATACGTACCCGGATATTCTTTGATCTGCTCATCTTCGATGTACCAGATCTTGTTGGCAATCTGCGAAACGAAATAGCGGTCGTGCGATACGACTACGTACGTTCCTTCATATTGTTCGAGCGCCTGAATCAGGATATTCACCGACTGCATGTCGAGGTGGTTGGTTGGCTCGTCAAGCAGCAGGAAATTGGCCTGCGACAGCAGCACCTTGGCCAGGGCTACCCTCGATTTTTCGCCCCCCGACAGGACCTTAATTTTCTTGAATACCTCATCGTTGGAGAACAGGAAACAGCCCAGTACGCCCCGCAGCTCCCCTTCGCTCTTGGTTGGGTTGGCATGTTTCAGTTCGTCGAGCAGCGTATCCTCAACGCTCAGCGACTCCAGCTGGTGCTGCGCGTAGAAGCTGAACGACACGTTATGACCCAGCTGGCGTTTGCCCTCGTTAACCGGCTCCGAACCGGAAATAATCCGCAGCAGTGTCGATTTACCACGACCGTTGGCACCGATCAGCGCTACTTTGTCGCCCCGCTCCAGCCGGATATCGGCCCTGGTCAGAATCCGCTTGGGCCCGTAGGCCTTCGTGATGTCGTCCAGATGCAGAATATGTCGGCCGGGCTGGGTCGAAAACTGGAATTTGAAGTTTACCCGGGCCGTTTCGTCGATCACCGCATCGACCAGCTCCATGCGGGCCAGCTGTTTAACGCGGCTCTGGGCCTGTTTAGCCTTCGTGGCTTTGGCCTTGAAGCGTTCGATAAACCGCTCCGTCTGCCGAATTTTGGCCTGCTGGTTTTCGTAAGCTCCTTTCTGAATTTCGTTCCGCAGCGCCTTTTCTTCGAGGTAGAACGAATAATTGCCGGGGTAGTAATTCAGCTTGGCACCGGCTACTTCAACCGTCACGTCGATGACGTTATCGAGGAACTCGCGGTCGTGCGATACGACTATGACGGCACCTTCGTAGGTCTGAATATACTTCTCGACCCACTGAATCGAGGGTAAGTCAAGGTGGTTGGTCGGCTCATCGAGCATCAGCAGCGACGGCTTCTGCAGCAGCAGCTTGGCGAGCATCACGCGCATGCGCCATCCGCCGGAGAACGTCCGCAGGGGTCTTTGCAGATCGTCGGTCGAGAAGCCGAGACCTTCCAGGATTTCTTCGGCCCGGGCCTGTACGGTGTAGCCATCGAGCGCGTCGAACTCTTCCTGCACTTTGCCGAGTTTATCGACCAGTTCGTCGCGGTAGTTGGTTTCCATCTCATGCAGCAGCTCATCGATCTGCCGCTGTAGCTCGTTCTGCCGCGCGAAGGCCTGCATGGCTACGGACAGGATGGAGTCATCGGTCTGGTAGCTGAGCAGATCCTGGTTGAGGAAGCCCAGCGTAACGTCGCCGGCTTTGGAGATAGTACCGCCATCGGCCTGGTATTCGCCATTGATGATGCGGAGTAAGGTTGACTTGCCGGTACCGTTGAGGCCAATAAGACCGATTTTCTGGTTAGGCTTAATGTGCAGCGATGCGTTTTCGTAGAGCGCGCGGCTGCCGAGGTAATACGACAGGTTCGTGATGGAAATCATGGGGCAAATTTACCGAAAAATGCCCGGTCGGCTGCAAAAATTTGTATCATGAGTTGCGCATTATGGGGCTTTGGCCCTATATTTGCACCCGCTAACAGCAAAAAGCCTCCTTAGCTCAGCTGGTAGAGCGACGCATTCGTAATGCGTAGGTCGCAGGTTCGAATCCCGTAGGAGGCTCATATCCCCGCTCAACCGAGTGGGGATTTTTTGTGTCTCCGGCATGAATGCCGGCGCTATTCATATGTCGTAGCTGGCTGGCTCGTTCGTTTTTTTGGTCTATTTTTTTGAGTTGGATCTTGGCGGATATGGTCCTTTTTTTCCGGCATGAATGCCGGTACCAGGCATTTGTCGTAGCTGGCCGACTCATTTGTTTTTTTGTCTATTGTCTCGACTTGATTATTGCTGGTCGGTTCCGGCTCATCCGACAAATGAATAGCCTCGGCATTCATGGGCCCTGTTTTTCGGCATTGATGCCGGTGAGCTCTTGGCCATAGCCCCTCTCCGAAACATGAATAGCCCCGACTTTTATCATGGGGGACTCTGTTCTGGCATTTCAATGGCACCTGATCACTTACCCGGTATGTACTTTGTTCGCTACACAGGTGACAATCTGCTGATTAACAGGCCCCCGGATGAAACAAACCGATTCCATCATACGTTATATGGCTGTTTTTTAGTACTTTCTATAAAGTCTGTGCCGTAGCTCAACGACGTTATGAAAAGCCCATCTATGACCCCGTCCGAAAACCCGGTTCAACTTCGGGCCGCACTCAGCCTGTCAGGCAACGCCATCATGCTGTTCGAGTGCCTGCGTACGGCGCTGGGCGAGATTCAGGATTTTCGGCTCATACTGGCCAACCGAAAAGCAGAAGAAGTAGTGGGCATGAGCGAACAGGATATGCTTAATCGCAACTCTACCGATTTATTTCCTACCGCCAATACCGTTAACATATGGGAGCAGGCCCGACGCGTTGTAGAAACCGGGCAGCCGTACGAGGTTGACTTTCAGCCCCAGCTGAACGACCAGCTCTGCACGAGCTGGTTTTCGCTGACCCTCCAGCGGTACGGCGACGGACTGGCTGCATCCTTTGTCGATATCACCGCCCTCCGCCAGCAGAAAGACCTTACCGAACGTATTCTGAACGGCTCGATCAATGGGATGGTCACCTGCGAGGCTCTGCGCAACGAGACGGGCACGCTGTATGATCTACGGATCCGGCTGGTGAACGACGCAGCTGCCCGCCTGATCCGGAAGCCAGTTAGCCAGCTGATCGGCGATACCCTGTTCAACCAGCCTGCCACGCTGGCGCAGCCGGAGCTGCTGCCGCGCTGTATCCACACCGTCGAAACGGGCGAGTCTCAACGCTTTGAAAGCCGGATCAGCGTCAATGGTATCGAGAACTGGTACGACATATCGATTTCGAAGCTGAGCGACGGACTATTGATGACGTTCATCGATATTACGGCGGCCAAGCACCACGAGCAGGAACTTAACCTGCTGATCGAAAATCTGAAACGGTCGAATCAGAACCTGGAACGGTTCGCCTACGTAGCCTCCCACGACCTGCAGGAGCCGCTCCGCAAGATTCAGTCATTTGGCGACATTCTGCGAAGCCAGTCGAGTCCGGCCGTAGACGATCATAGTCGTGAGCTGATTGACCGGATGCAGTCGGCCGCGAGTCGGATGAACACGCTTATTCGTGATCTGCTGACGTTCTCGCGGCTATCGACCCAGTCGCAGCCTTTCCGGACCATCTCCCTGCCGGAAGTGGTGAGGGATGTGCTGACCGACCTCGAAGCCACCATTCATGAGAAACAGGCGCAGGTCGAGGTAACGTCGCTGCCCACTGTACTGGGCGATGCACTTCAGCTCCGGCAGGTGTTTCAAAACCTGCTCAGCAACGCGCTCAAGTTCGCCAAACCAGCTTCTGGTCAACAAAAGCCACATATACGTATCGACTGCGAACAGGTTCCCGGGAGTGCTGTGCGACCTCTGCCCGGTCAGCCAATAGCCGCGTCTGACACCAGTCGGTTGTTTTACGCCATCAGCGTGACCGACAACGGTATTGGCTTCGACGAGAAGTACCTGGACCGGATTTTTACCATCTTCCAGCGACTCCACACCCGCTCCGAATACGACGGCACCGGCATTGGCCTCACCATTGTGCAAAAAGTAGTAGAGAACCACAGAGGCTACATCAGTGCCCGCAGCCAGCCCGGTCAGGGCGCTACATTCACCATCTATCTGCCTGCTTTGCTATAAAAAAAGGTGATTTCTCTGGGGATGATCGGTGGCTGTACGCCCTTGCGCCGTCCCACCAATCACCCCCAGAGAAACCACCCGCCAGAGGTCGGTTCGGTTACTGGCTAGTACCGCTCGTTGCTGGCTTCCTCGTCTTCGGCGAGTTCGGTTATTTCCCGATCCAGCTCATCGTCGGAGAGGTCGTCGGCGAGCAGATCGTCGGGGGTGTCGTCCAGGTCGTCGGCGTTCGATACTTCATCGGTCGCATGGCGGGCTGTGGCGGTGTCGGTGTAGAGCAGCGTGTCGGTTGCTTCTTCATCGCCGGGGTTCATCACGTCAGGGTCGTTGTTAACGCCAAGACCCGCGTAGACCACAGCATCCATCTCGTCGTTGTTCTCGGGTACGTTGGTATTCTGGGGCGACATACCCTCCAGCGGGCCACCCGTATTCTGGTCGACGCGCTGCTGATCGGCGTTGTTTGTATTTTCCATACTGGTTTTTCGTAGTTGAGATGATCAGGTTATGGCTGGTCAGGGCTCGTTGCGGGCCGTGACTCAGTCGTATGTGTCTCTAACCGACGAAGCCCCAAACTGTTTTCTGCTACTTCCAGACAACGACTTTCTGCACCTGCGCGGGCCGGTTTTCGCCCGTGAGCCGGAGCAGGTAGGTTCCGTCGGCCAACTGACTGACATCCAGCAACGTCTCTTCACCAGCCCGGACCGGCTGGGCGGGCAATACGGCCTGACCGGCTAACGACAGCAGTTCGACCTGTCCGGTAAAGGCGGGACGCACCGTCAGAAAATGATCGGTCGGGTTTGGGAAGGCCCACGGACTAACGGGCTCTTCGGGTTTGGTACCCGTAACGACTACTTTCTGCGACGTGTTTTTGAGATACCGCAGCCCCCCTGCCCGGCTGCCCAGCATCAGGTCGGGCAGCTGATCACCATCGAGGTCAGCCACAGCCGCCACCAGCCCCGCACCCGGCAGACCCAGACCCGGCAGCGAGTCGAGCAGGGTGAGAGGCTGGTCGGGCCGGTCGGGAAAGCGGTAGATCCGGAGCTCGCCGTGGTCAGATGCCGAAATCAGCTCTGCTTTCTGGTCGCCGTTTAGGTCAGCCACTACCAGCGACCGCGCCCGATCCTGAAACACGTTGGCCGTTAACCCGCCGAAAGTCTGGTTCTGGAGCTGAAACGAAGGGCTGGTAGCCGAGCCAGCGTTGCGGTAGTAGCTGATAGTGCCGTCGTTTTTGCCGAGCAGCAGATCGAGCAACCCGTCGCGGTCCACATCGGTAAGCGTCGGTCGTTCGCCGATTTGCTGCGTACCGGGCAGCGCCCAGCTGGTAGCCCGGCTCAGATCGAACCGGACAGCCGCCCCTCTCGGAGCCGTATTCACCAGCGCCCGCATTTCTACATTGCGCGCGCCGGTACCGGTCAGCACCAGATCAACACTGCCGTTGGCATCGATATCGATCAGCTGAGGCAGCACCGATGTCAGGGCCAGCGACTGGCTGATACCCAGATAATCGGTCGTGACGAGTACGAAGGCCGGATTCTGGTTGGTGCCCTGGTTTTCGAACTGCCATAAGCCCGCCCGGTAGCTGGTTCCGGTCCGCAGACCGTCGAACCCCACCAGCAGGTCGGCATCCCCGTCGCCGTCGAGATCAGCCAGGGCTGGCGTAGCGTTCTCCCCCAGATCGAGCATGTCTTTTTGCAGGAAATCGGTCTGTACAAACTGAAAATTGGGGTTGCGGTTGTTGCCGCGGTTTTTGTAGTACCAGCCCGAAGCCCGGAAATCGAAGACCTGATTTTCGTTATACCCGACGTTGGGCGAAGCCAGCAAATCTTTTTGCCCGTCGCCGTCTACATCTTCCCAGGATACCGCCGGAAACGCCGGAAACACAATCGGCTTGCTGGCCGGAAACAAACTGTCGAAGCCGACAAAACGGGCTACGTTCGAGTTGGGTCCCGCGCCCCGCAGCCGAGCCAGGTTAGAACAGGTAACGAACCCGAACAGCAAATCTTTATTGCCGTCGCCATCGGTATCGACCACCGTCAGCGTATTGCCCGAGTGCAGCGGCCGGCCGTTGGGATTGGTACCGGCCAGGGGTGGCTTGATGGCTACCGCTCCCGCCGTAATCGGCTCAACGGAGGCCGGAGCATCGCCACACTCCAGCCCGAAGACAAAGTCGTTGCAGAAATTCTTCTTGAAGTAACCCCAGCAGGGACCCGACGTGCGTTTGAAGTCGAGGCCGTCGCGTTTGCCGGTGCGCTCCACGCTCACGTTCTGCTGATACGAGATCTGATCGCCCGAGGGGTCGAAGGTGAGCACGTCGATATCGCCGTCGTTGTCATAATCGAGAATGGCCGGCGTATCGACACCCGCCACGTAGAGCGACTGTCGCCCACCGTATCCTTCGGTCATCAGCTCGGCAGACACCAGCCGAAATACGGGGCGCCCGTTGACGGGTTCGTTCCGGAACAGCCGGATGCTGCTGGCGCCGTTGGTGAAGAGATCTTTTTGGCCATCGCCGTCATAATCGACCAGCAGCAGCCAGCTGTAAACGGTTGGAAAAACGGCTTCGTACTCGGGCGCGTACCGCCAGGCAATTCCGCTACCGGTCGGGTTATCGATGGCTACAAAGGTGCTGAGCTTATTAGTAGTCCGGTCAAACACAACCAGATCGTCGCGGGTGTCGTCGTTGAGCCGGAGGGTCGAGTACTGGGTAGCGTTCAGCCCGCCCACCCAGGGGTTCAGCACGGTCTGGCCGTTGACGCTGACGGTTGGGCGCTGGTCGTACTGAAACCCGAAGGCCCCGTTCGATTGCGCCATACTCCACCACGGACTTACCAGAAAACAAAGCGTAAACAGCTTTTTCATTCTAATTTTGACTGGATTATTCAACACAGAGGCACTGAGGTCATCCCGTTTGCCGGCAACGAGCCCAGACTTGTTCCTGACACGACGTTGTTTTCTGTGTCTATTTGAAACGATGAAACCCGCCCGAATGTGATGGTGAACACCGAGCAACTGTATCATAAATTTCTGGAATGCACCGGCGTATCGACCGATACCCGACGAATTACGACCGACTGCCTGTTTGTAGCCCTGAAAGGTGGCAATTTTGACGGAAACCAGTTTGCCCAGGAGGCTCTGACGGCCGGAGCCCGCTACGCCCTCGTCGACGATCCGGCCGTAGCGGCTCAGCAGCCCGACGGCTGTTTGCTGGTAGCCGACGCCCTCACGGCCCTGCAGGATCTGGCCCGCCATCACCGCCAAACGCTGACCATTCCGGTAGTGGGCCTGACGGGGTCGAATGGCAAAACCACCACCAAAGAACTCATTGCGGGGGTGCTTTCGAAACGATACATCACCTACGCCACCCAGGGCAACTTTAACAACCACATCGGGGTACCGCTCACGGTTCTGTCTATCACCGATCAGTACGAGATGGCGGTAGTCGAAATGGGTGCCAATCACCAGCGCGAGATTGCCCTGCTCTGCTCAATCTGTCAGCCTACCCACGGACTCATCACGAACATCGGCAAGGCCCACCTCGAAGGGTTTGGCGGTATCGAGGGGGTTCGGATCGGCAAAGGCGAACTGTACGATTATCTGGCCTCAACCGGCGGGACCGTGTTCGTCAACGCGAACGATCCCGTTCTGACGGCCATGCATCAGGAGCGCAGCGGCTTCGGGCAGACCGTTTTTTACCTGGAACATAACCAGCCCGAACTCGTGCAGGAGTCGCCGGTAGCCGTATACCGAACCGACACCGGCCAGACCATCACGACCCACCTGCCCGGCCGCTACAACTTCGAGAATATGGCGGCCGCCCTGGCTATCGGGCAGCATTTTGGGGTATCGCCTGCCGAAGCTCACCATGCCGTTGCCGACTACAACCCCACCAACAACCGCTCGCAGGTGGTTCAGAAAGGCAGCAATACGGTACTGCTGGATGCCTACAACGCCAACCCCAGCTCCATGGCAGCTGCCATCCGGCAGTTTGCTGCTACCCCTGCTAAACGCAAAGTCGTTATTGTAGGCGATATGTACGAACTGGGCGACGAGAGCCCGGCCGAACACGAAGCCCTGGGGCAGCTCATTGCCGATGCCAAGTTCGACCTGGTTATTCTGGCGGGGAAAGACATGAAGTACGCGCTCGGTGCCCTGCCCAAGGCCTATTATTTTCCCGACAAATTTTCACTGCACAACTGGCTGATGGACAATCCCATGACCGACACCCATGTACTGATCAAAGGATCGAGGGGCATGAGTTTGGAGAGCGTTGTGCCTTTTATTTAACGCCCGGCGGCTACTGATGGCCAGCTTTCTCTCCTGTCGACACGCATGTTTGTTTTCCGAATCCTGTTCTTCGTTGTTTTTACCCTGCCCGTCCTGGCGCAGGACCTCCCCCGGTTCGAGTCGGAGATCCGTGCTTTCGAAGCCGCCGACAAAACCACCCGCCCACCCCGGCGGCCTATTCTGTTCACCGGTAGCTCGTCGATCCGGCTCTGGGATAACCTGGCCTCGTATTTTCCGGGCAAGAAGCTGCTGAACCGGGGCTTTGGCGGGTCGGAGCTGAGCGATGTCATTCGCTATGCCGATCGCATCATCATTCCCTACAAACCCAAACAGATCGTTCTGTACGCTGGTGAAAACGATATTGCTACCGGCAAAGTGAGCGGCCAGCAGACCTATGAGCGGTTCGTTACCCTGTTTCGTTACGTTCGGAAACGGTTACCGGGTGTGCCTTTCGTGTTTATATCCATCAAACCCAGCCCGTCGCGCCGGCAATACCGGGCTCAGGTCGACGAAGCCAACCGGCTCATCAAACAATTCCTGGCCGGCCAGTCGAAAACGAATTTTGTCGATATCGGCCCGGTTATGCGCCAGCCAAACGGCCAGACCATCGGCGCCCTGTTCAAGTCCGACAGCCTGCATATGAACGAGAAAGGCTATGTTTTGTGGGCCAGAGAACTGCGCCCTGTGCTACGGTAATTACAACCGCATTTCCATGCAGATATCGGCCCGGGTGTAGGGCGACGGCCGGAGCGGGACTTCCACGAACCCAACCCGTTTGTAGAGTTCGATGGCGGCCACCGCTTTCCGATTCGATTCGAGCCAGATCAGACTGGCGCCCACCTCCCGGGCATACGCGATAGCCCCCAGCGCCAGCAGCTTACCTACGCCCCGGCCACGAAGCGCCGAAGCCACCGACATTTTAGCCAGTTCGTAAGTCCCCTCGCCCGTAGGAACCATAGCCGCCGTACCCACGATCTCATCGCCTTGTTTCGCCAGCAGAATCTGTCCACCGTTTGGCAGGATGTGGGTTTCGGGGTGGTCGAGCTGTTCGAGGTCGTGTTCTTCTACGGTAAAGGATTCGCTGATCCAGGCTATGTTGAGCCGTTTGAAGTCGGGCTGGTACTGAGGCTGGTAGTAGATAATGGAGATGTCGTTCATGATGATTACAGGTGGAGATTATTGGTAGGTAAAATAAAGAGACGTTAGGGCTGGCTCCTGGCATCCAGCTCGGCCCGTACCCGGTCAAAAAAGCTCTGCTCGGCCAGCTGGTCTTCCATTTCCTGGACCGATATAAGCAGATTGTGCGTTTGCTGCATGAGCATCTGACGGTTCACCGTTACGAAAGCATCCCAGAGCGGCTGTAGCCGGGGCAGCATCGCCAGTCCCGCTTCGCTCAGGGCCAGGAGCCGTTTGCGCCCATCCTGATCGGACTTGGCCGATGCAATGAGATGCCGCTTTTCCAGTTCGTTGATGACCTGAATAACTGCCGGATGGGTAATGCCGAGCCGGTCGGCTATTTCCGTCACCGCAACGGGTCCCTGCCGGGCAATCAGGATGAAGATAGTGGCCCACCGAACATCGAAATCCAGACCCGACTGCCGATAAATAGCCGTAACCGCCTGCCAGTACGTTTCGCTCAGCCGCCGAAGCCGGCTGGCCATAGCCAGCTCGGCCAGTTCTGCCATAAAATCCATATAAGTAAGTGATTACGTAAGCTCTTACATAGTTAATTAGTATATAGCCTGATGTCAAGCAGTAATGGATTATTTTTTTCGTTTATCGGTTATCAGCCCGTACAGTCCTTGTCTTCCGGTATCTATACATCATTTATGCGCCTGTTCGCCTACCGCTACATTTTCCTGGTCGGGTTGCTGCTTATGACGCCCACCCTGCTGGCCCAGTCCATTCAGCACATCAATCCACCCGGCCTGCTGGTGTCAAAAGGGTATACCCAGGTGGTCGTTGCGCAGGGCGGCCGAACCGTGTATATATCCGGGCAGGTCTCGGCCAACGCCAAAGGGGAAATTCTGCACAAAGGGGATTTTCAGGCGCAGGTCAGACAGGTATTCGACAACCTGAAAACGGCACTGGCGGCTGCGGGGGCCACATTCAGCGATGTCGTAAAACTGACAACCTATGTCGTGAACAGCACGGACGACAAATTAAACGCCGTGCGCAGTATCCGGACGCAGTACTATACGGGTCCTAATCCGCCCGGCAGCACCTATGTGGGCGTGCAGGCCTTGTACGATAAAGACGTGCTGATCGAGATTGAGGCCATTGCGGTCGTCCGATGACTGGTTAAAATACCAAATGGTTAGTCTTTCTGCCCGTTGGCAGCTAATTTTGCACTTTGCTAAGAAATCAATCCGGTCTGCTGCCGACCCACTGAGCCAATCGTGGGCGCTTCTGTAGACTGAAACATGTAAACTACTGTATGCAAACCTCCACGTACGTCCCTTACAAGGTTAAGGACATCGCGCTGGCCGACTGGGGCCGCAAGGAAATTCGGCTTGCCGAAGCTGAAATGCCGGGTCTGATGGCTCTGCGTGCTGAATATGGCCCGTCGCAGCCGCTGAAAGGCGCTCGTATTGCGGGTTGCCTGCACATGACCATCCAGACGGCAGTGCTGATCGAAACACTGGTAGCGCTGGGCGCCGATGTGACCTGGTCATCGTGTAATATCTTCTCTACGCAGGACCATGCCGCTGCTGCCATTGCCGCTGCAGGCATTCCGGTCTACGCCTGGAAAGGGATGACCGAAGAAGAATTTAACTGGTGCATCGAGCAAACGCTGTTCTTCGGCGAAGAACGCCAGCCTCTCAACATGATCCTGGACGACGGCGGAGACCTGACCAACATGGTGTTCGACGTGTATCCGGAGCTGATTCAGGGCATCAAAGGACTCTCGGAAGAAACCACGACGGGGGTTCACCGCCTGTACGAGCGGATGAAGAACGGCACCCTGCACCTGCCCGCCATCAACGTCAACGACTCGGTAACGAAGTCGAAGTTTGACAACAAATACGGTTGCCGCGAGTCGCTTGTCGACGCCATCCGCCGGGCCACGGACCTGATGCTAGCCGGTAAGGTAGCGGTTGTAGCGGGTTATGGCGACGTAGGTAAAGGCTCGGCCGAGTCGCTGCGGGGCGCTGGCTGTCGCGTACTGGTTACCGAAATAGACCCCATCTGCGCCCTGCAGGCCGCCATGGACGGATACGAAGTGGTGCCGATGGACGAAGCCGTTACCCGGGCCAACATTTTCGTGACCGCCACCGGCAACGTCCGGATCATCAAAGACCGGCACTTCCGGGCCATGCGCGACAAGTCGATTGTCTGCAACATCGGTCACTTCGACAACGAAATCGATATGGCGTGGCTCAACGATAACTATGGTCACAGCAAAAGCCAGATCAAACCGCAGGTCGACATGTACGAAATTGACGGCAAAGAGATCATCGTGCTGGCCGAAGGCCGTCTGGTGAACCTCGGCTGCGCCATGGGCCACCCCTCGTTTGTGATGTCCTGCTCGTTTGCGAACCAGACCCTGGCGCAGCTCGAACTGTGGGCTAACTCAGATAAGTACGAGAACAAGGTATACGTGCTGCCCAAAAAACTGGACGAAAAAGTAGCGGCTATGCACCTGGCCCACGTCGGCGCCAGGCTCGAACCCCTCGAGCAGGAGCAGGCTGACTACATCGGCGTTACGGTTGATGGTCCGTTCAAATCAGAGATGTACCGGTACTAACCGCGTACAGACCTGCCTCACTTTAGTTGGCGCAGCTTCGGAAACGGGGCTGCGCTTTTTTAGTATATTTGTTGATAGACAACCCCATCATCTTTTCGTCATGAACCGACTGTTCGCGGTGCTGCTGCTTCTGACGTCGTCTCTGCTCTGTTCAGCGCAGCAGACCACGATCGATACGCTGCATTGGAGCGCTACCCGTCGGCTACAGCTCAGCGACTTTCACAGCCCCGCCCAGCCCGGCCTGGGCGGGTCGGAGTTCTACTACCAGATCGGCTACGAAGTCCGACCGACGTCGATCGGAAGCCTGCCCGCTATCGATGCCTTCTGCCTGATGTTCCGCAACCTGTCGTGGGTATCCGAAACAGCCCGCTCGGAGCGGACACTGGCTTATAATCAGGTCCTGTTCGATCTGGTTGAAGTGCATACCCGCCAGATGAAAGCCAAGCTGATTGCGCTCGGTGCCGACCGGCGGTTTAAACAGCAGGCCAAACAGATCGAATACCTGACCAACGCCGAGCTGGGTGCCGAAGTAAACCGGTTCCGGGCCGAAACCGGCGGGGGCGACGACCTTGCAGCCCTGCAACGGTGGCAGCGGCAGGTGGTTCAGCGGCTGTACGATGTGCCCGACCTGGTAACGACCTACCGCTCATCGAAAATAGGGTACGGCATATTCTTCGGCGGAGGGGGCGCCCTTGCCACCGGCCCGCTGGCCCAGCACCTCAACCCATCGGGCGGTATCGTGTTCGGTCTGGACCTGGC
The DNA here is from genome assembly GCF_002006735.1 of Spirosoma sp. 209. NCBI lineage: Bacteria > Pseudomonadati > Bacteroidota > Cytophagia > Cytophagales > Cytophagaceae > Spirosoma > Spirosoma sp. 209. The sequence continues at coordinate 247,973 of NZ_MVEC01000004.1, read as the reverse complement.
CTTCCGGCGAACGGTGCTGTTTATCCACCCCACGCTCTACAACGGCAGCGTTAAGTCCGACTTTTCGCACCAGAACAAAAAATGGGAAGCCGGTATGCCCGTCAGCCCCACCCAGCTCGAAATCGGCCTGGGGGCCATCGCCTACGAGTCGTCCCGGCAGCGGCTGATTCCCTACGTGGGCTACCGGCTGCTGGAGCTGACGCCCCGCAACCGGAACGATGAACGGTACAAAGGCTTCGTCGTGTCGGATCATGCCCCCGTAGTAGGCCTGGCCCTGGATATCAAACTGGGCAATAATACACCCCGGCCCGATCGTTCAGAAAATAGCTTCTGGTTTGTTCGTACCAAAGTATCCTACAGCCCGGTGCTGATTGGCAAGCCCTTTTCCGGTGGCCTGTTCAACCTGCAGATCGGCATCGGCGGCTTCGGACGGCTTCGTAAAGTCAACTACCGCCCCGAGCGAACAACCATTGTGCTGCCGGGCAACCTGATTTAATTACCTGATCGGCATGGTGTTTTTTATCGCTTCTTCAGACTCCCGTTTATGAACGCCATTAGCAGGCTGGCTTTTGCCGTATTTCTTTCGATCCTGAGCCAGCTGTCGGTGCAGGCGCAGACACCGGCCAGCCGCTTCACCCATGCCGACTCGCTGCGGGGTGGTCTCCGCCCCGAACGTACCAGCTACGATGTGCTTTTTTACGACCTGAGCCTGCGCGTCGATCCGGCTACCCAAACCATCCAGGGCAGCAACACCATCCGTTATAAAGTGGTGAAGCCGTTTCGGCGGATGCAGGTCGACCTGTTCGCCAGCATGGCGGTCCGATCCATTACCCAGAAAGGCAGCAACGGGCAGCTCAAACCGCTTGCCTATACCCGCGACGGCAACGCCCTCTTCATCACCCTGCCCGATGCCCCGGCGGCTGGTCAGGTTCGCGATATCACCATCAGTTATGCCGGTAAGCCCCAGATTGCCAAAAATGCCCCCTGGGATGGCGGCTTCGTCTGGCGCAAAGACACCACAACGGCCCGACAGGCCGACTGGGTAACGGTAGCCTGTGAAGGTACGGGCGCCAGTTTATGGTGGCCCAACAAAGACCACCTCTCCGACGAGCCCGACTCGATGCGCATCCGCTGCCGGGTGCCGAAAGGGCTGACCTGCGTCTCGAACGGAAAGCTGGTTGGGCAGAAGCCGGCCGCCGGCGGTACACAAACCGAATGGACCTGGTTTGTTCATTACCCGATCAACAACTATAACGTAACCCTCAACATTACCGATTACGCCCACATTTCGGATACCTACACCGCCAAAGATGGCCAGAAACTGGCGCTGGACTATTACGTACTGCCCGGCAACCTGGCCAGGGCCAAAGCGCACTTCGCCCAGGTAAAGCCCATGCTGGCCTGCTACGAAACTCACTTCGGCAAATACCCTTTCTGGCGCGACGGCTACAAACTGGTTGAAACACCCTACTGGGGCATGGAACACCAGAGCGCGGTCGCCTACGGGAACAAGTACCGCAACAACGCCTACGGGTTCGACTTCATCATCATCCACGAGAGCGGCCACGAATACTTCGGCAACAGCCTGAGCTGCGCCGATCAGGCTGAAATGTGGATCCATGAGTCCTTTACGACCTATGCCGAAGCCCTGTACATGGCCTGTACGCAGGACGAAGCCCGCACCATCGGCTACCTCAACAACCAGCGGAAGCTGATTAAAAACAAGTTTCCGATGCTGGGTCCGCTGGGTGTCAATGCCGAACAGGAAGACACCGACATCTATTACAAAGGAGCCTGGATGCTCCATACCCTCCGCCACGCCGTTAACAATGACAAAACCTGGTTTGCGGCCATCCGGGCGCTGGCGACCGAAAAACAGCGATCCATAGTATACACTGATGAAATCATCGACTTTCTGGGCAAACAGACCGGGGTGAACCTGCGCCCGCTGTTCGATCAGTACCTGCGCCATGCCGACCTGCCCACGTTCGAGTATAAACTGGCTGGCAAAGGCACCGACGAGCTGGAGATGAGCTACCGCTGGGTAGCCGACACGGATGGGTTCAACCTGCCCGTGTGGGTCCGGACCAGCACCAGCGACTGGCAGCTGCTACGGCCTACCCGCTCCTGGCAGACTCTGACGCTCAAAGCCGGCGCCGGTCCAGTCAGCGTAGACCGGGATAAAGGCCTGTTCGACGTGCGCATCACTGCTGTCGAATAGCTGCAAACCCAGCCAGTAGGCGCAGCCCCTGACTGTGGTCAACAAACCCAGCCAGTAGGCGTAGCCTCTGGCTGTGGTGAAGCGGTACGTTAGCGCGTTCTTCTTTTAAGTTTCCACTTGCTGTGGGGCGGTCGATGTGGAGCTGGCTTGCCAACCACAGCCAGGGGCTACGCCCACTTGGCTGGGTTTGCCGGCCTACATTAGCGGCTGTGGCTACTGGACCCGTTTCGTTATCTTTACATCCATCATGAAGCAACTCCTAGTTTTGATTACCCTGGCCGGGTTGTCGGCCTGCCAGCCGGGGGGATACCACCTGACCAGTCGAACCGCCCGCCGAATCGGTATTGACTCGGCAAGTGCTCCGGCCGACAGCAGCGTAGCCCGCTTTCTGCTTCCGTACCGGCAGGGCCTCGATCGCAGCATGAACGAAGTGCTGACCCGGTCAACGGGCCGGATCGAGAAAGGCCCGCCCGGCGCCCCGCTCAACAATCTGCTTACCGACGCGCTGCTGCAACAGGCCAGCCTGCGCTATGGCAAACCCATCGACTGCTCGCACCTGAACTACGGCGGTATCCGGAACAATCTGCCCGAAGGCAATATCACTACCGGCTCGATCTTCGAGGTGATGCCGTTCGACAACCAGCTGGTTATCATGACAGTTACGGGCACCATGCTCCAGCAACTGCTCGATCATTTTGCGAAAGGCGACAAACTGGTGATGGGTGGCCTGCGGGCCAGAATTCGGGGGGGGCAGGTACACGACGTTACGTTTACCAACGGCCGAACCCTGCAACCGAACGAAACCTATACCGTGGCCATGAGCGACTACGTGGCCGACGGGGGCGACAACACCGGCTTCCTGAGAAATCCGGTCAGGCGCGAAACACTTACCTACCTCATCCGCGATACCCTGATCGATTATTTCCGGCAGCAGGGCAAGTCGGGTCAACCTATTACTCCTACATCTGATGGACGCTTTACAGTCGAATAGACGCCAGTTTCTGAAGCTGCTCGGCACCACCGCCGTCATTGGCGCGGTAGCCCCCGAGGCCCTGGCCCGGCGCGGCCCCACTACGCTGACCATTCTGCATACCAACGACGTACACAGCCGGCTCGACCCCTTCCCCATGGATGGCAGCCGGAATGCCGGCCGCGGTGGCGTGGCCCGGCGCGCAACGCTGGTCCGGGCCATTCGGCAGGAGCAGGTGGACGGCCACCCCCGCAATGTGCTGCTGTTCGATGCCGGGGATATTTTTCAGGGAACGCCCTACTTCAATCTGTACAAGGGCGAACCCGAAATACTGGCTATGAATCAGCTCGGCTACGACGCCGGTACCATCGGCAACCATGACTTCGACGGCGGCATCGACAATATGGTGACCCAGTTCGGCAAGGCTACGTTTCCGATGCTGATTGCCAACTATGACTTCAAAAACACCGTACTGGATGGCCGCACCATGCCCTACAAAATCTTCACGAAAGAGGGCGTCAGGATAGGTGTTTTCGGCCTCGGCATCCGGCCGGAGGGGCTCATCCCGAAAGACGCCTACCGCGAAACGAAATACCTCGACCCCATCGAGATCGGGAACGACATGGCCGCTACCCTGCGCAATGACAAAAAATGCGATTATGTCATCTGCCTGTCGCACCTGGGGTTCAAGTACGACGGCCCAACGGTTTCTGATAACGTGCTGGCGGCTCAGACGCGCCATATCGACGGTATCATCGGTGGCCATACCCATACCTTCCTGGAGGCTCCCGTGCAGGTCAACAACCGCGATGGGCAGCCCGTCTGGATCAATCAGGTCGGTTTTGCCGGCATTAACCTGGGCCGGATTGACCTCACGTTCGAGAAAGGAAAAGTAACGGCATCGGGTCAGGCCGTAGCGGTGAAAGGCTGAGTTACCAGACACGGGCTACTCCGTATAAGCATAGCCTTTTGGGCCGCCTGATTGCCTTAAACAGCATCTAAGTTCGTATCTTTGTATCATCAACGGGTAACCCGGCCACCGAGCAATCAGGGCCGCTGCCGGTCTGCTTCCGCGCCTGGTTACTCCTTCACTCTTTCGCTTTTTCGTCCATGAAATTTGGCGTTGTTGTATTTCCCGGCTCTAACTGCGATCAGGACGCGGTAGACGCTCTTGAACTGATGGACCAGCAGGTTGTCAAGCTCTGGCACAAAGACCACGACCTACAGGGCTGCGATTTTATTATACTTCCCGGCGGCTTCTCCTACGGCGACTACCTCCGTACGGGTGCCGTCGCGCGGTTTTCGCCGATCATGAACGAGGTGATTGCCCATGCCAACCGGGGCGGTTACCTGATTGGTTTCTGCAACGGCTTCCAGATTCTGGCCGAAGCCAACCTGGTGCCGGGGGTGCTGCTCCGGAATACGAACCAGCAGTACATCTGCAAAAACATTTACCTCAAGCCGGAGTCGACCGATGCGCTGCTCACGGCCGATCTGGAACGCCGGGCCTATAAAATTCCGATGGCTCACGGCGAGGGTCGCTACTTTGCCGATGCCGACACGCTCAAAGCGCTGACCGACAACGGGCAGATCCTGTTCCGCTACTGCGATGAACAGGGTAATATTACCGATGCGGCCAACCCCAACGGGAGCCTCGACAACATTGCCGGCGTAACCAACGACCGGAAAAACGTATTCGGCATGATGCCCCACCCCGAACGGGCGGCTGATCCCATCCTGGGTAATACCGACGGGCGGCTTATTCTGGAACAGATGCTCAAAGTCGTTCTGGCTTAAACAGGAGTCATCCTCAATTTTAGGGTCCTGGCATAAAAAGGCCTCCTTTCTTAGCTTTGGCATCACCAGGATTCCATAGCCAGAAAGGAGGCCTTTTCAGAACGTACTGAGGGGCTAACTGTGAAATCGCGATAACATGTGTTGACTATTAGCCAGGGAAAGCCAGCTTGTGGACGACCTAAACGCGTATTCGCAGCTTTCGCCAGGCGCCGGAAGAAATTAGTCCACCCGATACTTCGTTCCACGCTCCAGCCGGTCCGCCGGTGCAGCTTTGCTACCGGAACGAAGGTTTTTGCCGACGCTGGGCGGAAGGCATTCTCAACATCGGACTTCAGGCCGCAAACGAATCTGTAATAACTCGATTGTAGCCTTGATTACCAGCCATTTTCCAGTCGATCACCAGCACCTCACAAAATTGTTCCGATCAAGGCTACAGCCGCCGGTCCATCGCTCTCGTGACCATCGGCAGCCCGGAGCCGACCTCAGGTTACCTGAAAATGAGACCTTTAAGTGACCAAACCCCCTTCGCAGGAGCTATACCATGCATCCATAACCCAGCGGAGATCGACTTTACGCTTGCGCTGAAGCCGGGTGGGCTGGTGCCATCGAAAAAAGGTGAACCGGGCCGCCGGCGCGATTGCCGCCCACTGGTATCGGTCACAGATCAGCTTAAACCAGCTGGAGCTATCGACGAGATGGCGGCCTCCGGTAAGCCGCTTACTAGTTTATTGAGGACCAATGGCGTGTTTGATTCGGCAGACAAAGACCCCAATCGGGCGGTGGAATTTCCCGACTCCAACTGCGTCTAGGCCTTCTTCTAATGAAAAAAAGTACAGCAAGCCCCACTCAGCGTAAAAAGATTACGTTGTGCGGGGGGTAAACTTGCTTGGGCAATCCGGAAACGGGCCTAACCACCTCTGCACACAAACACGGATGACAGTCAACAAAGCCGTCCCTCTACTCTACCGATGTAGCCCGCAGCCTGGCGTATTACACCGACGTACTGGGTCTCAAGCACACTAGGAGTGGGAAACCCAGCCCAGTTTCGGGGGTGTCGTGAAAGACGAGGTCGAACTGTTCTTTTGTCTGAAAGGTCATGGGCACCTGGCTCTCGATCACGGTCGACGATGTGGATAGCTATTATGAGACGATCAGAGCCAAAGGGGCCGTTATCGTGATGTCTCTCACCAATAAACCCTGAATATGCGCGAAATGCGGGTAAAGGACCCCGCCGGATACCTGCTGCGCATGGGTCATGCTATGGAGTGCGAGCCGAAAAACGAACCAGCAGCTTAACCAGACACATTCGGCCCTGGCAACAGAGAACACCATCCATTTATCCTGAAAACCACCACATGACCCAGTCCAAAGCCACCATTTCCCAGGCCTGGCCCTACCAGCAGAGCCCGATGAACCTGCCCGTTGCCGACGTCGATAGGGCCCTGCCTTTCTACACAGACACCCTGGGCTTCCAGCTCGTATCACGTAGCGATACGCCCCATAAAGCAGCTACCCTTACCCGCGACACCATTCAGATCGGTCTGGCCGAAAACGGCGGTGACCCCACGCAGGATGGCTGCTTCTTCGCCGTAGACAACCTTGACAACGCCTTCGCCGAACTAAAAACAAACGGACTGCCGCAGGAACAGCCTACCTATGACTACCAGAAATACGGCGAAACGGTCTGGAAGGTCTTTTTCGTAGTGGCCCCCGACGGCCTCTGCTACTGTTACGGCGAACAACAATAAAACTAACGTCCCAGCGCGGCAATCGCTCCCGTAACCGGGCGTTGAGCATGCGCGCATACCCGTTTGCAAAACAGACCGGGGTAGGTTAGTATTACAGTTCATCGGGCGTCGCATCAATCCGTTGATGTACTATGGACAGGAAAGACATCAGTAACTTAACTCACCTCTTGAGCCGAATCGAAAGCCAGCTCAACTGGGGGTCGGCGGCAAGCTGGAGTAGTTTCGATTTTGACCGGTTGAGTCAGCAGATTTTCGAGGCAACCCATGTACAGCTTAGCACCACTACGCTGAAACGGGTTTGGGGACGTATAAAATCGAATCATACCCCCACCACCGTAACCCTGAACACCCTTGCCCAATTTGCCGGTTACGACAGTTGGCGAACGTTTTCACACCGCGAAACCGACATCGGAAACGAAGCCCCCGACATTCACCCACCCAAACCGGCCGTTTCTCGCTCGTACAGGCATTGGCTAACGGCTGCGCTGGCCGTGTCGACCTTGACCATTGTATCCCTGCTGTTCCTGCACAATACCCGAAAACCCTACGACCCGACGTTATTCCGGTTTGCCGCCAACAAGGTCTTAACCAGGGGCTTGCCCAACTCCGTTGTTTTTAGTTACGATGCCGTAGCGGCTGGTGATGATTCGGTATTTATCGCCCAGACGTGGGATGTCAGGCGTAAAACCCAGGTACCGGCCAACGGGAAGTACCATTCGGCCCTGTATCATTATCCGGGATATTTCCGGTCGAAACTGATCATTGGTAACCAGGTTGTCAAAACCCATGATATTCAGATTGCTACGGATGGCTGGCTGGGGCTGATCGAAAACGAAAACCAGCCTTTTTACTTTCAGAAACAAGAGCTGCTGACCGATAGCAGCGTGCGGATTTCTACCGATCTACTCCGTCAACATCATCTGTCGGATAGCCCCCAGCCGCCTAAAGTCCGGTTTTTCAACCAGAATAACTTCGGCCCGATCTATACCCACAACTTTCAATTCGAAACCAGCCTGAAATCGCTGGATCTGAACGGCTCAAACCTCTGCCAGTTTTGCCAGGTGTTGATTCAGTGTGTTGACGATATCATTATCATTCCCCTGTGTTCGCCCGCCTGCGTGGGTGGTATCGAGCTAATCGGATTGGGCAACTACACCCAAGCCGCCAAGGACGATCTTTCAGGCTTCGGCACGGATATGAACACCGTCACCAGGCTAAACGTGGTAGGCTCAGGCGAAAAAGTGAGCTTTTTCGTCAACGGGAAACTGGCTAAAACCATAACGGCAAAAAACCCATCGGCCCGAATCGTAGGGGTGCAATACCGGTTTCAGGGAGCTGCCGAAATAGGAAAAACCTGGTTTGTGGGCGAAAAAGGCCCCGTCATAATCCGGTAAGGTTTGACAGAGCAGTCAGTTAGCCGACTGGGCAATAATTCACTGATTATCTGACACTTGTTTGTTACGCAAGTTGCAGAAGCACGTGGCATGAAGTTGCACGAACTTGATACTGCTTTGGTTTGGGCAAAAACAGGCCTGATAACAGTTTTGAGCAAACCAAAATCAAGTCAGGCCATGAGAAACTCACTAACCCTGTTTTTGCTGATCTGTAGCCCGCTCGTCTGGGGGCAGCAAACCAAAAAAAAGACGCCCAAACCTACATCGGCCACGTCCAGTCCGATCATCGACCTAAGCCCGGACAACTGGGAGCATCAGGCCGGCAAGGTCGAATTTATCGACCACAAGGGCACAAAGGCCATCAAGCTGAACCCAAACTCAGGCGAGGTATTTTTGAAGGATTACGTTTTCAGCAATGGCACCATCGAGTTCGACGTCGAGGTAAATCAGGCGTCTCCGTTCCCGGCGGTTTATTTTCGGAGGAAAGGGAATAATGCCGAGCATGTGTACCTGCGAACGGGGGCATCGAACCGGCCACAGGCAGTTGATGCGGTGCAGTATGCAGCCGTTGTCAATGGGGTCAACCTCTGGGATATGGCCCACGAGTACCAAACCAGTTGCAACCTGAAAATCAACGACTGGAACCACCTGAAACTGGTGGTAAATGGGGCGCAGCTTCGGGTCTATGTAAACAACCTGGCCGAACCCGTTCTGGACGTACCAGCTTTGGAGGGCAACACCTCGGAAGGGCAGATTGGCCTATCCACGGGTTTTCCGGGTGAAACCGTATTCGCCAACCTTACCGTAACGACCGATACCGAAGGCCTCATGGCCTCCGCTGGTGCCGATCTGACCCGGCACGACACCCGTTACCTCAGGCACTGGCAGGTTACGAAACCAGCCAGTTTGCCGGTGGGCACCGAAATTACCTCGCAGAATTTACCCCAGCCAGGAGCTGAATTCGAGCATATATCGGCCGAGCGACGTGGACTGGTCAACCTCTCCCGAAAATTTGGGGGCGATCCCAACCGCCGGTATGTGTGGCTCAAGGCGACCCTCAAAGCCGAACAGGCGCAAAGCCAGATGCTGAAACTGGGCTTTAGCGACGAGGTGTGGGTGTATCTGAATCGCGTACCCGTCTATGTAGACAAAGACAACTACATTCAGGGTATGCGAAAAAGTCCCAACGGGCGTATTTCGCTGGATAATTCGCAGTTTCCGATTCACCTCAAGCAGGGCGAAAACGAACTGCTGATAGCCGTGGCGAATAATTTCTACGGCTGGGGTATTATGGCCAGGCTAGAGCACCTGGAAGGGGTAACCATTCTGAAGTAAAGGGTAATCGCACCATACGAGGGCCTTCTGGTTTGAAAAAGTAGCCAACTGATCCCTGTCGGTGATCGGTGGATAGCTGACAGCCCCAATAAAACATAGGCAACCCCGATAAACCCTTCGCCGAGTTGAAGACCACTGTTTGAGTTTCCAAACGGCAGAAACACGGCCCAGAGAACCCGTTATTTTATGGGTGTACGGGGTAGTTCGGGATGTTGCGGCCGAGGTAGATGTGGCGCTCGGCCTTGTACATGTTGCCTGCGTCTATCAGTTTCAGAATGCCGCTGCCACCCCGATTATCCAGTTTCTGCCGTTTGGCGGGCGTAAGCAGCGGGTCGTCGTCAAACACGAACTCATCGATGTAGTATTCGGTGAGGCCCGGCTCTTTGATCGTGACATGGATATGCGCCGGGTCGCTGTAGCCGGGGTACGGGGCCGGGCGTAGAGTCACGAATTTGTACTCGCCTTTCTCGTTGGTGCGCATCCAGCCACGTAGGGAGCCGTGCCGCCGTTCCCAGCCCGTTGCGCCTTTTTTGGCCACGTAATGGCCGGTTTCGTCGGTGTGGTACACGTAGAGAATAACGTTAGGCGCCGGTGTTTTTCCGTCGGCTTTGTACACAATCCCGTTGATGCCCAGCGGCTTTTTACCCGTCCAGGTGGCGTCGGGTAGTTTGGCCAGCATGTCCAGTTTGTCGAAGGGTACCGGACTTTCGTGAATCGCTTCGCAGCCCTCGCAGGGGCCACCTACTTGTTTCTCCTGTGCATGGGCCTTCAGTGCAACCAGCAGCAGAACGGCCAGCAACGTACCTACCTGATTTTTCATGGTTTGTTTTTTTGGTAGAGCAACGAATACCCACCGGCAGACAAAAAAATAGTAGACCAATGACCCGAAAAATCGACCTGCGAAAATACCCCTTCCCGTCCTCTACTTTTTGCGCTGTTGGTCGATAAAATTTTCAGCGTACCGGCCTTTTCAATTCATTTACAGCGGGTTTCGTCAAGCCCGGCCCCCGCACATGGATTTTCTGGACCGTCGCATCACCATTCCACTCACCACCCGCACCACCACCGTCAAATACGCGCTGGTGCATACGGCCTATTGGGTGCTGATTACTGGTTTTTTCCTGTACGAAAAGCGCTACCTGATCTACAAGGCGGGTCTACCCTATTTCGTTGCCTGTGTGGTGGTGCGGGTGGTGCTGCTCATCGCCATTGCCTACCTCAATATTCACTACCTGCTCCCTCGCTACCTGCTGGCGGGGCGTTATATCCGCTATTTTTCGCTGGTTCTGCTGGCTATCCTGGGGTATCTGCTCGTGCAGGCCTTTTACGACTATATTCTCTATGGGTACGTGATTGCCCGCAACCGCGACTGGCTCGAAACGCTATCGTATAATTTCTTCAGCACGCTCTGGTACCTGGGGCTGATGGTGCCGTTAAAGCTCAGCATCGACTGGTACCAGCAGCAGCGGGTGTTACAGCAGATTACGGTCGAGAAGTTACAGGCCGAAGTCAACTTTTTGCGGGCGCAGATCAACCCGCACTTTCTGTTCAACGTGATGAACAGCCTCTACGCCCTGACGCTTAAAAAGTCGGATCTGGCTCCCGAAATGGTCCTGAAACTTTCCGACATGATGGAATATATGCTCTACGACAGCGACGAGCTGACGGTGCCGCTCGAACGGGAACTCAAGTACATCCAGACCTATATCGACCTCGAAAAAATCCGGTGCGGTGGCGAGGCCGACGTAGCCCTGCGCATCGATGGGCACCCCAACGGGCAGGAGATTGCCCCGCTATTGCTGCTGCCGCTGGTTGAAAATGCGTTCAAGCACGGTGTGAGCCGGCAGGCTGGCAAAGCCTGGCTACACAGTACCGTGACGCTCAAACCCACCACCGTTGAAATCACCGTCGAAAACAACAAACCGGCCGTTTACACGGGCACCCAACCCGCCGAAACCAGAGGTGGCTTTGGGCTGGCGAACCTGCGCAAACGGCTGGAGCTGCTGTATCCGGGCCGCTACACGCTCCGTACTGAAGAAGGTTCCGACACCTACAAAGCGGCCCTCTTTATTTCGTTCACCAACCACTAACACCAATGACTACGCCCGTACGCTACCTGCTGATGATCATGCTGTTTGTTGCGGCTACGAACGTACCCAGGCCGGGCGCACCGTCCACCTTCGCCTGGACGAAGTTACTCGATGCAGGCCCCTGGAGGAAGAGTTATAACTTCCAGTTGTTTAGCCACCACGATACCCTCTGGGCGTTTCATCCCGATGGCACCTGGTTCTCGGCCGATGGGCAACACTGGGTCAAGTCGCCCCTGCGCAACGCCATCGACAACCAGGCGTTTCTGGATTATGTGCCCTTTAACAACACGATGCTGGGCCTCGGCCATTTCACGGGCAACATTGACCGGCACACCTTCCGACCCGATATTTACCAAAGCCCCGATATGAAGCACTGGAACCGACTCGCAGGCTCGAATCTGCCTCAGCGGTTTTTCTACCATCCGTTTGTGTTTCAGAATAAGATCTGGATCATTGGTGGCGAAGATAAACGAACCCAATTTGCCGACATCTGGAATTCGGCCGACGGCGTTCACTGGCAACGGGTGAAAGACAACCTGCCCTTTGGTAAACGCAGCAGCAGCCAGGTTGTGACGCTCAACAACCGGCTGTATCTGCTCAACAACGATGTGTGGTCGTCGGCCGATGGGCTGAACTGGCGGCTCGAAACCCCCGAAATTGTGAAGGGCGCGTCTATTTTTGGCTATGCGGCCGTGGTCCTGGACGGAAAAATCTGGCTATTGGGCTGTAACAGAAACGGGCAGTTCAGCAGTCAGGTGCTGGTCAGTGCCGACGGACGTGCCTGGCAGGGGCAAAATGCACCCTGGTCGCCACGCGGGGGTATTGCCGCCTGCGCACATCGCGGAAAAATATACATGACGGGCGGCAAATACGGCGGGCAGGATACCGCCCACCCCGACTTTGTCTATAGCAACGATGTCTGGGTACTACAAGCTAACTAACTATGAAACAGATTATCCTGCTAATTGGCCTGGCCATCAGCTTCGTTGGGGCCACACGACCCTCGCCCCAACCATCGGTATTCGTGGCCAGTACGCCCTGTGATCTCATCCCCCGCATCTGGCTCGGTATTCCTACCGATGCCTCCTGCGAGTTTGTCAAATGGACGCTGTCGCTCAGCCGCGACCCGCGCAATCAGGCCCCGGCAGCGTACCTGCTCCACTACACCTACGGTATAACGCAGCCCAACACCACGGGCTTTGCCAATGGCGGCACCACCAGGCAGAAAACAGGCCAATGGCAGCAGGTTCGCGACGCGCAGCAACGGACGGTTTATCAGTTAGGCACCAGCCCGGCAGACACGACCATCCGTCTGGTCAAACTGGACGACAACCTGTTACACCTGCTCGACCCACAGGGCAAACTGATGATTGGTCATGCAGGCTGGAGTTACACCCTCAACAAACGCTAACGCACAGATGAAAGCGACCCTCCTTACCCTACTACCGTACCTGATCGTCAGCCTAAACGCGATTTACGCGCAGGAAGCCCGGCCAACAAACGTACCCGGTAAAACAACGTCTCGAACGCCCATACCCGAGGGGCCGCCGGTGACGGGCGAATTTCACGGGCGGTTCCCCTGCGCCGAAATCGCCAAAGACTGGAAAGTAGCTATTGCTCCCGGCCAATGGAAAATGAAGTGGGCATTGACCTTGTATCAGGATCCCGCCACCGGCCAGCCTACCACCTACCGGCTGCGAGGTACCCTGAACCGGGCCGCCACCCGCGAGGGTACATGGGCCATTGTAACGGGTACCCCCACCGACCCCACTGCCATCGTGTATCAGTTGGATGCCGACAAGCCCAACGTATCGGTCTACCTGCTCAAAGGCGATGATGATGTGCTGTTTATACTCGATCAGCAACGCCATTTCCGTATCGGAACGGCCGACCTGAGCTATACCTTGAACCGGGTCGTAAACTAACCTGTATCCCGGAAACACCATGCTCCGCTGCGTGATTGTCGACGACGAAGTGCTGGCCCGCGAGATCCTGCACAACTACCTGAGCCGGTTGGAGGGCATTGGCGACGTGCATTCATTTGGCAACGCCTACGACGCCCTGACGTACCTGAACACCGAGATCGCCGATGTGTTGTTTCTGGATATTGAAATGCCGAACCTAACGGGCATCGAGTTCCTGAAGTCGCTGCTGAACCCACCCATCACCGTGTTTACGACTGCCTACCGGAATTATGCCTTCGAGGGTTTCGAGCTGGGGGTGATCGACTTTCTGCTCAAGCCCATTGCCTTCCCCCGCTTCGTGCAGGCCGTAGACAAAGTGCGTGAATTCATGGCCCTGAAAGCGCAGCAAATTCAGGTCGACGCGTCGCCCGTCAATGCATCGCCCGATACCATTTTCGTGAAGAGCGGGGTACAGCGCATCCGGCTGGCGCTCGACAGCGTGACCTACATCCAGGGGCTTAAAGATTACGCCATCATCCACACCGATACCGGCAAGATCGTACTTAAAGGATCGATCAAAACAATGGAAACTCTTTTCCCACCAAATCGATTTATACGCGTTCATAAATCGTTTATCGTGGCACTGTCGCGCATTAGCCGCCTTGAGCGTAATCGGTTGCTGCTGAATGCCAGCCACATTCCTATTGGTCGAAATTTCCGCAGTAACCTGGAAACGGCTTTGTCCAGTATCCGCTAATGCCCTGATAGCCTCGTAAACTTAACTTTTGGGATGATTAGGTAATGCACGATACTTGTACGTTGACTGGATCAAGACGTAAACAAATGTGAAAAATCAAATCCTCAATTGCTATGACTTTATAGAGTGCGTACAGAAAATACAGCGTTTTACTGAACGATAACAACATAAACCAGTTTTGTACTATTAGCTGATTTAGTCAACGTTCTTACCCTACCTATGCAGGATTTAGAGCACCAGCACAAGGAGCTCATCAAGGATCGAGAAGATTGAATAAAAGCGGCAGCACAGAGGGCACGCGAAGCAATTGATAGATCAGTAAACAGGAGTAATCCCAAATTTTGGGTGAGGTCGAATGCCAGCATCAGCGCACTCGAGATGGCTGCATAAACAGCAATTCTAAACCACGCCAGTTGTAAGAGCGAGCGTAGAAAATCATATACCAGACTTACGTTACCCGATAGTTTCTCAGTTCTCCCAGAACCGTAACCGGGGCGACTCCATGCCTCATTCAGCCGTGCCTGGCCACAAAAAGACCTCCTTTCCGGCTTTGGCGTTGTGGTCGGTGCTCAAAGCTAAGAAAGGAGGCTCTTTTGAGTCAACCCATCAAGATTGGGGATGACTCATGGTTGTTTATGTACAGCTTACTGCGCTACCGCTACCAGCGTCGGGTAATCGGTGTACCCCTTCTCGCCGGGCGTGTAGAATGTGTTGAAGTCAGGCTGGTTCATCTCAGCACCACTTTGCAGCCGCTCCGCAAAATCGGGATTAGCAATGACCGGACGGCCAAAAGCTACCAGATCGGCCTGACCGCTCTCCAGAACAGCTTCGGCCCGCTCTGCATCGTAGCCTCCGCTCAGGATCAGCGTGCCGGTGAAACGAGTCCGAATGTCGTCAACGATATGGGCCGGTACGGCGGGCGCACCCATAGCCGCGTGATCGACCAGATGCAGGTACACGATACCCAGCGCATTCAGTTTTTCGGCCAGGTACCGGTAGGTTTCGTCGGTTTCCGGATACGGATGGATGTCGTTGAACACACCGTAGGGCGATAACCGTACCCCCACTTTATCGAACCCGATAGCCTTCCCAGCCGCTTCGGCCGCTTCGAGCAGGAAACGACTGCGGTTCTCAACGCTACCGCCGTACTCGTCGGTGCGCTGGTTCGTGTTGGGGCTGATGAACTGCTCGATCAGGTAGCCGTTGGCGCCGTGCAGTTCGACCCCGTCGAAACCGGCCTCGATCGCGTTTTTCGACGCCGTTACGTACTCCTGAATGGTTTGCTTCACCTCATCGGTCGTAAGGGCCCGGGGGGTTGGGTGATCCTGCATTCCTTCGGTATCGGTATAGATCTGACCGGCAGCCGCAATGGCCGACGGGGCAATCAGTTCGGCATCACCCACCAGATGACTGGCGTGGCCGATCCGGCCAGTATGCATGAGCTGGATAAAGAGTTTACCCCCTTCGGCATGAACTGCGTCGGTCACTTTCCGCCAGCCAGCTACCTGAGCCGCACTATGAATACCCGGAATGCGCGCGTACCCTTCGCCGTTGGGCGAAGGCGATACCCCTTCCGTAATGATCAGGCCAATAGACGCACGCTGCGCATAATAGGTAGCCATGATGTCGGTCGGCAGGTGATCGGCCGTGGCCCGGTTACGGGTCATGGGGGCCATAACCAGGTGGTTCGTCAGCGTCAGATTGCCCAGACGAGCTTCTGAAAACAGTTTTTGTGCCATGTGTTTAATTCAGTTGTGAACGGTATAACTCCGTGAATACCTTCTGTCAACACAACCAAATATTTAAAAGTTTGAATGTTTACGGATAAAATTTTAGCCCAGCTTCTCCAGGAAGCCGGATAACTGCTGCAACGACTCCTTATTGAGCGACAGGTACAGATTTCGGCCTTCCTTGCGTGCGTTAACCAGGCCGCTCTCGGTAAGCTGCTTGACATGGTGCGACACGCAGGGTTGCGACAGCCCGGTCAGTTCCTGAATATCGGTGCAGGTCATGCTGCCTTTGTCTGACAGCTCCAGCAAGATGGACAGGCGGTATTTATCAGCAATAGCGCCCGTGGCTTTTTCAACAAACCGGTGTTCCATAGTTACGAGGGGCTTCGTCCCCAACTAATGACGAAGAAACAAATTATCTATAAACGAACAAAATCCAGCGACGTATAGTGCCTGCCTGAACGCCAGCGGTTTCCGTGGCTGATAATCAGCCGGTCGCTGTCTGCCGTAGACTCACAAAGCAGACAACGACCGGTTTGGGCTTTACGGTATACTGGCGAAGAACTGAAGCGTTTGCAGCAGGTAACCCGGAATAGCGCTCGCGTGCGACTGCCCCTGCAGCGGGAACAGCTGGACCGTAGTGGCGCCTTTTTGCTTCATGGCGTTGAAGGCATTCTCGCTATTGAGCGGATAGACCTGCTGGTCGGCGGTGCCGTAGATGAGCAGGGTCGGCGTTTTGGGCACGAAATTGTACGTATCGTTATCTTTCAGCGCGTTGATGAATTCGGTGTCGGTACCGTTCAGGATACCGTTCTTGAACCCATCCGTGGCGGCCTGGTTGAAGCTGACGTCGATAGTAGCCAGAACCCCCTGGGTCTGTACCCGGCTCGCATACGGCTCTTTCAGGAAGAACGACAGGGGCCGGTTCAGGTTATAAATCCGGTTGTAGGTCGTCATGACCCACAGGTACTGGCTGTTGGCCAGGGGCAAGCCGGAGGTAGGGCTTCCCAGCACGAATTTGGTGAAGTTGAGCTTATCGTAGGCTCCGGCTCCGGCGCTAACGGCTTTGAGCGTAAAGGGCTGCGAATTTTCGGTTTCCATCTTCTGCTGCAGCGCCATCGTCGCTCCGCCCCCCTGCGAGTAGCCCGACAGGTACAGGTTGTTGTTCCAGCTGATGTTGTTGGCGGTACAGAACTCGCGGGTGGCCTGAATCATGTCATAGGTCGATGAGGCCAGGGTTTTACGGTGTTCGTAGGGATGCGGCACCTGCTTGCTTTCGCCGTAGCCGATGTAGTCAGGGTAAATAACCAGGTAGCCCAGCGCGGCTCCCAGCACGCCCACCGTAGCCGACTCGCCCCCGGCCACAAAGTACGAAGGCGCTTCTTTTTCGTCAAAGATCGTACCGTGCTGAACGCTGATGGCCGAGAAAGCACCGGTTCTGGTAGGTACCAGCACCGCCCCCGAGGCCGTAATGTCGGTGCCGTCGACGTTTTTGGTTTTATAGGTGATACGGTGAACCGTGCAGCCGTACTGGATAAAACTGGCAATTGGAATACCACCGCCCAGCTGTGCGCTGAACGGGCTGAGCTGGGTTACAACCTGCTCTTTGGTCAGCTGGGCAATTTGAGAATTCCCAACCAGGTACTGGTTTTGCGGGGTCGGCGTATCGGTCGTGCTGTTGTCGCAGGCGGTCAGCACCACAGCCAGCCAGAGTACCCAGACGTACCGGAATGACTTTACGGTAGAGATCATATGATTAGAACGATTTGACAAGGTTGCAGAGGAAATAAGCGATCAGATTACCTACAAATATGCATTCGTTTTCGGTCTGTTTTCTGCCGATTATAGGTGAGCAGCGGAAATCTGTTGGTGAGCGGGTCTGACAGCGGGGCGAACTTGACGCGGCCGGCTGGACAGAATCAGCGGGGGCGTAGTACCTTTGTGCTTTCTTCTCGCTTATTTCATGAAAGTAGCCGGTTTCACCTTCATTCGGAACGCCATCCAGTACGACTATCCTATCGTGGAAGCCATCACCTCCGTACTGCCGCTCTGCGATGAGTTTGTAGTAGCCGTGGGCCAGTCCGACGATGAAACCCTCGCCCTGATCGAAGCCATTCCGTCTGATAAAATCCGGATCATCCATACCGTCTGGGACGATACGGCCCGTGCGGGCGGCCGGGTGCTGGCGCTGGAAACCGACAAAGCCCTGGCTGCGGTTTCATCCGATGCCGACTGGGCGTTTTATATTCAGGGCGACGAGGTGCTGCACGAACAGTATATTCCGGTCGTTCGCCAGGCGATGGAAACCTACCTGAACGATACCAGCGTAGACGGCCTTCTATTCAACTACCTGCATTTTTACGGCTCCTACAGCTATATCGGCGACTCGCGCCGGTGGTACCGGCGTGAGATACGCGTGGTTCGCAACACGGGCGATGTAGCTTCGTACCGGGACGCGCAGGGGTTCCGCACGCGCGAGAATAAAAAACTGCGGGTGCGCCTGATCGATGCCTGGATTTACCACTACGGCTGGGTGAAGCCGCCCGAAACGCAGCGGAAACGGCTCCGCAACGCCAACCAGTTCTGGCACAGCAGCACCACCATCGACAAAGCCAACGCCGGCGCCGATGTGTTTGACTACAGCCAGATCGACTCGCTGGCGCCGTTTACCGGTACCCACCCCGCCGTCATGCAGGCCCGGGTAGACCGGCTGAACTGGCCCTTTACCTTCGACACCCGTCAGAAACGGTATACGCCCCGCGTCCGCTTCCTGACCTTTATCGAGAAACTGACCGGCTGGCGCATTGGCGAGTACAAGAATTACAAACTATAAAAAGGGGGACGGGTCAGTAAAGCAGTCGATTGACTACGTTACTGACCCGCCCCCCTTTTTCAGTTCTTTAGTTAAACGTCACACAGCAGAACGGCTTCTTTCAGGCTGGTGAGCGGGTCGCGTTTGGGGATAAACTCCTGCGCCACAAACCCTTTGTAGCCCGTCTCCACGATGGCTTTCATCACGGCCGGGTAGTAAATCTCCTGCGATTCGTCGATTTCGTTCCGCCCGGGGTTGCCGCCGGTATGGTAATGGCCAATGTACTGGCTGTATTTACGGATGGTTCGGATAATATCGCCCTCCATAATCTGCATATGGTAGATGTCGTACAGCAGTTTAAAGTTCTCCGAGCCAACCTGTTTGCAAACCTCCACGCCCCAGGCCGTATGGTCGCACATGTAATCTTTGTGATCGACCTTGCTGTTGAGCAGTTCCATGATCATGGTGATGCCGTGCTTTTCGGCGCTGGGCATTAGGCGTTTCAGACCCGTAGCGCAGTTTTTAGCGCCTTCTTCGTCACTCATGCCGCGCCGGTTGCCCGAGAAACAGATAACCGTTTTGTAGCCGGCTGCCTTCAGTTTCGGGAAGATGGCTTCGTAGCTGGCCACCAGCTCATCGTGTAGCTTGGGGTCGTTGAAACCGCGTTCAATGCCGAGCCCGGCCCCCTGCGGCAGGGCGCAGGTCAGGCCATATTTTTTGAGGGTGGGCCACTCATCAGGTCCCAGCAGTTCAATGGATGTGAGGCCAATTTCTTTGGCAGACTTGCAAAACTCGTCGAGCGGAATTTTGCCGTAGCACCATTTGCATACCGAATGGTTAATGCGCCCTTTCAGCGCTGTAGCTCCGCTGGGAGACAGGTCGGTTTGTGACGTATTCATAGAAGCAGCAAGCGATTCAGTCAGGGCGGGTAGCGCAAGGGCGGTACCGGTTAAGGTTCGGAGGGCCGTTCGGCGAATCATGTTGGTAGGTTTTACGTAGCAACGCAACCGACTGATGTTGCCAATCGGTTGCGTCTCGCTAGGATGAGCTGGTATCAACACCGGCGCAACTGGTTTAGTACTAGAGTTCCCGGATTCGGATGTTGCGGTACCAGACCTTGTCGCCGTGATCCTGAAGGGCAATACGACCGGTCGGGAATTTGTTGAAGCCTTCCCAGCCCTTGAATTTGCTCTGCGCGACCATAGCGTCCCACTCGGGCCCGCTGGTTGGGTAGTCGGCTACTTTTTTACCGTTCAGGTAATGCTCGGCGCGACCGTTATTAACGACCAGCCGGGCTTTGTTCCACTCACCGGCCGGTTTGGCGGTGTTCATCGTGATCGGCTTCTGGATATCGTACAGCGCACCGGCCGTGCGGTTGCCATCGCGGCCCATCTTAGCATCGGGATGACGCTCGTTGTCCAGCACCTGCATTTCAGGGCCGGTATTGTAGGTAGCTTTGAACTTCGGATCTTCGTTTACGTGGTAGATGATGCCACTATTGCCCCCTTCGGCAATTTTCCACTCGATTTCCAGTTCGAAGTTACCGTACTCTTTATCGCTGACGAGGTCACCACCACCCCGGCCACCGGCAAAATGAATCGCGCCGTCGTCAACGACCCAGTTGCTCGACACAGGCTGGTTCGTTTTGAGATAATTATGCCAGCCGGTCAGGGTTTTCCCGTCGAACAGCGTTTCCCATTTTCCTTTTTTAGGGATTGCCGTAGCGGGTGTTGGGTTGGCAAACAGGGTTCCACCAAGGGTCAGTACCAGAGCCAATGCGGTAACTGAAGCACGCAGGTAGTTCATAGTTGAGATTTGTTTGGATTATTACGGAACAATACTACTGAAAAAACCAGTAGCTCGTATAAACACAAAAGAGGCAACCGGGCCGCTCATACCCGTATCAACGGAAATCTATCCCCTATACGTCTGTCTGTCAGTAAGCGGCAGGTACCGGTATCGAAATTTATGGGAACGACGCAATTTTCGTTCTGAAAAATCTGTTGGACTATAGCAACAATAGATTGCGCTGCCCGATCATCATCTCATGGAAGCGACTACCCTGATTCCCGCCGAAAAAGAGCGTTATCAAAAACACCTCAATCTGCCCGAACTTGGCCCTGCCGGTCAGCTACGGCTCAAGAACGCCCGTGTGCTCGTTGTAGGCGCTGGTGGGCTGGGGTGTCCGGTACTGCTGTATCTGACCGCTGCCGGTGTTGGTACAATTGGCCTGATCGATCCTGACGTCGTGGCCCTGAGTAATCTGCAGCGGCAGGTCCTCTACACCACCGACGAAGTGGGCAAGCCTAAGGTCAAGATGGCGGTCAGCCACCTGAACCGGCTCAACCCCGACCTTACCTTCGACACCTACAACATGGCGCTCGAGATCGGGAATTCCCGTTCCATCATCGAGAAGTACGACATCGTGGTCGACTGTACGGACAATTTCACGGTTCGGTATCTGGTCAACGATATGTGTGTGCTGCTCGGCAAACCGTTCGTTTACGGCGCCATCCATCGGTTTGAAGGACAGGTAGCCGTCCTGAACGCCAGCCTGCCCGACGGGAGCCGGGGCCCTACTTACCGCTGTATCTTTCCGGAAGAACCCAACTCCATCGAGATTCCGAACTGTAACGATACGGGGGTGCTGGGCGTACTGCCGGGGGTGATCGGCACCTATCAGGCCAGCGAGGTGATCAAGCTGATTACGGGGATCGGACAACCTCTGAACGAACACCTGCTGATGATCGATGTGTTGAGTATGGGGCAGCAGAAAGTTAAACTCAAACGCCGGGCCGACGCCGACGAACTGGCTCAGCAGGGACTCAGCAAAGCCGGAGCCCGACCAGCCTCCGTCGATTCGGGACCGCAGAAAATAACCCCGGCCGAGCTGGCCGATCGGCTGGCCCAGGGCGAATCGATCTTCCTCCTCGACGTTCGCGAACGCCCCGAGTACGACCTCTGCCACCTCGACGGAGCAGTGCTGATTCCGGTGGGTATGATCCCGAACAACCGAAAGCGCATTCCGACCGACCGACCCGTGGTTGTTTATTGCCATCACGGCATCCGGTCGGCCAACGTAGCGCAGTATCTCTACGCCCAGGACGGCCTGACCAACCTCTACAACCTCGATGGCGGCATCAACGCCTGGGCCCGCGAGATCGAACCCGAAATGGCCGTTTACTAATCCTTCGGCCCGTATGACCGGCCCGGCCTGGTACGACGGTTACTGGCCGTACCTGTTGCGACTGTTTTAGTCGTACCTTTGCCGCGCCATAACGGTAAACAAATCATGTTTGTCAACATTCTGAAATCGAAACTCCACCGCGTTCGCGTAACGCAGGCTGAGTTAAACTACGTCGGCAGCATCACCATCGACGAAGACCTGATGGATGCCGCCGGTCTGCTCGAGAATGAGCAGGTGCATGTCGTCAATAACAACAATGGCGAACGGCTTATTACCTATGTCATCAAAGGAGAACGCGGTAGCGGCATTATCTGCCTGAACGGGGCAGCCGCCCGACGCGCCCAGGTTGGCGATATTGTCATTATTATTTCATACGCCATGATGACCGCCGAAGAGGCACGCACCCATACGCCTACGGTCGTTTTTCCCGACGACAATAATAAACTCGTAACGGTTTAACCCAACACCCAGAGCGTAGCCCCTCAGAACGGTTACGCTCTTGTTTTACACACCCCGTTTGCTCCCTCCCGTATGAATCTGAAAAACATCCTGAAGTACCTCATCTCACTGGCTATTGCGGGCGGTCTGCTCTGGTTCACCTTCCGGCAGAGTAACCTGAACGCAGCCGATCTGTGGGCCAAAATCAGCGCGGCCGATTATCGCTGGGTCATGCTCTCGATGGTGCTTACGCTGGTGGCCCACTGGAGTCGGGCCGAGCGCTGGCGGCTGCTGCTGGAGCCGGTTGTTCCGCAGCGGCCTTCGTCGGTCGAGGCAACGGTGAGCGTACTGATCGGGTATCTGGCCAACATGGCCCTGCCCCGCGCGGGTGAAGTGGCCCGCTGCGGCACCCTGTACCGGCTAGCCGACGTACCCGTCAACGTCAGCTTCGGTACGGTAGTGGCCGAGCGGCTGTTCGACGTGCTGGTGCTGTTTATCCTGCTGGGCGTCACCTTCATCCTGGAGTTTGACCGGCTGAGTCAGTTCTTCATCGAGTTTCTGGGCGGCAAACTGCCGAACGGGGGCGCCGGGGGCGGATCGGGCGTACTCGTGCTGGCGGCTGCTACGCTGGTGGGGCTGGCGCTACTGGGCTGGTTTCTGTTCCGTCGGTACCGGGCTGTCCTGGAGCGGCAGCCGTTCTATCAGAAGATCAGCGGTTTTGTCGTCGGCCTGCTCGAAGGGCTGTTGAGCGTACGGAAACTACGCCGGCCGGGTGCCTTTGTGCTGCATACGATCCTGATCTGGACCATGTACTACCTGATGTCGTACACGCTCTTCTTTGCCATGCCCGCCACGGCCAATCTGGGTCCGCTGGCCGGGCTGACCATTCTGGTGGTCGGCACGCTCGGCATGGCCGCGCCAACGCCCGGTGGTATCGGCTCGTTTCACCTGCTGGTTGGGCAGGTAGCGCTGCTGTATAGCCTCACCGCGCAGGACGGGCAGATTCTGGCTACGTTTATCCATGGCGTTTCAACGCTGATGATTATCATTCTGGGCGTACTGGCCCTGCTGGTCGTGCTGCTGCGCCGGAACCGCGTGGTCAGTTCATCCGCTTCTTTACCCGATACCAACCCCATTAACCTGGAGCGGTAATCGTTTTCCCGTATGACTGAACGTAAAATTCTTTCCCGCGACGAGGCCATTCAGCAGGCCGATCAGTGGCGCGCCAACGGCGAGCAGATCGTATTTACAAACGGCTGCTTCGATATTGTTCACCTGGGCCATATCGACTACCTCGAAAAGGCCCGCCAGCTGGGCGACCGGCTGATTTTGGGCCTGAATACCGATGCGTCGGTGAGCTGCATCAAAGGCCCCCTGCGGCCGGTTGTGAATGAGTACGCCCGGGCCCGGCTCATGGCGGCCCTGACCTTCGTCGATGCGGTAACCCTCTTTGGGGAGCCTACCCCTCTCGAACTGATCGAGGCCGTACGACCCGATATCCTCGTGAAGGGTGACGACTATAGCGTGGCTACGATTGTGGGGGCTGATTTTGTTCTCGGGCGGGGCGGACGCGTCGAAACCATTGCCCTCGTTCCGGGCTACTCGACCACCAAACTGATTGAACGAATCAAGAGCAGTTATTAGACGAATTAGTAGTATTTCGGTAGATTCTAATAAAAATTTAATCTACTGATGTAGTGGAACTTGCATCCCAAGTTGTCTAACTTTAAAATCCTGATGGCTTTAATACAGTTATCAGAGTGTAGATTTCTACATAGACAACAACATACGGATGACCTTACAAAAAACTCGATTCACCCTGCTTGTTCTGGTCCTGCTGGTCGTTTGGCCGATGGCCGTTCAGTCGTCAGCCGGCCCCTCCGGCGATCAGATTCTGGGGCGCTGGCTCTTTCCGGCCAAGGGGTCGAGCGTTGAAATATACCGATCTGGCAATCAGTACTTTGGTCGCATGGCCGATGTCAGTTCAACCGGTAAACAGCAGTTTGGCGTTACGAAAAACCAGCTACTGATGAGCAATCTGTCGTTCGATGGGCAAGTCTGGTCGGGGGGCGAACTGATTCATCCCAGAACCGGTAACCGCTTTGGCGTTGAACTGAATCTGGAAGACCCCCGTACCCTGCGGGTCAAGGTTTATAAAGGCTTTAAGTGGATTCATAAGGAGTTTACGCTGACTCGCCCGTCGTAGGTCTGCGCTCCGTTTAGACGAGAATTTCCTCAACGCTCTGTCCTTAAAAAGGCAGGGCGTTTGTGTTACCAGCCTGCCAAACGGCGTCAGAACCGGATAAATGGCAAAACAAGCGGGATACTTTTTGGTATAAATCGTTGTTTTACTATCGATGGGTCATTAAGTTGCCCGGCAATTGAAACCACAAACCTGACTAACGAACGATGTCATCCATTTGGTTAATTATGATTTTGATCTTCGGCGCCAGTGCTTTTGTAAGCTGGCGGCTGCGGAGCAAGTTCAACGAATATTCACAAGTTGGCCTGAGTAACGGGCTGAGCGGAGCCGAAATAGCCCAGCAGATGCTGAATCAGAACGGCATTTACGATGTGCGCGTGCTGTCGGTAGAGGGTATGCTCACCGACCACTATAACCCGCAGGACAAAACGGTAAACCTCAGCGCCGATGTCTACTACGGGCGAAGCGTAGCGGCTGCGGCCGTAGCCGCCCACGAATGCGGACACGCGGTGCAACACAAGGTAGCTTACGGCCCTCTGCAGTTCCGGTCGGCCATGGTGCCCGTGCTGACTGTTTCGTCGCGCTACCTGCAGTGGGTACTGCTGGCCGGGGTACTGTTGCTACAAACCACGCCCCTGCCCCTGGCCATTGGCGTAGGGTTGTTCGCGCTGACCACGCTGTTTGCGTTTGTAACGCTGCCGGTCGAGTTCGACGCCAGCAAACGGGCCCTGGCCTGGATTCAGACCAACGGCGTCGTGAACCAGCGTGAATATGGTTTCGCGAAAGACGCCCTCTGGTGGGCCGCTATGACCTACGTAGTTGCCGCTCTGGGTTCACTGGCCACGTTATTGTATTACGCCAGCCTACTGCTGGGTGGTCGCCGGAGCGACTAATCCAGACTGGTCAACAAACAGAAAAGCCTCGCCCGATATGGGTGAGGCTTTTCTGTTTATCAGAGAACTGACTACGCCAGCTGGAGGGCAGCCACCGCCTGTCGGATCACCACGTACCCCGACTCAACCATTTCGGGCGTGGGGGCCTGCCGGTCGATCAGGGAACCTACCACCGCCACCACCAGGGCAATGACCAGCGCGGGCCAGAACCCCCGAATGGTGAAGCTATCCAGGAAGCTGTCAATGAGTTTGAGCAGGAGAGCCGTAACCACGATCCGTACCAGCCCTGTCAGCAGGAAAAAGGTGACGAGGTTCAGCGGGAAGCGGATGATCCAGCCCAGGAAGAAGTTAAGCAGTCCCAGCAGCACCGCGATAAGCAGCGCCGTACCGAAGTTTTTCACATCAATCTGGGGCATGAAATACGCCAGGCCAAAAATAACGCCGGCGTCAATGAGTAAGTGTAGTATCAGATTCATAGGGTAACCGTTCGTGTTGTTTTCAGCAAAACAACCTGATTGAGCGCGAGTTGTTCGACTGGCGCCGACGCCGGGTCAGTTACCGGTACAGATCCGGTTCTGCTTTTTTCCAAATCAATTGGGTTGGTTTAGCGGTTTTACTCGGCAAACCCCTCTGCTCATGTACCGTCTTCTGATTTTTCTGGTCACCTCCCTGATGGCCTGCGGGCAGGGATCGTCGCAACAGACCACGACCCGCCCTTCTACCGACTCGACCCGGTTTTACCAGTTTGGCGAAGCCAGTCGCGACGGCATTGGCAAACGGTATCAGGGACGCGAGATTGCGCAGGTTATGGGTCACCTCGGCGCGTCGTGGCTCGACCGGCCGGAGCGGGAACAGGAAGAACGAACCGACCTGCTGCTCGAAGCCCTCAGCCTGAAGCCAGCCGATGTGGTGGCCGATATCGGGGCCGGAACGGGCTATTTCACCTTCCTGATGGCGCCCAAAGTACCGCAGGGGCAAGTTCTGGCGGTCGATATCCAGCAAGAGATGATCGACTACCTGAACAAAGGCAAAACCAGCCGAAAGATCCGGAATGTAACCCCCGTACTCGGTACCGAATCCGATCCGAAGCTGACGGCCAATAGCGTCGATCTGGCTATTCTGATCGATGCATACCACGAGTTTTCGTACCCGCGCGAGATGATGCAGCACATTGCCACGGCCCTGAAACCGGGCGGGCGCGTTGTGCTGGTCGAGTACAGGGCCGAAGACCCCAGTGTTCCCATCAAGGAACTCCACAAGCTCAGCGTGGCGCAGGCTACCAAAGAGATGAAAGCCGTCGGACTCCGGCTCCTGAAGAACGACAAACGGCTGCCGCAGCAGCACATCATGTTTTTCGGCAAGTAACCCCGTCTCCCTAACCAGGGCTGACTAGAGGTGGTTGCCGCAGTATTTGCAGAAAACAGCGTCGGAGTCGTGCCCCTCTGACCCACAAACCGGACACGACTGGGTGGTTGCCTGGCGGGCTTTCAGGGCTGCCTGCGAGATCTCGACCGTAACGATGCCGGTTGGTACGGCAATGATGCCGTAGCCCATGACCATAACCACCGAGGCCAGCGCTTTGCCCCAGGGCGTCTGCGGAGACAGGTCGCCGTACCCAACGGTGGTGAGGGTTACAATAGCCCAGTATATGCTGGTCGGGATGCTGTCGAAGCCGTTTTCTTCGCCCTCTACCATGTACATGATTGAGCCGATCACCACCACCAGCGACAGAATGGTCAGGATGAATACGCTGATCTTCCGCTGACTGGCTTTGAGCGCGCTGGTCAGCACGAATGCTTCGGAGAGGTATTCGGAGAGTTTCAGGACGCGGAACACCCGCAGCAGCCGCAGAATTCGGATGGTGAACAGGTACTGGCTACCGGGCAGAATCAGGCTCAGGTACGTTGGCAGCAGCGCCAGGATATCGACGAAGCCGAAAAAGCTGAGCATGTACCGCAGCGGACGCCTGACGCTGATCAGCCGCAGTATATACTCGATCGTGAAGAGTAGGGTGAAGAACCACTCGATCCGGATCAGAACCTGACCATAACTAGCCCGGATACTGGCCACGCTCTCGAGCATGACTACCAGCACACTCAGCAAAATGCTCCCGATCAGAACAATATCGAAAGCACGTCCGGCGGGCGTGTCGGCCTCGAAGATGATTTCGTGTAAGCGAACCCGCCAGTGGGCATCCGGTTGCCGGGAGTCAGAACGGTTCATACAGTCGGGGATAACGAGGGCCGGGTAGCGGATTTCGGGCTGGCTCAGCCCCCGTCGGGCGGTTAGGCGGTAGCCAGCTTGCTCTTCCGGAATCCGTACGAAAAATAGATAACAAGTCCGATGGCCAGCCAGCCGACGAAGATCAGCCAGTTGCTGGCCCCCAGCTCGGTCATCAGGTACAGGTTGGTCAGTACACCAACAACCGGCAGCAATGAAAAGTTATACCGGAACCCCTGTACGGCCAGCACCGCCCAGGTACCCCAGAAAACGAACAGCAGCGGTTTGGC
Organism: Spirosoma sp. 209; assembly: GCF_002006735.1. Taxonomy (NCBI): domain Bacteria; kingdom Pseudomonadati; phylum Bacteroidota; class Cytophagia; order Cytophagales; family Cytophagaceae; genus Spirosoma; species Spirosoma sp. 209. Next base: position 219,984 of record NZ_MVEC01000004.1, on the reverse strand, counting down.
TTCCATATGCTCCAGCAGGTTAGCGCCGGTCAGGGCATAGCCGAAAGCCAGAATCAGCAGGGCGCCAATCGTATATTTTCCGTTGATGTAAGGCACCCGAAATTTCGACTGTCCCGACAGCCCCTTGGCATCCAGGTACAGAATACCTCCGCAAACCAGAATAAACGCGAAGAACGTACCAACGCTGGTCAGATCGACGAAGAACTTAAGGTCCATAAACATAGACGGCACCGCCACCAGAAATCCCGTAACGATCGTAGCAAACGAAGGCGTTTTGTAACGCGGGTGGATGGTGGCAAACCGTTTCCAGAGCAGGCCGTCGCGGCTCATGGTCATCCAGATACGGGGCTGACCCAGCTGATACACCAGCAGCGCACTCGTAATAGCCACTACGGCACTCACCGAAATAACCCCCGCCACAAAGTCCAGATTTACTTTCTGAAACACGTAGGCCAGCGGGTCGCTCACGCCCAGCTCTTTGTAATTAACCATACCGGTCAGTACGAGGGTAATCAGCACGTACAGCACGGTACAGATAGCCAGGCAGTAGAGCATGGCCCGGGGCAGATCGCGCTGGGGGTTCTTACACTCTTCGGCCGTTGTGGAAATCGAGTCGAAGCCGATAAAGGCAAAAAATACCGACGCTACTCCGCTCAGTACACCCGCTACTCCATTCGGCGCAAACGGTGACCAGTTGGCGGGTTTCACGTAAAAGGCACCGACACCGATGACCAGGCCGATAACGGCTAGCTTCAGCACCACCAGAATGTTGCTGGCGGTGCGTGACTCTTTGATACCAATGTAGACCAGCGCCGTGATGAGTACCGTAACCGCCCCGGCCGGCAGGTTGGCAATCAGGTGCAGATCGCCCAGCTGAGGAGCCTGCGCGTACGCATCCGCCAGCACGCGCGTATTCTCCGGAAGGGTATCGAGCGGGGTGCCCGCCTGCCGGGTTTGCTCGACCAGCGCAAACGCCCGCGAGGCCGAGCCGTAGTCCGTAGCCAGGTATTTGGGAAAGGTAATGCCGAAGCCGCTGAGCATGGATGTGAAATACTCGGACCATGAAATAGCCACAACCATGTTGGAGACGGCATACTCCAGAATAAGCGCCCAGCCAATGATCCAGGCGAAGATCTCCCCGAAGGCAACGTAGGCGTAGGTGTAGGCGCTGCCGCTGACGGGTACCGTACTGGCAAACTGGGCGTAGCTAAGGGCCGTAAAGACGCAGGCGATGGCTGTAAAGACAAACAGCAGCGACACCGCCGGGCCGCCGTTATAGCTCGCTAGCCCGATGGTACTGAAAATACCGGCTCCGATAATAGCCGCAATGCCGAACGAAGTCAGGTCGCGTACGCCCAGCGTCTTTACCAGCTTGCCGGAATCGCCTTCGGCGGCATCACTCAAAATTTGCGTTACGGTTTTTTTACGGAGAAGAGACATGTATCGATCAGAAAAACGGTGCCTATTTGCGTTAAACCGCTAAAAATAGAGATACTTTCCGGTTTTTTGTACGTTACATTCGTACCAGAGGCTGCAATAGTCAACCTGGTCAGGCCAATTTAGTCGTATCCATGTCGATCCGTGTTCAGAATTTGACCAAGGTATATGGTCAGCAAAAAGCAGTCAATCAGATTTCGCTGGTTGCCCAGCCGGGCGAGATCGTCGGTTTTCTCGGTCCCAATGGCGCGGGTAAGTCAACGACCATGAAAATTGCGACGGGTTACCTGCCCCCTACCGACGGCACGGTCGACGTGAACGGCTTCGACGTGCGCACCCAGCCGATGGACGTGCGCCGGAGCGTTGGCTACCTGCCCGAACACAACCCCTTGTACCTCGATATGTACGTGAAGGAGTACCTGCGCTTTGCGGGCTCGCTCCATGGCCTGGGCGGAGCTGACCTGAGCCGGCGCATTGCCGATATGATTGAGCGGGTAGGCCTGGGCCGCGAGCAGCACAAACGCATTGGGCAATTATCCAAAGGCTACCGACAACGGGTTGGTCTGGCGCAGGCACTTCTCCACAACCCGCCCGTACTGATCCTCGACGAACCCACTACCGGCCTCGACCCAAACCAGCTGGCCGAAATCCGGCAGGTCATCCGCGAGGCCGGCCGCGACAAAACGGTGCTGTTCTCGACCCATATCATGCAGGAGGTCGAAGCCGTCTGCGACCGGGTGGTCATCATCAACCGGGGGCAGATCGTTGCCGACGGACCGCTGAGCCAGCTTCGGGGGGCGTCGGCGGGGGCCGGGGTTGTGGTGATTGCCGAGTTCGAGAGCGAGCTGGCTACGGCCGATGTTCTGATGAACCTGCCGGGGGTTGAGCGGGTCGAGCCGCTGGGAAACGGCCAGTACCGTGTTACGGCCGGCCCCGATACCGATCTGCGGGCGGCTATTTTCCGCCTGGCGGCCGATCAGAAGCTGACGCTGGTTGGGTTACGTCAGCAGGAGAATTCGCTGGAAGGCATCTTCAAGGAGTTGACCAAATAGGTCATTGACATGTAGCCCCGCCGGGGCTACAGGGGCTGGCTGTGACTCTGCCAAATGATAGATAGCGAATACCGAATGGCTGGCGGTATATGGTCGGCGATGGGTTATAAACGACAAAAGCGGGTAGTGCCCGCTTTTATCGTTTACAGATATGTCTATGTGCCCGTTTCTCCCGGACGGCTCAGCCTAGCGGGCCGTTGCCATTAGCGGGTACTGGTCAAATATGGATCGGACAATCCCTTTGAAGTAGTTGTTCTTGAAGTTGGGGTTGCGCATCATCTTCGACGCGTAGCCTTTCCAGATTACCTGATACGACTCGGCATCGATCAGCGAGATCATCAGCGTTCCTTCGTCGAGGTTGTAGTCGATACGCTTATAGGTAGCGTCATCGTCTTCACGAACAACCCAGTCTTTGATGACCGGCTGCTGATAACCGCGGAAACGCAGGTCCGAGCGGAAGATGTTGTACGAGATCAGCAGGTTCGGGTTGCGGTTGCTTACGCGGTAGCCGCGGGCCTCCATCTGGTGCCGGATGGCATCCTGAATATCGGAGCAGAGCAGCGTTGAGTCAACAAACTCACACTCCAGAAAATTGAATGATTCGTAATTTTTGAAGTGACCTTCGTAGCTGTAGTCGTGCTCGACAAACAACCGACTCGGCGAACAGCCCGCCATCGCAATAACGGCCAACGCAAACAGGATACCGATATACTTCTTCATACTGCGTTTGTAAAAGTTGCTGATAGGAGATTCTGAATTTAGTAGAACGATGGTTTATGTCGTGACCAACTCAAATATAAGCGGTTATGTTTGGTTATTCAAGGTAATGTTACCAAAATTTAATTGCCAGATGAGTTATCGGCAAAATCTCCGTACCGCCACGAAACGCACTTTTTTTACCTGGATAAGCCGCTGTAAAAAGCCAGTCCCCGGCGCATGTCAGCCATGGTAACCGGCAGGTCGAACGCGCAGCTGCCCGGCCCGTCGAGCAGCGCCATCCGAACCTGGTTGCCCCGATTTTTCTTGTCCTGAAGCGTCAGTGCCAGAATAGGCTCGGTATCTGCATCGGTTAGTCGTACATTTCCATATACGGCAAATACGTATTCTTCGATTTGCGTGAGCAGCTCCTGATCGATCATCTTTTTCTGGAAGGCAATGAACGCTTCGGCTACCATACCGACCGCAATGGCTTCGCCGTGGAGCAGTCGCTTGCGGGGTTGCGTCAGGAAGTATGTTTCTACCGCATGGCCGAGCGTATGGCCGAAGTTCAGAATCTTCCGCAATCCTTTTTCCGTCGGGTCCTGTTCAACCACCCGCTGCTTTACGGCTACCGAATGCGCCACGAGCCTAGCCCAGTCCTGCTCGTCGAGGTCGCGCCGACGAATGTCGTTCCACATACCGGCGTCGGCGATGAGGCAATGCTTGATAATCTCGGCAAAGCCCGACCGAAGCTCCCGCTCGGGCAGGGTAGCCAGCAACGACGGGTCGATCAGCACGGCGTTCGGCTGCTGAAACACGCCGATGTGGTTTTTGAAGCCGTTGAAGTCGATCCCCAGTTTGCCGCCAACGCTGGCGTCGACCTGGGCCAGCAGGGTCGTCGGCAGTTGGGCAAAGGCAATACCGCGCTTGTACGTAGCGGCACAAAAGCCACCCATATCGCCAATAACACCACCGCCGAGGTTCAGCACCAGCGCATGCCGGTCAAAATTGGCTCGGGTCAGCGCATCCCAGATCAGCTCGCAGGTAGCCAGGTGTTTCTGTTCTTCGCCCGCCTTGATGCGTACCAGCGTATGTCTGGGCAGCAGGGCCTTTATCTCGGGATAACAGAACTTAAAGGTGTGATTGTCAGCAATGACGGCTATGGCCGAAAAATCGGAAGCGTCCAGAAAAGCGGGCAGGCTTTCGGTAAGGGAAGCAATGGTTACAGTTGACATACAGCAAATGTACGCAACAGCAACGGCTGGGCGTAACGATGGCCTTGATCTGTTAACAATCAGGAGCAGCCATACCCTTCTGTGCCCAAAGGCCATCTCTTTTTCGCTTGCGTAACCAGCTCTGAGCCCGGCTGTTTTGAGCCGCACCAGCCCCGGTTTATAGTTTGGCATTATAAATGTTTTCAGACCAGCCAACGGACCCGCCCCCAGGCCCCTACGCCCGACGTTTGGTCTGCTTCTCTCATATACACATCTATTGTGCTGATGTCTCGGAATCTATCCTCTCCACTGCTCCGGATAACGGGGCTGCTGTTACTTGTGGCGGCCTGCAAGGAATCAATCGATACGGCACCCATCAATACGGGCAAAGCCATCGAATCCTTTGTTTTTTCGAAGTTAACGCCCCCGGTGTCGGCCGTCATCGACTCCGTGGTCTACACCATTCGGGCCACCGTTCCGGCCGGTACGAACCTCAGCCAGTTAGTACCCGCCATCACGATTTCGGAGAAAGCGATTATCTCGCCCGCTTCGGGTACGGCTCAGGATTTCAGCAAACCGGTTTCGTATACCGTTACGGCCATGGACAAGTCGGTACAGCCGTATGTGGTTACGGTTAGCGTAGCCAGCCTGATTCCCAACGGGGGCGCTCTCGTTTATCTGGGAAACAGCATTGGCAATTTTTTCGCCCTCGACGGCGGCACCGGCACGGTGAAGTGGCGCATTTCGACGGGCGCATCCATTACGTCGAGCGCTTATGTTGCCGCCGGACAGGTCTTCACCGCCAGCGAAAATGGTAACCTCTACGCGCTCGACGCCCAGACGGGCACCCAGCGCTGGAAATTCAGCGCCGGCAAGAGCATTCTGTCGAGTCCGGTCGCGTCGGGGCGGCTGGTGCTGGTGGGCAGCGAAGACCAGAACCTGTACGCCCTCGACATCCTGACCGGCGCCCAACGCTGGAAGTTCAGCACCGCAGGCGGAGTTACCTCAAGTCCGGTTGTTGCGAACCGGCTGGCCTATGTGGGCAGCAAAGACCAGACCCTCTATGCCCTCGATGTTGACTCAGGTACGCAGCGCTGGAAGTTCAGCGCCGGTAACAGCATCACCTCCAGCCCGGCCGTTGCCGGCGACCTGGTCTACATCGGCACCAACGATTATAACCTCTACGCCCTCGACGCCAAAACCGGCACCCAACGCTGGAAATTCAGCACGGGTGGGGCCGTAAGCTCAAGCCCCACAGTCGTTAACGACATCGTATACGTAGGCAGCGACGACCGGAACCTGTACGCCCTCAACGCCAGCTTGGGCACTGTAAGCTGGAAGTTCAGCACCGGTGGCCGTATAACATCGAGTCCTATGGTGGCAAACGGGCTTGTTTACGTGGGCAGCGACGACCGAAATCTGTACGCCCTCGATGCCCAGACGGGTACGCTGCGCTGGAAATACAGCACCGGCGGCCTCGTTAGCGCCAGCCCGATCGTGTATAATGGCTTTGTTTACATCAGCGGACAGGATACCAGTCTGTATTGCCTGAACGCCACCAGCGGGGCTCTCCGGTGGCGGGTTCCGCTCGATGCCCGGCTGCTGGCTAGCCCCTGCCTGGCCACTACAGACCTCGTACCGGTGGCAGCGGGTATTAGTGGCGGTCGGCAGTAAAGGGGCGGTTAGGACAGAACAGGCAGAATTGCTTAGCTTGCCCGGCCAAACCCTATCCCCTGCGCGCCCAGCCGATGAAAGTCCGATACCGCGTTCTGACCGGTTTATTTCTCCTGTCGACCATCACCTACCTCGACCGCGTTTGCATGAACGTGGTCAGCAAGTACGTGAAGGCCGACCTCCAGCTCGATAACCAGCAGTTTGGCTGGATATTGGGGGCTTTCTCGCTCTCGTATGCCCTGTTCGAAATACCGACGGGTACGCTCGGCGACCGGATCGGGCCAAGACGGGTGCTGACCCGGGTGGTGCTCTGGTGGTCGGGTTTCACGGCCCTGACCGGCACCGCGTTCTCGTTTCTGTATCTGCTGGTGGTTCGGTTTCTGTTCGGCGCCGGTGAGGCCGGGGCTTACCCGAACTCGTCTATCGCCATTGCCCGCTGGTTTCCCGCTATCGAAGTAGGCCGGGCGCAGTCGGTCATCTGGGCAGCCGGTCGACTGGGTGGTGCGCTAACCCCGCTTATTGTGATTCCGCTCGTCCACTGGGCGGGCTGGCGCTGGGCATTTGCCATCCTCGGTTTCATGGGCGTTGTGTGGGCTATCGGCTGGTACGTGTGGTTCCGCGACGAGCCCGCTACCCAGCCGGGCATCAGCCCCGCCGAAGTCGACGAAATCGAAACCGGCCGGAATCTTCGGCAGACCGACCACCGTATTCCGTGGCAGACCATTATCCGTAATCCTGACCTCTGGGCCCTGATGCTGATGTGTCATCTGTTTTTTTACGGGTCCTATTTTTTCACAAACTGGTCGTCGGTGTATTTTCAGGAAGGCCGGGGCATGACCGAAGATCAAACCAAAAATTTCATTTCACTCTCGTACTTTCTGGGGGCCGTTGGCTGCCTGGCCGGGGGCGCGCTGAGCGATGTACTCACCAAACGCTATGGCCTCAAGATCGGGCGCCGGGCGGTGGGTATGGGCGGCTTGGGGCTATCGAGTCTGTTTTTTCTGCTGGCCGGGCTGACAACCGACAACCAGGCTGCGGGCTACCTGCTGGCCACCTGTGTGCTGCTGAAGGACCTGGCCCTGCCGGTCGCCTTTGCCGTATGCGTTGACATTGGTCAGCGCAACGCCGGCACCGTTACCGGGTCCATGAACTTTGCCGGGCAGCTGGGTGGCTTTTTCATCACCATCCTGTTCGGCATCATCGTTGAGCAAACCCATAACTTCAATTATCCCCTCTTCATGATTGCCGGCTGCCTGCTGGTCAGCGCCTTACTCTGGCTCAAGATCGACCCGACCCGGCCGGTGGCCATCCGGTAAATTGTGAGGCTCCGGTCTCCCTGGCTGTGTATTTTACCAGGATTCACACAGAAGACTCCCTTTTTTATAACTAATCTCTATAGGTTTAGTTGGTTTTATAGATACGCGTCATCTCTAACCAACAAACCCAGAGAGCCATGATACTAAAAATGGACCGGTTGCCGATCGAGCTGCCTCGCCCCAACAACCCATCGCCCAATAGCGCAGCCGCCGTACAGGAACTGCTGGGCGGTAAATTCGGGGAGATGTCGACCCTGATGAATTACACGTACCAGTCGTTCAACTTTCGGGGACGTAAGAAACTACGGCCTTTCTATGATCTGATCTGCTCCATTGCGGGCGAAGAATACGGTCATATCGAGGTAGTTTCGTACACGACGAATCTCCTGCTGACGGGCGTAAGCAAACGCGGCATGGACCCGACCACCACCCCGCTGGCCAACGGTGTTGACGCGCGCAATACGAGCCACTTTATAGCCAGTGGCCAATCAGCCTTACCAATGGACTCGATGGGTCGGTTCTGGTCGGGCGAGAACGTCTTCAGCAGCGGCAACCTCAAGCTCGATCTGCTCCACAATTTCTTCCTCGAATGCGGAGCACGGGCCAACAAGATGCGCGTCTACGAAATGGTCGACGACCCAACCGCGCGGACCATGGTGGGGTATCTGCTGGTACGGGGCGGTTTACACGTGGTAGCGTATGCCAAAGCCCTTGAAAAACTGACGGGAGTAGAAGTAACCAAACTGCTGCCTATTCCGGATCTGAGCAACGATGCGTTCCCCGAAGCCCGAAAGTTCATGGACGAGAAGCTTCACCTGCAGCTGTATACCTTTAGCCAGGAAGACTACAAACAGGCCGGTCTGATCTGGAACGGCCCCCACCCCGAAGACGGGCAGGAGTGCGTAGTCATTGAAGGGGCCATACCCGGCTACCCGGTTCCCGACCTCGACGAGGAGCCGCAGCTGAACGCCCCCGGCGCCGACGATTTCGACCCGCAGATGTTTGCCGATATGGCCAAGAAAATGGGGATTGATTATAAATATTAACCGGATCTTGTCATGACCCGGAAGTAATCACAAAGGAAAAAGGCGCTGACAGAAATCAGCGCCTTTTTCCTTTCTGGTAGTAGTCAATTACGATATCACTTTCAGTCCTTCGGCAAAGGCCTGCATCTGGGGCATGGTACCCAGGCTCACGCGGCACCAGTACTGACCGTCAAATTTCCACTGACGGATGCTTACGCCCTGGCTCATCATCTTGGCTACGAAGTCCTCGCCCTTCATGCGAATCGGGAACAGCACGAAGTTAGTGCCCGACGGCAGGTATGTGTAGCCGTTGGTTTTCAGGGTTTCGTACAGGTATTCGCGCGCTTCGAGGCCTTTGGCCAGCGAATACTTGATAAAATCCTGATCGGTATAGCAGGCCAGACCGGCCCGGATGGTGGTCATTGTCAGACCGCCGGGTCCCCCGCCCCACTTGCTGATGGCCGCCAGCGTATCGGGCTGGCCAACCAGATAGCCCAGCCGCAAACCAGCCATGCCGTAGATTTTTGAGAACGTACGCGCGACCAGCACGTTCTGGCCTTTTTTCACGTTGTCGATCACCGAGAATTTGGCCGGGTCGCTGGTGTAGTGAATATAAGCCTCGTCGGCAAACACGGGCTTTTTGGCCGACACCCGGTCGACAAACGCCCGCAGCGCCACCGGATCGATGGTTACGCCCGTTGGGTTGTTCGGGTTGTTGATGTACACCATGCTCGTATTGTCGCCGATGCGCTTTTCCATCTCGGCCAGGTTGTGGTCGTAGTTGCCGGCCGTCAGGGGTACTTTCTCCCATTTGGCGCCGTGCTGAACCGCGGCCCGCATCAGCTGCTCGTACGTAGGGTCGGCCGAGATGATCGTGCCGCCGGGCTTGGCGTAGCTGTAGTGCATCGCAGCCGCAACCAGCAGTGATCCCGAACCGGGTGCCAGCAGTACCTGCTCTTCAGCCACACCTTCCTGCTCAGCAATCATCTTACGCAGCTGGGTAGCGTACTGAAACGGATACAGGTAGCCTTCCTGCGCAGCATCGTTGATGGCTTTCAGCGCCTTGGGCGACGGGCCGTAGGGGTTCTCGTTGGCCGACAGACGGGCTTTCATGGCGCCTTTGGGCGGCAGCACCGGCGCCGTTGGAGCGGCATCGAGCCATGGTTCACAATATCCGGCCTGTGCCGTTGCAAGACCTAATCCAGAAACCAGACCAGCCCGCAGCCAGTCACGACGATTGATTGACATAATTGTGTATAAGTTGTTGGTAATGGGGTTTCCTGTAACGGATATTGGTTTACAGCCAGCCGCTGCCCCAGGGCAATAAGCCAGCCGTAAACCAACCTCTGCTTACGTATTAATTGACACCTTGTACTCGGGACAGCCGCGAGAAGGCCTGTCCTTTGTACTCACCTGACCAGGTCAGTTGAACACTACTACCCGCTCTTGGCGCCGTTACGCCCAGCTCAGCCCAGGTCTTTGTCAGGCTGGCTTTACCGGTTCCGTCAGTTTTGAGATCACCGAGTGCTTTCCCGTCACGCGTGGTCAGCCTTACGGTCAGCGACGTCACCGGAATCGAATCGATCCCGACTTTATTATCCAGAATACCACTTTTGTCGAGTTCGTAGATCCGCACGCCCATCACGACGGGGCCCGTCACTTTCTGCGATACCACGGGTTCGGCCGTCAGGCCACCCCCATCGCCGGTAGCGTTGTCGATCACGACCAGCACCGGAGCGGCTACGCGGTCGATAAACGGATCGTCTTTCTTCATGCAGCCAGCCAGCGAGCCCAGGGCCAGCAGCGCCATTATCGGGTAAATTCTATATCGTTTCATTGGTCGATAATCTTGTTTGTTGTACATGCGATCTTACTTCTCCGCCCACCACAGTTTCGACTTGGTGTCGTTTTTACCGCCAATCATCTCGACGCCTTTCTTGTAGTTGGCTTCGTTCAGCGATACTTCAGAACCCGGATAAGGCAGGCGGGTGGGCAGAACGCCGTCGTTCTCGAATACCGCGCGCGGATCTTTGGCAGGCAGCACCGGCAGGCCCGTACGGCGATACTCGGTCCAGGCTTCGAGGCCCTGGCCAAACAGCGCGATCCATTTCTGCTCCATGATTTTCTCTTTCGATACGGCCCCAACGGTTTTCAGGTAGGCGTCCGACACTTTCAGCCCGTACTGATCGAACGAAGCGGTTATGCCTTTCTCGAAATAGCTCTGGGCCGACCCGCTGATATCGCCATCCTGAGCCGCTTCGGCCAGGATCAGGTTCAGCTCGGCAAAGGTCATCAGCACTTCGGGTGCCGTCTGCTGAATGAAATACGAACCGATATTCGAGCTGACACCCAGGTAGGTAGTGGCGATGGCGTCGGGCAAACCGTTGGCGTGGCCGAGGTATTTACCATCCTTGTTGGGCTGGGCAAACACCGTCAGGCGGGCATCGCCCAGTTCCGTGAGCCGGTCAACGAACGTCTTGCTCATGTTCCAGTCCGTACGGCTGTCGTTGACCATAACCATGTACAGCTCGTTGCTGCTCGACAGGACCGTGGTGCATTTCAGGCTCGCGTTGTCGGCGTTGCTCGTGAAGATGGGGTACTTGGCCGGATCGCCCAGAATCTCGGCCATGATGGCTTTCGACTCGGCGGGTTTCTTGACCGCCTGCCGGTTAGCCAGCCGCAGCCGCAGCGAGTTGGCAAACTTCTTCCACTTGGTAATGTCGCCGTTATAGAGAATATCGCCCGACACGGCCGGCCCGCCAACGGTCAGCTTGTCGTTGGCCGTTTTCAGGTCGGCCAGCAGACCAGCGTAGATCTTATCCATCGAGTCGTAAGACGGGCTGTAAACGGGCGTATCGGTCGTGCCTTTGAGCGCTTCCGTATACGGGATAGGGCCGTACAGATCAGCCAGCAGCGAGAACGTCCAGGACCGCATCACCAGCGCAATGCCTTCAAAATTGGTGTTCTGATAGGCCGCACCGGGCTGCGACAGGGCAATGATCCGCTGGTAGTTGACCAGACCGTCGTTGAACAGGGCTTTCCAGTTGTTGTTGTAGAAAGCCGGGTTCAGCCCGTAGTTGTCGCCCTCGTTGGAGTAGATATTACGCGAGAGGTACTGCATCCAGAGCATAGCCCCGTCCAGGTTGAGCCGCTCGAAGCGGGTTCGGCCACCCCAGGAGCGGTCGATGGTGTATTCGAGCGCGTACGGCAGCAGAAACTGCGGCCCAAGACTGGTGGGGTTGTTGGGGTCCACGTTCATCTTGTCAAACTCCTTGGTGCAGGAAGAGACCGTCAGAAGTGCCGCTATAGCGAGTAAGAATGTGCGTTTCATAGTTAGTCGTTTTCCGTTTTCAGCGGCCGGCCGGCGGTACTGGATGGCCCCGTTGCGACCTGTCCGGTACCGCGGTCCGGCCTACCGATACCCATTAAAAACTTAGATTCAGGTTAACCCCTACACTGCGCGACGAGGGTAGCTCGCCATAGGCAAAGCCCTGCTGGTTACCACCAAACCGGTCAACTTCCGGATCGATGTGCGGGTGGTTGCTGAACAGCATCAGCAGGTTCCGGCCCACGACCGAAATCTTGGCCGAGCGGATAAACTTACCGGCCAGCAGCGAGGCAGGCAGGGCATAGCCGATGGTAGCTTCGCGCAGCTTCACGTACGACCCGTCGTAGATAACCGCTTCGTGGTACCGGCGTGGGTTGTTGTAGCTATAGAGCGTGCTGGCGGGCATGATAACCGTGTTAGGCACATACTGGGGGCTCTCGGCCGTACCGATGTTGACAACGCCCTTGCCGATGATGCCTTCTTCGCGACCAACAGCGGTCTCTTCGTACTGGCCTGTCCAGCGGGCGGTACCGGTTCCTTCATCGTAGAAGTCACCCCCCATTTTCACGTCGACCAGGGCCGACAGAACGATGCCTTTATAGCTCACCGTGTTCAACCACCCACCGGTCCACTTCGGCTGAATGTTACCCAGCACTTTGGGGTCCGTAGCAACGACCGGCAAGCCGTTCCGGTAAATGATCTGGCCATCCGGTGCCCGCTCGAAACCGATCCCGAACAGGGTGCCGTAGGGCTGGCCCACGCGAGCCTCGGAGTTGAGGCCCTGGCGGGTGTTGAGCACGTAGGTAGTCAGGCCGTCGGCGAGGGCGTCGACCCGGTTGCGGTTGCGGGCGAAGTTCAGCGTGGTTTCCCAGGTCAGGCCCATGGGCAGCCGCACGGGCGTACCGGTCAGTACGATCTCGACGCCCTGGTTGGTCAGCTGACCGGCGTTCAGTATCCGCTGGTTATAGCCGCTGGCTTTCGAGATGTCGACGGCCAGAATCTGGTTGCGCGATGTCTGCTTGTAGTACGTCACGTCCAGGCCGATGCGGCCTTTCAGGAAACGCAGGTCAACACCCAGCTCGGTGCCGGTGGTGATTTCGGGCTTGAGCGTTGCGTTGGCAATGGTCGTGTTTTCGTAGAACTCAGGAATCGATCCGTTCCAGGAACCACCTGCCCGGAAGGTCTGGGCCAGCTGGTAGGGGTCGGTGTCGTTACCCACCTGCGCCACGCTGGCCCGGATTTTACCGAACGACAGCACGTTGCTCTGAATACCCAGCAGCTCGGTCAGCACCGCCGAGGCCGAAACCGATGGGTAGAAGTACGAACGGGCTTCGGTGGGCAGCGTGCTCGACCAGTCGTTACGGGCCGTAGCGTTCAGGAACAGCGAGTTACGCCAGCCGAATTCGACCGACCCGAATACGCTGTTCATCTGCGACTCCCGAATGGTACTTTCGGCCGTGTTCTGGCTCGGGTTCGAGTTGGCCAGGTTGTAAACGCCATCTACGACCAGCTGACCCACCCGGGTGAAGTTGCGCTTGTAATAGTTGATGCGCTGTACGCCCCCCAGCTGCACGGTCGTGGTCAGCTCGGACGTGATGTTCTTGTTGAAGGTGAACAACAGGTCGTGGTTCGTTTCCTGCCGGCGCAGAATCTCTTCCGAGTACTGGCCCGGCGTCTGGTTCCCGTTCCGAACCCGCTCAAAGTTGATGATGTTGATCCGCGTATCGGACCAGTAGTCGGTACCGCTCCGCAGCATGACGCTCAGCGACGGCAGAATTTTGTAGTTCAGCGCCATGTTGCCTACCAGCCGGTCTTTGTCGTTGGTGAAGGGCAGCAACTCGGTCAGGTAATACGGGTTGGTAAAGAATGTGTGCTGCCAGTTCGGCGGATCGGTATCGGCCGGGCGACCGGGTAGCGCACGCTGGATGTGCGTAGCCGAATAATCGCGCCAGTTGCGGATCTTGGTCCAATCGGTCTGGCGGTGCGCCCAGATAAACTGCTGCCCTTCCTGATAGCCCCGGTTACCACCCGATTTTACGTATTCGGCCGAAATCGATACGTTCAGCTTGGGCGTGAAGTTGTAGTTGGTGTTCAGCTTGTAGTTGTTCCGGAAGAAATCATTGTAATACATGATACCATCCTGGGTAAGCCGCCCCACACTCAGCCGGAAATTTCCTTTGTCGTTACTGCCCGACAGCGCTACGTTGTTGGTAAACGTTTTACCCGTTTGCCAGTAGTCGGCGTAGTTGTTGGGAGTCGGGGTCAGGGGCGCCACGCCGGTACCGCTCCACCAGTGGCGAACCAGACGCCCGTCCATGGGAGCGCCCCAGCTTTCGTCGGTGCCTTCGGTGCCGCTCAGCGGAGCCAGCGGGCCATAAGCCGACCGGTATTGCGCTATCTCGGCCGGGTTGGTGATGGCCCCGCTCCAGCCGTCGGTATACCAGGTACGGTAGCCGTTACCACCGCCGTAGGTGTTCTGAAACTGTGGGGTAATCCAGGGGCGCTCGAACGTGGTGTTCGAGTTGATCTCGACCCCGATCCCTTTGGTACCCGCGCCCGATTTCGTCGTGACCAGGATAACCCCGTTGGCCGCCCGCGAGCCGTAAAGCGCAGCTGCGTTGGGCCCTTTCAGTACGCTGATATCCTGAATGTTATCCGGGTTGATTTCGGAGAGACCACCGCCAAACTGTTTTTCGCTGGTTTGCTGGATCGGTACCCCGTCTACAACGATCAGGGGCTGGTTGTTGCCCGAGACCGAAGCTGCGCCCCGAATCTGAATGGCGGAGCCGCTGCCGGGGCCGCCGTTGCTGCTGATACGCAGACCGGCTACTTTACCCGACAGGGAGTTGGCTACGTTGGTGGCCCGGGCTTCGGTGAGCGAACCGCCTTTGATTTCCTGCACCCCGTAGCCCAGTGATTTTACTTCTTTCTTGACCCCGAAGGCCGTTACGACCACTTCGGAGAGCGAGCGCACGTCGGACCGGAGGGTAAAATCCAGCACCGACCGGCTACCGACTTTCATTTCTTCGGTCATGAACCCAATGGAGCTGAAGGTCAGAACAGCCTCGTCGTTGGGCACACTCAGCGTATATTTTCCTTTTGAGTCGGTCGTGGTACCGACCGACGTCCCTTTCAGCACGACGTTCACGCCCGGTAGCGGTCCCTCCTCGGCCGAACTCACCGTGCCCGTCAGTAAACGGGACTGCGCCTGAGCGGTTAATCCTGCCAGGCACCAGAAAAGAGCGTAGAGTAATAGTTTTCGCATGTTAGTTAGGTTGTTTTAACGAGTTGCCTGCGCCCGGTCGTCCGGGCGATGCCGAATACTAGCCGCCCGATCCGAATCGCCCGAAACCAACCGGGCGCAATGCAACCGCTTCTGCAGACCGTAGGGTTGCAGATACATGAAGTACATTCAGCTAAAAGGGTACGTGTTGCTGCCTCGTCCTATCCACACGCGCATGGATCAGGGGATGGGCAACGCTCGTTCTGACAGCATTCCGTCCAGCAGACGGCTAGCTATACTCCTGACCGTTCGCCGGGCGAAACGGAAGTAGGATGTCATCGACTGCCCCACAAGTGCGGCCAGTGAACAGTCGATACGGGAAGTTGTTCTGTTGTACTAAAAATCGATGTACCAAATATAGGCCCTTAATCAAATATCCAAATAACATTTTGATAAATTTTATCGATACATCAATAATATTCTACATAATCATACTTTATCAAAATATACTACAAGTCTTAGAGAAAACTTTTTCTTGCTTTAGTCCTACTTTAATTTCTTTCTGTAATAATCCTATGGGAGTTGTATATCTATGGATTTAAGGGCAATTTTGACCCCGTTTTCCATATAATTATTATTTCTCCCCTACTTGCTTATGAGGTTATTTGTACGCAGTATACTTCTCATACTGCTTTGTTCATCAACATTCATGGCTGCGCTGGCTCAGGATCGGACGATCTCAGGTCGGGTCACATCGGCCGACGATAACCAGCCTATTCCCGGAGCCAGCGTGGTGGTACGTGGCAGCACACGGGGTACAACGACCGACGCGAACGGTAATTTTCGCATCCAGGCCACTCGTGGTCAGGCACTTCGGATCAGCTTTATCGGTACCACTACACAGGACGTTACTATCGGCAACGCTGATGTAATCAACGTGGCGCTGAAGCAGGAAGCCAACGCGCTGAACGAAGTGGTGGTTACCGCGCTCGGGATCGAGCGGGAGAAACGTCAGCTGGGCTATGCCGTTACCGAAGTAGCCGGTCAGGATCTGGCCAACTCCCAGCGCGATAACTTCCTCAACGCCATTCAGGGCCGGGTGGCCGGGGTTCAGGTCGGCACATCGAGCGGGATGCCGGGCTCGTCATCGTCGGTCATTATTCGGGGTATCAACTCGCTCAGCGGCAACAACCAGCCGTTGTACGTGGTAGACGGTATGCCGATCAGCAACAATACGATCTCGAGCAACAACTTTGCCTCGTCGCGGGCGGCCTCGGGTCAGTCGACCGAAAACCGGACCGTCGATTTCAGCAACCGGGCGCAGGATATCAACCCCAACGATATCGAAACCATTACCATTCTCAAAGGCCCCGAGGCCGCAGCCCTCTACGGGGTCGAAGCTGCCAACGGTGCCATTGTGATCACCACCAAGAAAGGTCGGTCGGGACAGGGTCGTATCAGCTATACCAACAGCTTCACCTGGCAGCAGACCGGCCCGCTGCCCAAAACCCAGCGCGTTTACGGGCAGGGTAACAACGGCGTCAGCAACAATACCAACTTCAACGCCTTTGGGCCGCGGATTCCGGAAAACGACACCTTGTATAATAATGCCGAAAATTTTCTGCGTACCGGCACCGGCCAGCGGCATAACCTCTCGTTCGACGGTGGTACCGATCGGTACACGTACCGGCTGTCGGCGGGGTATACCAGCTCGGAGGGCGTTATTCCAACCACTGACTATAAACGACTCAACATCACCCTGGGCGGTACGGCCAAACTGACGGATAAACTCTCGCTCGAGTCGACGATTCAGTACATTAATACCGACAACCGGAAGGTATCCAAAGGAGCCAACAGCTTCCTGATCGGGATGCTCTCCTGGCCCGTTACCGACGACATGAGCGACTACCTCAACCCCGACGGATCGCGTCGGCGGGCTACGGTGGGCAATACGGAAGTCGAAAACCCGTATTTCGATATCAACAAGAACCTGCTGCGCGACCGGGGCAACCGGGTCGTTACCAACGTGGGGGGCAATTATACCGTAGCCGACTGGCTGACGCTATCGGCCCGCGTCGGGCTGGATGCGTTCTCGACCCAGTACCTGATCAAATACCACCCCGAATCGAACCGGTCGGGCGGGGTCATTGGCGGGGCGCTCGACCAGGCAACCGACAACAACCGCACCCTTACGGCGCAGTATTTTGCGACGCTGAAACGCACTTTCGGCAAACTGGATGCCTCGCTGCTGGTTGGTCAGGCCATCTACGACTACCGATACGAAGTGCTGGCCACCCGGGGTGAAAAATTCCTCGACCCCAACTTTACCTCGATCAACAACACCGATCCGCTGACGCAGAAATCGCTGTCGACGCTTCGGCAACGGCGGCTCATCGGGGCCTTTGCCAACGCTACCCTCGATTATGACAATACTGTAACGCTGACCCTGACGGGCCGTAACGACTGGTCGTCGACGTTCCCGATTCAGAACCGCTCGTTCTTCTACCCGTCGGCCTCGCTGAGTTTTGTATTCACGGAGCTACTGCCCGATGGCGGCCTTCGCAAGGCGCTGAGCTACGGTAAGCTGCGTTTCTCGGCTGCTCAGGTGGGTAAAGAAGCCCCCGAGTATGCCACCACCCAGGCGTATGAGAACCAGACCACCACGGGCGGTGGCTTCTCATACGGCTTTACGGCGCCCAACCCGGTGCTGCGGCCCGAGAAAGTGACCTCGGTAGAAGTAGGTACCGAGCTGAAGTTTTTCAACGGCCGGTTTGGTATCGATGCGGCTTACTACCGCACAACGAGCGTGGCCCAGATCATCCGCGATCTGCGCATCAGCTACGGAACCGGCTTCGTGCTGAAAACCATCAACGGCGGTAAGCTCTGGAACAACGGAATCGAGCTGTCGCTGACGGCCGAACCGATCCGGCAACCCAATTTCGGCTGGAACACGACCATCAACTTCACCAAGACCGACAGCCGGCTCGAACAGCTGGCCCCGGGCCTGACCGAGTTCTACAATTCTGACTCGAACGTCTACAGCAACATCCGCAACGGATCGCGGCTGGGCGGCCCGCTGACCACCCTGACCGGCAACAGCTACCTGCGCAACGCGAAAGGCGACATTCTGATCAGCCCCCTCTCGGGTCTGCCCCTGACCGAAACCGTCTGGAACGTCGTGGCCGACCGGAATCCGGACTTTGTGATCGGTTTCCTGAACTCGTTCCGCTACCGCGACCTGTCGCTTAACTTCCTGTTCGACATCCGGAAAGGGGGCGATGTATATAACGCGACCGAGTCGTACCTGTACCGCACCGGCCTGAGTACCAAAACCCTCGACCGCGAAACGCCCCGCGTATTTACGGGTGTGCTGAAAGACGGGCTCGAAAACTCCGACACCCCTACCCGCAATTCGATTCAGGTTGTCCCTTACTACAACAACAATTTTTACACCTCGTTGGCCGACGAGACCTTCATCGAGCGCGACATCAACTGGGTTCGGCTGAAAGAAGTAACGGTGCGGTATAACCTGCCGACATCGGTGCTGGGCCGGTCGCGGATATTCAAATCGGCCAGTGTGTTCTTCACGGGTAACGATCTGTTCCTGCTGACGAACTACACCGGTGGCGATCCGGGCGTAAACGCGGTCAACACGGCTACGGGTGGCTCGGGCGGCTTCGGTATCGACTTCGGTAACCTACCCCTGCCCCGGGTATTCAACGCGGGTATCAACATTGGCTTATAACGTATCAACAACCATGCAGTACAAAAAACTAACCGGACTCCTGCTAACTGGCCTGGCCCTGATGCTGAGCAGTTGCAACGAGTATCTGGATATAAACAATAACCCCAACAACCCCGATAAAGTCGAGGCTGCTCTGTTGCTGGCTCCCATCGAGAACCAGTACGTTTTGGGTATTCAGTTCGACGCCCGCTACATCGGTTCGTACGTGCAGAACTGGCATAACGCAACTTCGGGCGTTGTCTGGGATGCGCAGGGCTATACTCCGTCGTCCGATGCGGGTGGCGAATTGTGGCGTAGTGTTTACTGGAAAGGGGGCCGTAACCTGCTCAACCTCATCGACGATGCCCGCGCGGGTCAGAAGTGGGACTATCTGGGAGTCGGCCTGCTGATGCAGGCCTGGGGCTGGCAGATGCTGACCGACGTTCACGGCGAGATCATTCTGTCCGAAGCCTACGACCTCGATCCGAACAAAAACACCTTTGATTACGATACCCAGGAGGCCGTATACGCCCGGGTGGTCGAGTTGAGCCGCGAAGCGATCCAGAACCTGAACCGGGCCGATGGAGCCGTATCGCAGGCCGCTCTGGCCCGGGGCGACGTCCTCTACAAAGGCGACCGCCTGAAATGGAAGAAGTTTGCCTACGGCCTGCTGGCGATCAACGCCCACCACCTGTCCAAAAAAGCCAGCCTGTACAAACCCGACCAGGTGATTGCCTATGTCGACAGCGCCTTCACCAGCAATGCCGACGATGCGCTGTTTACCTTCAACGGCCTCAGTACCGCCGATGCTTCATTCTTCGGCCCAGTGCGGCAAAACCTGCAGGTATACGGCCAGTCGACGTTCATTACCCGGCTGCTCGACGGGACCAACACGGCCTTCGGTGGCGTAAAAGACCCCCGGCTCCCGATCATGCTGGCCACCAGTGGCGACGGCCAGATCCGGGGCATAACCATGGGTCAGGGCCAATCGACCGCAGCCAGCGTTCCACTACCTACCCGAGTAGTGAGTCCCTGGGGTACGCAGCTGGGCATCAACCCGCCCGCCGGCACAACCGGCCGGTACATTTTCACCGACCGGGGCCCGTTTCCGCTCATGACCTACGCGCAGCTTCAGTTCATCAAGGCCGAAGCCGCCTTCATCAAAGGCGATAAGGCAACGGCGCTGGCGGCTTACCGCAAAGGCATCGAAGCCCACCTGACCGCTCCTTACGTAAACGTATCGGCCACCGACCGGGCTGCCTACCTGGCCAACCCAGCCGTAGTCCCCACCGCCGAGAATCTGGCGCTGAACCAGATCATGCTGCAGAAATACATTGCACAGTGGGGATGGGGCTTCCTGGAGCAGTGGGCCGATATGCGCCGGTATAACTACGATGCCAATGTATTTACGGGG
Organism: Spirosoma sp. 209; assembly: GCF_002006735.1. Taxonomy (NCBI): domain Bacteria; kingdom Pseudomonadati; phylum Bacteroidota; class Cytophagia; order Cytophagales; family Cytophagaceae; genus Spirosoma; species Spirosoma sp. 209. Next base: position 199,878 of record NZ_MVEC01000004.1, on the reverse strand, counting down.
CTGACCCTGCCGACTACGTTCTACATCAATAATAACGGCAAAACGGTACAGCGGCTGCGTCCGCGCTACAACTCAGAGTACGTTTGGAACGCCGATGCACTGGCCAAGATTGGCGGTCTCGAACTTGATTTTCACACAAAACCGCTGTGGTTCACCCAGCCGTAACCGCGATTTTCTCCTATCATGAAGCATTCATTCATTCAGTTTATTGCCATGGGCGCGGCCGTACTGCTCGGCTGGTCGTGCGAAAAGAATACCCTGACGCTCCCCGTCGAATCGGTAACGGGCGGAGCGCGGGTTAAGCTGATCCATGCGGCTCCTGAAGCGCCGGGCGTCGATCTGCTCATCGGCGGCAAAAAATTCAGTGGCTTTACTCCAGCCGGCGCGTCGACGACCAACCCCGGAACGCCCGTCCCGATCCGGTACGACAATACCTTTCCGGAGCGCGGGGCCAACTACACCATCGTACCGGCTGGCGCATCGGAGGTCACCATTACGGCCCCCGCCACGACGACCGCCGGCAGCGCCACCGTTATCAGCACCCAGAACCTGACGCTCGATGACAACAAGTATTACTCCCTCATCGTGGCTGGCAACGCGGCCCGGCAGGAAGTGGTCCTCGTCAACGATGATTTCAGCGGAGCGCTCGATCCCAGTAAGTTTTATGTTCGCTTCGTGAACCTGATTGCCGGCCAGAACTACGACCTAGCCCTGGCGAGCGCCAATGCGCCGGCACTGGTAGCCAATCTGCCCTACAAAGGCGTGTCGCCGTTTGTGCCGGTCGATGTGAGTAACAATGCATCGTTTGTCATTCGGGCATCCGGCTCTGTAACCCCCGTCGGCACTTCTCTTTCGTTTACCAATACAGCCAATGGTCGGGTACTGACGATCTACGCACGAGGTATTGCCGGCCGCACCGGCACCGTTGCCCCCGGCATCAATATCTACACGAACCGATAGTTTACCAATTGCTTCATTACGACGCGCTCTGGCTTTCGGGCCGGAGCGCGTTTGCGTTTTCAGTGTACCATCGGTTGAACGAAATCCGTTTCTGCGAGTTACTCGTATATAACCGGGCACCTGTTCATGGCCCTATGGGGTATCGCATTTATATATGTAGTTGGCTGATTTGTATTGGCGAGTTCGGTCTGGCCATAGCCCAGTCTCCTGATTCGACCCAGAAACCTGCGCCCCAAAAAGCGTTCAGTCTGTTCCCGATTCCGGTTGTTTACTACACCCCCGAAACCCGTTTTGCCTTCGGAGCGGCCCTGTCGGCCACGTTCCGGTTCCGGCGCGACCATCGGCAGGTGCTGGCCGATACCGGACAAACCACCCTGACCGATTCTGACCGGCCGCGCCCGGCCAATATTCAGTTCATCGGGGCCTATACCCAGAACCAGCAAATTCTGCTGTACACGCCGTTTCAGATCTTTTATGATCAGAATCGGTACTACATCTACGGCGAGGCTGGCTACTATCGCTATACCTACAATTTCTACGGCCTGGGCCTCCGCGAAACGCCGGCCGAAACCTACGGAGTCGATTTTCCGCGTATCCGGTTGAATGCGTTCCGGCGGGTTCGGCCAAACCTGTACGCCGGCCTGCGGTACGAGTACGAAAAATACACCGTCACCTCGGTCGAACCCGACGGGCTACTGGCCACGGGTACGGTCCCCGGCGGGCTGGGCAGTCTTATTTCCGGCGTAGGTCTCGGCCTCTTGTACGACACCCGCAACACCATTTTTTACCCCGACCGCGGTATCTTCGCCAACATCTCGTACCTCGCTCATGGACGCGCCGTGGGTAGTGAGTTCAGCTACAACCGTTACGTAGCCGATGTGTCGTTATACTACTCGCTTACCCGCCGGGCCATTCTGGCCGTCAACTCGGTCGTCAGCCTGACGGGCGGCACCGCTCCGTTCAACGCCTTATCGCTGCTGGGAAGTGGCAAACGGCTGCGCGGTTACTACGAAGGCCGTTTCCGCGACGAAAATATGGCCCTGCTGCAAACCGAATTACGGCTCAACGTCTGGAAACGACTGGGTGCGGTGGTATTCGGCGGGGTTGGTATTCTTGGTGATAGTAATAAATTGCTAAGGCCCGGCGCGCCCAAGGTGGCTGCCGGAGCCGGCCTGCGCGGACGCATCAACGCCGATGGCCTCAACGTTCGGGTTGACTACGGCGTCGGTAATCGATCGACAGGCCTCTATGTAACAATTGGTGAAGCGTTTTAACCGGGCCGGATCAGTACGCCACCCCGTTGGCCAACCTCCTGCCCAGCCAGTGCCTATGACTCTCAGTATCATAATCCCCACGCTGAACGAAGCCGCCAACATTGGCCGGCTGGTGCGTGACTTAAAAAAATACGGAAACGATCAACTCGCCGATCTGATCGTTGTTGACGGCGGCAGTACCGATGCTACCGTCGATGAAGCCCGGCAGGCCGGAGCCCGGGTGGTGAACTCGCCCCTGCCCGGCCGCGCCAACCAGATGAACGCTGGCGCCAGCCTGACATCGGGCGAGGTGCTCTATTTCGTTCATGCCGACGTAACGATAAACCCCGATTTTGTTCAGGACATCGGCGCGGCCATCGCCAGTGGGAACGAAGCGGGCTGCTACCGGTTTCGGTTTGCCTCGTCGCACCCGCTGCTGCGGCTCAACAGCTACGGCACCCGCTTTTCGGGCCTGATGAGCCGCGGGGGCGACCAGACCCTGTTTATCACCCGGTCGCTCTTCGACCGGCTGGGTGGCTTTCGCGAACGGTACGTCATCATGGAAGATTTCGACATGATTGCCCGCATCCGACAGGTAGCGCCGTTCTGCATTATTCCCAAAGACGTAATCGTGTCGGCCCGAAAATACGAGTCCAACAGCTGGTTACGGGTACAGGTCGCCAACCTGACCGCGTTCTCGATGTTTTTCATGAAGGTATCGCCGGTACGCATCGCCCAGACGTATCGGCGTATGCTGCATTGATAAAGTAAAAATCAGGATAAAGTATATAATATTAATATAGTATCACTTTATCATTTTTACTTTCTACGAGTTATATACTTGTTATTACTCAATGTATGAAAACAGTCTTACTAACGGGCGCCAACGGTTTTCTGGGCGGGCATCTGTGCCGCGAGCTGCTGACACGCGGCTATGCGGTACGGGCCTTTGTTCGGCCGGGCAGCGATCTGCGGGCGTTGGCAGGACTGCCGGTCGATATCTGGACGGGCGACATCCGGGATTCGGCCAGCGTGCGGGCTTCGGTATATGGCTGCGATCAGATTATTCATGCCGGTGCACTGGCGCAGGTAAACCCGGCCCGTTCGCCCATGGTGGTCGAGGTGAATGTGTACGGCACAGCGGCCGTGCTGGCGGCAGCGGTACAGGCGCGGGTAGAGCGGCTGGTCTTTGTCGGAACGGCCAACGTGTTCGGGTTCGGCAGCAAGAAACACCCCGGCGACGAGTTGTTTCCGTACATGGGGAGTCGCTACGGCCTCGACTATATGGACAGCAAGCGGGCTGCTACGGATCTGGTGTTACAGGCCGTTCGGCAGGATGGATTACCAGCCGTACTGGTGCATCCTACGTTCATGCTCGGTCCGCTCGATTACAAGATTACCTCCAACGCCCTCCTGCTTGCTCTCTACAACCGGCAGGTTGCGGGCATACCGATGGGTGGCAAAAATTACGTGCACGTAGCCGATGTGGCTACGGCTACCGTTAACGCCCTGACTATGGGACGCATCGGTCATTCGTATATTCTGGGCAACGAAAACCTGAGTTACCGCGAAGCCTTTACGTTATTTGCGGAATGGATGCAGGTCCAGCCGCCCCGATTACCTGTTTTGCCCCCCATGGCGTCGGCCATCGGGCGACTGAGCGACTGGAAACATCGGTTTACCGGTCAGCTCGCCCGGCTGAATTCAGCCATGACGGCCGTTGCCAACGACGGCCACTATTTCAACGTCTCGAAAGCTCGTAATGAACTCAACTTACCCACAACTGCCCTCCGCAACGCCGTTGAGCAAGCCCTCGACTGGTTCAGATGTCAGCAACTTCTCGATTGATTCGTCTCCTGTAGCGCCGGCCCGGCCCGACTACGTGGCCCCCGTTCCGGCCGACAGACCGCGGCAGCCATTAACGGGTAAAGTAGCCATTGTAACGGGTTCTGAGTCGGGCATCGGCCGCGAAACGGCCCGCCAGCTGTGTGAGCAGGGCGCCAGTGTGGTTCTGAACGGCCTAAACCCGACCCGACTGGAACAGACACTCCGGGCCTTTCGGCAGGCGGGCTACCCGGCCGTGGGCTGCCTCGCCGACGTAACCGACTACGAACAGTGCCAGGCCCTGATCGATACTGCGGTCGAGAATTTTGGTCGCATCGATATCCTGATCACCAACGCCAGTATTTCCATGCGGGCCTACTTTGCCGACCTGACGCCGGACGTGTTCAGGCGAGTGATGGACAGCAACATCTACGGATCGGTTTACCCGCTCAAAGCCGCCCTGCCTTACCTGACCGAATCGGCCGGCAGCGTTACGTTTATCTCCAGCATTTCGGCCCTGAACGGTATGCCCAGCGGATCGGCCTACTGCGCGGGGAAAGCCGCCCTGTCTAACCTGGCCCACACCCTCCGGCTCGAACTCCACAGCACCGGCATTCACATCGGCGTGGTGCATATCGGGTTTACCCAGAACGATCCCGACAAGCGCGTTCTTGACGCTGCCGGGCAACCCGTACCCATTGCGTACCGGAATCCGCGCTGGCAGATGAGCCAGACGCAGGTGGCGCTGGCCATTCTGCGGCATATCCGCACCCGCCGGCAACGCACCATTCTTTCGCCCACGGGCATGCTGATTCATGTCATGACTACGTATTTTCCCCGCCTGGCCGACCGCATCGTTCTCTGGACCATGAAGCAGTGGCCCCGGTCGTATGAATAACCGGCTCCGCTGTTACAGCCCGATCGCCAGCCGCACGCCCGGATACACGTTCTTGAAGAAGCCGTTCATGTATAGCTCCGGCTGTACCCTGAACAAGCCTTTCTGATACACCGTACCACCCAGCTGGATGGTATTTCGGTCGAAGTAAGGCCCGCTTCGGTAGACCGGCAAGCCAACGAAGAACGACCCCAGCTGTCGGCTGAACGGGTTGGCTTTGCCCCCGCTGGCCGGTTGGTAAAAAGCGACCCCCACGGTCAGAAAATCGTTCCGGAAGGTTTGAAACCGACCGTCGGCGGCTGTCTGCGCGAAGAAGAAGCTGGACGAGTAGCCAATGCCGTAGCTAACGTTCCGGTATCGGTTCGGAATCAACTGCAGATCGAGCTTCAGCGACGGTACCCACTGGTTTCGGACCAGCCCGACGCCAAAGCCCGGCTGAATGCTGATGAAAGGCGCCCGGGCCAGCCCCGGCCCGATAAACTTCGCTTTCTCGTCGGTGCCCTGTACCATGTCGAACCCCATTTTCGGGTTGGTCAGGTCGTGCGCCTTGTACTGCTGTACAGATGCCAGCGCCGTTTCTACTTTTCCGTTGATGCCACCCCGCGCCAGCATCGGCCCAATATCGGCCAGGCTGTTGATAAACAGGTACATCACGAAAGCCTCCGACGCCCCTCTCTTACGGACGTCGCTACTGGCGGGTACGTCGGTAGTCCAGCTGATCTGCAGCGTATCCTGCTGCGTTTTTACGCTGAGCGGGGCATTCCGGTTGCGAAACCGAAACGACGACACGACCTGCGGCCAGACCCGCACCTCCAGCGACCGGTCGGGCTGCCCCAGCCGGAACCTGGCATGGACCGCATGGGTAGGGTTTTGGATGGTGTCGGCAACCTGCTGGTAGTCGGCCACGAACAGGCGAAGGACCGAGTCGACGTTCTGCCGCTGGCGAACCTGTGCGTACCGGTCAAAGCCGATCAGGAGTGTGTTGCGCTGCCCCAGATCGATCTCGATATGGCTCAGTCCGTCGAAATTGTGTTTGTGGTTGGGTGTTTGCAGATGCGACCCGGTTTGCTGGGCCATAGCGGTTCCGGTCATGCTCAGCAGGAGCACAACGAGCTGGCTGATTAAACGCATACTAAGGGGTTGATTTAAGGATTCAACGGGAGAGTTAAGGTCGGCGTAGCGGCATCAACGGGTGCGGGTCCGGGCGCACCCGTACCCAGCCGCACAAATCGGTCGGTGCGGTGCGGAGTAGGTCTGATTTCGTCTTCGGTTTGTAATTCATTCAGATGTACGACCTGAAACCGGCGGGTTTTAGCCGCCGACGTCGACGCGGGCTTACCGGCACTGGCAACCACCGCGGGCGTTGTGGGTACTGACGCTTCGGGGGCGTTTATAGTGGCTACAGGTTCTGCCAGAGTTTCCGGTAACTGCGGGTCGGCAGTAGTCTGGACCGGGGCGACGGCCGGAGCGGGCGATTTTCTGACTCCTCCGGAAACGACCGCTACTTCGCGTGGTACCGAAACGCGCTCCGGCGCAGGTCTGTACGTCCGAACGGGCGCCGAAGCAGCCGCTGGCGGAGCAGGCTGGCGCTCTTCTGTTTGGCGCGCCAGCCCGGTTGCCGACTCCGGCCGGGGGTTTACGCTCAGCCAGACAACCAGCACCGCGATCAGGCAGGCAGCTACTGCGCCCCCAACCCGCCACCAGGGCCAGCGGACGGGCTTTTCCTGCATGGCTGGCCGCAGCTGTTTCCAGACGCGGTCGGGGTCGAAGGCCGACCCGGGCGGTGGCCCATCGGGAAGCCGGTCGAGCGACTGCCGCACCCACTGATCAAGCGTTTCGTCGGGTTGCTGTTTCATAGCCGTATTGGGTTAACCAGGTCTGTAACAAAGCCCGGGCTTTGCTCAACTGCGATTTTGATGTGTTCTCCGAAATACCGAGCTGATCGGCTATTTCACGGTGCGAGAAGCCCTCGATGGCGTACAGGTTGAACACCGTCCGATAACCCGGCGGCAGCTCCCGAATTAGGGCGTAGATCCGCTCGGCATCCAGACCCGCATCGGGCTGGGGGTCCGGGTCGGCATACGCTTCGGCGCTGTCGTCGGTCTGGAACACCGGCAGGCATCGGTTGGCCCGCAGGTATTGCAGCGCTTCGTTGACCACGATCCGGCGGAGCCAGGCTTCCAGTCCGGTATCGGTGCGGTAGCTGAAGTCGCCAATCGCCCGGAACGCTTTCAGAAACCCATTCATCAGCACCTCTTCGGCTTCCGGTTCATTCCGGACATAACGGAGGCTCACCCGAAACAGTCGACCGGCATACTGATCGAACAGCCGCTTCTGGGCAAAGGCGTTACCCCGTTGGCATTGTTCGACCAGTTGCTGTGACATGCGATGAGTACGATTCGTATGGGTTTCAATGACAGTAATGCCTGCCCCGGCAAAAGGGTTGCCTGACGTATAAAAAAAGGGTCACTGCCCCCGGCAATGACCCTGTCGCGTGACCCTGCAGCCCAACGCCCTTACTCCCGCTCTACCGAACTGGCCCCCGACAGTTGTGAGCTGACCCGGGGCGCTCCCTGGTAGCGGACCTTACTGCCACCGCTGGCTTTTACCGTCAGCGCATCGGCGACCCGTACCCGCGCTGTACTCGCTCCCGAGAGGTCGAGTGAGGCCGTTGTAACGGGGTAGCTGAGGGTTTCGAGGGTGCTGGCGCCCGAGAGGCTGGCGCGCAGGTCGGTGCCGCTGCCCAGACCCGTCAGTACCGACGCGCCCGACAGGTCAGCGGTCAGCCGGCTTACGTTACTGTTCACGGCGGCTTTCGATGCACCCGTCAGTTCAACACGCAGGTCGGTCAGGTTGGTGAAGCCGGTCAGGGTCGACTGAGATGCGCCCGAGAAGCTGACCGCCCGAATCGTTGGCATGGTGATCGTGAACGCCATCGCATACCGGCGTTTGCGGGTGTAGTTGCGATACTGCGCGTGGAGCGTGCCGCTGCGAACGCTGACATCCAGATCGTCAACGTCGCTCCGGTTGCCTTTTACCTCAACGGCAAAGACCGAACCCGACCGGACATCGACCCGGAAGGCACTCCCCATGTCGAGCCGGTCAAAGTTTTCGAATGCCAGCGAGCGGGTTGTTTCTTCGTACGGTCCGCTATCGGGCTGACAGCCAGGCAGCAGGCCGATCAGCGCCAGAGCAGCTAAGCGAAAAATGAGTAGGTGATTCATAGTAGTTGTTGGTTTACCCCGCAAAGTTCACCCGCAGCCATCGGCCCGAAAGTAGATACAGCACGAATCGGCACATGAACCAGCTGGAACGTCGCATTTGTGGGATGAGCGGATGTGGGCCGGCTTCACCTACCGTTTACTCAAGCCCGCCCGGTCTATTTGGAAGTAACCCCTGTCCTGCCTTTCTTTAAAGCTGTCAACGGTGCCTTCCGGCAGGAAACAGACGCCGAAGAAGCCATTGATCTACAACCTGTTGCCTACTGGATACATTCCATCCGGCTTCGTCCGGGTGTCGATACACAGGGAGCACTAGCCAGCTCATGAGCAACGACCAGTGCGCCCTGAATCACAACGTTCAACTGCTCATGCAGCCACCAGCGGTGTTAAGCCATTCGTAACAGCCGACCAACGACTTTACCCGTCAATCATAACCCGTTTAACCAATAAGTACCCATGAAAAAACAATACCTGGCTCTCGCTACCTTAACCCTGTTTCTGGCCACCGCTGCCCTGGTCTCCTTCACCAGCAAGCCTGCCCCGCCGAAGCGGGTCGTCAACAACCCGCCCTATACCAAAGCGCAGATCGAGAAAGGCAATTATCTGGTAAAGATTATGGGCTGCGCCGACTGCCACGCGCCCAAAACAATGACCCCGCAGGGTCCCGTTCCTGACCCGATGCTGGGTTTATCCGGCCACCCGGCTAAAATACCGGTGGGCAAAGTAGCCAAAGATGCGCTGACCGACTGGGTTTTGTTTCACCCCATGAATACCATTGCGGTAGGCCCCTGGGGCGTATCGTTTGCCGCCAACCTGACCCCCGACAATACCGGCATAGGCACCTGGACAGAGGAGCAGTTTATCATTGCGCTGACCGAGGGCAAAAGTAAAGGCATCCGCACGGCCCGGCCGCTGTTGCCACCCATGCCATGGCCCAACTACACTGACATGAAAAAGGAAGACCTGGTAGCCATCTTTGCGTACCTGAAAAGCTGCAAGCCCATCGAAAACGCGGTTCCACAACCCATCAGTCCCGACAAGTTATGAATTGAATCATAAACCAGTCCATACCAAAAAACGCGGTCAGACTCAGCCTGACCGCGTTTTTGTTGGTACCGTTTGTCTTACTCGACCGTTACGGACTTGGCCAGGTTGCGGGGCTGGTCAACGTTGCGGCCCCGCATCACGGCAATGTCGTAGGCCAGCAGTTGCAGCGGCACTACCGATACCAGCGGCATCAGCACGTCGTGTACGTTCGGAATCTCGATGGTGAAATCGACCATGCCCGGCAGCTCGGTATCGCCCTCGGTCGTGATGGCAATGACACGGCCTTTGCGAGCCTTCACTTCCTGAATGTTCGACACCACTTTCTCGTACGAGCTGTCTTTAGTAGCGATAACCACCACCGGCATATCTTCATCGATGAGCGCAATGGGGCCGTGTTTCATCTCGGCAGCCGGATAGCCTTCAGCGTGGATGTAGCTGATCTCTTTCAGTTTCAGCGCCCCTTCCAGCGCCACGGGGAAGTTCATGCCCCGGCCCAGGTAGATGAAGTTACGGGCATAGGTGAAGATATAGGCAATCTCCTTGATCTTGTCGGCCGACTGCAGCACCTTCTCGACTTTGGCCGGGATACTTTCCAGCTCGACCAGCAACTGCCGGAACAGCGAATCCGAGATAGTGCCTTTCCGCTGGGCAGCCGCCAGGGCCATCAGCGTCAGTACCGTAACCTGGGCGGTAAAGGCTTTCGTACTGGCCACCCCGATTTCAGGACCCGCGTGGGTATAGGCGCCCGCGTGGGTAGCCCGCGCAATCGACGAACCGACCACATTGCAGACGCCGAATATGGTAGCTCCTTTCGACTTGGCCAGTTCAATGGCCGCGAGGGTATCGGCCGTTTCGCCCGACTGCGAGATGGCAATAACAATATCGCCTTCTTTGATGATGGGGTTTCGGTACCGGAACTCCGATGCGTACTCGACCTCGACCGGTATGCGGGCCAGCTCTTCAAAAATATACTCGGCTACCAGCCCGGCATGCCACGACGTACCGCAGCCGATGATGACAATCCGCTTCGATTTGGCCAGTTTGTCCATATAGTCGCGCAGGCCACCGAGTTGCAGCATGGCCGCGTCGGCGTTGACCCGGCCGCGCATGGAGTCGGCAATGGAGCGGGGCTGCTCAAATATCTCTTTGAGCATGAAGTGGTCGTAGCCTCCTTTTTCGATGGCTTCCAGCTCCAGCTCGATGGTATGCACGTAGGGCGTTGTAGTCGTATTGTCGAGCGTGACGACCCGCAGTTCGCCATTCCGGATGACCGCAATTTCGTAGTCGTTGAGGTAAATCACCTCCTTGGTGTACTCTACGATGGGCGTCGCATCCGAGGCCAGGAAGAACTCGTTATCGCCCACACCAATGACGAGGGGTGAGCCTTTGCGGGCCGCAATGAGCTGGGTCGGTTCGCTTTCGCTCATGACCACGATGGCGTAGGCGCCCACGACTTCCTGCAACGCGAGCCGTACGGCTTCTTCAAGCGTACCGCCGTTATTTTCCCAGATATCCTCGATGAACTGACCCAGCACTTCGGTATCGGTCTCGCTCTGAAACGTATGTCCTTTCTTGAGCAACGCCTGTTTGATAGCCGCGTAGTTCTCGATGATCCCGTTGTGAATAATAGCCAGTTTGCGATGGAACGAGTAGTGCGGGTGCGCGTTTACGTCGTTCGGTTCGCCGTGGGTAGCCCAGCGGGTGTGGCCCATGCCCACGGTAGCGTGCAGCGCGCGCCCGGCCAGTTCCTGCTCCAGGGCGGCCACCTTTCCTTTTTTCTTATATACCTGAAGATCCGTACCGTTCAGTAGTGCTACACCGGCGCTGTCATAGCCCCGGTATTCGAGCCGTTTCAGCCCTTTCAGTACCAGCGGACACGCTTCCCGGTGCCCAACATATGCTACAATACCGCACATAAGTCGATTCTTGATAAAATGTTAACAGGGTTACAAACATAAACCAGATCGGCCAGAGTCCGGTCCTGGGTATAAAGCAAATACAAAAAGCCGGATTATCCGGCTTTTTGGAAAAAGTCAATCCGACGGTCCGGCGGTTCCTAGTTTGAGGTGGTATAGAAAACCACCAGCTTCACACTGGATTTGCCGTCAAGCGCGGCTCGCCAGACCCGGTCGGTCAGGAAAGCCTGGGTGGCATCGCTAACGCCCCCGTTTGCATTCTGCGGAAAGAGCGTGCCGCCCGGCGCTACCAGCGCCAGCCCCGTATTGGGCGTTATGCCGATTACGATCGACTGCAGGTAGCCCGTCATATCGAAGGTATAATCCCGGGTGCGTTCACGCAGTTCTACCTGTTGCGGCCGCGCAAAGCTGATGGCCGTCCGGTCGGTCGGGCCCGTTGCAGGGACGATGAACGGGAAGCCGCCAAACCGGCTCGTTCCCGAACCCGTTACATCTGTCCGGCGCAGCACGTTTTTCTCATCGAGCTCGGCCAGCGACATCAGGTAGGGCGCGTAGATATTGTCATTCGTCGATCGGGTTGGCGTAATGATCAGATCGGCCCGGTTGATGGCCACCCGCGCCTGCTGTACAAAACGGGTCAGCGTCGGGAACGTGAGCCGGGTGGTTACGCCCGTACCCGGCTGAACGAAGGTACGCTCGTTGGTGGCCGAGGCTGGCAGTACCTGCCCCCGCTGCAGGTTGGCCAGCGCCGTACCGGAACGATCGGCCGTGATCTGGTTGAATCGCTTCCCGGCCAGCGAGAAAATCTGGAACCGCACCCGTCTTTCGCCTTCAACGTGGTAATAGACAACCACCGCCGAACCGGTCGAGAAGCCGATCACAGCCGCCTGATTGGAGGAGGCCGTTGTCAGCATCAGCCCGCGCCGGACCTGCGCCCGGAACAAGGCCGGATTGGTTGTTTTACCCGCTTCCGTATTGGCCAGCGCCATCAGCTCCCGCCCAAATGCGTCGGGCACGGTCAGCTTGAACGATAACGAATCCGTTGTGTTCGGACGCGGCCGGATGGTTTGCCGAATCAGCGGCTGGGCTTCGGCCGGCACATTACTGCTGATATCGTAGTTGATCGTTGTGTTCAGACTGTCGGTAAGCCGGTAAATCTGGAGTTCCTGCGTCTGGGTAGTATCGCCGTAATACAGCTGATCGTAGTCCAGAAACAGGCGCGTCGAATCATAAACGATACGGCTGGCGGGCGTTACGTTGGTCGTGGCCGAGTCGGTCACCACAAAATTAGACCCCAGCGACAGCTGCACGAACGACCGGGTCTGCACCCGGCCAAAGATGGGATCGGTATACCGACCGACCAGCATGGTACTCTGGTCATTGCTCCGGACCGAGTCGAACCGAATGGTTTCGCGCGTAACGGTCAGCGTATCGGTATAGGAAACAGTAACGGGCGTGGTAGGGGTTAGCCCGATTTCTTTAGGTTCTTCACAGGCCAGAACGCCCGCTACAGCACCGGCCAGTAGAGTTAGTCTACCCAGCCAGCTGCGTGTACAGGTTGTAATAACGTTCGGCAACATCTTCATCGTCGGCAGCATCAAATTTATGTTCGGGTAAATCAGTTAAAATGGCGTTGAGACTTTCGCTCGACTCTTCTTCGGCGCGAACCACAGCGTCTGCATAGGTTGAGCCAATTCGAATGAAGCCGGGGAAGTCCGCCGTTTTCAATTCTGCCAGCATTTCGTCGTCGATGTCCATCATCCGGGCCTTTTCGATGATGTCGCCTTCAAAGCGATGCTCAAAGGCGTTGTTGTAAACCGTAAAAACCGACTTGGTGTCTTTAAACATGGGGTCGTTTTTATAGGTTGTCTTGAGGTACAGCGGAATCAGGGCGGTCATCCAGTCGTTGCAGTGTACGATATCGGGCGCCCAGCCTAACTTTTTGACGGTTTCGAGCACGCCTTTGCAGAAGAAGATAGCCCGCTCATCGTTGTCTTCGTAAAAGCGATTCTCTTTGTCATGAAAAACGTACTTCCGCTGGAAATAGTCTTCGTTATCAATAAAATAGACCTGTAGCTTGGCCGTCGGGATCGAAGCCACCTTGATAATCAATGGTTTCTCTTCGTCACCCACGGCAATATTGATACCCGACAACCGTACTACCTCGTGCAAGCGGTTTTTGCGTTCGTTGATCAGTCCAAAGCGCGGCACCAGGATTCGAATTTCCATGCCCCGCTCCTGCATAGCCTGCGGCAGTTTACGGACGAAATCGGCAACATCGGACGTTTTCAGAAAGGGATTAATCTCGCTGGCAACGTAAAGAATACGTAATTTGCTCATAAGAACGGGAAGCGGGTGTTGTCTGAGAGAACCAAAAAACTTGCAAAATTATACAATTTTTTCCCGTATTTCAATAAGATTTGTGCAAAAAAAGAAGGATCGCACAGCCCGATAATAAGCCCCACCGGCTTGTTTCTGCCCGGTTTCCTACGCCCGGCTCTGCGTCCAAGCTCGTCTACTTTATGCTCCTCATTCACTCAATTGCTTCGCTTCGTCAACAGCTTTCTTCCCGTCAACCTACTCATTCTGTTGGGCTTGTACCTACCATGGGCGCTCTTCACGATGGCCACCTAACCCTGATTCAGCAGGCCAAAGAGGAGAACGATCTGGTTGTCTGTAGTATATTCGTTAACCCGGTGCAGTTTAATAACCCCGACGATCTGGCCCGGTACCCGCGCACGCTCGAGGAGGACTGTCGGCTGCTCGAAACGGCGGGCTGCGACGTAGTTTTTGCGCCTTCGGTCGACGAGATGTATCCCGAGCCCCCCCTTCTCAAACTGAACTTCGGCGAGCTGGAAACGGTCATGGAAGGCGCCATGCGTCCGGGTCATTTCAACGGCGTAGGCATCGTAGTCGCTAAACTCTTCAACATCGTTCAGCCCACCCGGGCCTATTTCGGCCAGAAAGATCTGCAACAGGTGGCCGTCGTACGCCGACTCATCCGCGATCTGAGCTTCCCGGTCGAGCTGATCCGCTGCCCTACCGTCCGTGAAACCGACGGACTGGCCATGTCATCGCGTAACCGCAACCTGACACCGGCCGAACGGGAGCAGGCACCCGCCCTGCACGAAGCGCTGACGCTGGCTCACGATCTGCTGCGCGAGGGCCAGAGTACAACACAGGCGAAGGCGGCTGTAACCGGTTTTTTCACCAACCACCGCAGTTTCCGGCTGGAGTACGTCGAAGTAGCCAACGCCGATACGCTGCAACTGGCCAACGAAGTGCTGGCTCCCGGCCAGACGGCTATCTGCCTGGCCGCCCACCTCGGCAACGTCCGCCTGATCGATAATCTGGTATTTTAACCTATAAAAGCCATGCATCGACGGCGCGGGGCCGTAGCCTAGACAGGGAGCTGATTTGTTGTTTACCAGAAAACAGTTCAGTCGACAATCCGGAACATCATTTTGGCTTTTTCGCGGGACAGGGCGTTGAAATGCCACCACTCGAACTCGATGGAGCTGAAACCACCCGCCCGCATGGCCGTGCGGAGAATACGCCGGTTCTCTACCTGCTGTTTGGTCAGCTTACCGGCTTTGAGCAACCGCTCCTCTTCGGACGGGTACGCCAGTTCACCGAAGAAATCGTATTTAGTGCCCATATCGAGGGGTTTCCCCTCTTTCGTGGCCACGGTCAGGTCAACCGCGCAACCGTAGTTATGAATCGATCCTTTGCGCGGGTCAGCTACGTATTTCTGGCGTTCGCCTTCGGCTAGCTCAGGCAGGGCGTTCCAGAGATTCCATTGCGCCTTGCGCGGGCGGGCCGCATCGTAGACCAACAGGCGAAGGTCGGGGTGACGGGCCTGTAACGCCCGGCTGGCACTGGCTAGCTTTTGGGCTGCCATTGGCTGCATGTACGCCCGCGTCAGGTCGCCGTAGACATCTTTCCCGACAAAGTTATCGGTCGTCGAGTACTTCAGTTCGACCAGAATGGACGGGTCTACCGTCTGGATGTCGACAAGCCCTTGTTTTTTCATAGCCCCTTCGAGCGACTGGGCCGTAAGGGACGTTGTCAGTGACGCAAAAAGGGAAAACAGGAGCAGAAACGTGATAAAATGGGGATGCTTCGTGAGGTAGTCGTTCATGAAGATTGATTTGTGCCGGTCGATCGTGTAAACTTACAGGATTTATAACCAAAGCTGGCGCAGGGGCGTAGACGAAGTCGATCGTTCTTCTCTTCATTCGCTCGTTCACTCATCGAGACTGATGGCTCTAAATTACATCTGGGTTGCTTTTTTTCTGATTGCCTTTCTGGTGGCGCTGGCCAAGCTCATTTTTCTGGGCGACACCGAAATTTTCAAGATCATTGTTGAGGGCCTGTTCGACTCGTCGAAGGTAGCGGTCATGGACATTGCGTTGCCGCTGGCGGGCGTAATGACGTTTTTTCTGGGGCTGCTGAACGTAGGGGAGAAAGCCGGCGCCATCAATTTTCTGGCGCGGATCATCGGGCCGTTCTTCCATAAACTCTTTCCCGAAGTACCGAAAGATCACCCGGCCAACGGCCAGATGATCATGAACTTCTCGGCCAACATGCTCGGCCTCGACAATGCAGCCACGCCCTTCGGCCTGCGGGCCATGAGCAGTTTGCAGGAGCTGAACCCCAACAAAGACACAGCCTCGAACGCGCAGATCATGTTCCTGGTCCTGCACACCTCGGGGCTGACGATCATACCGCTCAGCATCATGGCGCAGCGGGCTATTCTGGGCGCCAAAGACCCGTCCGATATCTTTATTCCCTGCATCATCGGCACTTACGTCACCACCGTGGTAGCGCTGGTAGCCGTTGCGCTCAAACAGCGTATCAACCTGCTAAACACCACCGTACTCGGCTGGCTCGGGGGCATCACCGGCCTGATTGTGCTGGCCCTGTGGTGGCTGTCGGGCAAGCCGAAAGAAGAAATAGAAATCATCTCGAAAGTAACGGGCAACCTGATTCTGCTGACCATCGTCGTGTCGTTTCTGCTGGGGGCCATGCGCCGAAAAGTGCCGGTTTTTGAGACCTTCATCGAAGGCGCCAAAGGCGGGTTCGAAACCTCGGTGCGTATCATTCCGTATCTGGTTGGGATGCTGGTGGCCATCGGTGCGTTTCGAAATGCAGGCGCTATGGACTACCTCGTGGGCGGCATGAAATACCTGTTCGACCTAACGGGGCTGAATACCGACTTTACCGATGCGCTGCCCGTGGCGCTGATGAAACCGCTGAGCGGCTCGGGCGCACGGGCGCTGATGATCGATGCCATGAAGCAGTTTGGCCCCGACTCGTTCGTAGGGCGGCTGGTATGCATCTTTCAGGGGTCGGCCGACACGACGTTTTACATCGTAGCGCTCTACTTCGGCTCGGTAGGCATCCGAAACACGCGCTACGCCATTCCGTACGGTCTGTTTGCCGATCTGGTCGGGGTTATTGCCGGTATTGCGCTCGGCTATTTCTTTTTTCACTGACCCAAAACGGGCGCTGGTGTGTTATAAGAACAACCGGATATACGCAGCCGGGACAAAAATCACCTCTCTTTCCGTACGCGTCAGCTTAGTGGGCGCGTCACCAGATAAACGAATGAATATTACCCAAGTCCGCGAACACCTGCACCGGCTCATCGATGAAGTAGACGACATCTATGTTCTTAACGGCCTGTACCGCACCCTGGAGTCAGACAAACGGCATCGGGAAGAATACGAGCGCGAGCAGGCCGAGAAAGCCCGTAAGCAGCAAGCTAAAGCAGGGGGGCGAGGCCGCTGATGGTCAGCGCAATGATGGTAGTGTTGAACCCAAACGAGAGTACCCCATGGATGAGCGCTGTCCGGCGCATGGCCTTCGAGCCAATGGCCACGTCGGACACCTGGCTCGTCATCCCGATCACGAACGAGAAATACGCAAAGTCGAGGTAATCCGGTTCGGGTTCGTGCGGGAAATCAAGTCCCCCCGGCCGATGCGTTTGTCGGGGGTCGTTGCCGTAGTACAGGTGCGCGTATCGCATGATGAATACCGTATGCACCAGCGCCCAGGCACTGAAAACGGCCAGCACAGCCAGCGTACTATGCGTGGCCCGTTCGGCTGGCTTCATGCTGTCGAGCAGGGCCACAACGGCAAACAGGCTCGCCACAGCCGCCACGACCACAAACGCAAAAATGAATGTCCGGCTCGAATCCTGCAGGCGCGAGAGCCGGGGCAGATCGCGGGGGTGCGCCACCAGAATCGACGTCCACATCAGCCCTAGTACCGTACAGGCGTACCCGATCCAGATCAGGGTTAGCTTTACCGGCGTCTGATAGGTGGTCGGCATCACCACCAACGCCGTCAGCAACGCAACGCCCAGCGCCAGATAGAGCCGCTGGTGAGCATCGAAACGACTGACGCGCTTAGCAATAGACATCAGAAATGGGGTTAGTGTATCGCGTTCCGACGCGCCGGATGGTTTACTGTCCGGCGCGTCGGCAGGCTGCTTACTTACAGTCGGCCAGAATCCGCTCGTTATTTTTGATATACGCATCATCACCGGCTTTCTTAGCCAGTTCGAGCGATTGCTGGGCGTCAGCGCGGGCCTGTTTACAGTCGCCGGTTTTGGCCGCGATCTTAGCCCGCAGGTGGTAAGTCCAGTATTGTTTTTCTGACTCGACCACTTTATTGGCCCAGGTCAGGGCCTGCTTCATATCCCGATTGGTATCGTAATAGTAATTGGCAGCGGCCGATAACACCCCCGGTTTAACGTCGGCTTTGGCCGTCTGCTCCGCAATCTGGGCCATGATTTTAGTGTCGGGGTCGTTTTTGAGGGGCAAACGTGCCACCAGTTTCTCCCAGCGCAGCGTCAGGTTGGCTGATGTGGGGGTAAAGTCGGTAAACTCAAAGGTCAGTGCTTCGGCCGGGGCGTTTGTTTTCTCGGTTTTGACCGCGAACCGGGCTACGTCGTTCGCTTCTTTGTAGTCATACGCCCCCCAGCTATTCGCATCCTTGTTGACAATAAACGTAAAGTCAGCAGCGGTCGGGATGGCGTACAGCCCGTACCGACCGGCGGGAATAGCTTTGCCAGCCACCAGCATATCTTCTGACAGCACGATATTGGTGATCTTGTTGGCTCCGGTCCGCCACACTTTACCGTAGGGAACCTGGTCGCCGAACATGGTGCGGCCTTTGAGCGACGGGCGGGCATACTCGACGGTAACGGTACCCAGACCGACCTGCTGCGATACGGTGGCCGACGGGCTGGCGGCTGGTAATTGAATTTGTGCATAGGCCGTACCGGTCAGGCAGGCTACGGCAGCCATAGAGAGTAAACGAGCAAACATTGTCGTGAATACTAGTGGGTTATTTGTAGCGCAAGTTTACGGCTTAATGCCATGCCATCCAGCTGACTCTCCGAATTATCCGCCCCGAAGCCAATGGTACCTCCGGCTGCTACAGGCGTTGGTGGTTTGGTGATGTCCAATAGAGGTTGGTAGATTATCTGTTTGGCACCCCTGTCAGAGTCTTCGACCACTGACAGGGTGTAAGCGACCAGAACCCTGTCAGTGGTTGAAGACCCTGACAGTGGTTATAAAGGCACTTACTGACAGTGGTGCCAAACCAGTGACGACAACCCTATCTCCCCGAAGACCCTGACAGCGGTTTATAACGAATAATAAGTAAACCAACCCATACGAATACAGACGCTTGCAGGGGCCATTTACCACGAAAAACAATTCCTTTCTATGGCAACTTCTCCATTTCCCAAAATTTTCGATAATCTTGCCTTGTCGTTTCGACACCTGTACAACCTGAAGCCACGCTGGCCTGACTACCATGAAAGATTACATCCGCCCGATTAAACGCCTGCTCGTCGCCAACCGGGGCGAAATTGCCATCCGCATCATGCGGGCTGCTACCGAACTTGGCATCACCACCGTTGCTGTTTATACCTACGAAGACCGGTATTCACTCCACCGCTACAAAGCTGACGAAGCGTACCAGATTGGCCGCGACGAAGATCCGCTAAAGCCGTATCTCGACGTAGAAGGGATCATCCTGCTGGCCAAACGTCACCAGATTGACGCCATCCACCCCGGCTACGGATTTCTGTCCGAAAACGTGAAGCTGGCGCGCCGGTGTCGCGAAGAAGGCATCATCTTCATTGGCCCGTCGCCCGAAGCCATGGACGCCCTGGGCGATAAGGTACGGGCTAAAAACCTGGCCATGAGCGCCAATGTACCGCTCATCCCCGACTCGCGCGAAGAAAATATGTCGCCCGAGTTTGCCCTGCAGGAAGCCCAGCGCATCGGGTTTCCGGTCATGGTGAAAGCGGCTGCCGGCGGAGGGGGACGCGGGATGCGCGTTGTTCGGAACGTCGACGATTTCGAGAAAGCGTTTACCGAGGCTAAAAACGAAGCCCGCAACGCGTTCGGCGACGATACCATCTTCCTCGAAAAATTCATCGAAGATCCCAAGCACATTGAAGTACAGCTCCTGGGCGACCAGCACGGCAATATCGTTCACCTCTACGAACGCGACTGCTCGGTACAACGACGGTTTCAGAAGGTGGTCGAGGTAGCGCCGTCGTTCGGGCTGCGGCAGGAAACCAAGCAGAAACTGTACGACTACGCCCTGCAGCTGGGCCGGGCCGTGAACTACTCCAACGCCGGAACGGTCGAGTTCCTCGTCGACAAAAACGAGAATATTTATTTTATCGAGGTCAACCCCCGCATTCAGGTAGAACATACCATTACTGAAGAGGTGACCGGTATCGACATCGTTCGGACACAGATCCTGATTGCGATGGGGTATCAGCTCTCCGACAACGGCATCTACATCAACCACCAGGACGAGGTGCCCCTCAACGGATTCGCCATCCAGTGCCGCATCACGACCGAAGACCCCGCCAACGGGTTCAAACCCGACTTCGGCACCATCATCGCGTACCGGAACGCAGCCGGTTTCGGTATCCGGCTCGATGAAGGCAGCAGCTACGCGGGCATGAAAATCTCGCCGTATTTCGACTCGATGATCGTGAAGGTGTCGGCCCGGGGCCGTACGCTCAAGGGCGCTACCCAGCGTCTGACCCGCGCGCTGGTCGAGTTCCGGATTCGGGGGGTTAAAACCAACATCGGCTTCCTGCTGAACGTCATCAGTCACCCAATTTTTCAGCGGGGCGAAGCGCGGGTGTCGTTCATCGAAAATCACCCCGAACTGTTCCAGCTCCGCGAACCGCAGGATCGCTCTACGCGGGTACTCAACTACCTGGCCGACGTGATCGTAAACGGGAATCCGGAGGTGAAAAAGAAAGACGACAGCAAGGTATTCCGGACGCCGGTCGTGCCACCCTTCGATACCTTCGGGCCCTACCCATCGGGCAACCGCAACCGCCTGAAAGAGCTGGGCCGCGAGTCGTTCGTTCAGTGGGTCAACGACCAGAAACCGATCCTGTACACCGATACCACCTTCCGCGACGGTCACCAGTCGCTGCTGGCGACGCGGGTCCGGACGCAGGATCTGCAACGGGTGGCCGAAGGCTTTGCCAAAGCCCATCCGGAGTTGTTTTCGATGGAAGTTTGGGGCGGAGCTACCTTCGACGTGGCGATGCGTTTTCTGTACGAAAGCCCCTGGAAACGGCTGGCAGCCCTGCGCGAAGCCATGCCGAATATGCTGCTCCAGATGCTCTTCCGCGGTTCCAACGCCGTTGGCTACTCGGCCTACCCCGATAACCTGATCGAGAAATTTGTGGTACAGTCGTGGGAAACCGGCATCGACGTATTCCGGATTTTCGACTCGCTGAACTGGATCGACGCTATGAAGGTCAGCATCCGGGCCGTCCGCGAACGTACCGACGCGCTCTGCGAAGCCGCCATCTGCTACACGGGCGATATGCTCAGCCCCAGCCAGTCGAAATACACCCTGCAATATTACCTCGACCTGGCCCGTCAGCTCGAAGACGAGGGGGCTCACCTGCTGGCGATCAAAGACATGGCCGGGCTGCTGAAGCCGCTGGCAGCCGAGGTGCTGGTCCGCGAACTCAAACAGGCCGTCAGCATCCCGATCCACCTCCATACCCACGACACGCCGGGTATCCAGGCTGCTTCGTACCTGAAAGCCATCGACGCCGGTGTCGATATTGTCGACTGTGCGCTGGGCGCCCTGTCGGGCTTAACCTCGCAGCCTAACTTCAACTCGGTAGTAGCCATGATGCAGGGCCACGAACGCGAGTGTCCCATCGACCTGTCTTCGTTAAACGCATACTCCAACTATTGGGAAGACGTTCGGGAGTACTATTACCCCTTCGAAAGCGGCATGAAAGCCGGCAGTGCGGAGGTCTACGAAAACGAGATTCCGGGCGGGCAGTACTCCAACCTCAAACCGCAGGCGATGGCTACCGGCCTTGGCGACAAGTTCGAGACGCTGAAGAAAAACTACGTCGTGGCCAACCAGCTCTTCGGCGACATCGTGAAAGTAACTCCGTCCTCGAAGGTAGTCGGCGACATGGCCATTTTCATGACCGCCAACAACCTGACCGCCGACGACGTTCGGACCCGTGGCGAATCGCTGGCGTTTCCGGAGTCGGTAAAAGGATTCTTCAAGGGCGAGCTGGGCCAGCCGGTGGGTGGTTTCCCCGACGATGTGCAGCAGGCCGTCCTGAAAGGCGAAGAGCCGATAAAGGGCCGCCCGAACGAACACCTCAAGCCCATCGATTTCGACAAGGATTTCGCGGCTTTCCAGGAGAAATACCCGAACAACGACGGCTTTGTCGATTACCTCTCGTACCAGATGTACCCGAAGGTCTATGACGAATATTACAAAGCCAACGAGCAGTATGGCGACGTCAGCGTTATTCCGACGCCCGCCTTTTTCTACGGCCTGAAGCCCGGCGAAGAGATTCTGATTCAGATCGAAGAAGGCAAGAACATCCTGGTCCGGCTGCTGTTCCAGTCCGAACCGGACGCGTTCGGTATGCGCACGATCACGTTCGAGCTGAACGGCCAGACCCGCCAGGTGCAGGTCCGCGACCGGGCTTCGAAGGTAGAAAAGCAGATGAACGCCAAAGTAAGCAAAGACGGCGACGTAGGGGCTCCATTGCAGGGCCGGCTGACGCGTATTCTGGTGAAAGAAGGCGATGCGGTGAAGAAAAACCAGCCGCTGTTCGTTATCGAAGCCATGAAGATGGAAAGCATCGTGGCGGCTCCCAAAGAAGGGAAAGTAGCCAAGGTCGTGCTGACCGAAGGAATCGTGGTTGAACAGGACGACTGGGTTATTGCGCTGGACTAAGTAATCACCAAACCGTGTTTCTATGCAGAATCAACCACCCCCTCCCCCACTGGGCAGCTCTCCCGTTGGGCCACCGCCCATGAGCCAGTCCGACGAGCGCATGTGGGCCATGCTAACGCACCTGAGTTCGCTGACGGGGTTTTTCACGCTGGTCGGCAGCCTCGTTGGGCCGCTGATTGTCTGGCAGGTTCAGAAAGACAAGTCGGCGTTTATCGACTACCACGGCAAGGAAGCGGTTAACTTCAACATTACCATGGCCCTGGCCGCGGGCGTGGCGTTTCTGCTCTTCCTGATCCTGATTGGCTTCGTGCTCCTCTGGGTGGTTGGGGCCGTCTGGTTGATCTTTACGCTGATTGCGGCTATCAAAGCCAATAACGGCGAGTACTACCGGTATCCGCTCTCGATCCGGTTTATTAAATAAGGGCATCGTTCCGGTCTGGCCGCCCGGTCAGACCGGAATGATCAGAACCATGGCCGACGCACCTTGAACGACCGGCGCAGGCCACTGATGAGCAGGAAGGCCCCCAGCAGACCGAAGATTACGGCTAGGATCGTTACGTGGAAGATAGCAAACAGGATGGCCACCAGGATGACAATAACCGAAGCTTTCAGTTTCCAGCTGATGCGCTGCCACCAGTTCAGCTCTTCGCGCAGCGGCATGCCCAGCGCCTGCCGGATCTTGTTACCCAGCCGCATCTGCTTTTTCGGTTTGGGGCCCGGCCCCGGCTGCTGATCGGCGACCGGCGCGGGGTGGGTCAGCATCGATTCGACCCGACGCATGCGGTGGTCCAGGCGCGTCTGGGCCGAGTTGTCGATACGCGTTTGCCGACTGGCCAGGAGCGGGGCAGCCTGGATAGGTCCGGCCTGGATGGGTCCGGCCTGGATAGGTTCTGTTTGTGGCGGCTCAGTCATAGCGTCAGCTACCAGCGCCAGGGTATCTTCCGGCATGTCGGCAGCGGGTTCAGGAGTTGCCTGCGCCAGCCGGGCCGGGCTGTAAGGCGTACGCTGAAAATAAGCGACGGGACGGTGGCAGGACGTAGCGAACAGGCAAAGAGCAGCAGCACAAACAGAAAAAGCGTTTCTCATCAGGTATCTCGAACAATCAGCACGCGAAGGTAAAAACCGTTTAGACAACGAAACAGACAAGCCGGTTAATATGAATTGGCTAAAATCAGTATGAAAAAGGCGGTTCGCTGCTTTCCCGACAGAACCCTTTCCCTAGCCTGATGACCCGCCTTGTTCCTGGTTTAGCGCTGTTACTCACCCTCCTACAGCCCGCCCTGGGCCAGGCTCCCGAGCCGCCCGCCAATTATGACGAAGCCAAAGTAGGTACGTATACCCTGCCCGACCCGCTGGTTTCGAAGGCAGGCAAACGCATCAGCAGCCCGGCCGACTGGCAAAAACGCCGGACCGAACTGCTGCAACTCTTTGCCGACAACGTGTACGGGCAAACCCCGGCTCAGGCCGTAAAACTCCGGTTTCAGGTCAGCAATATCGACCAGGCGGCCCTGAACGGGCTGGCCACCCGGAAGCAGATCTCTATTTTCTTTGCCGACTACCCCCAACTGCCCCCCATCGACGTACTGCTGTACATACCCAAAAGCGCTCAAAAGCCCGCGCCCGTTTTCCTGGGCCTGAACTTCTGCGGCAACCACTGCGTCACGACCGAAGCCGATATTCCGCTCTCGACCCGCTGGGTCAGCAATGTGATTGGCAACGTATCGGTCAACAACCGCGCTACCGAAAAAGCCCGTGGCCTGCAAGCCACCCGCTGGCCCATAGAAACCGTGCTGAAACGGGGTTACGCCCTGGCTACGGCCTACTATGGCGACATCGAACCTGACTACCCGCAGGGCTGGCATACGGGCATCCGCTCCGTACTGGGCGATACTACCAAAGCCAGCAACTGGGGCGCTATCGGAGCCTGGGCCTGGGGATTGAGCCGCATCATGGATTACCTGCAAACCGACCCCGCCATCGATAGCAAACGGGTTATGGTGATGGGCCATTCGCGGATTGGCAAGGCCTCGTTATGGGCCGGAGCGCAGGATACCCGGTTTGCAGCCGTCATCTCCAACGAGTCGGGCGAGGGCGGGGCGGCCCTGGCCCGGCGCTGGTACGGCGAAACCCTGGAGCGCATCAGCACCCATTTCCCGCACTGGTTCTGCCCGCGCTACACCACCTATAGCAAGCGAGTAGCCGAACTGCCTGTCGATCAGCACGAACTGCTGGCGCTGATAGCCCCGCGCCCGCTCTATATTGCCAGTGCCGACGGCGATCAGTGGTCCGACCCGCGGGGCGAGTTTCTGGGCGGTGTCGAAGCCGAAAGCGTTTACCGGCTGTATGGCAAAACCGGGCTGGGTCCGGTTCGCTTTCCGGGCCTGAACGAGCCTGTAGGCCAGACGGTACGCTACCACAACCGAAGCGGCAAACATGACGTAACCGACTACGACTGGGCGCAGTATCTGCGCTTCGCCGACGAATTAGTCCGCTAGTCGTGCCTACCTTTGCGGCATGACAACGCCTGACAACGACCCGCAGCCCTGGCAGGTCGAATCCTCTGAATACATCCATCAGCTACCCTGGTTCACAGTTCGGAAAGACGCCGTCCGGATGGCCAGCGGGGGGTATATTCCTGACTATTTTCTGCTCGAGTACCCCGACTGGATCAACGTAGTGGCCGTTACGACCGAAGGCCAGCTGGTGCTGATCCGCCAGTACCGGCACGGATCGGCCGATGTTCGCTACGAGCTTTGCGCCGGCGTAGTCGATCCGGGCGAGTCGGCCCTGGCCACGGCCCAGCGCGAACTCCTCGAAGAAACCGGCTTTGGCGGTGGGCACTGGGAGCCGCTGCTCACCCTGTCGGCCAACCCCGGTACCCATACCAACCGCTGTTACTGTTTTCTGGCAACGGGCGTCGAACCCGTACAGGCGCAGGAACTGGAGATTACCGAAGAAATTACCGTACACCTGGTGTCGCGGGAGCGCGTCCTCGACATCATCGAAACCGGCCAGATGCTACAGGCGCTGCATGTGGCTCCCCTGCTAAAATACTGTCTGCAATCGTGATTCATCGGATTAGCTGTCCAACCCGACCCGCTTCGGCCTTATCTTTGCGGTTCGTTTTTTCATCGACCGGCCCAAACCACGATTAATCTGCCGACTCCGACGCATTCGTACCAATGATCATTCCCGTAGCTCACCGTGCCGACCAAACGCAGGAGTACTACTTTTCGGTTAAACTCGCCGAAGTACGTACGCTCCTGGCAGCTGGCCACGACGTCATCAATATTGGCATCGGCAACCCCGATCTGATGCCCTCTGACTCTACCATCGACGCGCTGATGGCTTCGGCCCGGCAACCGTCGGCACACGGCTATCAACCTTACAAAGGTACTCCCGGACTCCGGCAGGCTATTGCCCGCTTTTACCAGCATACCTACGGCGTTACGCTGAATGCCGACACGGAGCTGCTGCCCCTGATCGGGTCGAAAGAAGGCATTACCCACCTGTCGCTGACGTTTCTGAACGAGGGCGATGGGGTGCTGGTGCCTGAGCTGGGCTACCCCGCCTACCGCGCCGTGAGCCATATGCTCGGCGCCAACGTGCTGGAATACCCGCTCCGGGAGTACCACGGCTGGCAACCCGACTGGAGCGCTATGGCCGATCTGGTGGCGGCTACGCCCCACACCAAAATCATCTGGCTGAACTACCCGCACATGCCCACCGGTGCGCCCGCCACCCGCGAGCTATTCGAACAGGCCGTTCGGTTTGCCCACGACCACCGGGTACTGCTCTGCCACGACAATCCCTACAGCCTGATTCTGAACAAAAAACCGCCCATCAGCCTGTTGTCGGTCGACGGCGCCCGCGAGGTGGCGGTTGAACTGAACTCGCTCAGTAAGTCGCACAACATGGCGGGCTGGCGCATTGGCTGGCTGGCCGGGGCCAAACCGTATATCGATGCGGTACTGACCATAAAAAGTAACGTTGACTCGGGCCAGTTCAAACCCCTGATGGATGCAGCCACGGAAGCCCTCGGCAACTCCGACGACTGGCACCGCGAGCGGAACGCCGTTTACCAGGGTCGCCTGGACGCGGTTCATGCGCTGCTCGACGCCCTCGGCTGCACCTACAGCCCCGATCAGGAAGGGTTGTTTATCTGGGCCCGACTGCCCGACTCCGTAGCCTCGGCCGAAGACCTCGTGAACGAGCTGCTGTATCAGAAACACGTATTCATTGCGCCGGGCTTCATCTTCGGCCCCAAAGGCGAGCGGTATATTCGCATCTCGCTCTGCGTACCCAAAGAACGAATTCAGGAAGCAACCCAACGCATACAGGCATGACAATCAGCATCGTAGGCATCGGTCTTCTGGGCGGCTCATTCGCCCTGGCCCTGCGTGACAAATACCCCCGAATGCGGTTCGTCGGCGTCGATGCGTCGGCGGTGAACGGACAGCTGGCCCTCGCCAAAGGCATCGTTGACGAGCTGCTGCCGCTGCCCGAAGCCGTTGCGCAGAGTACCCTCGTTGTGCTGGCTACGCCCGTCAACGTCATTCTCGACCTGCTGCCCTCCGTACTCGATCAGCTGCCGGCGGGCGCTACCGTGGTTGACCTGGGCTCTACCAAAGGACTCATCTGCCACCTCGTCGATGCGCACCCCAACCGGGCGCAGTTCGTAGCGGCTCACCCTATGGCGGGTACCGAGAACTCCGGCCCCGGCGCGGCCTTCCGCGAGTTATTACCCGGCAAGAACCTCATCATCTGCGACCGCGACAAAAGCGATCCGGATAGCCTGGCCCTGGTCGAAAGTCTTTTCCGCGACATTGGCATGAAACTGTTTTTCATGACTCCACAGGAGCACGACCTGCACCTGGCCTACGTCTCGCACCTGAGCCACATCAGCGCCTTTGCGCTCGGCCTGACGGTGCTGGAAAAAGAGAAAGATGAGCAAACCATCTTCGATATGGCCAGCACGGGTTTCAGCAGTACGGTGCGGCTGGCCAAAAGCTCTCCGCAGATGTGGGCGCCGATCTTCGATCAGAACCGGGCCAATGTGTCTGACGCACTGGGGGCCTATATCGATTTCCTGCAGCAGTTCAAACAGATTGTCGATAATCAGGACGTGACAAACTCGCTGGAGTTCATGAAACGCGCCAACGTTATCCGGCGGGTGCTGGACGGCATAGAGAAACGGTAATTTTAAACAGTTTGGGTTTATAGGTTGTCGTATTACTAAACCTAAAACACAAACTGTTTTATGCAATCGACAACCGACAAACCCGCTACCCAGGCGGGTACGATTACCCTGGGGGGCGACCTGACCGTGAACCGGATGGGTTACGGTGCCATGCGCATCACCGGCGACGGTATCTGGGGACCACCCCGCGATCATGACGAGGCTATTCGGGTGCTGAAGCGCTGTCTGGACCTGGGCATCAACTTCATCGATACCGCCGATTCGTACGGGCCTTATGTCTCCGAAGAGCTGATTGCCGAAGCCCTCCACCCCTATGCCGACGGCCTGGTCATTGCCACCAAAGGGGGGCTGCTGCGCACCGGACCGAACCAGTGGCCGGTCGACGGGAGCCGCAAACACCTCGAAGAAGCGCTGAACGGAAGCCTCAAACGCCTGAAGGTCGAACAGATCGACCTCTACCAGCTCCACCGGTTCGATGACAAAGTACCCGCCGAAGAATATTTGGGTTTTCTGCAGGAAGCACAGCAGGCCGGCAAGATCAAACACATCGGCCTCTCGGAGGTAGACGTTGAGCAGATCGAGCAGGCGCAGGCTTACTTCGAGGTCGTATCGGTGCAGAACATGTACAATTTCGGCCAGCAGAAGTGGAACGACGTGCTCAAATACTGCGAAGCGCAGAACATTGCCTTTATTCCATGGTATCCGCTGAGCGCTGGTAACCTGGAAGCTGAGCAGGCCATTCACCGCGTGGCCGAACGGCATCAGGCAACCGAATATCAGGTGGCTCTGGCCTGGCTGCTGGCAGCCTCGCCCGTGATGCTGCCCATCGCCGGCACCTCGTCGGTCAAACACCTGGACGAAAACGTACAGGGCGCTACGATCAAGCTGACCGAAGAAGATTTTCAGGACATGCCGCTGCCGTAAGCGAGAAGTAAACAGGAAGAAGGGGTACAGAGAGCGCTGATGCGATTCCTGTACCCCTTCTCTTTATGGTCAACTTACCGTGAACAATGGATGGCAGGCCCCTGCCACTCATTATTTATCTCCGCGGAGTGCCTTCACTTTTTCGTAGGCATCTTCGAGCTGGCTCATCTGCTTCATCAGGTCTTCCTTGATGTAGGCGGGCAGGTGATCTTTCTCAATAGCGTCTTTGTAGGCCTCCAGGGCTGCGTTCTCACCAAACTCAACCGAGCTCAGCACCGTATCGCGGTCTTTGCCGGTCACGGCAGCTTTTATATCGATCCAGGCCCGGTGAATTTTGCTCGATACGTCGGTCGAGGTAGCGTCGGTAACGGCCGTGCCATCGATGCGCACGATATGGTCAGCCAGCTGGCTGCGGAAGTTCTGGCTCTGTACAACATAGTGCCGGAACAGATCGTCCAGCTGGGCATCCTTGTTGTCTTCAATGGCTTTCTCGTACCCCTGAATCCGGTCGTTATTGATTTTGACCAGGTCGTTCAGGTCTTCTACGATTTCTTCGTTCTTAATCATAATCGCTGACTTGTTTGATAGAATGTGAATCAGCTAGTAGAACCGTAAGGACCGCCGATTGTTTCAATAGATACTCCTACGTAACCCCAAGGCACCCTGCCGTATACCAATTTGTCGACTAGACGGAAAAAAGGGAGATTTGTTGACTAAACGGTGTTTTTTATCCCGCTCAGTCGGATACAACTTTTTTTTTTAAAAGTGCAAAACCGTAGGCTCACCTTCTCCGTATTTACTCCAGTTCTCTCGACGAACGGGAGATGATTTCACTAAACGTTTATACAACTCAATGGAAAAACTACCCAACGACCAGACTGACGTACGTCAGATGTTGACGGGCAGGGAGTCGGCCGCACTTGGGCGTCGTCTCTTCATGCGCTACATTGGAGCAACAGCGGCTGCTGGCGTAGCCCTGAGTGCCTGCCAAAATGAACTGGTTGATCCATCGGCCCGCGGTGCCGCCCGCGCTGGTGATGTCATTGACCTTGGTGACATCGGCTATGACGATATCGGTGTTCTCAACTATGCCTATGCGCTGGAGCAGCTGGAAGCCGCTTTCTACATGCAGGTAATCATGACGCCGTATGCCGGCATGAACGGCTACGAGCGTAGCGTACTGACCGAAATCCGCGATCACGAAATCATTCACCGCGAGCTGTTCAAAGCTGCGCTGGGTGGCAAAGCGATTCCGGGCCTTACCCCTAACTTCAGCAGCATCAACTTCGGTAGCCGGGCTGCGGTACTGGGCGTAGCACGTACGTTCGAAGCAGTGGGTGTATCGGCTTACAACGGCGCTGGCCGTCTGCTGAAAAGTGCTGATTACCTGACCCTGGCCGGCAAAATCGTTTCGGTTGAAGCCCGCCACACGTCGATCATCAGTGAACTGCTCAATCCTATGACGACTTCGTTCGCTGGCGACGATATCGTAAATCCAGGTCCTGCTTCGGGTCTTGGCGAAGCACGCAAACCGGAAGAAGTACTGGCTCTGGTCAGACCTTTCATTCAGGAAACCATCAACGGACGCACCCAGCCGCAATAATTAAGCTACGACCATGAACCTACAAAACATACTGAACGAAATTGAAAAGGTTGATGCCGAAGTGTACGAGCGGCTTGACCACGTATCGCGTCGTCACGTTTTCCAGAATCTGATGAAGAAAGCAGTGATGGGCGTTGCTCCGGTCGCTTTCGGTTCGATTCTGAACAAAGCCTATGCGCAGAACAGCGCCGTGGTTGAAGTGCTGAATTTCGCCCTGACACTCGAGTACCTCGAAGCTGAATTCTACAACATCGGTACGGGCCGGGCTGGCTTCCTCACGGGTGAGGCTATGACCACGTTCATGCAGATTGCCAAGCACGAAAACGCTCACGTAGCCCTGCTGAAGAGCGCGCTGGGTGGTGCGGCCGTTGCCAAACCAAACTTCGATTTTACCGCCAAAGGCGCTTTCCCAACTGTATTCACCAGCTATCAAACGTTCCTGGCCGTTGCTCAGGCGTTTGAAGACACCGGTGTTCGGGCTTACAAAGGACAGGCCGGTCGGCTGATCCCGGCTCCCGATATTCTGACGGTAGCGTTGCAAATTCACTCGGTAGAAGCCCTTCACGCAGCTAAAGTACGTTACCTGAACGGTAACAAAGGCTGGATCGTGAACTCGAACGGTTTCCCCGCTGCTGTATATGCTGGCGATGACGTAGTGGTACAGGGTGGCGTAAACCTGGTCGGCCTGACGGGCCTGAGCATGGAGCGCGTAACCGAAGCCTTCGACGAGCCGCTGACCAAAGAGCAGGTACTGGCTATTGTCACCCCGTTCCTGGCGTAAGGAAACGTTTAGTGCCGAAAAAGGGGACCCGCCATTGGCAGGTCCCCTTTTTCATGGCCCGTTGGTTAGCCGTTTGTTCGGGTAGCGCTCACGCTGCGAAGCCGAAACACCGATCCTTTCTCGAACTGAATCTGGTTGGCCGGGTACATAAACTGAATCTGGGTGATGACCCCGTCCCAACCGGGCAGGCCCTGCATGTTGACCTCATAGGTCCGGAACTGCCCATCGCCAATGATCGGAATATCGACCGAGCGCGTCGGAATGTCGTAGATGTCGACCTCGCCGGGTCGGCGCCAGGCCAGCCGGACCGAGGTGGCTTTTGTCTGGAAAGCCGCCTGAATGTACAGTTTCGGAATTTCGGCAGCCCGCCAGAACACCAGCGGACTCTTGATACCGAGGTTTTGCTTGGTCAGGTCTTCGCGCTGGAAAAGAATCGCCAGCTCGTTCTGGATGGGCCAGCCCCGGTCGCGGGCGTTGTAGTAGTACCAGCCCTGCCGGTCGGTGGTGAACTGGTAGTTGGGCCGGGTAGCCGGGCGCGGCTGACTCACGGCGTACTGCCGGATGTCGGTCAGCCCACCGACCACCAGCGTGTACTCGTATTCGTACTGGCCGTTATGATCGATCAGCAGGAAACTGTCGCTGTTGAGGTAGCCGCTGTGCTCGTCGAACTCCCCCCCTACTTTTGGCGTACCGAAACCAGCCGACCGATACCGGAACTCGTTGGCCCGGTACAGCCCCACGCCCCGGCCTTTGTCGTTCAGCAGGGCAATCCAGTTTTCGGTGGCGTAGCGGGTAATGATATCGCGGTCGGTATACTCGACGGTGGGCGCGTTGGTGAAGGGCTGCTCGCCTTCGTAGGTGACAATGCGGTACCAGGGGCCGTTCAGGTAGACGCAGGGCGTTTCCTGGGTCCGGGCCTGGTATTGGGTAGTATCGGCGCGGTTGACGGTAATGCGGCAGCGAACTCGAACGGTATTGTTCTGGATCTCGTACCAGTGTTCCATGGAGCAGTCGGCGGGTTCGTTGAGCAGGGGCCAGATCAGCGGCACCGACTTCACGTAAATCCGGTTCTGGTCCTGCTGGTAGCTGACAATGCGGGCGGGGTTGTTGAACACGTCGCCGGTTTGTACGGGGTTCCAGCCGAGGTATTTCCATTTCTCGACGGGCTGCTTGCCGTTGATCGAATACGGAAAAGGACCGCTGTAGATCGACGTCTGGATTTGCCGCCCCAGGTCCACGTTGTTAACCATATTTTCGCTGCTACCGGCTTCGGCCAGGTAGGTAATGGCCCCACCGGCGTTGAGGTCGATACCCACGCGCAGCTTGTCGTTACCCAGAAACAGCCGCTTCTGGGGCGAAGGCGTGGTCTGCGGAGGCAGGCCGGGAGTGGTGGTCGGGGGCGGTGGTGTATAGGGAACCGTAGCCGGATAGTCGCGGACACAGGTAAACGCCAGCGCACTGATCAGAACGGACGAAAGCAGAACGGGTAAACGAGCCATAAATAGGAAAACTATGCCATAACCTACTCAAAAGTAGCCCCGCAACCAACGTTTTCCAACTAAACTTAGCGACCAACCGCCGTGGCGGGGTTTACGCATCGCCAGTTTAAAAAACCCGCCCCCCGCTCCGCCTAACCCGATCCGAATTGACCCCAAGCAGCCAGTAGTTTTTACCGGTTGGCTTCGGAGAGCCAGTGGAACTGGCGTTCGGCGAGCTGGAAATGACGGTTGGTGCGCCGGAGGGCTACCGTCAGCGAGTCGCCCCGGAACAGGCCGCGCAGCAGCAGCCGGTTGGTATCGGGCCGGTCGATG
The DNA here is from genome assembly GCF_002006735.1 of Spirosoma sp. 209. Classification (NCBI taxonomy): domain Bacteria; kingdom Pseudomonadati; phylum Bacteroidota; class Cytophagia; order Cytophagales; family Cytophagaceae; genus Spirosoma; species Spirosoma sp. 209. The sequence goes on along the minus strand of NZ_MVEC01000004.1, from coordinate 167,163 downwards.
TGCAGGGTGAACAGCGCCAGGCTGTCATCGGCAAATTTTCGGAAAGCAATGGTGTGTCGGGCCGAGTCGAGGTCGTAGCTGAAATAGCCCCGGCGGTAGCGCTGCCGGAAGAGCGTATCGGCCGTCTGGATACTACCCGTTGTTTGTTCTTCGAACACCACGTTTTGCCACCGCAGCGAATCGGGAAACGCGGGCGGCACCCGGAAGTCGGCCACCTCGTAGAAACCGGCTTTTAGTTTAGGTTTGGGCGGTTTTTTACCGGCAACCGGCTCGGGCTGGCTGTACTGGTAAGACCGGTAGAGTGGCAGCAGCCCGAAAAACAGCACAAAGCCGGCTTTGAGCACCAGCCAGCCGATGCGCGCCCGCCGGCTCGTAAACGCATACGTTCGTTTGGGTTGCGTGGGTCGGTTGAAGACGAAAAAATCGAGCAGTCGGCGGGCGTCGCCGAGCAGCAGCAGGTTGCTGAAAACGAAGAGATGGATGGAGAACAGCTTGACCGGGATGTCGTAGCAAAGGTTCATCATCATGACGTTCAGGAAAACGCTGGCAGCCACAAACGCGCCCAGCGTAGCCGTACGGCGCCATAGCAGCAGCACTCCGGCCAACACCTCTACCGCGCCCGAAAAAAACTGATACGGCCCCGAATAGCCGATAAACAGCCAGGAAAAACGCATCGGCAGCAGATCGCCGAGGGGCGTGACGAGCTGGCTCAGCGACGGAAAAATCATCTGCTGGCCAAAGAGTTTGATGGTTCCGTAGAGCAGCGCTACCAGCGCCACGTAGTAGCGAAGCACCACCAGAAACCAGTACGACAGCTGGTCGTAGGCCCGCCGACGGTCGAGGGCGCTCCAGACCACGGTACCGATCAGGGCCAGGAGGGTAAAAGACAGAGCTGGGCGTAGCCGTACGAGGTGTCGCCACTGCCATTGAATGGCACCAGTTCTTCCTTGACATGAAAAAGGTGGCGGTTGGCCAGGGTTACCAGCCAGCTCTCGCCCATCGAGTAGTAGTTGCCACCCAGGTTGAGCAGCGGCACATCGCCGGCCCATTTCAGGGGCGACATGTACAGACCGACATACATAACCGTGAACCGAAACAGCAGCCGGCGCCAGACCGGCCAGGAGCTCACAACCGAAGCGGCCTCCGGGTGGGGAGCCGGGTGTGGAAGAGGGGATGTCTGTATCATATGGTAGAAAAGAGGGGAAGCAACGGAGCAGGCATCGACCTGTCTGTCAGGCATCAAGATACTCATTTTTTCATAGTACCGGGCGCCGTTATCTACCCGGCCGATAACAGCGATCCGGGATCTGCCGCCTTTGTTCCAAGAGCTGTCGACATTTTCTAAAAAAAACGCCTGTCTTGTCGGCTATTACCCCTAATTTTGCGGGATTTTTGGCCATACGTCAGCCGTATTCGTAGGTCAATCCTGTACATTCCGGTACGCCGGCCGGTTCATTTTTCATTGTACATCATACATTACCCCCGCAATGCCCAAAAATTCTGCCATCCGCTCGGTTTTGATTATCGGCTCCGGCCCTATCGTCATCGGACAAGCCTGTGAATTTGATTATGCTGGTTCGCAGGCAGCCCGGTCCATCCGCGACGAAGGAATCGAAGTCAGTCTGATCAACTCCAACCCGGCCACGATCATGACCGATCCGATCAACGCGGATAACGTCTATCTGCTGCCGCTGGAGAAAAAGTCGATCGTCGACATCCTGAAAAAACACCAGGAGATGGGTCGCCCCATCGATGCCGTACTGCCCACTATGGGTGGCCAGACCGCTCTCAACCTCGCCATCGACTGCGATAAGGCGGGCATCTGGGAAAAGTATGGGGTGAAGATCATTGGCGTAGACATCAAGGCCATTGAGACCACCGAAGACCGGGAAAAATTCCGGCTGCTGATGCTGGAACTGGGCGCGGGCGTCTGCAAAGGCCGTACGGCCCGCTCGTTTCTGGAAGGAAAAGAAATTGCGCAGGAAATTGGCTTTCCACTCGTTATCCGGCCGTCGTTTACGCTGGGCGGTACGGGGGGCGGCTTCGTGAACCATCCCGACGACTTCGACAAGGCCCTCACCGCCGGGCTGCACGCGTCACCCGTTCATGAGGTGCTGGTCGAGCAGAGCGTTATGGGCTGGAAAGAATACGAGCTGGAGCTGCTGCGCGACAACAACGGTAACTTCATCATCATCTGCTCCATCGAGAACTTCGACCCGATGGGTATCCATACCGGCGACAGCATCACGGTGGCGCCGGCCATGACCCTGCCCGATACGCTGTACCAGAAAATGCGCGACCTGGCCATCCGGGTCATGAGTGGTATCGGTCAGTTTGCCGGGGGCTGTAACATCCAGTTTTCGGTCAATCCGCAAACCGACGATATCATTGTGATCGAGGTGAACCCACGGGTGAGCCGGTCGTCGGCGCTGGCCTCGAAAGCTACGGGATATCCCATCGCCAAGATTGCCGCTAAAATGGCCGTTGGCTACAACCTCGACGAGCTGATCAACCCGATTACGGGAACCACCTCGGCCTTTTTCGAGCCGGCCATCGACTACGTCATTGTTAAAGTACCGCGCTGGAACTTCGATAAGTTTCCGGGTGCCGACCGGTCGCTGGGCCTCCAGATGAAATCGGTGGGCGAAGCCATGGGCATTGGCCGGAATTTCCAGGAAGCGCTCCAAAAAGCCTGTCAGAGTCTCGAAATCCGGCGCAACGGCCTCGGCGCCGACGGCCGCGAGCTGACTGACCGCGAGGCTCTTACCCACAGCCTGGCCCACCCCAGCTGGAACCGGCTGTTCCATATCTACGACGCGTTCAAGGCCGGTATGTCGTTCCGGACCATTCAGCAGCTGACCAAAATAGATCCCTGGTTCCTGCACCAGATCGAAGAGCTGATTCTGCTGGAGCGCGAAATTCAACAGTACGACCTCGACGACCTACCCCCCGAACTGCTCCGCACGGCCAAACAGAAAGGCTATGCCGACCGGCAGCTGGCCCACATCCTGCAGGTTCGTGAAAGCAAAATCTACGACTACCGCCAGCGTCACAACATCCGGCGGGTGTTCAAGTGCGTAGACACCTGCGCGGCCGAGTTCGAAGCCAAAACGCCTTACTACTACTCGACCTTCAACAACCAGCTGCCCATTACCCTCGACCGGCCCGAGCCGGTATCGGATCTGCCGGGTAACGAGTCGGTCCGGTCGAGCCGGAAAAAGATTGTGGTGCTGGGTTCCGGTCCGAACCGCATCGGGCAGGGCATCGAGTTCGACTATTCCTGCGTTCACGGTGTGCTGGCGGCCAAAGAAGCGGGGTACGAGACGATCATGATCAACTGTAACCCCGAAACCGTTTCGACCGATCCCGACATTGCCGACAAGCTGTACTTCGAGCCGGTATTCTGGGAACACGTTCACGCCATCATCATGCACGAGCAGCCCGAGGGGGTTATTGTGCAGCTGGGTGGCCAGACGGCCCTCAAGATGGCGGAGAAGCTGACGCGCTACGGCATCAAGATCATCGGCACCAGCTGGGAAGCGCTCGACCTGGCCGAAGACCGGGGGCTGTTCTCGGGCATGCTCCGCGATCTGAACATTCCGTATCCGAAGTTCGGCACGGTTCGCGAGTCCGAAGCCGCGATCGAACTGTCGCGCGAGCTGGGTTTCCCGCTGCTGGTACGCCCGAGCTACGTACTGGGCGGTCAGAGCATGAAGATCGTGATCAACGAAAACGAGCTGGAGAGCCACGTGATGAAGATCATGCAGGATATTCCGGACAACAACATTCTGCTCGACCATTTCCTGGAGAACGCCATCGAAGCCGAGGCCGACGCCATCTGCGACGGAGAGAACGTGTATATCATCGGGATTATGGAGCACATCGAACCGGCGGGTATCCACTCCGGCGACTCGTACGCGCTGCTGCCCCCCTTCGACCTGAGCGAGCACGTCATCAACCAGATTGAAGAATACACCAAAAAGATTGCGGTCGCGCTCAAGACGGTTGGCCTGATCAACATCCAGTTCGCCATCAAAGACGAGCAGGTGTACGTGATCGAGGCTAACCCGCGCGCCAGCCGGACGGTGCCGTTCATCTGCAAGGCGTACCAGGAGCCGTATGTCAACTACGCCACCAAGGTGATGCTGGGCGACAAAAAGGTGACCGATTTCGATTTCAAGCCGGTCAAAAAAGGCTACGCCATCAAGATTCCGGTCTTCTCGTTCAGCAAGTTCCCGAACGTGAACAAGGAGCTTGGCCCCGAAATGAAATCGACCGGCGAAGGCATCTATTTCATCGATGACCTGACCGACGATTTCTTCCAGAAGGTCTACTCCGAACGGAATCTATACCTCAGCCGGTAAACCCGGCTCAGGCCCGGATTTTAATCCGGGATAACCAATGTATAAAAATGGCCCGGCATGAATGCCGGGCCTATTCATTTGCTGCCATCAATACGAATCCGGGCCCATTCCGACCATGAATAGGCCCGGATTTTAATCCGGGATAACCATTTCGGGATTAAAAAATGGCCCGGCATGAATGCCGGGCCTATTCATTGATTACCATCAATACAAATCCGGACCCATTCTGACCATGAATAGAATTGATGTTCCCGGATTTCAATCCGGGAACATCAATTCAAATCCGGGATAACCAATCCGGATTTTCGGAATAATCAATCCGAAATGGTCATCCCAGAATTTATTAGAATCCTAAACCGACGGCGAAACCACGAATCGTGGGGTTGCCGGGCAGCATAGCGCCAGCCGTAACCGACGGCGCGGTCAGGTTTACGGTGTACAGGCGGGTCATGCCGTTCGACCGGAGGATAGCGTAGGCAATATTGCTCGTACCACCGATGTCAAAGCCATTGGCTCCTTCAAACGGCAGACCCAGCAGACCATTACCGCCAACGGGTACCAGCGTACCGTTGTTCGGCGGGTTCTGGATGAACAGCTGCCCGTTGGAGTTGCTGAGGCTATACAGCGTCGTTGTAGTAGAGCCCGCAAAGTTGTTGGTATAAGCCGCGCCGGTTGCGCCACCCAGCGAGCCGGTCAGCATACCGTCAACAGCCGCTACAGCACCGTTGTCAGGGTTCAGACGCAGGTTCTGATTGCTATTGCTGACGAGCCGGATGCGGTCAACGGTTGGGTTGAAATCGAAGCCGTAGTCACCCACGGTCAGACCGGGGCTAAACGGAGCACCTACCGCCATAGCAGCGCCATTCGACGTGTTGATGGTATAAATCCGGCTCGTGCTGCCCAGCGCGTAGAGTTGACCGTTAACCGGCCGGAAGTCGATTCCATAAATATCTTCACCGGGCTGCAGACCGGTAATCTGCTTGGCAATGGGCGTCGGATTCATCGGGTTGAAAATCCACAGCATGTTCGACGATGTGACCGCGTAGGCAACCGGCTCCGTCGGGATGGCCAGGCCAACGATGCTCACGTTCGGCAGGTCGCCCAGGCGCTCGGCCGCACCGCTCGTCAGGTCGATCTGGTACAGGCCACGGGTGTTACCGCTGATCAGCGTCGCAATGGCGCTGCCATCCGGACCAATGTCGAAGCTACCCGTACCGGCAATATCGACGCCCAGTGAACCTACGAGTTCAAGCCGGCCATCGTTCGGTGGGTTCTGCCGGTACAGCCGGTCGGTAATCGGGTCGATGTCGTACAGGGTCGTGGTCGTAACGCCGGCCCGGTTGTTGGTATAGGCAACCGCCGTAACAGCCGCGCCCGCTGCGCCGTTGATAGCCCCGTCAACGTTAGCCACACCGCCGGTTTCGGGGTTGAGCCGCAGGTTCTGGCCCTGGTTGGTTACGAGCCGGATCCGGTCAACAGTTGGGTTGAAATCGAAGCCAATGGCGTCACCGTTGGTAGGTGGCATGAACGGACCGGCACCGATGGGCGTGGCTACGCCACTGTTCAGGTTGATAACGTACAGCCGGCTGTTGCTGCTAACGCTGTACAGCTGCCCCGTAGCCGGCCGGAAGTCGATGCTTACCAGCCGCTCCCCGCTTTGCAGGCCCGTAATGGTCATGGAGCTGCTGCTTACCGACGGATTCTGGGTGTTGAGCTTAAGTAGCTGATTGTTGTCCGACAGGACATAAAAGTCAAAGTTAGCCGACAGGCGGGCACCGGAAACGGTGGGCTCAACGGGTTGCAGCGCGTCGCGGCAGGAATCCAGAGTCAGGAGCGAGCCAATAGCCAGCAGGCTGGCGGCCATTCGGAGCTTTGTTCGGTACAGCATAGACATAGATGAAAAGTTTTTCTAGTACTAATTGATCATGAACAGGTTGCAACAACCTGCATGAGCCTATACGACCGAATCTGATGTCTGGATTTTATCGGGTTGAAAAAAGGTAAAAATTAATATTTCTCTAATCAAACCTACCTACAGGAAAGTACTCGTACGATCACCGAACCGGTATAGATAAACGGATAATAAGATAGAGACGCGACCCCACTGACCACGGTGACGAGTGACGACCGCCCGGTGGACCGGCTATCGCTTACCAGCTCTTTTTCAGACTGATCGAACCACCCGTTGACGTCGGAAACAAATCGCCCCGATCCAGGGCTAGTGCGGTTGTTAGCCATAGCGGAGCCTTTTTGTACAGTACCCACTGCGCTGATAGCAGGCCCGAAAACTGCCGGAATGCCGTTGGGTAAGGCTGCGTAAACGTACCCCGGTTCCGGCTGTACGAGAGTCGCGTAGTCAGCAGCGGGCCACGCCGGAAACGACCGCTACCTCCCCCGTACCAGACCCTGATCCGGTTGTTCGGAAAATACCCTCCGCCGGTGAACGCGTTGACAGCCTCCGAAAACGACGCACGGGGCGCAATGAATGGCGTGCCGAGCGTATGACCGCGGTACGACCAGCCTTCGCGGTACTGGCTGTTGTTAAAATAGTTGTCGCCCCCCTGGTAGCGGGCCATCTGGTCGAACGTAGCTCCGCTCTGGTTGGTGGTACTGAGCCACTCCAGCACCACCCGCTCAACCCGGAACCGGACCGAGTTCGTCTGTTTGTTCAGAAACCGTAACCCCGTCAGCCCGTCGGGCACGTTCTGCAGCGCCAGCCCCGACGCGTCTTCGTACATATGCTGGTGGTACAGGAGCCAGCTCTCTCGACGTCCGGTCCAGGCCAGCGCCAGGTCGTAACTGCCGACGTGATTGCCGATCCGGTTGGTGCCGTCGAAGGTGGTGAAGCGGTTGTTTTGCAGGGCATCCGGGTAGCGGCCCGTGATCAGCGACAGATAGTCCCGAAACGAAGTAGGCAGGCTACCGTCTACCGACAGATCCGTACCGATCAGGTAATCGGCGCGGCCACCCCACTGCACCTGGTGATTCAGCCCAACGTATACATTCAGCCGCGCCTGGGGTCTTCCTATGCGGCCGTACAGGTATTTCTGGTGCAGGTAACTGCCCTGAATATAGCTGTTGACCAGCCAGCCGTGGGCGTAACCAGCCCGTACAGCGATGCGGTTTCGGGTAAACGCCAGCGGCACGAAGTCCGGCATGTGCAGCTGAACCTTCGGAAAAGGCAGCGCATTCCCCGACCAGGCCACAAAACCCGATGTCAGGAGCGTATCGCCCAGTCCGTATACTTCGCGCCGGTTGCCGCCAAAGAGCTCCAGCCAGCGGTAGCGGACAGTCACGTAGGCATCGGGCACCAGCAAAGCCGGCTGGTCGGGCAACGGGCGCGGCCCAGCGTTGGCAACGGCATACAGCCCGCCCCCCCAGTCGATCCGTTTTTTCCGGGTGGTGTCGGGTCGGGGCGCATACGGGCGGGAGATACCCAGCCGGAGCGTCCCGAACGACTCGCGCAGCGGCACCGTACCGTACTGGTTGGTACGCAGCCAGAAGGGGTTCTGGGCAGAAGACGCACCAAACCCACCCAGCTCGGCCGAGTACTGAACAGACTGCGCCGACCCAACCCGCAGCAATCCCAGCGCTATACTCCCAATCAGGTAAAATTGTCGCATACCGGACCTTTTGTCCACTTTCTCTATCTACGGAAGACCATAGATACTGAATTCATCTGACATTGGGATATACTCATTTTCTGAACTATTGACCGGTCAACGCTCTTATGCACACAAGACCGTTTTACCCGTATGACTATACCATCCGTTACCCTTAATAATGGCGTCGACATGCCCCTGCTGGGGCTGGGCGTTTATGCGCCCCAACACAACAGTGAAGTGCAGCAGGCGGTAGAATGGGCCCTGGAAGCGGGCTGCCGCCTGATCGATACGGCCTCGGCCTACGGAAACGAACGCGAAGTGGCCGACGCGCTCCGGGCGGCCAGCCTCCCCCGCAGCGAGGTGTTCATCACGACCAAAGTCTGGGATGACGATCAGGGCTACGACGCCACCCTGCGCGCCTTTGACCGGAGCCTGGAGAAACTGCAGCTCGACGTGCTCGACCTCTACCTCATCCACTGGCCGTCGAGTCCGCACCGGCTCGACACCTGGCGTGCGCTGGAAAAACTCTATGCCGACGGGCGCGTACGGGCCATCGGTGTTTCGAACTACTACCAACCGCATCTGGACGAACTGATTGGGCAGGCCACCGTTGTGCCGGCCGTGAATCAGGTCGAGTTCAGCCCCTACTGTTACCTGCCCGACGTGCTGGCATACTGCCGTTCAAAAACGATTCAGCTCCAGGGATACGCTCCGCTGGTCCGGGGCGAGAAACGCAACGACCCGCCCCTGGTAGCGCTGGCCGAAAAATACAATAAGTCGACCTACCAGCTGCTGGTACGCTGGTCGGTTCAGCACGGCGTCGTTACGATTCCGAAGTCGGTCAAACGTGACCGCATCCGCGAGAATCTGGATGTGCTGGACTTTACGATCTCGGACGAGGACATGGCGCTGATGAACACCTTCTACGACAACACCCGCGTAGCCACCGACCCCCGCGAGATTCCGTAACCGGTTTGTCAGCGGCAGATGGTGGTCAGGTCCGGCCAGCGCTCGCGCAGGAGTTCAGCCAATGCCAGCAGACCCCACTCCTCGGTTCGGCGGTGGCCCACGGCAATGACGGCCATGCCGGTCTGGTTCACAGCGTCCTGCGCGGGTTTGCGGTACTGACCCGTCAGGTACAGCTCGGCCCCCGCTTCGGCAGCCTGCCGGATCAGCGTATCGGTCATAGCGCCAACCACCGCCAGCCGGGTTACATCGGTATGCCGCCCGGCTTCGGCCCGGTCGTACCCGGCAAACGCCCGGCTGATCGTGGCCAGCTGGGCGTCGAATTCGCGCATAGGCACGTCGATCAGCATCCCAATGGGTCGGGGGGGCAGCAGTTGCCCGCGCTCATCGGTAGCCTGTTTGGTACCCAGCGGCCGAACCGGGTCAGCCGCCCCCAGCAGCCGGGCCAGCCGATGGTTCAGGCCCATGGTCAGTGTTTCATCGAACGGCAGGTGATGATGCAGCAGGGCCAGACCCGCTGGTAGCTGCGACGCATCGAGCTGCCAGGGTCGATGCAGCCACAGGGCGTCGAGCTGCTGCTCACGAACCCAGTTCAGGATGCCCGGAAACGGCTCCAGCGCTAGCCCCAGCCGACGAACGGGCCGGTCAGACGGGCAGTCGATGCCGCCCTGTTCGCTAATCGGGTAGCGCCCGGTGGCTAATTCGTGCCCGAGATAGTCGGCAATGTGATTGACAAGTAAGGGTTCTGCGCTCATATTTGCTTAACCGCCTGCCCGGCCTATAGTTCGTTATGCGAAAACTGATTCTTTACATCGCTACCTCGCTCGATGGGTACATTGCCCGCCCCGATGGCCGGGTCGACTGGCTCGAAGCCATCCCCAACCCCGATCTGCTCGACTACGGCTACGACGATCTGCTGGCCGGTATCGACACCACGCTGATGGGCAACAGCACCTATCAGGTCGTTCTGGGTATGGAGGGCGAGTTTCCCTATGCCGACAAGATCAACTACGTATTCAGCCGGTCGGCCCGGCCCGATGCACCCTATGTTCAGTTCGTAGCCGAAGACCCGGTGGCGTTTGTCAGGTCGCTGAAACAAACCGACGGCCAGGGCATCTGGCTGATTGGGGGCGGGCAGATCAACACCATCCTGCTGAACGCCGGCCTGATCGACGAACTCATCGTTTCGGTGGCGCCCATCGTGCTCGGCGCCGGTATCCCCCTCTTCGGCGACGGCGCTACCGAGACCCCGCTCACGCTGGTCAGCAGCCAGGCATTCGATACCGGATTTATCCAGATGATCTACCAACCAGCCTGAGATAAACAAGCCTTTTCAGGCTGTACGGGCCTGTTCTGGACCGCTGGCTCAATTCTGATTGGATTTCGAAAAAATAAACGCGTAGGTTTGCATCGCAAAACGCGGCCGCGCCAGCGGTCCACTAACGCCCATGAAGTTCCTCGGATAAGACCCTACGCAGGTCTTCTTTCTCTCCTCCAGTACCTCGCTGACCCTTCCTACAGGGCGGCCATTTCCATGTTTCATCATCCATAGGTTGCCGTTAGCCGGTTGGGCTATGGGTCAATCCGTTGTCATCAATGACCAGATTTTTCAGGTTATTTCTGGCTGCCCTGCGCGGTTCGGAAACCAATTTTACGTCCGGCAGTATCAACCGGGCCATTTTTCTGCTATCGGTACCCATGATTCTGGAGATGGTCATGGAGTCGCTGTTTGCGGTGGTCGACGTGTTTTTCGTAGCCCGCATCGGTACCGAAGCCATCGCCACGGTGGGGCTGACCGAGTCGGTTCTGACCATCGTTTACTCCATCGCCATCGGTCTGAGTACGGCCGCCAGCGCGCTCGTTTCCCGGCGCATCGGCGAAGGCAACCCACGCGAAGCCGGTACTACGGTGGGGCAGGTCATCCTGGTATCGCTCACGATGGCGGTGCTGCTCGGCATACCGGGCGTGTTGCTGGCCGAAGATATCCTGCGGCTCATGGGTGGCAATGCCCAGCTGGTTGCCAACGGATCGGGCTTCACGCGCATGATCTTTGCTTCGGCCCCGGCCATCATCCTGCTCCACACGCTCAGTGGCAGTCTGCGCGGAGCCGGCGAAGCATCGCTGGCCATGCGTTCCCTCTGGATCGCCAACGGGGTCAATATCGTCCTTTGTCCGGTGTTTATCTTCGGGTTTGGTCCCGTGCCGGCTATGGGCGTGATGGGGTCGGCGGTAGCCACCACCACCGGCCGTTCGCTGGGCGTACTGTACCAGCTCTACGCCCTGACGCGGACGGGTAGCTCGGTGCAGGTGCGGAAAGACGACCTGACGCCCGACACGGGTATTATCCGAAACCTGCTGAGCGTGGCAGCCGGCGGCACCGGACAGTTCCTGATCGGGTCGGCCAGCTGGGTCTTCCTGACGAGGCTGGTATCGACCTTCGGCAGCGAAGTTGTAGCGGGCTATACCATTGCCATCCGGATTCTGGTCTTCACCATCCTGCCGTCTTGGGGTCTGGCCAACGCAGCGGCTACGCTGGTCGGTCAGAACCTCGGCGCCGGCCAGCCCGACCGGGCCGAAACCTCAGTATGGCGGGCTGCCTTCTGCAACATGGTGTTTCTGCTGCTGGTAGGCATCGGCTTCTATCTCGGTGCCCATGAGGTAGTTGGCCTGTTCGACCATGACCCGCGGGTGGTTGCCGTGGCCGTAGAATGTTTGCGAGTGTTCTGCGTGGGGTATGTCGCCTTTGCCTACGGTATGGTTGTCAGCCAGGCCCTCAACGGAGCAGGCGACACCCGTACGCCAACGCTGATCAACATCGTATGCTTCTGGCTGATCGAGATTCCGCTGGCCTACGTGCTGGCCGAGCGGATGCAGTGGGGGCCGTCGGGCGTATTCTGGGCGGTGGCGTTCAGCGAAACGCTGCTGGCCGTACTGGCTATTCTGGTGTTCCGGCGCGGCCGCTGGAAACTGATTCAGGTATAGCCAGATGCAGGTGTAGAGGGCCTTTGAGGGGCGAAACTTTTACCCGGAATGGCCCGTTTATTCATAGTAGGCCAGTGACGTTTCATCACTGGTTTACACATACCACAGACATCAATTCATGAACGAAACCCATACACACCCGACAACCAAACCGGCCGAAACCGCCGTACTGGTTGCCCTCGTCACCCAGAAACAGACCGCCGACCAGACCAAAGAATATCTGGACGAGCTGGCTTTTCTGGCCGAGACCTCGGGGATCATCACGAAGAAAAGCTTCACCCAGAAACTCGACCGCCCCGATACCCGCACCTTTGTGGGCAAAGGCAAGCTGGAAGAGATTCAGACGTATATACTCGACAACCCCGTCGATACCATCATCTTTGACGACGATCTGACCCCGGCGCAGGTGCGTAACCTCGAAGGGCAGTTTACCGACGTCAAAGTGCTGGACCGTAGCCTGCTGATTCTGAACATCTTCTCGATGCGCGCGCAGACCGCCCAGGCCCGCGTGCAGGTTGAGCTGGCACAGTATCAGTACCTGTATCCCCGACTAACGCGGATGTGGACCCACCTGAGCCGTCAGAAAGGGGGCGCCGGGATGCGCGGACCGGGTGAAAAAGAGCTCGAAACCGACCGCCGGATCGTGAAAGACCGGATCGCGTTTCTGAAAGAGAAGCTGGCCAAGATCGACAAGCAGAGCGTAACCCGCCGGAAAGAACGCGACCGGCTGGTCCGGGTGGCGCTGGTCGGCTATACCAACGTTGGGAAGTCGACGCTGATGCGGACCATGGCCAAAGCCGACGTGTTTGCCGAAAATAAGCTCTTCGCTACCGTCGACTCGACCGTACGGAAGGTGACGCTGGGCAATATCCCGTTCCTGCTTACCGACACGGTTGGGTTTATCCGGAAACTGCCGACTACGCTCATCGAGTCGTTTAAGTCGACCCTCGACGAGGTTCGCGAAGCGGATATTCTGGTTCACGTAGTCGACGTATCGCACCCCAATTTCGAGGAGCAGATCGAAGTCGTGAACACCACCCTGGCCGACATCAAAGCCGCCGACAAACCGATGGTGCTGGTCTTCAACAAAATGGACCAGTTTACGCCGAAGGAAGAGTGGCTGGAGCAAAGCCTGCCGGACCCGGCCGATGATCCGTTTGGCGACGACGCACCGGATGAGGTAGCCGTACCGGTAGCGGTACGTCGGCAGACCGCGCTCGACTTCCTGAAGAAAACGTACCTGACCCACAAGGCCGATCACGTCGCGTTCATTTCGGCACAGACTGGCGAAAACGTGGGCGAACTGCGCGAGCTGCTGTATACGTTAGTCAGGGAGAAGCACTACCAGATCTATCCGAACTGGGTCAACGTGCCCCTGGCCGAATCGGCCGAGTACGGCGACGGTTTGGCAGGTTAACGGATTTTCGACAAATTTGCATAGTTCAAACCTAAAAGGTTTCCCCAAACCTTTTAGGTTTTTATTTGGTACCCCGGGCAACGGTTCGCCCGCATCCGGGTTTCTGCAGCTCGGGCTGGGCCGATCCTTTCTCCTGCCCGGCTCAGCTACCGACAACAGGTCCCGTAGTTCAACGGATAGAATAGACGTTTCCTAAACGTTTGATATGGGTTCGATTCCCGTCGGGACCACGAAACAGGGTAAAAAGGCCGTTTCCAGCGCGTAGACGGCCTTTTTCGTTTACCGGATTTTTCCCGGGTCATTTTTACTCCTCTATTTTCCTAATCCTCTCCGAATGAAAAAGCCCCACCTGTAGCAAAGGAAAAAGAGAAGATACGGGTGTTCGATAAGGTGCTGGCCAGCCGCAAAAGACTTCTAGACCAAAACCCTATTCATGATAATGAGTAAGCAAATTAGTTATCGCTATACCGATAGCGGTTTTGAAAGCCAAATTGGTACGAGACACCCAGATTTACATTATACCTGTATATTCCACCAGTAGAATTGAATCGTTGAGTGCTGGCAGGGTTGTACACTTCTCGAACGTTGTCAAACGTGGCAATAGCGTTAGAGCTAATTAGCCGTTTAGCTTCTACGGTGGCATTGAAACGTCTAGACAACTGATAGTATGCAGATAGATTAATTTCACCAGACCAGAACTTAGTCTTTCGAATATAATTCGAAGATATTCGACCTGCTAATGTGGGACTGCCATCAACAGTATAGCTGTATTCATCTTGAAAAGATGAAGCAGATAACGGGAGTCGATTTGCATCAAAATTGTAGGCTATACCAATTCCAGCTCGAAGCGAAAACCGTTGAGCAGGTTGCCAGAAACGGTAGCGAATAGTTAACGGAACTTGGGTATAGTCTGTACTACGTACTCGACTATTTAAACCATACCCATATTCAGGTGTAAATTGGTAACCAGTTCCTACACGAATTGATGATAACCCAGTCTCTACCTCAAGACGTTCCGAGCGGTACCCAACCCGAATGCCTAAACTCACTTTTCGCATTAGGCTAGTTCGTGGCTCGGTAAATTTCGCGTCCCCTTGCACCTCGGTATTGCCTTGCTGAAACTCTAATAAAGGCCTGATGTAGTAGGACCGCACACTACTTTGCAAGTTCTCTCGGGCAATCAAACTGTCAATCGAATTAGTACGAGCAGATTGTGCCTGCACATTGATACTTGATAGCAGACAAAGAGCTATCAGGCTTACAGTTTGATGCAGTAGACGAATTGATAAAATCATTGGCGTGTTTACACGACTGGAGCTTAACACTATTGTCCAAACAAGCTTACTAGTTTAGTCTCTTCGTTGGTTACAAACTAAACATTCATGTAAAACTACAAGCAAAAGCACAATACCAATTACATTTCATATGTAACTTTCTTATGATATCTACTGCTGATGTATCCTAGTCTCTCTGATAGTATCTTCTTAATGTAAGATTCACCATTCAACAGTCCTACCGCGGGGACTGCTACTCATCTGTAAGTACCAAAACCACGACATGATTTGCACTGCTGTGCAAACCATTTTTTATTGTTCCCCCTGGATGCGTGCTCAATCTTACGGACGCTGCCCGGTACGGCTTCTGGCCTTACAGGATCGACTAACCCCGTGTGTTCTGCTCCGCGTAAGCGGAACGGTCGTGCCGGATCGTTGTCGACGGCCAGTGTTGATCCATTTCTTCAACTTGCTTTTTATAGGTGCTCACCCGTTCGCTGGTCAGGGCGTATGTAGGGCTGGGTTATTTTATACCGGCCTCCCTAAACAACCCTGTCAGGGGTAAACCCACTGACAGGGTTGATAATACGATCGCTCGCCAGACCTTGTCGGTGGGTTTACCCCTGACAGGGTCGAGTCGACAACTGCCTTATTTGGCCGAACTCGTTTTTCGGCGGTTGGTGCGGAGGCCGAGGACCGTGTAGAGAGGGCATACGCCGGTCATACTGGTCAGGGCGAAAACAACGGCCACAATGCCCAACACAATGGCCCATAGGCCCGTGACGAGTTGTGTGACAATGAGCAGAACGACGATGGCGGCTATCGACAGCCGGATGCGTTTGTCTAGAAAACCCATGTTCGCTTCCATGTGATTAATAAGCCTGGTTGAGCCAGCAAGGTACGCAGCCGTCGAGGTCCTCGTCTGTGACTTTTATCACACGAAGTCCTGATTGTTAACCCCTTACCGATGCCGATCTACACCCACCTGCTCACAGTAGTTGAGTACCGGGCAGGTAGAACAATGGGGCAGGGTGCCAGTGCAGATGTGTTTACCGAAGGGCATCAACAGCCGGTTTATGTTCACCCACTGCTCGCGGGGCACCTGCTTCTCCAGCACCTTCAGGGTCTGCTCGGGTTGTTTGGTCTGGACGTACCCCCAGCGGTTGACCACCCGGTGTACGTGCACATCCACGCTGATAGCCGCCTGACCCGTGGCTACCCCTAGTGCCAGATTCGCACACTTTGGCCCCACCCCTTTCAGCGAGGTCAGCGTTTCGTAGTCGGCCGGTAACTGCCCGCCAAATTCGTTGACGATCCGTTCGGCAATGCCGTGCATCGTATAGGCCTTCTGGTCGGGGTAGGTAGAGCCGTACAGGCAGGCCGTCAGGGTCGGGATATCCAGGGCCAGCAGCTGCTCCGGCGTGCGGGCCTGCTCGAACAGGCGCAACGATACGGGTATGGTTGTTTCGTCGAGCGTCCGGATCGACACGATGCAGGAGATCAGCTGCTCGAACAGGCTGTCGTAGCCACGTTCGGCCAGCTCGAACATGGCCGCTTTGGGGTATGGCCTGATGGCCTCGTCGATACGCGACAGAACAACGTTGAGGTCAAACGACATAGGTAGAGTCTCGGTTTACACCGTTACAACTACCATCTCGACCCGCCGGTTTTCGGGCCGCTCTTTCAGGCTGCGGTTGGTGTTGATAGGCCGCGACGGACCGTAGCCGACCGTTTCGATCCGCCCGGCGGCAATCCCTTTGCTGACCAGATACCGCTTCACCGCGTTGACCCGGTTGCGCGACAGCTCCACGTTGGCATCGAAATCACCCACGGTATCGGTATGTCCTTCGAGCCGGATCTGCATGGTCGGGTTATCCTGCATAACGGTTACGAGCCGATTAAGCTCCGGAAACGACTCGGGTTTGAGATCGTATTTCGACACGTTGAAATAGATATTACGGAGCGTGACCGTGGCGCCGGCCTCGATGGGTACCAGGTCGAAGTCGCGGGTAAGGTTGATCCGGTTCGTTGCCAGGGTATCGCTCTGGCTGAAGTAGCCCGGCGCCGAGGCCGTAACGGCATAAACGCCCCGCCGGTCGACAGGTATCTGGTACTTGCCGGTCAGACTGCCGCTCAGCACCGAGTCGGCGGGGTCGTCGCCTGCAGCTTCGGCGCCCGAGATCAGCTGGTAGCTAACCGTGGCCGTTATGGGTTTACGGCTTTTGGCGTTGCGCGTGATACCGGTTATCGATATACTGGCCGGAACGGGAGCCGGCGTTACGGGAGCCGGGGTTTTGGTTTCGGGGGCAGACTGAGGCAGGCTACGCGGCCGGGGCGCCGGCGTTGCGGGCCCCGGCGGACGCGGACTCCGTTTGGCGTAGGTATCCTTGGGCGGGCGGGGCGGGTTGATGATATGCACCCCCCAGAAGTTGAAACAAACGTATCCGTAGCTGTCCTTACATTCGAACAGGTCGAATACCGTGTAGCCCGGATCGATGCGCTCGAAATACGCTACAAAATCGACCGACTCGCCAGGGGTAACGCGCCGACGGGTTTCGAGCGGGATGTTCTCGGCCCGTACAAACTTGTACGACCGTTCGCCCTGATTGACATACAATCGTGACGATGGCTGAAACCCAATGGTACTGCTAATGGTCCGGTCTGGAATCTGCCGGCGGCTACCCGCGGCCTGAAATTTCATGTACAGGATCGTGTACTGATCCGTCAGCTCGACCCGTTGAATCGACACATCGGTGTCGTTTACGTCGTCGACGCGGGGCTTCGGTGTGGTATACTGAACCTGAGCCAGCAGGTCCGGTGCCCACGCCAGCCCTACCAGCAGGGCAAGTAAATAGCGGTTCATGGTCGTTGTTTACGGAAGTGTTCTTCTCTAAAACGTTGGACCAGGCCGGGTAGTTTATGGTTTAATCAATTGCCCGTTTTCGGCATACCAGTACGTTACACCTGTCGGATCGGCAGGCTGGAACGTGCGCAGATCGAAACCGGCCGTACCCGTCTCGGCACCCGCTACCCGCACCACCCGTACGGCTCTGGCGCCGGCTTTCCAGGTGAGGGGCTTACCGGGCGTACACGTTTCGGGCAATGTGGCCGCAGCCTGCAGGAAATAGGCGTTGCCCTGCCCGAATACCAGCGTTTTGCCGTCGGGCAGCACACAAACGGCCGTTTTTTCGTCGACGCCGATACCCCGGGGTTGTTGGGTCTGAGCCGCAGCGCGGGCCAAAAACGTCAGGTGTCGGCCGTGCCGGTTGCGGTTGGTGTAATGCTGGTCGGTGATCAGGTTGGCCAGCAGCGGGTGTTTCAGAAAATCAGCATACCCCAGCGTAACCCGCTGATCGAACGGGTTGGCCAGCGCTTCGTCGGAAACGACCGAATCGTGCAGCGCCGAAAAATAGATCTGCCCCAGAATAGCACAGCCAGCGCTGGTGCCGCCCAGCACCGCTCCCGCCCGGATGCGTTCGTTCAGGGCATCGGCCAGCGGGGTTGCCCGGTAAAAGTTGACGTAGTTGGCCTGATCGCCCCCGGCGAAGAAGATCGCTTCGGCCTGGCGCACTTTCCGGACAATATCGGCATGGTGGGCCAGCTCACGCGTGTTTACCAGTATCGTCTCGACGGAGTTGACGCGCTCACCCAGCCGGCTGAACAGGTAGTCGTTATAGCCATTACTACCCGACGCCCTGATAATGAGCACATCGCCCTGGTTGCTGCGCTGCAACAGCCAGCGCATGGCCGCGTCGACATCGGTACTTCCGCCGGCCAGTACAAGCCCGCCCAGCGGTTGTGTCTGTACATCGGCCGTATCGCCCGTTACCCAGGCCGTATAGGCCGCTGGCCGGAGGGCGGGCGTGGACACAAGATTTCCACAGCCTATCCATAAGCAGGCGGGTAACCACAGGAAAAAGCAAACCAGTCGAATCATAAACGCCCTAATCGTACGGAAACACAAAGTTAGTATACTTCAGCATTTACTTAATCTATTTTACAACTATACTATTGTATAATATTTGGTATAATTCTATTTAAGCGCATAATAATTCTGATATATGCATGTATTACCGACCATGATATCCTTTATAAATCAATAGACAAACGTTACTTTTGCGGTTATTGTTGAATTAACCACTTCATATTATGAGTAAAATTCTACGAATTGTACTGCCATTGCTCGTTCTGGCCGTACAGATGGGTCACGCACAAACCCGCTCTGTTTCGGGGCGGGTTACGTCGTCAGATGATAATGCAGCCTTACCAGGGGTATCGGTCAGTGTAAAAGGCCGAACCACGGGTACGCTGACCGATGCCAATGGCAACTATGCTCTTAACGTTGACGATAACGCTACACTTATCTTCAGCTTCATCGGCTTCGCCAGTATCGAAGAGCAGGTAGGTTCCCGTTCGGTTATCAACGTGAAACTGCAGGCCGACGTCCGCAACCTGAACGAAGTCGTCGTCACGGGTTATGGGCAGCAAATCAAGCGCGACCTGACCGGTAACATTGCCAAGATTCGCCCGGCCGATATCCAGGATCAGCCCGTAACCACCTTCGACCAGGCCATCCAGGGCAAAGCCGCCGGAGTGCAGGTCAACTCGGGTAGCGGTAAACTGGGCCAGGGGATTCAGGTACGGGTGCGGGGCCAGTCGTCGGTATCGGCCTCCAACCAGCCGCTGTACGTGGTTGACGGCACGCCGGTAACGACCGATAACCTCTCGTTCAATGCCGCAGCCACCAACCCCCTGAGCGACATCAACCCACAGGATATCGAGTCGATCGAAATCCTGAAAGATGCGTCGGCGGGTGCTATTTATGGCTCGCGGGCGGCCAACGGCGTGGTGCTGATTACGACCAAAAAAGGCCGCGCCGGTCGCACCAACGTGACGTTCAGCGCGCAGGCCGGTTCGAGCGAACCCACCCGAAAAGTACAGTTCCTCAACACCCAGCAGTACGTAGATTTCTACCGCCAGGCCGCAGCCAACTCGGACCGCATCGACGGCTACGCAGCCAACGACCCCGATTCGTATACGACATACATGGAAGATTTCTTCCTGACGCAGGGACTGGGCACCTTCGGCACCGCCAATCAGGCCAGCACCAACTGGGGCGATCTGGCTTACCAGGATGCGCCCTTCCAGCAGTATGATATGAACATCAACGGCGGTAACGACAAAACGACGTTCTACCTGTCGGGCCAGATTCTGGATCAGAAAGGGATACTGATCGGCAACGCCCTGACGCGTTACTCGGGCCGGGTCAACATCGACCATAAGATTTCGGATCGGTTCCGGGTTGGTTTCAACACCGGTCTGTCGCGCACGTTCAACCAGCGGCTCTCGGGCGACCGTCAGTTCGACAACCCGGTTCAGATGGTGGCCCTGCCGCCGATGACGCCTTCGACGGACCCGGCCACCGGGCTGCCCGCAGGTACTCCCCCCGGCGACATCTCGATTCCTTATTACTACAACCCGATCGTGAATCTGGGTAACTCGAACTTCAACACCACCGTATACCGCAACATCAGCAATGTATACGGCCAGTTGGGTATCGTTAAGGGCCTCACCTTCCGGACCGAATTTGGTCTCGACGTGCTGAACCAGCAGGAAGAGCTGTATTACAGCAGCAAAACCCAGCGGAACAGCGGCTCGCCCCTGGGCGAAGCCTCGAACCGGTACGTACGCGTCGAAAACTACACGACCAACAACTTCTTTAACTACGGCACCAGCTTCGGCCGCAGCGTGGTCGACGGCGTACTGGGTATGTCCTATCAGCAGTCGCAGCGGAAAACCAGCCTGGCCGAAGGACAGGATTTCCCCTCAGACGCCTACAAGCAGCTGGCCAGCGCAGCGCGCAAAACCAACGCCAGCTCAACCCAGACGGACTACCGCTTCCTGTCTTACTTCGTTCGGGCCAACTACAAGTTTGCCGACCGGTATCTGCTGGGCGTCAGCGCCCGGATTGACGGTTCGTCGCGTTTCGGGCAGGACAGCCGCTACGGTTTCTTCCCGGCGGTATCGGCGGGCTGGGTACTGACCGAAGAAAACTTCCTGAAGAACATCTCCGGCATCAGCTTCCTGAAACTCCGCGCCAGCTACGGCCGCACCGGTAACGCCGAAATTGAAAACTTCCCGCAACTGGGTCTGTTCACCGGCGATGGCGGCTATGCGGGCCTGCCCGGTCAGCGGCCCTCGCAGCTGGCTAACCCCAACCTGAAGTGGGAAACCACCGACCAGGCCGACATAGGTCTTGATTTCGGGTTCCTCAACAACCGGATCAACGGCGAAATCGACTACTACAACAAGCAAACAACGGGACTGCTGCTGAACGTAAACGTGCCGGGCACAACCGGCTTCTCTACCCAGTTCCGGAACGTAGGTAGTCTGGAAAACAAAGGCTTCGAGTTTGTGCTGAACACCGAAAATACCACGGGTGCTTTCCGCTGGACAACGAGCCTGAACGCGTCGACGAACCGCAACAAAATCACGAACTTACAGGGTCAGATTATCGAAGGTGGCCTGAACGCCATGAGCCGGGCCGTTGAAGGTCAGCCCCTGGGCGTGTTCTTTACGCCCGAATACGCGGGGGTCGATCCGGCCAACGGAAACGCCCTCTGGTACAAGAATACCACCGGTACCGACGGTTCTATCGACCGCACCACCACGAGCACCTACAACCAGGCGCAACGCGTAGTGGCAGGCAGCCCGCTGCCAAAGTGGACGGCTGGCGTCACCAACACCTTCAGCTACAAAGGGTTTAGCCTGAGCGTCTTCTTCAACGGGGTATTCGGCAACAAGATCAACTTCTACGGCGTAGGTCGTTTCTCGTCGGCCAACGGTCGCTTCGAGGATAACCAGACCGTTGATCAGCTGGCCGCCTGGACTCCGCAGAACACCAACACGACGGTACCGGAAGCCCGTCTGTTCTTCAACAACGGAGCCCAGCCATCAACCCGCTTCATTCTCGATGGTTCGTTCGTTCGGCTGCGGAATGCGACGCTGGCTTACAACCTGCCCAAGAATCTGATCAGCCGGGCCAAGCTCAACAACGTACGGATATTCGTAACCGGCCTGAACCTGCTGACCTTCACCAACTATGCCGGCTGGGACCCCGAGGTTAACGCCGATGACATCGTTACCAACATTGCGCAGGGCTACGATTTCTACACGGCTCCCCAGGCCCGCACCATCACGGGTGGTATCAACATCGGATTTTAAGCAATCGACAAACGGACATTTCAGATTATGAATACATACATAAAAAACGGATTGCTGGTTGGTTTGAGCACCCTGTTGCTGACCGCCTGTAACGACCGCCTGACCGTACAGCCAACCCAGAGTATCGACGCCAGCCAGGCGCTGAACACCGAACGGGATGTGCAGATTACCCTTACCGGCGCCTATGACGGCATCAGCGATGTGAACCTCTACGGGGGCGGCATCCAGTATACCGGCGAGCTGCTGGGCGACAACCGCGATGTGGTCTTCGGCGGAACGTTCACCACCCTGGATGAACTCTGGCGCAAAACCGTCACGACCACTAATGTGGACGTGCGCGACCTCTGGCTCGACAGCTACAACGCCATCAACCGGGCCAATAACGTACTGGCCAACCTGGATAAGGTCAGCGCAGCCAACCGGAACAACTACGAAGGGCAGGCTCGCTTCCTGCGCGGCTCGCTGTACTTCGAACTGGTGAAGTTTTACGGCAAAAGTTTCAACGACGGTACGCCCGCCAGCAACCTGGGGGTACCGCTCGTGCTGACGCCCACCGGAACGATTGGCGACGCCGACAGCCGCCCGCGGAACAGCGTGGCCGAAGTATACGCGCAGGTGCTTGACGATCTGACGAAAGCCGAACAGCTGCTGCCGGCCAGTCAGCCCGCTTCCTTTGCCGGTACGGCCGACCCGAAAGGCTTTGCCAACAAGGTGGCCGCCCAGGCTATGCTGGCTCGCGTGTATCTGCAACAGCAAAACTTTGCCGGTGCCCGCGATGCCGCCAACCGCGCCATCACCGCCGGTACGTTCTCGCTGGCCAGCACCTTTGCCGGTGCCTTCACCGATACCTCGCCTGAAACGATTTTCAAGGTGCTGGTTACCGATCAGGACGGCAGCAACGCACTCAACACCTACTACGGATCGACCCGCGTGTCGGGCCGGGGCGATATCCGGGTGCAGACCAAATTCCGCCAGCTGTACGAGGCTGCCGATGTGCGGGGCCAGTTCTTTACGACCGTCAACAATAACGTGTTCACGAACAAGTTCAACGACCGTTTTGGCGATGTGCCGGTTATCCGGCTGGCCGAGATGTACCTGGTCCGGGCCGAAACGAACCTGCGCCTGAACACCACCGTCGGTGCCACTCCGCTGGCCGATGTGAACCTCATCCGCGCCCGGGCCGCTGCGCCCGCACTCACCAGCGTGAACCTGGCGGCCGTGCTGCTCGAACGGCGGCTGGAGCTGGCCTTCGAAGGGCAGCAGATTGCCGACATCAAGCGTACGGCCGGCACCGTTGGTACCACGCCCTACAACGCCAATAACCTCGTACTGCCCATTCCGCAGCGCGAGATCGACACCAACAAACAGCTGACCCAGAACCCCGGTTACTAACCGTCAGTTGTTCCACAAAAAAAGCGAACCACAGCTACGTGGTTCGCTTTTTTTGTGAGCTGGGCGCTGGTCTAGTCGGCCCGCAGCCCCGTCTCGATGGCTTCCTGCTTCAGCTGCGCTTTGTCGATCGGCACGACGCCCACCGACTCGCAGACCAGCCCACCGCCCAGGTTCGACAGGCCCGCAATAATGGCCGGCGACTGCTTCAGGGCCACGCAGCAGGCCGCAATGCTGATGACGGTATCGCCCGCGCCCGACACGTCGGCAATCTGACGGACGTGGGCGGGTAGTTTCAGCGTTTCGCCGTTATAGTCGATGAACGCACCACGCTCCGACAGGGTAATCAGGGCCCCTTTCAGATTCAGCGTCTCTTTGAGCTGGCTGACCACCGCCCGGAATTCGGTTGCGTTGTCGACATCAAACTCTACTTTCAGCCCTTCGCGCAGCTCTTTCAGATTGGGTTTGAACAGGGTGGTATTCTGGTACGACAGGAAATTGCGCTTCTTCGGGTCAACCACCGTCGGTACGTTCTGCAGGTTGGCGAAGTCGGTGATTTCGGCAATGGCTTCTTTGCTGAGTACCCCTTTGTCGTAATCTTCAAAAATCACCACATGACAGGATGGAATCAGCTCTTTGGCTTTCTGCACCAGCTGGGCGCGCTCGTCGGCGGTGATGTATTTGTCAGTTTCGGTATCGACCCGTACGACCTGCTGCGCGCTGGCAATGATCCGCTCTTTGATGGTGGTGATGCGGGACGATGACCGGATCAGCCCGTCGCAGTTGAGGCCCCGGTCGCAGAGCTCCTGCTCGAGCTGATCACCGGCGGTATCCGTACCGATTACCGAGCAGATGATCGCTTCGGCCCCCAGCGCCTGTACGTTGAGGAGTACGTTACCCGCCCCACCCAGCCGGCGTTCGCGCCGGTCTACCGTCACAACCGGAACGGGTGCTTCGGGCGAAATGCGTTCAACCCGCCCCCATACGTAGGAATCGAGCATAACATCGCCAACAATCAGAACTCGGAGCCGATCGAACTGATCAAACAACTCATCGAGAGACATATCCAGAACCGGATTCATAAGCGAACTAGTGAAGTAGGAAACCAGCGCATCCAGACAATACGAACCAACCCCTGGTCGATATGGGTTGGCGAAGCGGTCGGTTTAGCGCGGGCATAACAGGCGCAAAGAAACGAAAACCGGGCGCGTTTTCCGAAGCAAGCCGGGCAGAATGAGCCAGCGGGCATTACTTACCAGCTCGCAATCAGGCCCGCCAGCCAGTCGGGTTTAAGAAAAAAAGCCAGAATAGGCACCACCAGGCCCACCGCCAGCCATAGCGCCCCCCGGGGTAGTACGCCCGCCGATGCTTCTCCGCCTACGGTGGACGGCATGGGTCTGAAAAACAGCAGGAACGGGATACGGAGGTAGTAAACGAGCGAAATCAGGGCGTTCAGCAGACCCAGCGCAAACAGAGCCAGCAGCCACGGCTTTCCGCTCAGCTGCCACGCATCGTAAAGAGCCGAAAAGGACAGTAGCTTCGCCGTAAACCCCACCGTTGGCGGTAAGCCCGTCAGCGCCAGCATCACCACCGTTAGCGCCACCGACAAGACGGGCTGTCGGGAGCCCAGCCCCGCAAAGTCGCGGATGGCCAGCGTATGCCCCTGACTGCTGGCCAGCAGATCGATCAGAAAGAATGCAGCCAGCGATATGAACAGGTAGGTACCGGCGTAGAACAGTACGGCCTCAAAGCCCGCTTCGTTCAGGGCCACCACCCCCACCAGCAGAAACCCGGCATGAGCAATGGACGAGTACGCCAGGAGCCGTTTGGCATCGGTCTGCCGCAGCGCCGAAAGATTACCGATCAGGATACCCGCCAGCGCCAGTACGGCCAGGGGCGTTTGCAGGGTACCCACCGTAGCCGCCCCGCTCTCCGACTCGACAGGCAGCGCCGTGATGACCCGCATCAGCACCAGCACCGCAGCGGCTTTGGGAGCTACGGAGAAAAAGGCCGCTACGGGCACCGGCGCAGCTTCGTAGGCATCGGGCGTCCAGACGTGAAAGGGTACGCCCGCCAGCTTGAACAACAACCCCGACAGGGTGAGCAGCACCGCTACCGTGGCCACGGCCGCATCCTGCCGGGCCAGCTCGGCCCCGAAGGCGTCGGCAGTCAGGTCGAGCGTACCGGTCATGCCGTAGAGCAGCGACATCCCGTACAGCATAATGGCCGAGCTGACCGCACCAAAGAGCAGGTACTTGATGCCGCCCTCCGAGGCTTTCCGGGTGGTGGTCAGCGCCGTCAGCAGGTATGAACAGATGGAAACCAGTTCGACACTCAGGTATAGGCTGAGCAGATTGACCGACTGCGTCATCAGAAACAGCCCCAGTGTCATGGCCACCAGCAGCGCATACCACTCGAGCGGCAGTTTACCCGCTGAATCGGCGCGACTATCGGCCCCCATGAGTCGCTCGTATCCCACAACCAGCACCCCGCTCAGCGCCACGACAACCTGGAAGAAAAGCGCCTGATTATCGACATACAGCAGGCGCATGAACAGAAACCCGCGCCAGGGCAGCAGGACAGCCCACAGGCCGGCTACGACCAGCGTCAGCAGGGTAAGCAGGCCAATGACCCGACGCGCCTGGCTGGGGGTTGCGCGCAGCAACAGCAGCTCAGCCAGCAGCAGCCCACAAAAGGCCACCGATAGCCAGCCGATTGGCCCGAAGCCACCCAGGCTACTAATAATGTCAGAAAGTTGATCGGAGAGAGACAAATTACGCAGCGGTTCGGAACCGTACCGGGGTCCGGGCAGCCTACACTGTTTTGCTGCCCAGACCCCGGTACGTTACTTGTTTTAGGATCAGACCATGCCGTCGCGCAGGGGTTGCCCTTCGTAGCCGCGTAGCTGAACCGGCTTCTGCGTCTTGCGCAGCCGGATGTTCAGGAACTCGACCAGCAGCGAGAACGCAATCGCAAAATAGAGATACCCTTTGGGCACCGTACCAATCGGCTGGTTAAAAATAACAACCTCCGACAGGTGAGCCCCTTCGACCACGAGCATGAACCCGATCATGATCAGAAAGGCCAGCCCCAGCATCTGAATGGTCGGGTGTTCGTTGACGAAACGCCCTACCGGCCCGGCAAAGAACATCATGACCAGCACCGACAGCACTACCGCAATCATCATGATGGTTACGTTCTGGGTCAGCCCGATGGCGGTCAGGATGGAGTCGATTGAGAAAACGATGTTCGTAATGGCAATCTGCGCCACGACGCTGCTGATCGTTGTCTTACCCGTTGTTTGGCCCGTCACCTCGTCTTCGCCCGGCCCTTCCAGCTTGTGGTGAATTTCGGAGGTCGCCTTGTAGAGCAAAAATAAACCACCCGCAAACAGAATTAGGCTCTGCCCGGTCAGCTCGGCCCGGAACCAGCCCGAGTCAATATGGGTAAACGGCTTGCTCAGCGAAATAACGAACGAGATTCCCATCAGCAGCAGCAGCCGGAACCCCATAGCCAGGATCAACCCGATGTTACGCGCCCTGGCCTGGTCTTCACGGGCCAGTTTGTTGGCCGCGATGGAAATGAAAATAATATTATCGATCCCCAGAACGATTTCCAGGAACGTCAGGGTCAACAGACTGATGATCGATTCAGCCGTAAACAATTCGGTCATAGCATTGAAAAAGTAGGTTGCACAAAACTACCGGCTCCCGACCGGGTGTGCAACCCCTAGTTCAAGAAAGAACCGCCCGCCGGACAAAAGGTTGGCCTATGGCCTGAGCGGTTAGCGACCTGCGCTGTCGGTGGGCTTCTCAACCGCATCGGCACCGGCGCGGAACGAGGTTCGTTTGCTGGCCAGCCCGTCGCCATCTTTGATGATGCGGGACGTACCGACCGGAATCAGCTCATCGCTGGGGTCGTTTTTACTTTTCATGTACAGGGTAGTGTACAGGTTCTTGATGCCGTCGCTGGTCATCTCACCCGAAAATATCCGGATCTGTTTGGCCGTGGCAGCGCCAGATTTCAGGTCGATTTCGGCAAAGAACGTGAACTGGGTCCCGTTGCCGGCAATAAAGCCCCCCTGCCCCGCGCCGGTCGAGTTACCCGTTTTCAGCTCTACTTTGGCCCGCTGGTCAGTACTGGTCTGCTCCGAAAAACGGAGGATCAGATCGGTGAACTCATCGCCCGGCCTGAAGGTATCGTCAGGGCCGTAGGGACTGACCAGCTCGTGCGGAGCCGACATGTAGATGCCTTCAATATTGGGCGGCACAGTGCCTTCGTAAATGGGCATGCCGCGCTGACGCAGGGTTTCGATGTCATCCTGCGCAATAAGGGACTGGATACTGGTAGAAAATCCTTTGGTTGGGTCGACCTCGTCTTTCTTACAACTGCCCAGGATAAGCAGACACAAGGCTGGAACGGCCAGCGAAACCCGAAATGGCATGAACATAGCAGTGTTCGTTTAGATTGTTCACTACTTGGTCGGCCTGGTAGCCATTTGGGCAAACAGATGGCCTGAACATACCGCTCCGGTTGAGCCAACGGTAAGCGAATTTAGGTCAGGCAGGGGTGTCTGTTGCCGAAGAAGCCTATCCTGTGGCTTGCTGGAGTTAGTAACATATTAGCGGTTGTGCGCGTTAACAGAAAAAGTTATGTTGCGTCAACACACCGTCAGGCTGTTTTTGGCCAATCGGAAATCTAACGCATGTCTGCCACTAAAGTACTTGTCCGTGTTCTGCTTGGTCTGCTCGCCCTCGTGCTCCTGCTCGTGGGCTTTGTGGCGTTGGTAGCCACGACGCCCTGGGGCCAGCAGCTCGTTACCAAGCAGGTCAACAGCTATCTGGCCGGAAAGATCAAGTCGCCGTTCCGCATCGGCCGCGTCCGCTACAGCATTCCCGACTACATCGAGCTGGAAGATGTCTTCTTCAAAACACCCCAGGGCGATACCCTGCTCAACGGCGGCCGGATGCGCGTCGACCTCGATATGTGGGGGCTGCTGTTCGACAACAAGGCGTCTATCAACCAGATCGAGCTGGAACGGACACGCCTGACCATCAGCCGGACGTTGCCCGATACGACCTTTAATTTCCAGTACCTCATCAACGCTTTCGACACCGGTACCGCGCCCGAACCCGCCGACACCACCGCTACCCCCATGGCGATCAACCTGACGGGTATTTCGCTGAAAGATGTCCGAATCAAATACCGCGATGATGTGGTCGGCGCCGACGTGAATGCCTATGTCGACAGCCTGCGGGCCAACTTCGTCAAGACCGACGTGTATACCTCACAGTATCACCTGGAGAACGTAGCCATTGACGGACTGAATGCTTACACGCGGCTTTACAACGGGCTGCCGACGCCCGATAGCCCGGCCTCCGACCCGGCCGACTCGCTCGACATCGGGCTGGGCAAATGGACCGTCAACCGCGCTCAGTGGGATGTCCGCGTTGAAACCGCCGACTTCAGCACCAAGGGGAAAGTGGGGCGGCTGGCCATGGAGACGGATTATTTTTATCTGAACGGCCAGAAGATCGGCATCCGCTCACTCGCTCTGGAGAATGGCGACATTGCCGCCCGCCTGACCAAACCGACCAAAAAAGCCACCACTACCCCACCCTCGTCCGCGACAAGCGCCGGTGCGCCCGGCTGGTTTGCCCGACTCGGTACCGTTCGGCTGGCCAACAACCGAATCCGTTACGACGACGAGACGGCGCCCCGGCAGCCAAAAGGACTCGACTACGGCCACCTCGACCTCCAGAACCTGGGCATCGATGGGCAGGCGCTGGTGTACGAAGACCAGGGCGCCCGTGGGCAGCGGATCAGCGGGCAGCTTCGGAACGGCCGGTTCCGGGCCTCGAGCGGGTTTACCCTGCAGCAGCTGAGCGGCAACCTGCTCTACACCGACCGAACTACCCAGGTTACCAACCTGCTTATCAAGACGCCCACCTCGCTGCTGCGCGATCAGTTCATACTGCGCTACGACTCGCTCGGCCAGTTGAGTATACCGCGCTTTGCCAACCGGGTTCAGGTGCGGGTCAACCTGCGCCAGAGTCGCCTGTCGGTAGCCGATGTGCTGCAACTGGCGCCTTTTCTAGCCGACACTCCTCCCTTTGCCGGTAACCCGAAGGGCGTATTCGTGGCCAACGCGCAGGCCACGGGAACACTGGCGGCCCTCAACCTGCCCCGCTTCGATCTCGACATGCTGTCGGGAACGCACCTGCGCATGGGCGGCCGGCTGACCAACGTAACCGACCCCGAACGGCTGGGTGTTGACCTGACCATCCGGGAGGCTACGACCCGCCTGGCCGACATCAACCAGCTGGCACCCAAAGGGTCGATTCCGTCCAGCATCGACCTGCCGCCGGATTTCGACCTGACGGGGCGGCTCCAGGGCCAACTGAACGATCTGATTATCGACGCCAATCTGCGGACCGACTGGGGGTCGGCCGCGTTCGACGGGCGACTGGCCGGATTCGTGACCGGAAAAAACCAGACCTACAAAGGCACCCTCGACCTCCAGGATTTCGACGCGGGCAAGTGGACCAAACAAACCGGTACCGTAGGCAAACTGACCGGACGCGCTACGGTAGATGGCCGGGGGCTCGACGTCAACACGCTGACGACCCGTTTCGATGTCAACGTACAGTCGGCCGAGCTGACCGGCTACCGCTATCAGAACCTCGTCGCCGAAGGTCGGCTGGCCAACGGCCTGCTCGATATCGTCGGCACGCTCCGCGACCCGAACGCCAGCCTGAACCTGGACATGAAAGTCGGACTGAAGAACCTGACCGCGCCGGAGGCTGGCTTTCCGAGCGTAACCGGCCAGGCTGTCATTAACGAGCTGAACCTGCAACCGCTTAAGTTGTACAACGACCCGCTGTCGGTCAAAGGCCGGATTATTCTCGATATGGCTTCGACCGATCCGGCCCGGCCCGTCGGTACGGTCGAAGCCGCCGACGCAGTGATTACGCTGAACGGAAAAAGCTACCCTGTCGACTCGCTCTACGCCCGGCTGGCCGCTAACGGGAATACGAAGCGGGTGCTGGCTCAGGTGCCGGGCGCCCGGCTAACCCTGAACGGTCAGTTTGAGTACGCCCAACTGTACGATATCGTAGCCAGCGAAATCAGCCGCTACATCGCCATACCGGATCTGACGTACAAGACCATTCCGCCCCCCTACGCGTTCCAGGTCGGCCTCAAAGCGTACCAGAACCCGCTTTTTCAGGCGTTTGTACCAGCCCTGACACGGCTCGACACGGTTCAGCTGACGGCCTACCTCGACAACGCCAACCCGGCCGGTAGCCTGACCGGTTCAACCCGCGACACCACCCTGTCGGCCACCATCCGGACGGGTACCATCGTCTACGATACGACCACCATCCAGGGCGTCACACTGGCTATGCAGGCCGTTAACAACGAGCTGAGCCTGAACGGGACGATCAACGGGATTCTGTACGACGGTCTGACGCTGCGCGAAACCGACATTACCGGAACGGCCGCCAACAACCGGCTCCGGTTTGCCATAGTCAACAAAGACTCGGTCGATAAAGACCGGTTCGGGCTGGCCGGCACGCTCAGTATCGTCGACAAAAACTACCGCTTTCAGTTTGCGCCCAACGGCCTGCTCACCAACTACGAACGCTGGGATACCGACACCAGCGGCTTCGCCCAGTACGGAAACGACGGCGTGCTGATCAACCGCCTGCGGCTCGACTCGGGTCCGCAGTCGCTGGAGGTCAGCAGCACCGAGCCTTACGGCAACGCCCCCATCCGCATCACCACCCGGGCCGTGGAGCTGGGGTATCTGGCACGGCTGGCGCAGCAGGACACTACCCTGGCCTCGGGCGAGCTGAACGGCACGGTCGTAGTGCGCGACTACCTGGGCGAAGATAACCAGCTGTCGTTCATCGGCTCGATCTACGTCGACAGCCTGGAGGTGATGCAGAAACCGATCGGTAACCTCACGGCCCGCTTCAGCAACAATTCAGACGGCCGGATTAACGTCAACACGGTGCTGGCCGGGCCTTATAACGACGCTACCGTCAGCGGATTTTATAACCCGGAAGACCCCAAAGCGGCTCTCGACCTGGCCGTTACCCTGAAACGACTGGACGCCCGCACCATCGAAGCGTTTAGTTTCGGTGAGCTTCGGCAGGCCCGGGGCAAGCTGACGGGCGAGTTCACCGTGGCCGGATCGCTGACCGATCCGCAAACCAACGGACGGGTGGCCTTCGACTCGGTAGCCTTCAATATCAAGCAGCTGAACGCGACCTACCGCATCGATCAGGAACAGCTGTCGTTCAGAGGCCAGACCATCACCCTCAACGACTTCAATGTGCGCGATACGCTGGGCCGCACCCTGACCACCGACGGTACGGTGGTCCTGAAGAATCTGCCCAATGCCGCCTATAACCTGCGGGTTCGGGCCAACCAGTTTCAGGTACTCAACGCAGCCCGGAAAGACAACGACTACGCCTACGGGCAGGCCGCCGTTACGGCCGACCTGCGAATCAAGGGAGCGGGGTCCAACGCATCGATCAACGGAAAAGTCCGGCTCGACGATGGCAGCAAGATCTCCCTGGTTCTGCCCGACGAATCGGTCGATGTCAACGAAGCCAATGGCATTGTTACGTTTATCAACCACAACGACTCGCTGGGGCTGAAAAGGTACATCTATCGACCCAAAACCGACTCGACAACTACCAAACGGCTGGCTTTCGATGAGCTGAGCAACTCAACGATTTCGCTCGATCTGGAGGCCGACGAAAAATCGGAGCTGACCATTGTGGTCGATGAGCTCAACGGCGACTACCTGCGCGCCCGCGGCAATGCCCGGCTCAACGTGGGCGTCAACGCTGCCGGTCAAATCACGGTGCTGGGCCGCTACGACGTTACCGAAGGCGAATATTCGCTGACCTATCAGGTGCTGAAACGGCAGTTCAAAATCCAGAAAGGCGGCTATATCAACTTCTCCGGCGATCCGCTCCGGGCCGATATCAACATGACCGCGCTCTACGACGTGGCGGTGTCGCCCGCGGATTTGATCGGGAACGAATCGACAACGGTCGATGCCAATGCGATCAAGCGGAAACTACCCTTCCAGGTGGCCCTATCGATCAGCGACAACCTGGCCCGGCCCAAGCTGGACTTCGACATCCGGCTGCCCGAAATTGAGGACGGCAGCACCAGCGCGGCCAACAGCCCCTTTGCCACCACGATCGAGAACAAGCTGAAGACGCTGCGGCAGGATCAGTCGCAGATTAACAAGCAGGTATTCGCGCTGCTGATTCTGAACCGGTTCCTGCCCGAAAACACCTCCGACTTTTTCTCGGGTGGCTCGTCGGGCGGGCTCGACACCCAGGCCGAGGGCGTAGCGCGAAATAGCGTCAGCAAGCTCCTGTCCGAGCAGCTGGGCCGGCTGGCGTCGGGCGTGCTGAAAGGCTTCGACGTTGACCTCGACCTGCTCTCGCAAACGGGCAGCGCCAACACCGGTGGTCTGACCAACGGCGCCCGCACTGACCTGAACGTGGGGCTGTCGCGGAGTTTTCTGGAGGGTCGGGTTACGGTGTCGGTCGGCCGGAACTTCGTACTCGAAAACGCGGCCAAGAGCACCACCCGCAATCCGAGCGAAGTGTTTGACAACCTGTCGGTGAACTACACCATTACGCGCGATGGCCGCTATGTACTGCGTGGCTACCGCCGTAACGACTACCAGGCGGTACTGGATGGGTACGTGA
This sequence comes from Spirosoma sp. 209, assembly GCF_002006735.1. Classification (NCBI taxonomy): domain Bacteria; kingdom Pseudomonadati; phylum Bacteroidota; class Cytophagia; order Cytophagales; family Cytophagaceae; genus Spirosoma; species Spirosoma sp. 209. The sequence continues at coordinate 134,202 of NZ_MVEC01000004.1, read as the reverse complement.
TCGAAACGGGCATTGGCTTTATCATCACGGTCGATTACAACACCTTCTCCGACATTTTTCGCCGGTCGCCCGGTGCCGCCCTGAATTGACGTATATGAAAATGAGTTTCCCCACCATAGATCGAGCCGGTATCTGGCCCTACAGGGGTCCGGCTCTGTTTGTGCTGTTGCTGATTACCCTGAACGCCTGTAACGTGGCCAAGCGGCTGCCGCCCAACGAACGGCTCTACATGGGCACCGATATTGTAATGCAGGCCGACTCCACCGTGTCCGAGTCGGAACAGGATGCGATGGAAGAGCAACTGACGGCCCTGGCCCGGCCCCGGCCCAACAAACAGCTCCTGGGGTACCCCTGGAAAGTAGCGGCTTATTACCTCTTCGGCGAACCCCGCAGCAAGAACGGGTTCAGAGCCTGGTTCCGCCGGAAATTCGGACAGGAGCCCGTCTTCGCGAGTGCCAAGGCTATTTCGTCGAGTATTCCGGTCTGGGAGGCTCGGATGCAGAACGAAGGATATTTCGACTCGCAGGTAACGGGCGAGCTGAAAGAAGAAGGTTACAAAGCCCGAGGGGTTTATACGGTGCAGCTGAAACCCCGTTTTTACATTGATTCGGTGGCCTTCGTATTCGACTCGCTGGCGCTGAGCGACACCAGCGCACGCCGGAATTTCATGACATCGGCCCGTCGGACGTTACTCAAAAAAGGCATTCCGTACCAGCTCGACGCCATCAAACTGGAACGGGAACGCATCGGTCAGTACATGAAACAGCGCGGGTTTTATTACTTCCTGCCCGATTACGTAGCGGCCCTAGCCGACAACGACTCAGCTGCTCACCGGACTGATTTGTACATGTACATCAAGCCGGAGATGCCCGCTGCAGCCGGCGTGCCGTACTCGATCCGGAACGTCTTCATCTACCCGAACTACAACCTGTCAACGGCTCAGCGCGACACCAACCGGCAGCAGGCCTACCAGACCCCCGAAAATCGGTTCAACGTTGTCGATTCGACCAACCACTTCAACCCCAAGCTGTTCCGCGATATCGTAACCGTACTGCCGGGCAAACGCTACAACAGCCGGGCGCAGGATCTGACGCTGTCGCGGTTCGTGAACGTCGGCGCGTTCAAGTTTGTCCGGAACCGCTTCGACCCCGACCAGCAGGGCGACTCGGCCGTTCTCGACGTGCATTATTACCTGACGCCCTACCCGACCAAATCGGTCCGGCTCGAAATCGACGGCACCTCGCGCTCCAACAACTTTACCGGTTCGCAGCTTACCCTGAGCTGGCGCAACCGTAACGCACTCAAACGGGCCGAACTACTGACCATCAACGCCAACGCCGGTATCGAATTTCAGGTCAACGCGGGCAATCAGGGCATAACGAATTACCGCTATGGCCTCGAAGCACTGCTGAGTTTTCCGCGGCTGGTCAGCCCCATCCGGTTCCGTCAGGATGAGCGCCAGCGGGCCCTGCCCAAAACAAACGTCACCCTTGGGTATCAGACCATTATCCGCGGCAACCTCTACAGTCTCAATTCGTTTCAGACCACCTTTGGTTACTCATGGCGGCAGAATCAGCAGATCGAGCATTCGTTTCAGCCGTTCAATGCCACCTATGTGCTGCCTTCGAACATCAGCCAGGCCTTTATCGACTCGGCCGTCGAGAACCCGTTCATCTTTCGGCAGCTGGTTAACATACAACGGTCCAAACAGCTGATCCTCAGTTCGCTCTACACGTTTAACTACAACTCGTCACCCCGTACGGTCTCGCCCACCACCTTCCGGCTGACCTCCAACATCGAAGTGGCGGGTAACCTCGCCAATCTGCTGTTCAACAAGCGCGACGAAAACGGCGACAAGGTTATTTTCAACGTTCCCTTTGCCCAGTACGTCCGTTTCGATGCCGACGCCCGGGTTTACCGGCGGCTGGGTTCGAACCTTACCTGGGCCAACCGGCTTTTTGTGGGCGTCGGCCTGCCCTACGGCAACTCGCGGGATATGTCGCTGCCGTTGATCCGTCAGTATTTTGTGGGCGGCAGCAACAGTATTCGCGCCTTCCGGCCCCGCGCCATCGGCCCCGGCCTGTTCACCCGCGATACCCTGCAGAACGTGCTCATCACCCAGGACGGCGGGGGCGATATCCGGCTGGAAGCCAATACGGAACTGCGGCTGAAATTCAACAAGTACGTAGAGGGCGCCGTGTTTGTCGACGCCGGTAATATCTGGTCTTATTACGCCATCAACGTATTTGGTCCGGAGGCCCAGTTCACCAAACAGTTTTATGAGCAGGTGGCTATCGGTACCGGAGCCGGTATCCGGATCGATCTGTCGTACTTCCTGATTCGGCTGGACCTGGCCACCCCGCTGCGCAAACCGTACAAGGTCGACGGCAGCGAATGGGTCATTAACCAGATCAACCTGCGCGACAGCAACTGGCGCAAACAGAATCTGGTCTTCAACATAGGTGTGGGGTATCCCTTCTAAAAACAGGCCGGGGCCGTCAGCTGACGGCCCCGGCCTGTTTTATTGAGCTTCTTTTCGCAATACCGGTTCCAGAATACCCCAGACCGTATTGGCCACGATCTTATGACCGGCGGGGGTGGGATGGATGCCGTCGGGCTGGTTCAGCTTTGGTACACCCCCTACGCCTTCGAGCAAAAACGGAATCAGCACCGCTTTATTTTTGTCGGCCAGTTCTTTGAACAAATCCCTAAATTCGCGGGTGTAGTCGGCACCCATATTCGGCGGTATCTGCATACCGGCCAGCACGATCGTTGCGTCGGGGCTTTTGCGCCGGACGGTATCCATGATGGCCTGCAGGTTCTGACGGGTCGAGCTGAGCGGCAACCCGCGCAGACCGTCGTTGCCCCCCAGTTCGAGCACGAATACCGAAACGGGCTGACGCATGACCCAGCCGATCCGGCTCTTGCCCCCGGCGGTGGTTTCGCCACTGAGTCCGGCATTGACAACCTGGTAGTTCAACCCGAGCGAGTCGATCTTCTGACCAATCAGGGCCGGAAACGCCTGCGACGGCTCTACCCCGTACCCGGCCGTGAGGCTGTTGCCGTAGAACAGAATGACGCGCTTAGCCGAAGGAGCCGCAGCCGTCGTCGCTGCGGGCGCGTTCGCCGTGGTCGGGGCGGTAGTGGCATCGTCTTTTTTATCCGACGACCCACAGCCCCAAACCGCTACGCCTAGTATCAGACCGCTCGTCACAGAAGCCAGGGTTTGCCTCGTTCTCAAGAACTTCATAGGAATGTATTCGGTTTTGATTACACACAGAGGCACCGAGAACGCAGCGAAACCCAGCAGAAGCGTTACGTTCCCGGTGCCTCTGTGTGTAATCAATAAACACTAGCTCTTTGTTCCATGAGCATTCTGCACGTCGAAAATCTCACCAAGACTTACCGGAGCGGGGGCCGCGACCTGACCGTTTTACACGGGGTCAACTTCACCCTCGAGCCGGGCGATACGTTTTCTATTGTAGGGCCATCGGGCAGCGGCAAAACGACCCTGCTCGGTTTGTGTGCCGGTCTGGACCGGGCCTCGTCGGGTAGCGTGTATCTGAACGACATCCGGCTCGATACCCTCAGCGAAGACCAGCGGGCCGCCGTCCGGAATGAGCATGTGGGCTTTATCTTCCAGAATTTCCAGCTGCTGCCGACCCTCACCGCCCTCGAAAACGTGATGGTGCCGCTCGAACTGCGGGGCGAACGCGGAGCGCAGAAAGCCGCTCAGGCCCTGCTCGACCGGGTTGGGCTGGGGCAGCGCGGTCACCACTACCCGACCCAGCTTTCGGGCGGTGAACAGCAGCGGGTGTCGCTGGCGCGCGCCTTTGCCAACCGGCCCAAACTGCTCTTCGCCGACGAACCCACCGGTAACCTCGACGCCGACACCAGCGACACGGTGGTCGACCTGCTCTTCGAACTCAACCGCGAAGCCGGCACGACGCTCGTTCTCGTTACCCACGACCTCGAACTGGCCGCCCGCACCCAGCGCGTTATCCGCATCCGGGGTGGAGCCGTTGTCTCCGACTCGGGCCAGCCGGTTAGCACCCCGGCGCCCACCGTGTTACCCGACTAATTCACTCTTTCGCTCCTGATACATGCTTTGGCTTTTTAACATGGCCTGGCGCGACAGCCGCCGGAGCCGACAGCGTTTGCTGCTTTTCATGTCGGCCATTGTGCTCGGTATTGCCGCTCTGGTAGCCATCAACTCGTTTGGCGACAACCTGGCACGCAGCATCGACGGGCAGGCCCGTGAACTGCTGGGCGCCGACCTGACCCTGTCGTGGACGCGCCCGCCTTCGCGCCGAACGGTGCAGCTGGCCCAGACCATGGGGCGCAGCCGCTCGTACGAAGTGTCGTTTCCGTCGCTGGTCTCTATCCCGAAAACGGGCGGGGTACGGCTGGCGCAGGTCAAAGGGCTTGAAGGCGGGTTTCCGTATTATGGGACCTGGGAGGTAGAGCCGCTGGCGGCCGTCCAGGCGTTTCGGCAGGCCAGCAGCCGCGTAGCCCTGGTCGACGATGCGCTGCTGGTTCAACTGGGTGCGCAGCCCGGCGACTCGGTTCGGGTCGGAACCCTTTCTTTCCTGATCGCTGGCCGCGTGCTGAAAACCCCCGGTCAGGCCGCCATCACCACGACCGTAGCCCCTACCGTTTTTATTCCCAACAAGTACCTGAACCAGACGGGCCTGCTGCAGCGCGGCAGCCGGATCGCCTATAAATACTACTACCAGTTTCCGGCCGGCACCGACGTAGGCGCGTACGTCAAAACCATTTCGGGCCGTCTGGACAAGGAAGGCGTCAACTACGATACCGTAACGGCGCGCAAGCAGCAGACCGGCCGCTCCTTTGCCGACCTGACCAAATACCTCAGCCTGGTAGCCTTTGTGGCCCTGCTGCTGGGCTGCGTTGGGGTAGCGAGTGCGGTGCAGCTGTACGTCAAAGAAAAGATAGCTTCCGTAGCCATCCTACGGACCCTCGGAGCCAGCGGCCGGCAGGCCCTGCTGATCTACCTCATCCAGACCGCTCTGATGGGGCTGCTGGGGGCCGCGATCGGCGCGGTGCTGGGCTCGGTCGTTCAACTCGTACTACCGCGGGTGTTCAGCGATTTTCTGCCGGTAGCGGTCGAGACGGGCCTGTCGGGGGCCGCCATCGTGAGTGGTATCGGCACAGGCCTGCTCATCTCGGTCCTGTTTTCGCTGCTGCCGCTGCTGGCCATCCGAAACGTATCGCCCCTGCGCACGCTGCGTACCAGCTATGAAGATGACCTGTCGGGCCGCGACCCGCTGCGGTGGCTGGTGTACCTGCTGGTGCTGGGCTTTATCGTTGGCTTCTCCTACTGGCAAACCCGTAGTCTTACCCTGGCGCTCGGCTTCACGGGCGGCATGGCTGTAGCCTTTGGCGCGCTGACGGGGCTGGGCCTGGGCCTGATCTGGCTCGTTCGGCGGTTCTTCCCGGCTTCGTGGAGTTATACCTGGCGGCAAAGTCTGGCCAACCTGTACCGCCCCAACAACCAGACCCTGATACTAGTCACGGCCGTGGGACTGGGGGCTTTCCTGATCTCTACGCTCTACCTGACCCAGGGACTCCTGCTGAACCGGGTCGAACTGTCGGCCAGTGGCAAGCAGCCAAATATGGTGCTGTTCGACATACAGAATGAACAGCTGGCCGGCGTTCGCTCGCTGGTGGTCCAGCAGAAGCTGCCCGTGCTGGAGCAGGTGCCGGTGGTAACTATGCGGCTCGCCACCATCAACGGCCTTACCCCCGAAGCCATCCGGAAAGACACCAGCCTGAAAATACCGGACTGGGCCATGATGCGCGAATACCGGGTTACGTACCGCGACTCGCTCATCTCGTCGGAGAAGCTGACCGCCGGGAAGGTACCCTATCAGGCCAATGGCCTCCCGTATATATCGTTCGAAAAAGCCTACCTCGACCGCATGCACCTGAAAATTGGCGATACGCTGACGTTTAACGTACAGGGAGCACCTGTCCAGACCATCGTAGGCGGCACCCGCGAGGTGGAATGGAACCGGGTGCAGCCTAATTTTCTGGTTGTCTTTCCGTCGGGCGTACTCGAACAGGCTCCGCAGTTCCACGTCCTGATGACCCGGGTTCCGAGTAACGAAGTGTCGGCCATGTTGCAGCGGGAGCTGGTCAGCCGGTTTCCCAACGTCTCGGCCATCGATCTGGGCCTCGTGCTGAAGACGATCGACGAGATTCTCGATCAAATCTCGTTCGTTATCCGGTTCATGGCGCTGTTCAGCATCCTGACGGGCCTGCTGGTGCTGGCCAGCTCGGTCATCATCAGCAAATACCAGCGCCTGCGCGAAAGCGTCCTATTGCGGACCCTCGGGGCCAGCCGCAACCAGATTCTGCGGATAACGGCGCTCGAATACGGGTTGCTGGGTATGCTGGCGGCTCTGGCCGGTATCCTGCTCTCGTTGCTGGGCACCTGGGCGCTGGCGCAGTTTGTGTTCGAGGTAGCTTTCCGACCCGATCTTACCCCACTGGCTATCGTAGCCGCCGTAGTCACCACGCTGACGATCCTGATCGGGGTTTTCAACAGCCGCGAAGTGCTGGTCCGGCCGCCCCTGGAGGTATTGCGAAACGATGCTTAAGCAATAGGGCTGGCCCGGCAGGTAATATGCCGGGTCAGCCCCATGTTTATTTCCAGTTTATTACTGCGCCAGGTAACCGCCATCGACCGGGTAGTACGAACCCGTTACGAAGGAGGCTTTATCGGACGAGAGCCAGATAACCAGCTCAGCGACCTCGTCCGACTTACCCAGTCGACCGATGGGATGCATACTGATGAGTTGCTGCCGGGCGTCGGCGGGCAGTACCGACAGCAAGGGGGTATCGATGTAGGCAGGGCCAACGGCGTTGACCCGAATGCCGGATGCTGCGTATTCTAGAGCCGCGGTTTTGGTCAGTCCAACGACGCCGTGTTTGGCCGCTACATACCCCGGCGAGTTGGGGGTACCCACCTGCCCCAGGATAGAGGCCATGTTTACCACTACCCCACTACCCTGTTTGGCCATCTGCGCCAGCTGGTATTTGAGGCAATAGAAAACGCTGTTCAGGTTGATGTTGATAATGGTCTGCCACCCTTCCAGGCTATAGTCGGCGGTCTTGTTCAGCTCACCCCCGATACCGGCGTTGTTGCAGGCAATATCCAGTTTGCCATAGCGATTGACGGCTTCGTTCACCAGCCGCTGGCACTCGGCGGGGTCGCCTACGTCGGCCAGCACGAAATGCGCCTGCACGTCCATTCCCTTGATCTGTTCGACGACAACCTGCCCTTTTTCGGCATCGATATCCGACACCAGCACGTTCGCACCATGTTGTCCATAAAGCAGAGCAATGGCTTTCCCGATCCCCGAAGCGGCTCCCGTAACGAGCGCTGTTTTTCCAGCCAGTGAATGTTCCATAATCCCGTGTGTTTGCTTTACAAACAAGCCCATCCCTAAATAGTTAGGCAAGTAGTCGCTTATCTATGAAGTAACAACATAGGAAAATAGGCAGTCGGCGCAGCGGAGACAGTCACCCGAACTCACTTCCAGCGCATTACGTCCATAACGTTCGGACAAAAGTCGTATTCGTCGGGAATGTTGGAGCCTATAATCAGCAACTGGGTGGGGCCAAGCTGGCGTACCTGTTCGTGGTACCAGGCCGCCCCCTGCCGGTCGAGGTTAGCCGTGGGTTCATCGAGGATAACGACCGGCGAGTCGGAGAAGAACGCCAGGCCGAGTTTCACCCGCTGTTTCATCCCCGATGAGAAATACTTGACTTCTTTATGGCGGGCGTGGCTCAGCAGCAGCCGATCGGCTACCAGGTCGGTTGTCAGCCCCGCCTTGAACGGCTTGAATGTCTGGTGGAACTGCAGCAGCTCATCCAGCGTCAGCTCCTCGATCAGCTCCAGATAGGGGGCAGCCAGGCTGATATGCCGGAACCAGTTATCGGGATCCAGGTCTTTTCCGTTGAGGCTATAGGTAAGCTTCCCTTCGGTCATGGGTAAACTACCGGCCAGCAGCTGCAGCAGCGTCGATTTACCGCTCCCGTTCGGTCCGACGAAGGTATAGCTCGTTCCGGCCGTAAACGTCAGATCGACCCGCCGAAAGATCCACTCTTTCCGGTATTTTTTCCCAACCTGATCCGCTCTGATGACCATAATTCGACTGTTATGTCGTTTTCCTCTTCTCACCGTGGTCCGTGTCCTCACGGACCACTTATGCGACAGCAATACCATCCGGATAGGAGACGCAAAGGGTTGCGTCTCTACGACACCACACCACCGTGGTTCTCGTCCTCACGGGCCATGGTAAATGACATGAACTACGGTGGTGGTGAAATAAAGAATGGACAGTGATCGCCGGGTGGCGTCTCTATCCATTCGTGGTGGTTTTGGTATGCTTTATTCGCGTTCGGTACCCGATGAGGTCGGTCCTTTCATGATGCCCCGCTCGGACGAACGGATGAAATTAACGATCTCGTCGCGCTCATCCGATGGCGGCAATTCGAGTTCGATCTGCGTCAGCGCATCGGCGTTGTTCAGGCCACGCAGGTAGATATAGCGGTATATTTCCTGAATTTCGTTGATGCGGTCATTGTCGAACCCACGCCGACGGAGACCGATCGAGTTGATGCCCGTATAGGACAGCGGCTCACGAGCGGCTTTCGTGTAGGGCGGCACGTCTTTCCGGACCAGCGACCCGCCCGAAATCATGGCGTGCGCACCGATTTTTGTGAACTGAAGTACCGAACTCGACCCGCCGATAATGGCCCAGTCGCCCATGTACACGTGGCCGGCCATCTGGACGTTGTTGGTCAGAATGCAGTGATTACCGATGCGGCAGTCGTGGGCTACGTGCGCGTAGGCCATGATGAGGCAGTTGGCGCCGATCTCCGTTTTCCAGTGTTCTTCGGTACCGCGGCTGATGGTGGCGTATTCACGAATAGTCGTGTTGTCGCCAATGAACGTCCGCGTGTACTCGTTTCTGAACTTGAGATCCTGCGGAATGGACGAGATGACCGCGCCCGGATAAATTCGGCAGTTACGGCCAATACGGGCACCTTCGTTGATAACCGCGTGCGAACCAATCCACGTCCCCTCTCCAATTTCAACATCCTTGTGAATAATAGCAAACGGCTCAATCACCACATTGTGCGCAATCTTGGCTTCGGGGTGTATGTACGCTAATGGTTGAATCATGTTCTTCTAATGATGAATGATAAACGATGAATGATAGGGGAACCCGTCGGAACCTCAGCGAATGATTTGCCCAGCCGGGCAGCATGATGAAAACCAGCGATATGGCTCCTCATCAGGTATCATTCATCGTTCATCATTTCTTTTTAACCAGACTGGCAATCATGTCGGCTTCGCAAACCAGCTGGTTGTTGACGTACCCCCGGCCCTGCATTTTCACGATACCCCGTTTCATGGGTGTGGTGAACTCACACCGAAAGATTACGGTATCGCCCGGCAGAACGTTGCGCCGAAACCGGCAATTTTCGATACCGACCAGAAAGGGCCAGTAATTTTCAGGATCAGGTACCGTACTCAGTACCAGAATACCACCCGTCTGAGCCATCGCTTCCAGCTGCATTACCCCCGGCATAACTGGGTTTCCCGGAAAATGGCCCGGGAAGAACGGCTCATTCATGGTCACATTTTTGATACCAACCACGCTATTCTCGTCCAGCGCGATGATTTTATCGATCATCTGAAACGGGTAGCGGTGGGGCAGCAACTGCGAAATTCGGTTGATGTCCAGAACCGGCGGTTGGGTAGCATCGTACTTAGGCACCTGATTAGCCGCGTTTTTGAGCATCAGTTTTTTTATTTTTTTGGCGAAGGCAACGTTGGCTGCATGGCCGGGCCGGGCCGCCAGGATCTGCGCTTTGATGGGCCGGCCAATCAGCGCCAGATCGCCCACCATGTCGAGCAGTTTATGGCGGGCCATTTCGTTGGGGTAGTGCAGCTCCAGGTTGTTCAGAATGCCTTCCCGCTTGTTGACGCCTACCTTCGACTTGTGCAGCAGGTCGGCCAGGTAGTCCAGTTCGCCATCGTTAACCTCGCGGTCTACGATCACGATCGCGTTGGTGAGGTCACCCCCTTTGATCAGGTTCTGCTTGTAGAGCGCTTCGAGCTCGTGCAGGAACACGAACGTCCGGCAGTTGGCGATCTGCTCGGGAAACTGGCTGATGTCGTTCAGATAGGCGTGCTGGCTGCTGATCACGCGCGAGTTATAGTCGACCATAACCGTCAGCCGGTAATCGTCCAGCGGCAGGGCGGCCAGTTCGATGTCTTTTTCGGCATTGCGGTAGTGAACGTACTCGCTCACTTCGAAGTAGTTACGCTGGGCGTTCTGCTCTTCGATACCGGCGCTGCGGAGAGCCTCGATGAACTGAATCGACGAGCCATCCATGATGGGCGGCTCGGGACCATCCAGCTGAATCAGCACGTTATCGATCTGTAAACCAACCAGAGCCGCCAGGGTGTGTTCTACGGTATGAATCCGGGCACCACTTTGCTCGAGGGTCGTTCCCCGCGACAGGTCTACCACGTTATCTACATCGGCGTCCACGATGGGCTGGCCGGGCAGGTCGACACGCTGAAATTTATAGCCATGGTTGGTGGGCGCGGGCAGAAACGTCATCGTAGCCGAGACGCCCGTATGCAGGCCCACACCCGATACCGATATGGATTTCTGAATGGTCTGTTGTTTGGTATTCATGCGTTTCCGTTTTCAGTGGATGCGTTTGTCGACTTCAGCCCCGAACAGGACCGATGCCCGAAACCTGAAAACTATTTATTGTTCTTTTTCTCGAGTTCACTGACCCGCCGGTCAAGATCGGGTAATCGGCGGAATATAGCCTGCGAGCGCATGTTGTCGCGCAGCAGGAAGGCGTGCGACCCGTTCAGCGAGGTTCCCTCTTCGGTAATGTTCTTACCAACGCCCGACTGAGCGCCTACTTTGGTGTTGTTGGCAATGGTCAGGTGACCGGCAAAGCCGACCTGTCCGGCTATAACGCAATTTTCTCCGATTTTGGTCGATCCGGCAATGCCCGTTTGGGCAGCAATGACGGTATTCCGGCCAATCTCGACGTTATGGGCAATCTGGATCAGGTTATCCAGCTTAACTCCCTGGCGAATAATTGTCGACCCCAGCGTGGCGCAGTCGATGGTCGTGCCGGCACCGATGTTGACAAAGTCTTCGATGATGACGTTACCCAGCTGCGGTATGGTCTTGTACGAGCCGTCGGCCTGGGGCGCAAAGCCGAAGCCTTCGCTGCCGATAACGACGTTGGGGTGCAGCACGCAGAAATTCCCGATCACGCAGTTGTCCATAATCCGGACGCCAGCCTGCAGAATAGTGTTATCACCGATCCGCACGTTGTTACCCACATAGGTGTGTGGATAAATCTTGACGTTTTTACCGATCTGGCAGTTCCGGCCGATGTAGGAGAAAGCCCCCCGGTAGATCTGGTCGCCGATCTGGCTTCCTTCGCCCAGGTACGATGGCTCTTCGACCCCCATCCGGGCAAAACTAATCTGCTTATGATACTCTTCGAGAAGGCGGGTAAAGGCAGAGTAGGAATTTTCTACAAAAATAAGAGCCGACGATACCGGGCGTTTAGGCTGAAACGAACGGTCAACAATAACCGCCGAAGCCCGGGTCGTATAGAGATGTGGCTCGTATTTGAGATTAGACAGAAACGAAATGTCGCCTGGCTGTCCTTCCTCTATTTTGGCTAACTTACTGATTGCCAAACTTTCGTTGCCGGCAACCTCGCCATCCAGCAGCATAGCGATCTGCTTAACTGTAAACTCCATATACGTATAAAGCCCGTTCCGGAACGCTCTGTTTCAACGGGTATTTGGGCCGCTAAGGTAATTAACAAATTGCACTTTCCCGCACTGAGCCTCAGCCGGGCGCTTACTTCTCAACCTCGTTGAGCGCCAGATTCCGTGCCCAGCAAACGTAATACCGCCGAACAATATTGGTCAGCACCTGAATATTCGACAAATCGGATGCATCGGCTATGTCGATTACCTGGCCCGATTTCAGTTTTATACTAATCCGTTCCTCAGACGGCATGTAGGCGGCATTGGTGGCCTGACCCTCTACCAGGAAGTACGACAGCGCATCGTCAGACAGGCCCAGCTCGCGCAGCTGGCCTTCGATCTCGGTCAGCAGCGCCCCCGCAAACGGCTCCGTCGACAGCAGGATTTTGAACAGACGGCGGTCGAGCAGCATCTGGCAGAGGGTTGCCAGCACCCAGTCGTCGTGGGTAGCCCACTGCTTGACGCACGACCAGACATCATAATCGTCGAGCCGGGTAAAGGCATTCAGGTAAGTGCGGTCGGTCCGGAATTCGGCGAGCGAGATGCTGTTGGCCAGAAACAGCCGGAACGTGTCGGGGGCGTAGATAGCCGCGCCCTGCCGGGCCAGGAACCGCGCCCGGCGCAGGATCTGGACCAGCATCGACTCGCAGCAGATCGACGTTTTGTGCAGATACACCTGCCAGTACATCAGCCGCCGGGCGTTGAGGAAGTTTTCGACGCTCAGAATTCCTTTGGCCTCTACAACCAGCGTATCGTCGGCCAGGTCGAGCATCTTGATGATGCGCTCGGCGCCGATGGCCCCTTCGGCCACGCCCGTATAGTAGCCATCGCGGTTAAGGTAATCCATCCGGTCCATATCGAGCTGGCTCGACATGAGCTGGTGAAAGAAAGGCCGTTCGTAGGTGCCTTCAAACATCCGGATCGCCAGCGACAGCCGCCCGCCCATCTGCTCGTTCAGATCATGCATGAGCAGCAGCGAGATTTCTTCGTGCGGCACGTTATCGAGCAAACAGCATTCGAGCACGTGGGAAAACGGCCCGTGCCCGATGTCGTGGAGCAGAATACCGATCTGGGCGGCTTCGCACTCGGCATCGCTGATGCGGTGTCCTTTGCTTTGCAGGGTCTGCATGGCCTGCCCCATCAGGTGCATGGCCCCCAGCGCGTGATGGAAGCGCGTATGCAGCGCCCCCGGATATACATACTCCGACAGGCCTAACTGCTTGATACGCCGAAGCCGCTGAAAATACGGATGCTCGACCAGGTCGAACAGCAGTTCAGTCGGTATGGTGATGAATCCGTAAACGGGGTCGTTCAGGATTTTTTTCTTGTTGGGCGCTGCCATGCGGCAAAAGTAGTAGACAGATGCACAGGATTTAGCCGATTTTTTAGCAACGGATCACCGAAAATCCGGCCCATCGCTGCTATTCTGCCTAAAAATGCTTAAATTTGCATCGCTGACGTCAAGCAATTGACCAGCAACGGGCTTGTAACTCAGTTGGTTAGAGTGCCTGACTCATAATCAGTAAGTCCCAGGTTCGAGTCCTGGCTGGCCCACAAAAAACCGCAGTATCGACAGATGCTGCGGTTTTTTTAATGGAGCGGAGCTGCCAGCCTTACCTGACCTTTGCCTGGCCCAGGACGCGCAGCAGGTTACCCCCCCAGATTTTGGCGATGTCTGTCTCGGAGTAGTTCCGGCGTACCAGCTCGGCGGTCAGGTTTTCGATCTGGCTGACGTCTTCCAGTCCGTTAACGCCCCCGCCCCCGTCGAAGTCGGAGCCGATCCCCACGTGATCGATGCCAACCAGTTTGACAATGTGATCGATATGATCGACAATATCGGCCAGGCTCGCCCGCTCCGACGCGTAGGCTTTCGCTACCGAATCGCTCAGGGCCGTCATTCGGGCTTCCATCTCGGGCGTAACGACCTTGCCTACGCGCGCCATCCGGATTTTGGTCTTGGCCGCCCGGTGCGCTTCCGACGGTTTTTTCAGGTAATCGCTCACGAAGTTGACCTGCACCACCCCGCCTTTGGCCGCAATGGCCTTAATCATCTCGTCAGTCATGTTGCGCGGAAAATCGCAGAGAGCCCGGCTGTTGGAGTGCGACGCAATGACGGGCGCTTTCGATAGTTCGAGCACATCATAAAACGTACTGTCGGCCACGTGCGAGACATCGATCAGGATGCCGAGCCGGTTCATTTCGGGCACCACCTTCTTGCCAAACTCGCTCAGCCCGCCGTACATCGGCCCGTCCGGATCGGTAGACGAGTCGCCGATGAGGTTGTTGGCAAAGTGGGTCAGCGTCATGTAGCGGCACCCCAGGTCGTAATAGGTTTTCAGCAGCGACAGGTCCTGCCCGACCGGGTAGCCGTTTTCCATACCGATGAACACGGCGCGTTTGCCCGCTTTCTCGATGCGGTAGGCGTCTTCGGGCGTGGTAGCCAGCTCGGCCAGGTCCGGGTATTTTTTCAGCGCCTGATGGATCAGGTCAAACTGGTTGAGGGCGTTTCGTTTGGCTTCGGCATGGCCTTCGGGCGTGCGGGGTCCCTGCGAGGTATAGACCGCAAAAAACATGGCATCCATATTGCCTTCTTTCATGCGGGGAAAGTCGATCTGGGAGCCGCTGCCTTTGGTGTTGTGGCGCTGGCCCACGTCGAAGCCTGCTTTCTGCATCATAATGGGCGCATCGGCATGGGTGTCGAGCGTCAGCACCCGCTGGTGAATCCGGTGCACATTTTTGTCGGGTGGGGCGAGGTAAACCAGGAAAGAGACAAGGGGAAGCAGAAAGAGATTCATGTGTTCTGGTTGTATAGTCAATGGGAAAGCTACGCAGAACCGCGCGGAAACGCAATCCCGAACCGATGGCACGAAACTTTCCGCTCAAACGCCCGGTTTGTCAGAAAGCGAAAAAGCCGGACGCGATTCGCCCTTTCGTTCATACACACTTTCGCTCACTGACGCCAATGGCCGTTGTACCCTACAAAGACAAAGACACCTCCAAGCGCGACCAGGTGGCTGAGATGTTTGACAGCATCTCGCCCAAATACGATCTGCTCAACCACGTGCTGAGTGGTGGTATCGACATCCTGTGGCGCAAACGAGCCATCCGCGAACTCCGGAAAGCCTCTTCCCAGCCGCCCAAACGCATCCTCGACATCGCAACCGGCACGGGCGATTTTGCCCTCGAAGCGCTGGCGCTGAAGCCCGAGACAATCGTGGGCATGGATATTTCGGAGGGTATGCTGTCGGTAGGGCGCGACAAAATGCGGAAGCGGGGTGTCGATCATATTATCGAGATGCGGTCGGGCGATTCAGAAGGTTTGCCGCTGCCAGACAATGATTTCGATGCTGTCATCGTTGCATTTGGTGTGCGTAACTTCGAGAATCTGCTGAAAGGCCTGACCGACATGTACCGCGTTACCCGTTCGGGTGGGGTGTGCGTTGTGCTGGAGTTCTCGAACCCGCGCCAGTTTCCGTTCAAGCAACTCTACGGTTTTTACTCCCGAACCATCCTGCCGCTCATCGGGCGCGCGGTGAGCAAAGACGCGTCGGCCTATACGTACCTGCCCGAATCGGTGCAGGCGTTTCCCGACGGTCCTGACTTTCTGCGTATCTACGAAGCCGCCGGTTTTACCAACACGAAATGGATACCGCTTACGTTCGGCGTCGCATCAATTTACATTGGCCACAAGCGCTGATTGTTTGTCTGCTGCTTAGTTCCTGCTGCCTGTCGGCCCACGCCCAGGGCTACAAATACGTACGCAAGCACCTCGAGCGCTACGACGATAAAACCATCCACTACGGTTTTTTCTTCGCAGCGCCCGTTACCCGGTTCAGCGTAGGATACAGCCCGGCCTTCGTTACGTCGGACTCGGCTTATCGGATCTATTCGCCCAACACCGGCAGTTTCCGGGTCGGGTTTGTGGTCAACACCTTTCTCGACGACCGGTGGGATCTGCGCCTGACGCCTTCCGTATCGCTGTTCAGCCGCGAAGTCAAGTACGATTATCCCGGCGGCACCTCCCGCACCGAAACCCGCGAGTCGACCTGGCTCGATTTTCCGCTGCTGCTCAAATACAAATCGGAACGGCGCAACAACAGCCGCATGTACCTGCTGGCCGGGGGCGCGTTCAGCGTTGAAACGAACGTACGTCGGCGGGAAAATCAGGGCGCGAGCCGGCTAAGCACCAACACCATGGACCTGGCGGTGGAGTACGGGGTTGGGTTCGAGCAGTTTTTCGAGTTTTTCAAGCTGGCCCCCGAGCTGCGGTTCTCCCACGGTCTGCTGAACCTCTACCGGCCCGGCACCAACGCGGCCAGCCTGGGCATCAACCGGCTTACCACCCACAGCGTTACCCTCTACCTGAACTTTGAGTAGAAGGCCCCTAGCGACCGGTAGGCAGCACCACCGCATGCCACCAGTAACGCCGGAACGCCTGGAAATAGT
Organism: Spirosoma sp. 209; assembly: GCF_002006735.1. Taxonomy (NCBI): domain Bacteria; kingdom Pseudomonadati; phylum Bacteroidota; class Cytophagia; order Cytophagales; family Cytophagaceae; genus Spirosoma; species Spirosoma sp. 209. Next base: position 117,899 of record NZ_MVEC01000004.1, on the reverse strand, counting down.
CGAGCCATTGCTGGTAGTCGATTGGTTTCACCATATAGGAGGTACCGCGATGTACGTACAACGGCCTTAGCTAACGTTAAGGACGGAGTCATTGACTCGCCGTTCAGCATACCTACCCATGCCACAGCTACCCTACACCAGTAGCCCCGGCCTACGAGAAGGCTCATCCTACGGAACAACCTTTCCGGGTCCGCGGTCGGCTGGGCAGACTACTTTTTCACCGGCCTGCCCGGCTTATTTTCAGCCTTTTAGCGGCTCCTGCGCCCGGGAGGGCCTATTTTTTTCAACTTTTTTTGAGTCATCGCTTGCAAAACCAATTAGCAGCCTGCTATATTTGCACTCCCAAACGACAACAACGGGCGGGAAAGAAAAGGGAGTTTAGCTCAGCTGGTTCAGAGCATCTGCCTTACAAGCAGAGGGTCGGCGGTTCGAACCCGTCAACTCCCACAAAGAAAAGGGTTACGTCAGCAATGATGGTAACCCTTTTTTGTTGGCCTTTGCTAGATACGCCAGGTTGGTTTGCCGCTCGATTCATAACGAACCATGCTTGCTGGCACTTGCTCTCTGGGGCACTGGCAGATAATCATTTTCCCTTCAGCCCGACGGCAAAGCTGGAATAGGATGCGCTCCGCGCATTATTAGAAACCCATTCGGTACCGGCGTTATCCGATACATCCAACGCTGTTTGTCCGAGCGTATGTATAGCCGTTGCCCGATCCCGTCGCGTCAGATTCTCTAATCAAATCCGCAGTTCGGGTGGTTTATACGGGTACCGGCACGGTCTAATCATTTCTTACCAATGCTGTTGTTCCGCGCTCCGACAGGACGGGAGTCAACAGCCTCGGTACCGGGCCAGCAGCCGGTTCCGGTTAGGCTTGGTCCGGATTTGACTTTACTTACTCAACGAAACGTAAATTATGCTGCTGAATCGCCGGATTCCTTTGTTATTCTTTGTGCGTGAAATACGCCGGGAGGCCCTGCTCGTTTTTCTGTTTGCCAATGTAGTGGTACTGGTCAAATTCTCCCTTGGTCTGTGGACGCTGACGATACCGATTGCCATACCAACCCTGCTGGGTACCTGCATTTCGCTGTTGCTGGCGTTCCGAACCAACCAGTCGTACGATCGGTGGTGGGAAGCCCGCATTGCCTGGGGCGCCATTGTCAACGATAGCCGAAGCTTTATCCGGCAGCTGATCATGTACCTGCCCGACGGTCCCGACCGACACGATCTGGTCCGTAGCTTCGTCAACCGCCATTGTGCGTGGTGTTATGTGCTGGGCGATGCGCTGCGGGGCCACATCATTCCCGATCATCTGACCAACTTCCTCAGCCCGGCCGCTACCAAACGCATCATGGAGTCCGATAACAAGCCGAACGCCCTGTTACTGGCCCATGGCGAGTCGATCCGGCGCCTTTACGCCGAGGGCCAGCTGACGGATTACCAGATGGTGCAGCTCAGCGATACGCTTACCAAATTTACCGACTCGATGGGCCGCTGCGAACGGATCAAGAATACGGTTTTCCCGCGTACCTATACCTTCCACATGCAGGTATTTATCTACCTCTTCGCGGCCGTATTGCCCTTTTGTTTCGACGCCGATATGTATTACCTCGATGTGCCGCTGGTTACGCTGATCGGCTCGGCGTTTATCCTGATCGAAAAGAGCGCCATCCAGCTTCAGGATCCGTTTGAAGGCCGCCCGACCGATACGCCCGTAACGACCATTGCCAACACCATCGAGATCAACCTCAAGACGATGGCCAGCTACGAAGCCATTCCCAAAAAAGCCGACGCCCTCACGTATTATTCGCTTTAACCGGTACCGAGCAGGTGACGGTTGGTTGCTACCGGGTGCTACCGACATCTACCGACGCTGGCTACCGACGCTGCGCTGTATAGGCCCTGACGGGCCTATATGCAGGCCGGGAAGGTATTGGGTTGTATAGATTAAACGGGGAATGGCTGACTGCTACCGACGCTGCGCTGTGAAGGCCCTCACGGGCCTATATGCAGGCTGGGGAGGTGTTGGGTGGTATAGATTGGTGGAACCCGCCGACTGCTACCGATGCTGCGCTGTGAAGGCCCTCACGGGCCTATATGCAGGCTGGGGAGGTATTGGGTCGGTGGTTAGGGAATAGGATGGGGAACGGCATGGGATGACCCGTCAGGGCCTTCGAAGCGTGGGTAGATGTCGGTAGGAACCGGTAACCAATGGATCAGGCGGAAGCTAACGTGCATTACGATCAACAAGGCCCGTCAGGGCCTACACAGCGCAGCGTCGGTAGATGTCAACGGATAGCATAATGACGATCAACAAGGCCCGTCAGGGCCTATACAGCGCAGCGTCGGTAGATGTCAGCGGAGAGCATGATGATGATCAACAAGGCCCGTCAGGGCCTTCACAGCGTAGCGTCGGTAGCCAGCGTCGGTAGCAGGTAGAAAAAACCGCCTGAGCGAACACCATGGGCCGTCCGATACATACCAGCTATGCATCGGACGGCCCGTCGATTTTACCGATACCCAATGCGGCTACCCGCTCTGACAACCCGGGCCGGGTTTTATTGCTTGCCGGTCAGCGCCCGGATTGTGCTGATTTCGTTGGGGCTGAAGGGGGTGCCATCGGGACGGTAGATATCGTGGAACCATAACTCCGGCTCTTTGCCGCTGGGTACGGGCGTTCCCCAGGCAAAGATGGTATTGGTCTTACCCGCCACGAAGCCCCAGTTGATAGCGCCTACGTTTTCCTGCTTCAGCATCGGCATGATCGTCTGAAACAGGCTGCCGTTCTTCCGGGCCATGTATTCGGTACAGATCAGCGGTCGGTTGTATTGGCGCAGGTCGCGGATCAACTCCTGATGCCGGTCGATGTAGCCGTAATGGTGGTAGGTGATCACGTCCGAGTTTTCCAGCTGGAATTTGTTCAGCTCGGTAAACTTATCGCCCCAGCTCCAGACCCCGGCGCTGACGGGCTGCGACGGGTTAACGGCTTTGGCCCAGCCAAACACGGCTTTCAGCAGGGGCAGGCTCCGGTCGAAATACTGACTGTTGCCCGGTTCGTTGTAAAGGTCCCAGAGCAATACGCGCTCGTCGTTTTTGAAGGTCGTCATCACGTCTTTGACGTACCGCTCCAGCATGGCCAGACTGTCGGGATGCTGATGAATCATGGTGCCGGGGTCGCGTACCCAGCCGCTGTTGTGAATACCGGGTTTTGGATCGGGCTGTTTGCCGGGCCGGTATTCGTCGTTCCAGCAGTCGTCGAAAAAGACCAGAATGGTTTTAATACCATGTCGGCTGGCAATCTGGAGGTACTGGTCCAGGCGTTTTTTGAACCCCGCCTGATCACTGGTCCAGGCTACGTGGTGCAGGTATACGCGCATAGCGTTCAGGCCAAGCCCTTCGGCCCAGCCCAACTCCCGATCGATGGTTTTAGGGTCGAAGGTAGCGGCCTGAAACATGTCGAGCTGGTTGATGGCCGTACTCGGCTGAAAGTTGGCACCCCGCACCCAGCCCTGCTTCTGGTACCAGGCGTTTGCCTTCTCGGCACGCCAGACAGGGGTTTGCGCCAACAGTCCCGAGCCGGTCAGGAACAGGCTCAGCAGAAGAATCGATACGTATTTCATACATCAAGTAGGGATTGGAATCGACTATATCAGGCGATAACGAGCCGTATCTACTCATCGACCGGCCGCCGATGGCCCCTGCCCTGCCGTCTGGTCCGGGTTAAAGTGCCTTGCGCAGGGCCATGATTTCGGGGAACGACAGCTTGTACAGAAGCGTCAGGCCGCCGTATACCGCCCCGCCGATGGCAATCTGCATAGCCGCATTCACCGGCCCCGTATTGCCTATAAAGGTTTTGTAAAGCAGAATCAGGCAGACCATCGCCAGGCAAAAGGTGACGGGCAGCCGGATATTGGCGAAGAACGGTTTGTAGAACGAGCCGATGAGCCGGTGGGCAATCAGGAAGCTGAATACGTAATTGATGAACGTAGCCAGCAAAAACGCCAGCGCAATACCCGTTACGCCCCAGTACGAGCCCAGCCCATACAACAGCGGCACTTTGATCAGCAGGGTAACCAGGTTCAGATAGAACAGGATCTTGGGTTTTCCTTTGATAAAAACCAGGATGAACAGCGGATGGCTCATGCTCGAAAAAAAGCTCAGGAACACGAAAATACGCACCAGGTCGACGGAGCTTTCCCAGCCGGGGCCGTACAGGATCGGAATAACGATATCGGCGGTGATGAACAGCCCCGCCAGCAGCGGCATGTTGCAGTAGCTGATGATGTCGAGAATTTTCAGGTACGACCGCTTCAGCTCCTCGTTGTTCTCTTTCATACGCGCCAGCAGCGGGTGCGCGATCTGCAGAATAATCGGGTTGAGCTTGGTAACCGGATAAATAGCCAGCTGGTAGGCAATGGTGTAATACCCCAGGATTTTAACCCCGAGCAAACCACCGATCACGATATTGTCGGAGTTGAACTGAATGAAGCCCAGCAGACCATCCCCAATGTTGTACATACCGTATACCAGATGCTCGCGGGCCGACTTCAGGTTCATGTACAGCAGCGGCCTGAAAAACCGGAAGCCCTGCTGAACCTGAATGGCCGATTTGGTGAGCTGCATCGATAGCTGGCCGTAAATCAACGACAGCTCCTCATACTCCTGATAGGCCAGAAAGACGGTGACGGACGTGCCTACTACGGTACCAATGATATCGGTGAGGGCCACCGACTTAAACTTCAGCTCCTTCTGGAGAATGAACGAATAAATCTGGCCGACATAAACGATCAGAAAATAGCAGGACGACAGCTGAATCACCTTCTCCAGGCGGGGCTCTTTGTAATAGGCGATAATCAGGGGCGAGCTGAAGTAAATCACCACGAACATGAGCGCGCCCAGCGACACATTCAGCAGGTAAAGCGTCGAGAGCACCTTCCGGTCACTCTCCTGCCGCGAAATGATGGAGTTGGAAAAGCCTACGTTGGTGAATATGGTAAAGAAATTGACGATCATGGTGCTGATGCTCACAATCCCGAACGCAGACGGGTCGAGCAGCCGCGCCAGAACGGCAATCTGCGCAAACTGACATACCGTAGCGATAACCGTGGCGCTGGTTATCCACTTCCCTCCGTTGATGGCTTTATTGACCGTACTCATAGAAACAAATGATAAAACTGGTGTGGCAACAGATCAGAGCTTTACCCAGCTCTCGGGCACCAGATCTTTGGTGTTCCAGTCGGGCTTATTCCGGTACCATACCCGGGGCGCAATGACCGTTTTTTCGGTGTTGTTGTTGAGCCAGGCCCCCCACCAGCTGTAGGAGCTATTGGCGATGATGTTATGCCGGCATAAGCTCATCAGCTCCAGATCATATATGTCGCTGTCGGCGCCTTTGTTGGCGACGAAGTACGGGTCGGGAATGAACTGCATGTTTTCTTTCACCCAGTCGGTATCGTCGCTGAAGACAAAAAACGTGCAGTCGCCATGGGCCGCTTTCATCTGCTCGATCGCGTTTCTGTAGTAGTCGATCCCGATAAACCCGAACGACTGGCTGAACTCGGGATGGTGTACGTAATCGCCCCGCCTGATGTGTACCGATACCGGCAGGTTGCTGGCCAGCACGGCCTGTTTCTGACGCAGAAAATCGGGGCATGTCGCTTCTTTGAAGACCAGGTCCTGGCGCAGCGTGGCGGCTACATCCCGAAAGTATTTCTCCGACTGCCAGTAGCCCTGCAAAATGGTACAGCCCGCCCGTTTACGCAGCACCGACTCATCGAAATGATGCTGCTTTTCCCGGATCCAGCTCACCACCGGCGGCAGGCTCCGGTTGGGTAGTAGTTTGGTGCTTTTGGCCAGGTAGATGCTCGTTTTCCGGGCAATGGTTTTGTAGTGAATATGAAAATGGTCGAGCTTGAACTGACGCGCCGTATTGTTCGGGTTTTTCATATCGTAAAACCCAAGATCGAAGTAAAGCGGGGTGTTATTTTTCAGGGACAGATGCCGGGCCAGCGCGTACTGGAAAAGCTGATTGCCCAGGCCGCTCGTTATTTTTGAAATAATCATAGTCGGTACAAGTTTTCGATCGGATCAGGTTTTGGTACAAGACATTGTCAGGCTGGCTGCGGGCTACGTGACAGCGGGTTGAGCCGGCGCAGCGGCTGCGGTCGCTTCTTTATCGAGCACCGGGGCTACCAGCAGCAGTACCATGGTCAGGTACACGACCAGGTTGGTAGGAAACTGCCCCAGCAGCTGGTTCCCGTACGAAGCGCCGACTATGCCCACGTAGCCGCACAGTAGCGCTTCCATCGTTGATCGCAGGCGCGGGTCTTTCAGCCGACGGATGTTGATCAGCGCCAGTACGATCATGAGCAGCACCGGAATCAGGTAGATAACGAGGCCCACCACGCCGGTTTCGAGCCAGATACGAACATACCAGCTATCGATGCCCAGCTCGGTCAGCGCGCCCGTAACGCCGTATTTAGCGCCGGTAGCGGTCATGCCCAGCCCTACACCGAAGGGTTTGTTCTGCATGATTATCTTGAAGGTCTTCTGGTTGTTGAGCCGCACCTGAAGCGACGGGTCGTTGGGGTCGAGCGAGCTGCGCATCCGCTGAATCTGGTAATTGCTCTGCCCCACCCGGGTGAACTTCAGCAGTCCGTAGGCGCCTACCAGCAGCAACCCACCGGCTACCAGCAGCGGCACGTTGCCTTTCAGCAGCAGATACACCGAAAACCCCATGCCCAGCACGAGTACAGGGCCACGGCTTCCGGATACTGCAAACCCCCAGAAATACACCATGGCAAGTATGAACAGCCCGATTTTGCGCGACCATTTCGGCTCGTTCAGGCCTCGGATCAGGGTAAACACCGTGATATGGGCCATGACCGCCCCGAACTGTCCCGCATCGGACACAAAGGAGAAGCTGCGGAGCTGGCCCTGCAGCAGGTGGGTCGTATAGCCGAACGTTTCGAGCCACACCTTATCGGCCCCTACCAGCCCGATGTACTGCTGCTCGAACGACCAGATGGCCAGCACGAACGAGCAGCCCGACCAGATGCGGATAATCCGGTTCAGATCGGCCATCCGCGATATGGTGACCACCCCCACGATCAGCACCTGCAGCCAGTAAAACGAAAAGCCGCGCACACTGTAGAACCAGGCTTCGGCACTGCGCGACTCGGGGTTGACCAGCTGCAGAATCGTATAGATCAGCCACATCAGCACCGCATACGTCATTGGGTTGTGCAGCCGGGCCGTATCGGCTTTACGCCCCGTAAACAGAATCCCCAGCAGCGAGATGGTCAGCAGCCCGTCGACCGTTAGCCCGAACGGAACCGCCACCGGCGACCACCGGCTGACCCCGCCCAGAAAGAAGCCGAAGTAAAAACTGGAGATCAGCCCCAGTTTTGGCTGCCGGAAACAACAGATGACGTAATAGAGGGCCGGCGGACCGGCTACCATGGCCAGCGCCAGCGGCACCCCGCCTTTGGCCACCACCTTGCCCAGCCCCGCCCCCAGCAGCAGCAACGCCAGCAGCGAACTCAGGCTACGCAGCGCAGGCCGGGTATCGAGGTAGCGGGCTCGGGAGTTTGTGTTCTGGAGGGGTAGCATGACGGGTAAAGCGCTGAATCGGGGCGGGTCAGCTCCGTTTGACGACGGCCTGTTCGGCCGCTTTATCGCGAACCTTTTTTTCTTTCTTCCGGGCCAGTTCGCGTTTGCGTTTGGCCAGCGGCCCCATCAGCGTTTCGAGCCGGTCGGGTTCAACGTCGTTCAGCACCGCTACCACGGGGCTGTAGGCCGCCCGCCGGTACAGCGTAGCCAGCTCCTGATCGGCCTGGCTCCAGGACGTGCGGGCGCTCACCACCAGCACCGACATGTCGCACTGCCCGATCAGCTGTACGGGCATCGGCGTGTTGAGCAGGGCGGGCAGCTCCAGAAAAATATAGTCGTAATCGGACAGGGTCTGCTCGGGGGTCGACTCCATGAACTCGGCCAGCCGGTCAACATCGGCCAGGTTGGTCAGCTGCGGATACGCGATCAGTTTGGCCTGCGACGTAGCCGGATTAAGCAGCTCGTCGACCCGCAGGTAGGCCACCCGCTTCCCCGATTCGGCAAAGAGGTCGCTGATGCGGCTGCCCACCCACGTTTTCCCCTGCTGGGGGCGGGTGCTGAAGATCAGAATCAGGTGATACGAATGCCGGGCCAGTCCGGCCTCCTGAATATCGACCAGAATACGGCTGCGCAACTGTTCCAGCATGCTATGTTCGGCAAAGTCGAGGTCGTATTTCTCCAGCCGGGGCAAACGCAGAGGCAACGCAGCCGCCAGCGGGATGCTGGTCAGCGGCTCTACCCGCTCGGGCGACGCAATCGACTTGTTGAGCATCACCTGCCCCAGGGCTATCGACAGAATCAGGACAAACCCACCCAGCCCGGCGGCAATGATCAGCATACGCCGACTCGATGGCAAGGGCTTCATGGGCAGCGAGGGCGCATCCAGCACCGTCATGGCCCCGCTCATCTCCAGATCTTTCTGCCGCAGCCGGGCCTGGTTCAGGCTGTGCAGCGCATCGAAATACTCGCGTTCGGCCAGGCTGATTTCGCGCTGAAACCGCCCGATGGCCGAGCCTTGCGGAGCCATAACATCGTAGACCTGATCAAACTCCTTGATTCGGTCCTGCATGGTTTTGAGCCGAACGGTAGCACCCCGATTTTCGAGGGTGTTGTCGAGGTATTTGCCCATCAGTTCCTGTTGCGGCACCGACTCGAGCGTATGGGTACTGTCGTAATACCGGGCTACCATACCTTTCAGCTCGTCGGACACCCGGTTGGTGGTGGCCCGCAGCTTGTCGATGGCTTCTTTCGAGTAGCCGTACACCATGGCGTTGGAGAGCTGGGTCTGGGCCTTGTCCAGCTCGGCCCGTTTGTCGTTCAGGGCTTTGTTGGTGACCAGTACCGAGCCCAGGTTGGTAATGCGCTGGTTGAGGGTGCCGAGGGCGGCATTGGCCGTTTCGAGGTTGCGCTTTTCCTGGTAATACTCCGTAGTGATGCCTTCCTTGGCCGCTGCCGTGTACTTCGACTGCTCGCCGTAGTTGATGATTTTGTTGTCGATGCTGTACTTGGTAAGCCGGTCTTCGGCCGCTTTCAGGTTGCGGAGGGCAGTCTGGGTCTGGTCTTCAAAGTAGCCCACTACGCTGCCGGTCTCGGAGGTTTTGAACGAGGTATAGCGTCGCTTGAAACTCCCGATCAGGTACAGCAGCGTTTGCTGGCAAATGGCCGGATCGGTGCCTTTACAGGACAGGTCGAGCATGTCGCTGTTGCCTTTGCGGCTGCTGGTAATCCGGCCCATTATCGACTCAACCGCGTAGGGCGTTCCGGACTGGTAGAGCAACGACTTGACCGTATTTCCTTCGGGTTGCTTCAGCATGGCCTGCAGCCGCTCGTAGGTCGCTTCCTCGTTGCCCGGCACGATGGCCTTTTTCAGACTGGGCGTCATCAGGGCTTTCAGCGCCTTGAACGAGTTGGCCCCGAGCTGATCGGGCCGGGGCTGCCGCAAAACCAGGTGATGAGCCAGCAGGTGCAGCCCCACGTCCGACAACGTCTCGCGCGACTTGATGGTCGTCATGAGGTTGTCGAAGGCGTTGTTGACGGCCGTATTGTCGATCCGGTCGCTTTCGGAGCTGGTGATCGAATAGCCCGACGCGATACCCGTATAGACCGTAGCCGTAGAGGTGAACTCCAGCGGCATATCGCGCGTGAAGTAGGCCACGGAAGCCGTCAGCACCGCCGGAAACAGCAATAACCAGAGGAGCCATCGCTTAACGACCTGCACAATGGTGGCCATCGTCAGTGCCATAGCTTATCGTGCTTTTAGTTGACCCATATCGACGCCAACCAGGGCGCTCAATTCATACAGGTTGTTCATCAGATTACCCCGCGCAATTTCCGTCTTGATGTGCGTTTCGGTATAGCGGGTGCTGGCGCCGGCGTAATCGTCTACGTTCAGCCGCCCTTTGCGCCACTCGATCTCGGCCGTCTGGTACGCAATCAGCGATTTCTGCTCCAGTTCGATGTAAGCATTCACAATCTTCTGGTTGGTCAGCATAGTCTGGTACAGCTGACTGATTTCCCGGCGCAGGCCCAGCTTGATGCCATCCTGCTTGGCCACCGCCGATCGGTAGGCGGCCTGTTCCTGCCGGCTCCGGGCCCGGTAGCCAAGCAGGGCCCCTAACGAGATACCGGCCTGCACGCCCGCCCGGTATCCGTTCGACACCTGAATATTTTCGGCGGTGGCCGCGTTGCCGCCGGTAGCCAGCAGCGACTGGTTGCCGGTCGAGTAGCCCCCCGATACGCTGACTCCGCTCAGTAACGACGACCTGACCAGCCGGTTGGCCTCTACCTGTACGTCGAGCAGGGCTTTCTGCTCGCGGATGACCGGCGAGTTTTGCAGGGCCAGCTGATACAACTGTTCGAGCGGCAGCAGCTGATCGACCAGATCTTTGTCCAGATCAAACTGCAGGCTATCCGTAGTAGTAGCCGCAGCATAGACCCTCGGGCACGGTACCAGGCCCAGAGTCATCGTCAGCAAACAGACAACGAGAAGCAATTTCATTAGTAACGGTTCGTACAATTACTTTGCCAAAAGTAGGCCATTTAGTAGTTATATAGATTCCAAAGTTAACTAACAGTTTAAATATATAGCACATACGCTATCTTTTACGAACTACATACCTAACTACTATTCAATAAGTATATATACTTAGTTTAGTTGCCTACCTCATAGCGGGCTGACCCGACACGGCATCAGCCTGCGTTTCGGCTGCCGATGACCGGGTAAGTACCTCGTCGATGATGGCCGAAAACTGCTGCCCCCGGTGCTGCCAGGAGTTGGACCGGGCCATCTCGATCCGCTTCAAACGAACGTCGGGCTTTTCATCCAACAGGCTTTCCTGAAGCGCGTCGATAAAGGCATCGGCCGTTGGGGCTACCTGTATCAGCCCATCAAACTGGCTCAGATCGGTAAAATCCGTAGCCACAACCGGGATGCCGGTGGCGAGGTATTCATTCAGTTTCATGGGGTAAATGGCCCGGGTCTGCTCATTCCTGACAAACGGAATCAGGCCCACGTCCATCTGCCGGACCCAGGTCGGTAAATCGGCAGGCGGCTGGGGCCCCGGTGCCTGTACGTTTTCGAACTGACGCAGCCAGGCCGCCAGCGCCGGGTCGGGCATACGACCAACCAGCAGGAACTGAACATGGGGAAAATGGGTGAAGCAGCGCTCCAGCAGCGACCAGTCGATCCGGTTGTCGAGCGCACCGATGTAGCCAATGGTTTTTACGGTTCTACTGGTTGGGCGCAGCACGTCGGGCTGGTAAAACTGATCGAAATCGACCCCGTTTTCGACCAGAAACGTACGGGGCTGGTACGCCCGTTTGGCAACCGCCAGCGCAGCCGAGGTAGTAACGACCGCATCGACCCGGCGCAGAAACTGCTTCTCAAGCCGTTCGCCATGCTGCCGGCTCCAGGCTTCGGCCCGGATGTCGTCGTAGCAGTAGTAGATCAGCGCCCGTTCGTTCAGCAAACCAGCCATAGCCACACCCAGCGACGGATGAAAGGCATTGATAACCAGCGGCCTGCCGAAGCCCAGCCGATCGAGCGCCCGCCGGATACAGCGGGCCTGACGCCGGGCATTCCAGTTCAGGAGGGCGGTATAAAGAGCACCGGGCGGCAGCCGGTTGATGGGTAACGTCCAGGGGAGCGTCAGTACGTGCAGCGTTCCGCCGGTAGCCGGTGTCCGGGTTGTCAGGCGGTCGGTCAGGCCCAGTACGGCCCGCAACGGTATCCTGGCCCGGCCCAGCAGGTGCTTGACCACATCATTGATGGTAAACGCGTAATTGACAAACAGCAGCCGGTGGTCTTTGGCCAGTTCGTTCATCAGCTGCACCGTCGACTTGTTATAATCGCCCGGCCAGCTGACCAGACCTACGCACACGATGTCTGTTTTCATAGGCCGGGGTTAGCTGACCAGGGCGGTCGCCGAAGCAGGCTGCCCAGCCCCGGCGAAGTGTGACTGCACATACTGCTTCACCTCCTCGTCGGTTTTGGCGTGCAGGATGGTAGCGCCCGACAGTTGCGGATACAGCGTCTGGTAGCAGTTGAAGTGATGCTCGGGTCCTTGCTTGGACAGGATCAGGTTGATGCCGCCAAAGTAGCTGGCCAGCACCGACGTGCCGCCATGGGTGGAGATGAACCGCTCGGCGTTGGCGTAAAGCTGGAGCTGAAAATGGTTGTAGTTACGGGCGTTGCCGCGGTTGGCCTGAAACAGGTCTTCCATCAGCAGCACCTCCGGATGTTCGCGCCGGAGCCAGTCGAACTCCCCCAGATCGTGAAAATCGCTGTTGTCCATCACGATCTGCGCCAGTTTCGGCCGGTTGTAGATAATGGTATACCGATCTTTCAGCGACCTGATAATGAAGTCAATGACCTCTACGCTGAGAAAACTGACCGGCGGCCCGTCCCACTCCTGGTTATAGCGGTTGGCAATGATCAGAATCGGTTTCTCGTAGACGTATACGTCGTTCCGGTAGATTTCTTTCAGCGGTACGGGCGTCCACTTGCTCATGTCATAATCGTGGCTGTACAGGGTGCGGGGCAGGTCGTAGTTGTAGTTTCCCTCGGTCGTACGCCGGTCAAACGTGGCCGTATGCTCGGGCGAGAAGTAGTAAAACTCACCCATGAATTTAGTGGACTGCGTGGCTTTCAATGTGCCGTTTTTATAGTGCCAGTACGCATGGGGCAGCGCAAACTGCAGGTCCGGCCCAAACTCCCCATCGAACCCAATCACCTTGTAGGGCTTGCGCCGGATAAAGTCGGCAACGACGTACTTGAACTGTACCAGTTTGCAGAGATAGGTATTCCGGTAATAGTAACGATAGCCCGGCGGCACGCCCGCATGGCGAATACGTACGTACAGACTCACCAGTTTACTGGCTATCCTGAAAAGCAGTGAAGGGGGAGTCATAAGGGTTCGTTCAGTAACGCTGACGCTCAGGCACGACCGGCCTGACGATAACAGCGGCTTTTTCTAGTTAGAAATTACTATAAACGGGCTAACAACTATCTGTAAACCTCGACGGGCAGGTAAATTTAAAAAAATCTGTTTATTCTAAATACTAAGTTAATAATATTTCGTTTTAGCAACTTAAGGAAGTAGCCCGGTAGCCGCATAGTCCGGGGCCTGCCGCTGACTACGGAGTTCGGCCTAAACGAGCAGTAAATGAGTAGTTTATAATTTAACGACCCGGCCCCGAATCAGGCGGTCGCCGGCCTGAACCTGGTAGGTGTACGTACCGGCGGGCCAGGTAGCGGTCGACAGGGTAACCGTATCCTGCTGACCGGGCATTGCGGTCTGGTTCATAAGCTGACCCTGAACCGAATAAACCGCTACCCGGCTGATCAGATCCCCCGTTCGCAGCTGAATGGTTAGTTTATCCACGCAGGGCAACGGATACGCCAGCACCCCCTCCGGCGCTGAATCGGGCAACAGCGGCCGGTCGTAGTCGGCACCTGCCCGGGCTCCGTTGCCCCCCGCCAGTATGAATTCATAGGCGCCTATGTCGTAGGCATGGCCAGCCGGCCGGGGCTGGTCGTTCCGATCCGCTACGACGCCCCATTGGGCTGCGTGGGTACCGGCGTTGATCAGCGGAGAACCGGCTATCAACAGAAAATTGTCGCTGGCCGCGTCGGCATAGCCCGCCGTTCCGTACGATACCGCCGTAAAATTGGTCATTACCGAGGCCGTAGCACCCTGCGCAAAGGTGATCGCCCGCCCCTGGCTACCCCAGTTCGTGATGGCGTTGTTGGCAATGGTGTTGATGTTGTCCTGGTTGTAGAGCCGGATGCCGTCGCGTACGCAGCCGCTGATGGTATTGTTAACAATCTGCACGATCGTACCTGGCAGCGACCCGGGCCGCTCGTCGCAAAAGATGCCATCGCCCCCTACCTGGCTGATCACGTTGTTGAAAACGCGGTTGTTACCCAGATGCCCCACCACAATGATGCCCATGCCCGCTACCCGCCGAATGGTATTGCTGTAGCAGTCGCCCCCGGCTCCTCCGCCAATCTGGATGCCGTTGTTTTGTCCGTAGGCAAACGGCGAAATACCGGTATCGGTCAGCTCGTTATGGTGAATCTTCGCGTCGGGCGCGCAGCTGTACTGCAGCCCTTCGGCGCCGGTGCGTTCAATCCGGTTGTGATGAATATCGAGTCCGTAGATCAGGTGCGGGTAAACCTGCTTCTGCACCCCGCTACAGGAAATGGTCATGCCGGTGCCGAAAAACGAGTTACCGGCGTAGATCCCTTCGCCTTTGGTGTCGTGGATGTAGTTATCGTGTACGTTGACATTGTACATCGTAAAGTTAGCCTGCCACGTCAGGGAGTCGCAGCTGGGGTCGGTTTTGATCGACATACCGGCAAACCCCGACTGGGCCACTTCGAGGTGGTCTACCTCACAGTCGGAGCTCATGCCCCCAATGCCCAGAGCCGCTGCCGCCGTAGCGCTGGCCAGGCTGATGCCATACGCATGGGCCGGATCACCACTGCCGCTCAGCACAAAATACCGACTGCCCGAGAACTGGAGACAGCTCGCGTTGGAGGTCGAACTGAACGACACCGGCCCACCGCAGTTCACGAAACGAATTGGCTGGGCGGAGGTACCTACAAAATTGGTGAAGGTGGTGTTCATGTAGGCGCCTGCCGCCAGGCAAACCGTTTTCCCCGGCGCTACCCGCAGCAGGTGGTTGTTGTACGACCCGGCTCTGGTAACGGTATAGTCGCAGCCGCAGGCCGATGAGCCTCCTGCCTGCCAGCCCGCCGGCACAGCGCCCAGATTGGTGTATAGAATACTGTTGTTATAGATAGAAGCTCCCGGCGCGTTGTTGACCGTCATGGCGGCCCCGCCAGTGTATTCGATTCGGTTGTTGTAAACCTCCAGGCCTTCGATCTGAACCGGGTACACCCGTTTCTGCACGCCGTTGCAGGTAATCAGCACCCCGTTGGTAGCCGACTGCCCACTACCCAGAAACATGGCCGTACCGGGGGTATCATGGATGTAGTTGTCGTGAATCTTTACCGTTCTGACGGTATAGTTGGGCTGGTAAGTCATGGAGTCGCAGCCGGGGTCGAGCTTCATAAAAAAGCCGGCATACCCCGAGCCAGCCACTTCTACCCGCTCCACTTCGTAATTGGTGCTGGTACCGCTCACTCCCACTGCCGATGCGCCACTTCTGACCTTGTTGGCCAGGAACCCGTACTGAACCGCCGGATCGCCGGAGCCGCTCACGATGAAGTAGCTGCTGTTGCTGAACCCCAGCGCTTCTCCCCCCGTCTCTATTCCCGTTCTGACCTGCCCGCCACAGTTTACGAAACGAATGGGCTGGGCGGCTGTTCCTTTAAAATTGCGGAAGCTCAGGCCGGTGTACTGCCCCGCCTGCACGCAGACGGTCTGGCCCGGCTGCACGTTCAGTACATTGTTATCGTAAGCACCCGACTGCGTAATGGTAACGGCACACTGACACCCTCCGCCCGACTGTGTAAATCCCCACTGCGGTACCAGAACACCTAAACAAATCAGCAGATAGCGGTACAGCATCATCTTAAGTTGAGTATAGTTAAGCGGGAAAGATAGCCTTTCTACAGCATCTGCTCAGAAAGGCCAGCTCCCGGCATCAGCTCAATCGGCAGGCTCATTTGGTAGCATCTACGACGGACCACAAATGGCAGATTGGGTGACTGATGGACAGATTCAGATCACGATATTATGAATTTTAATTGTTTTTTAAGAAGGGATTATTTACTTATTATATTTTTTTGTTTATGGATGGGCTATTTGCATGAACGAGTGACTATCGAAATTGTTGGGCAATTTTTATTTACGACTTTTAATCACCAATGACTTATATCAGGCCATACGCATTACATATTCACAATTTCAGTAACATATTTTAATTTACTTTTCGGTACGTGAAAACAGCGGTTTGCGAGGAGCTGCGCCTGAAAAGACCCCGGTCAATTACCGGTACCTCACCCCCCATAAAGCAACCAGCCGCCATCAACGATCGTTAATGGCGGCTGGTCTTGACAGGCAAACCGGATAATATGACAGAAGCAGGCGGCCCGGCCAGGCGGGATGAATGCTACCCACGGACAGTACGCTTAAACCTACTCAACAAACGGGCGCTGGCTGGTAGCTTTCTCCGTTGGGAAATCGGGCGGGATCGGAATGTCTACTTTACCCGTGGCGGCCCACTGCGCCCCGCGCTGCAGACAGGTAATAAAGCCAACACATTCGATCGAATAGTCGACGTGGCCCAGGGGCGTGTGAAAAATGCGGCCTTTTCCGTATTCAATGGTCATCAGCATGGGTTCGTGCCGGTCGGTACCGCGGTTATCTTTGGGCGAGAAAGCCGTAGCGAGTACCGTCATTTTTTCGGCGGGGCCACGCAGCCGGTCATACATCTCATCTTTCGTGTGCATCCAGTTCAGCGGCATTCCTTTGGTGATCGGATGCCGGGTATCCCGAACCGTTATCATAAATTCCTTCTGCGCACCGTGCGAACCGGCGCGGCCCGCCTGACTGTCTTTGACCAGTTTTCCGTTCTGGTCGTAATAAACGTAGGGACCATCTTTCTCGGTCCGGTCGCCCCAGCCGCCCAGGCCGATCATTTTGTTGTAAGCGGGCCAGAGCGGAAACGAGTTATCGGCCGCATGGATGACGACCAGCCCGCCCCCGTTATTCATGAATTTCTCGAAATCGGCCTGCGTCTCGTCTGACCAGGGGGCCGCGTTCCAGCCAAAGTTGCAGACAACCAGGTCGTACTTTGAAAAGTCGGGATGGAAGCTGGAATCGGCTTTGGGCTTCGCCAGGGCCTGGGTGCTTCTGACCCCGTCTACCTTGTATTTGTCGATCAGATCGGCACCGTTCCAGGTAAAATACGTGCGCTTCACATCGACCGAAAACTTACCCGTTTCTTCCAGGTAGCGTTTCATCATGAACGTAATCTTGGGCCACTGCTCGTGGTTGTTCTGCCCGTCTACGATCAGGGTTCTGATGACCTTTTGGTTGCCCGTTTTTTTCGATTGCGCCAGGGCGTCAGCCGGGAAGAAGGCAATGAGCAGCAGCAGGAGCGTGCAAAGTGATTTCATGAAAGGTTGTCTGTGTGTTGGCTCTCGACCAGAAAGCCGCGCCGGACCTGAATCCTACTTTCCTGCCACGGTATATCGACGCTCTGCCTACCTTCTGCCCCGAAATAGTCCTGCTTCAGCCTAGATACGCTGAATCAGCTCCGCCACCTTATGTACTTCGCGGCCCATAATGTGGTCGATGATCGCCTGAGCATGTTCGCGCCCATTCTCGATAAAGACTTTTTCGGTATAAATGCCCGCCAGTACCGTACCGCAGACGTACAGGCCCGGTACGTTGGTTTCGAAGGTTTCCTGGTTGAAGACAGGCACCTGCGTAACCGGGTCGAGGTCGATGCTGCACCGGCGGAGCAGATCGGCATCGGGAATGTAGCCCGTCAGCACAAACACAAAATCGGCCGGGATCTGCGTTTCATCGCCGGTTTTCAGGTTGTTCACCGTCACGCTCTTCTCATCGATCTGGGTAACAACGGAGTCGAAAACGGTTTTGATTTTTCCTTCCCGAACGCGGTTTTTAACATCGGGAACCAGCCAGTACTTCACCGTACTCCTGAAATCCTCGCCCCGGTGTACGACCGTTACGTTCACGTCATGTCGATACAGTTCGAGCGCAGCCTCAACGGCGGAGTTCGACGCGCCAATAATGACTACGTTCGTAAACGAATACTTGAAGGGCTCGTCGTAATAGTGCGACACCTGGGGCAGGGTTTCGCCGGGGATGTTTAGCCAGCGGGGGCGGGTGAAATAGCCCGTGGCCATGATCACCTTACGCGCCTGGTACTGATCGCCGGTGGTGGTAGACACGGTAAACAGGTCGTCCTGTTTCTGTACGTCCCAAACCTCCTGAAACAGTTTGGTATTCAGCTTGTAATACGCAGCCGCTTTCCGGTAGTACTGCAGGGCTTCGTCGCGGCCTGCTTTGACACCCGAGATCGGAAAGGGCAGACCGCCAATTTCGATATTTTCGGCTGTTGAGAAGAAGCGCATCCGGCGCGGATACTGGCGGATCGACTCGGTGAGGCTACCCATTTCCAGAATCAGATGGCTCAGTCCCGATTTAGCGGCTTCGATACCGGCAGCCAGGCCGCAGGGCCCTCCGCCCACAATAATGACGTCGTAGTGTTGCATATTCAGACAATTGGCAGGTAATCGTCAGCAAATGGTCTGCCCTGCCCTCTGGGTATGCAACATAGAAAAACCCCTCAAAGGTTGCGTTCCTGAGGGGTTTTCCATACGATTTACGGGTCTGTTTATCGAATCCGGGTAGCCCGGATCGGAACGCAGATGGGTTCGGGACAGCCCAGCTCAACCACCTCGACACTGGCCGAGATAGAACAGCCGCTGGCCGCAGTAGCCTTCACCGTATACACACCGGGTTGGGTTACCTCGTTAACAAAAGCAGTTGACGTATAAGAATCCGGTCCTGTCCACGAAACCGAAGCGCCGGGTGCGCTGGCCGAGATGGTTGCCAGACAGGTGGGACAGGTGGGAGCCGTAACCGTGGCCGTAAGCGAAGGAACGGACGTATCGGCCGTAACGGTAGCGGTGGCCGTACTGACCGAAGCCGGGCAGCTACCGTCGCCAACCGTAAGCGTATACATACCAGGCTGGTCCGTAGTCGGATTGGGCGCGGTACTGCTGAAACCACCCGGTCCGGCCCAGACAAAGGTAGCACTGGTAGCGGGCGTATCATCGCCGTACAATGCCTCGCCCATCAGCGTTACGGCCGTGGTCGAACAGCTGAGGGTAGCGCCCGTAGCGCGGGCTTTCAGCGCCGGCAATACATTGACGATTGTTTCTCCCGACTGTCGGCAGGCCGGGTCTTCGGGCGTAGGAAATATAATGGCGTAGATGTACTGCGTCTGGGGCGTGGCGGTGTTGTTGGTTATGTTAATGAGGGGCGTATACAGCACCGCCCGCTTGATGGAGTCGGCCGTGGCCGAGGCCGACAGGGCGGTCGTCGAGATACCCGGCCCGGCCGTAGCCGACACCGTTCCCAGTACTGTTCCTCCGCTATACATGGCCGTACCCGACTGCGGGCTCGTAAACAGCACGAACCGCACCTGGTCTACCTGGCTCAGGTGTAATCCATAGGCCGCTACCGAATCGACCGGTGTTCCTGAACAGACGGTAATCGCTTCTTTCTCCGGCGCCAGCATCGGGCAGGAAAACATCGACAGGTCGAAGGTAAAATTATTCTGCCCCGCGTCGCCGGTCGTTACGGCAATCACGGCCGACGATCCGGTTGTGAGCGCGTCGGAATCGCGCTGATCGGTATCCGGGTTGCCGTCGGTCCGGTTCAGGGGCGAGATCGCGTACGACCGCTGCACTGCGGCACTTTGCCGCCCACCCCGGGCTGCCAGCCGCCCGCCAGCCACGCTGATCGGCCGGGCGCCTTTGAGGGTAATGTCCAGCAGGGGCAGTTGCGAGAGGTCCATACGAACTTCGTAGCGGTGATTAAACTGGATACCGGCAGGCACCGTCCGGTTATTGAAGTAATACTGACCGCCGTCGCGCGTGGTCTGGGAGGCAATTTCCAGCCCCCCGTTTTCCATATCATGCAGCGTCAGCACGATCCCATCGACCCCGGGTTCGTAGGCATCCTGAATTCCATCGCGGTTATCGTCGAACCAGACCCGGTTACCGATCTCGACCGGTGCCGGATCGCACAGGGGTTTGCTATCGCCCAAGCCCGACGCTTTACCAAACAGGCCCGGTACCTGGGCGTACAATACGTAGTTGCGGTTAACCTGCCCGGTCGTGTTGTTGAATACTTTCAGCCCCCCCGCCTTGAAAACGCCTTCGATTGGGTCAAAGGCCGAAGTAACCACTTCGTTATATCCCGGAATCAGGCTCAGGGCGCCATTGGTCACTTCGGCATGAGCTACGTTGCCGAAGAAAATCCAGTTGTCGAGTCCGTAAAACTCCCCACCCGTATTGCTGGCATCGACGGGGCCTTCGTTATTGGCTACTCCGCTGCCTGTTCGGTTGCCGGCTTTCCCATTTTTTTCCAGCTCGTAGGTTCCGTTATTGTTGTAGGCCCGAAGAATATCGCCACCCGTAAAGCCATCGTAAAAGCCGTTGCCGTTGGGATCGTGGTTCTGAACGCCCCCCAGCATACCAAACCGATCCAGAAAACCCAGGATCATTGACCCATCGTCATCAAACTCGATGTCGGTTATCATGGGTTGCGGGTGCATGACGAAATACGGATTGGTACCAGCTCCGCAGGGCGTTGGCCAGGCACTTGTCCAGGGCAGCCACCGATCATACCGTGCACAGGAGTTCTGCGGGTTGAGCGGATCGGTGGTGAGGTCGGCCGGTCCGCGCCGGAAGTCGAGCGGAAAGGCCAGTACCGATTCAAACGTAGGGTTGGCCACCGAAGGGTCCATGCGGTATATCGTCACGTTCAGATCGTTTTGCTGCTGCGACGTTTCGGCCGAACACACAACGCCGATATACAGCTTGCCCCGGTACATCTTTACGGCCCAGGGTCGGTAGTCGCCATTTGAACAGCCCGGGTCGGGAATGGTCCATGATTTTACATCGGCGGCCGTAGGCACCCGGGCTGGCACGCCCAGGGAGAGCCCATACAGCTTCCGATCGTTGAGGTTGACGAAATACAGTGTCTTGTCATCTTCTGACATATCCATGCCGCCAAAACTGCGTTTGCCAACATCGGTCATCGGTCCGGGATCGGCGTTAGGCAGTAGCTTGTTTCCCGACAGACCGCTATGCGAATCGCTTCCTACGTCGATACCGATCGTACTGACATCCAGAAAGCTACCCGTGGTGGAGGATGTAATATCGGTCACGTAAATACCACCCGGCCCCAGCGGACCGTATGAGGTGTGTCGCTTTAGAACGGCTGCCGAGAACAGTTTTTTACTGCGTCGCTGATAGGCCAGTCCCCAGGTGGCGCCAATCTCGCCGGCCGATGCCAGATGAGTGGGGTAAAAATTAGTGGGCGAAGCGACACCACTGGCCGTGTAGGCAACCGATACCAGCGCATCGACCCGGGCCGTTTGTTCATCCGGCGGTATACCGTCTGTGAGGTTCGAGTTGCCGTTTACGTAGCAGGGGGTTGCCAGCTTCACATCGGTACCCTGGCAAAAATCGGACGGGTAGTTCAGGCCAATGTTGATGGCGGTTGCCGATGCGCCCGCTGTTATGAACTGCACCCGGGTTCCACTGCCACTACCGTAGGGACCTTCATAATCGCCGGTCGGTAAGTTGCCGAACTCGATCCGCACCGGCGTACCGGCGGGTAGCTGCGCCGAACTGAAACTAAATCGACCGTCGGCGTTAGTGGTTGTCGTGAGAGCTGTTCGGCTCAGGCCGGCAAACGCCTGTACCGATACATCACGAACGCCCACTTCGATAGGTAAGGTGTCGGAACGGACTCCGTTCAGGTCAAAGTCGCGGTATACAACCCCGCTGACCTGGGCCTGCGCGCTGAGCGTACAAAGCATAAGCAGCAGGAATAAACCGAGCCATCTACTAAGGATACAGTACGAGTAATTTTGTTTCATGCGAAGAGGCTGTTAAGTGGATGCAATTGGCAAAAAAGATGGTTGACCGGAGTTAACTTATCGGATCGCGGTATAGCAACGGTACCGGCACCCGACAGGCTACTTACTCTCTTGTCAGTCAACGGCAGGATAAGCACCCGCTTAGTAGACAAAATCCTTGCCATCCGCAGCCGCTTTTCTCCGTATCTTTACAGAACGTACTCTTCAAAAAAGGTGGAAAATCAAGCCAATACGTTATTTACTTCTTTTGATGCGGACGAGGTAACCTTTTTTGCCGACCTGATTTTACCCATTCCGGTCCCAAAATTGTTTACCTATCGGATACCGCGTGGAATGGCCGATCTGGTCAAAATTGGTGCCAGAGTAATTGTTCCGTTTGGCAAGAAAAACAGCCGCGTTTTGACGGCTATCGTGGCCCGTTTACACAACTCTCCGCCCGCAAACTATCAGGCCCGATATGTTACCGAACTCCTTGATGAGTACCCTTTAGTTAACAGCTACCAGCTGGAGCTTTTTCGCTGGATGGCCGAGTATTACATGTGCTGCGTGGGCGAAGTGATGAACGTTGCGCTGCCATCCGGACTGAAAATCTCGAGTCAGTCGAAGGTCCAGTTCAACCCCGATTTCGACTACCCGGAACTGCTGACCGAGCACGAGGAGATTCTGCTGACCGAGCTCAAAAAGCAACCTGCCCTCACCTACGACGAACTGAGTCGGCTGGCGGGCGAAGGCGTCAACATAGCCGCGCTGATCAAATCGCTGGTCGGCAAGAAAGCGGTCATTGTTTTCGAAGAGATCCGGGAGAAGTACGTACCGAAGATGATCCGGAAGATTCGCCTGCACCCCAATTACGAAGAACGGGAACAGCTGCTGGTACTACTGCAGCGGCTCGAAAAGCTTCCCAAACAGCAGGAAGTGGTCATGCGTTACCTGCGCCACGTACCGGTGCAGCATAACCCGGCCCTCAACCAGAAAGGACTCGATAAAACGATTCTCAATCAGGATGACGAGCTGTCGCAGTCGTCACTCCAGACCCTGGTCAAGAACGCCGTTTTCGAAACCTTCGAGGTTATTCAGCCCCGGTTTGCCGACACCAGTGCCCCGCAGGGCGAAATACGGCTGACCGAACACCAGCAGCGGGCGGCCGAGCAGATCATGACCCGGTTCGATCAGCAGAACATCGTGCTGTTTCATGGCATCACGGGCAGCGGTAAAACCGAAGTCTATATCCATCTGATTCAGCAGGCACTGGCGGGTGGGTCTCAGGTGCTGTACCTGCTGCCCGAAATTGCACTGACGACCCAGATTGTGGTCCGGCTGCAGCGGGTCTTCGGCGACAAGATGGGCATTTATCACTCCAAATTCTCGGACAACGAACGGGTCGAGGTTTGGAAAGGGGTGGTTTCGGGTCAGTATCAGTTCGTGGTGGGCGTACGGTCGGCGGTGTTTCTGCCGTTCGACAACCTGGGTCTGGTCATCGTGGATGAAGAGCACGAAACCAGCTATAAACAACATGACCCCGCGCCCCGCTACCACGCCCGCGATGTAGCGCTGATGATGGCCCATTGGCAGCAGGCCAAGGTCCTGCTCGGCTCAGCCACGCCCTCGCTCGAAACGTATTACCAGGCCAAACAGGGACGCTACGGGCTGGTTGAGCTGCATCATCGGTTCGGCGACGCCACCCTGCCCACTATTCTGCTGATCGATACCAAACAGGAAAAGCGGCAGAAGACTATGAAGAACGAGTTTTCGTCGGCCCTGCTCGATGCGCTGGAGATGAACCTGGAGCGGAAAGAGCAGAGTATCCTGTTTCAGAACCGGCGTGGCTACTCGCCCTACATGCAGTGCGAAGACTGCGACTGGACGGCCGAGTGCCCCAACTGCGCCGTTAGCCTGACCTACCACCAGCGCGATGCCGAGCTGCGCTGCCATTACTGCGGTCATAAGGAAGCGGTGCCGCGCCTGTGCCCGACCTGCGGTTCTACCAAAGTCAAAACCATCGGCTTCGGTACCGAAAAGCTCGAAGACCAGTTGCAGGTTTATTTCCCGAGTTCGCGGGTACTGCGGATGGACCTCGACACAACCCGCGCCAAAGACGCCTACGGCCAGATCATCCGCGAGTTTGAAAGTGGCAGCGTCGATATGCTGGTCGGCACCCAGATGATTACCAAAGGACTGGACTTCGACAACGTCAGTCTGGTCGGTATCTTCGACGCTGACCGGCTCATCCACTTCCCCGACTTTCGCGCTACGGAACGGTCGTTTCAGATGCTTACCCAGGTAAGCGGCCGCGCCGGCCGACGCGCTGGCCGGCAGGGTACGGTCCTGATTCAGACGGCTAACCCGCACCAGAGCATCCTGCAAAAGATCATCCAGAATGATTACAAAGGCTTGTATGAGGAAGAGATTCAGGAGCGGCAGGATTTCAACTACCCGCCCTTCTCGCGGCTTATCAAGCTAACCGTACGCCATCCCGACAAAGCCATTAGCCAGCAGGCCGCCGAACGCCTGTGCGCCGAACTGACCGATGCGCTCGGCAGCACGCGGGTACTGGGTCCGGAGCAACCCCTGGTCGAGCGCATCCGCAATCAGTTTCTCTTCGACATTCTGATCAAGATCGAACGGGAGAAAGTCAACATCAAAGCCGTAAAGGCCTATATCCAGGACCGAATCAACGACATCCTGACCGACAAAGGTCTCCGCCAGGTCAGCATCGTCATCGACGTCGACTGCCTGTAATTCCGGATTGGTGCGGTCGCTCCGATTTTTTTCTGGCTTTCAGGCCGGGGCAAATGAATGCCTATACCCGTTTCCCCGGCCTGAAGGCCAGGGCCATTCATGAACCTAACACATGGGGCCATTTCCGCAACCGGACGATCCATGACTAGCCCCGGTTTTTAAACCGGGGATTTGGTTAATCATTCCCGTTTCCCCGGCCTGAAGGCCCGGGCTAGCCATGTACTCAACACACGGGAAAACTTCCCCAACCGGACGATTCATGAATAGCCCCGGTTTTTAAACCGGGGATTATTCAAACCCTCATTCCCGTTTCCCCGGCCTGAAGGCCCGGGCTATTCATGAATCTAACACATGGGGTCATTTCCGCAATCGGACGATCCATGAATTGCCCCGGTTTTTAAACCGGGGATTATTCAAACCGCCTATTCCCCGGCCTGAAGGCCAGGGCTAGCCATGGACCCAACACCCAGGGACACCTCCTCAACCGGACGATCCATGAATTGCCCCGGTTTTTAAACCGGGGATTATTCAAACCCCATCACCCCCCGATCCGGCCCTTCTCAGCCTCCAGACCGGTTTCGCGCTGGCGGGCGGCTTTGAGCTGTTTGCTGCCGAAATTGTACGTAAAATTGAGCCGGATCTGACGACTCTCCCACCCGCCACTAGCGTCCATGTAGAGACCGCCAAACTGACTGATACCGCGCCAGCGCTGGCTGTTGAACGGGTCCGATAGGGTCAGCACCACCGATCCCCGGTCGGCCAGCACCTTACGCTGTAAGCCAACGGTGCTTCCCCAGAAATGCCGGTTTTGAAAGGTGCCGCCCCAAATAGAAGGCGAGGTATAATAGCCGGACACCTCCAGCCGCAACTGGCCGGGTAGCGTCAGCGTGTGCTGCGCATACAGACTCAGCACGTGAGCCGTCAGCCCAATGCGCTTCCCGTCGCCGAAATTAGCTTCGTTGGCCGACCGATAAGCGCTTACGTTCATAAACACACTCCACCACCGGGCCACGTTGAACGGATAGCTCACATCGACCGACAGCACGCGCTGGCTGGCCAGGTTGCGCGTGGTGATGTAGTTGCGGGGCCGACCGTCGGCGCTGCGAGCGCTGGTATCGGTAATCTCGGTGAAGAAATCCTGCGTGTCGCTGTAACTGAGGGAGGTTGTCAGTTTGTATTTGTAGGTACGCGACAACCGAAGGGTATTGGTATACTGTGGCCGCAAAAAAGCGTTGCCCTTCTGGTACGTCAGTTCATCGAGCTTCGACTCAAAGGGGTTCAGACTCTGGTAGCTCGGCCGGTCGATCCGGCGGCTGAAGGTGACCGAGAAGGTGCTGTTCGGTGTAGCCTTGTAGGTAATACCCGAACTCGGAAACGCATTCAGGTATCGGCGGGTCACCATAGCATCGGCCTGACTGACGGCGCTGGTCAACCGACCATCCGACTCCGTCTGTTCGACCCGAAGGCCAAACTGCCCCTGCCATTTACCACGGCTTTTCTCGAACGACGCGTAGGCCGCGTAGATGGATTCGGTGTAAACGAAGCGATTTGTTCGATCAGGATTCAGAACATCCTGACCGTTCTGAACGTCGAAAAAGTCGAAGTCGTTGCCGGTTCGTACCGACGAGAGTTTGAAACCCGCGCTCAGCCGACCACCCCAGAACCGCTGCCCATAATCTGCTTTCAGCGTTCGCAGGCTTATATCGGTCAGGGTATTCATGCGGTAATTGCGTTCAAACAGCAGCTCGTTCGTTACCGGGTCGATGTAGCGGTTGGGCTGGTAGGCGTCGCCGGTCGAGCGGAACCGGCCCAGATCGGCATCAACGCTCAGCTCATGCCCCGAGGTGTCGGCGTAGCGGTAGTTCAGGTTGGCGTTACCATTGGCACGGTTGCTCAGGTTCCGGTTATCGGCAATGAGCAGCTGGTCCGGAACCCCTACCGCTGCGGTCACGAACCCGATGGGTGTGCGACCCAGTGTACTGGAGCTACCATCGCGCAGCATGCCGTCCAGCAACAGACCCAGCGTACTGTACCGGCTCACGAACCAATCGGCCCCCAGCCGCGCATTATGCCCCGCCGACGTTGACCGGGTTTCGCTTTTCTGGTCGAAAAACTGCCCGCTCTGTTCGCGATAGAGGTTGATAAACGACCAGTCACGGGCCTGCCGCAAGCTGTAGCTGGCAAACAGATTGGTCTTTTTGACGCGGCTGTTCACCGACACGGAACCGTTGTATTTCGGGTAATAAGCGCCCTGCGCGAAGCCAAGCGTAGCACTCCCATTCGTACCCGCATCCGGACTGCCCGCCCGGTTTCTTTTGAGCCGGATGTTGATAATGCCGGCATTGCCCTGCGCATCGAACCGGGCCGACGGCTGGGTGATAATCTCGATGGCGTCGATGTCGGTAGCCTGTAACGTCCGGAGGTAAGCCGCCAGGTCGGCCGGTCCGAGGGGCGAAGGTTTGCCGTCGATGAAGATGCGAACACCATTCTTGCCTTGCAGCACGATATTATCGTTTGGATCGATCTGTACTCCCGGCGCTTTCTGCAGCAGCTCAATCGCCGAACTCCCCGCCGAGGTGATGCTGCTCCCAACGTTCAGCACCAGCTTGTCGGGCTGCACGTCCAGCAAAGGCTTCGTGGCGGTTACCTTCACCTCGTTCAGCGATCGGGCGGCTTCGGCCAGTACGACGGCTCCCATCGAGCCAGCCTGTCCGTCAACGACCACCACCGGCCCCGAGGTCCAGGACGCGTAGCCAACTCCCGTCAGCCCCACGCGGTAGGTACCGGCCCGTATTCCGGGAAAAACATACACACCGTTTTCGTCGGCCACGGCGGCTTTTACCAGCACCGAGTCGGTGGCCTGCCGAAGGGTAGCCGTAGCGAACGGGATTCCCCGCTGCGAAGCGGTAACAGCCGTGCCGCTCAGCGACGCCGTCTGGGCAAATGAGGGAGCTGACAGGATCAGCAAACATAGAATGAACAGGTTTTTCATAGCTTTGGCGAATTGGATAGGTCAAAGCTAGACACCCGTTCCAGGGCCTGCCAGCCCCAATCGGTGAGCCGACAAATACGTCGCCGAACGGTAGCCCATTCCATTCAGCGACGTATTTGTCAACTCGTCGGAAAAAGACGCCGGTCATCTATGAATCCGTATAGCTTTGTAAACGATGGGTATCCGTACTCACCACGGACTACTCACGCGGCAGCCACACCATCCGGTCAGGTGGTCCGTGCGGACACGGACCACGGTGAGATAACGCCACGCGGAAACGAAAATAATTGTACAAACCAGGCTAACTATGAACTGGAACCGGATTGCGTTTTGGGGCATTACGTACCGCCAGCTGACGCTGATCGTGGGGTTGTACATCGTATCGGCGCTGCTCTACGACGGTGCGTTATCGATCAGCCAGCGGGCCTGGTCGAAAAGCCCCCTGTTCATTGACTTTCTCAATGAGGTTCCGAGGGCCCTGCTCGACTACAGCACGAAGCTGCTCGTTACGGCACCGGTCTGGTATCTGCTGTTCATCCGCCTGCGCCACCTCACCCTAACCCGCCGGATTATGCTGCACGTCATCCTGCTGCCCTTGTACCTGCTGGTCTGGCAGTTTGTGTACTACGCCATATCAGATGCACTGAAAATCGGGCGGCTGCGGGGTACCGGGCAA
This sequence comes from Spirosoma sp. 209, assembly GCF_002006735.1. Classification (NCBI taxonomy): domain Bacteria; kingdom Pseudomonadati; phylum Bacteroidota; class Cytophagia; order Cytophagales; family Cytophagaceae; genus Spirosoma; species Spirosoma sp. 209. The sequence continues at coordinate 89,762 of NZ_MVEC01000004.1, read as the reverse complement.
GTCTGGGATACGTATATCGGGGCGCTGTTCTACCTGGTGCAGTTCGGCATTTTTCACGCCTACGACTACTACCGGGATCTGCAACAGCAACGGCTCCGCGAAGTGCAGCTGCGCGAACTGGCGCTAAAAAGTGAACTGGCGGCTCTGAAAGCCCAGCTCAACCCCCATTTCCTGTACAACGTGTTCAACACCATCAGCGCATCGGTCCCCCCCGCTCAGGAACGCACCCGCGAGCTGCTGGCCGAACTGGCCGATCTGTTTCGCTATCAGCTACAGGCCTCCAAAGCCGATGTGGTCACCGTGCGCGAAGAAATCGCCTTCGTCAAGAAATACCTCGACCTGGAAAAGGCCCGCTTCGGCGACCGGCTCCGCGTCTCGTTCGATGTGGCCGATAACGTACTCGACAACACCATGCCGCCCATGCTCCTGCAACCGCTGGTCGAAAATTCGGTGAAGCACGGTATTGCGTCGCTCATCGAAGGGGGCGATATTCACGTGGGTATTCACCGGCAGAACGGACACCTGCACGTAGCCATCTCCGACACGGGCGTCGGCATGAACGGCTCCAGCACCACCGGTCACGGCCTGGGGCTGGCCAACACCCGGCTTCGACTCGATAAAATGTACGGCAGCCAGCTGACCGTGGGCAACAGCCAGCCCCGGGGCGTCACCGTCAAATTCACCATACCAGCTTAACGCAACCTGACCGGTTCTGCCGGCCCGCCTATGCAGAAAGTTATCATCATCGACGACGAAGCCGCCGGGCGTACCCTGATCCGGCAGTACCTCGACGCTTACCCCGCCCTGATCGTGGTCGGCGAAGCCAACAACGGCGTCGATGCCGTACGGCTCATCAACGAGTATAAACCCGACCTGATTTTTCTGGATGTGCAGATGCCGGGCCTGACGGGCTTCGACGTTCTCAAACACATCGACGAGATTCCGCAGATTATTTTCTCGACCGCCTACGACCAGTACGCCCTCCAGGCCTTCGAGGTTCATGCCGTCGATTACCTACTCAAGCCCTACACCCGCGACCGGTTCTCCCAGGCCATCCAGCGCGTGACCGACTCGCGGATGGGTAACCTCCAGAAAATTCAGCCCCTGGCCGAGAGTCTCCTCAGTACCGCCACAACCTATCCCGAGAAAATTCTGGTCCAGACCGGCAACCGGCTCGTTACGGTCGCCGTGGCCGATATTCTGCGGATCGAAGCCGAAGGCGATTACGCCACGCTGGTTACCGCTACGGGCCGCCACCTCAGCAACTACGGCATCAGCGCGCTCGAAAGTAAACTCAACCCCAGCCATTTTCTGCGGGTCCACCGGTCAGATATCATCAATCTGCACGTTGTCCGCGAAATCCAGAAATACCCATCCAGCTACGATGTCACCCTGCAGAACGGCGATGTGGTGCGCGTGAGCCGGTCGTATATGGACAAAATCCGGGAGCTGACCTTTTAGGCGCGTACCCCATTCCGGCCCGATTCCGGTTTGCGCGATCGAGCCCGGATACACCGGCACCCTGACGACCGGGAGCCAGTTGAGCCGCTGTTCGGCTGCGTCAGCGGGGGCAAACCGGGTCGGGAGCCCGTCGGCTTCTTTGTAAATTTTCCGCGAACACAACTGTATATCTTTGTGTCCGGTTATTTTTGCACCGGCTTCTGGCCGTACTGCCCAACTTTTTCTTTCCCCATGTCCAAGAAAACCAAGATTGTGGCCACCATTGGCCCGGCTTCCGAGACCAAAGAACAACTGCTGGCACTGGCTCGGGCTGGCGTTAACGTCTTCCGGCTCAACTTCTCCCACGGCACCCACCAGGATCACCTCATGCGGCTTACCCGCATCCGCGAAATCAACGCCGAATACAACCTGAACCTTTGCATTCTGCAGGATTTACAGGGGCCTAAAATCCGCATCGGCAACGTGGAGCATAAAGACGGCGTCATGATTTTGCCCGGCAATACGCTGACGTTCACGAACGACGACATCGTGGGTACGGCCGAGCGCGTCAGTACGCCTTACAAAGACATGTACAAAGATGTACACCCCGGCGAACGGATTCTGATGGACGACGGTAAACTGGAAGTGCGCGTACTGCGGACCGAAGGTACCGACGTCGTTACGGAAGTGGTCTACGGCGGCTCCATGAAGTCGAAGAAAGGCGTAAACCTGCCCAACACGAAGGTATCGATGCCCGCCGTAACCGAGAAAGACTGGGCCGATCTGGAGTTTGGTCTCGAAAACGACGCCGAATGGATCGCCCTGTCGTTTGTACGGGAAGCGTCGGAGATTCTCGAAATCAAAGAATACATCCGGTCGAAAGGCAAGAAAAGCCGCGTCATCGCCAAGATTGAAAAGCCCGAAGCTATTCAGAACATCGACGAAATCATTGCCGCTACCGACGGTCTGATGGTAGCGCGGGGTGACCTCGGCGTCGAACTGCCCGCCGAAGAAGTACCGATGATTCAGAAAATGCTGGTCGAGAAATGCAACCGGGCGGCTAAACCGGTTATCGTGGCTACCCAGATGCTCGAAAGTATGATCGATGCGCCCCGCCCCACCCGCGCCGAAATCAACGACATCGCCAATTCGGTACTCGACGGCGCCGACGCCGTTATGCTCAGCGCCGAAACGGCGTCGGGTAAATACCCGATCCTGGCCGTAGAGTCGATGGCCAACACCATCCTCCAGGTAGAGGCAGCCTCCGACGCCATCTATTACCGCTACCACGCCCACGTCAATGAGCAGCCCGGCGAGAACGTCATCAACGACAACGTGGTGATGAGCGCCTGCCGCCTGGCCCGCGACACCCGGGCAAAAGCCATCATCGGGATCACCAACTCGGGCTATACCGCCGTGCGGCTTTCGCACCACCGCCCCAAAGCCGACCTGTACGTCTTCTCGAACGATCCGCAGCTGCGCAACACGCTCGGCCTGTACTGGGGCGTTCAGGTGATGCCGTACGAACAGAACCCGGAACTGAACATCGATCAGACCGTAGAGGGTATCAAGCAGACGCTCATCAGCCAGAAAAAGCTGTCGTCGGGCGATATCTTCATCAATACGCTCAGCATGCCGCTAACGCAGTCGCGCCGGACCAACACGGTCAAGCTCAGCACTGTCGACTAATACGCGTCTCCTTCCGGAAAGCAGTCTGCTTTCCGGAAGAACCGGACATAAAAAAAAGCCGCGAAGCCAAGGGCCTGTCGCGGCTTTTCTGTTCTCACTGAAAATGAAGTTTTTAGGCCTTCGGCTCGTCGGTCGTCTCGGCTGAAGGGGTTTCGTCGGTGGTTTCGGCCACTTCGGGCTGGGCGTCGAATACCTCAGGCGCATGCTGGCGCAGAATGGTATACCAGACAATGAGCTTCTTGATATCGGCAGGCCGTACCCGATCCCGATCGTAATTGGGCACAACGGTGGCCATAAACTCAGCCAATTCGTCGTTCGAGCCTTTGGGGTCAACGGTCAGGGTATCGCCATAGGTCGTGTATACGCTCATCAGCACGTCGGCCAGCGGAGTCGACTGATCGTTTCCGTCGCCATCCACGTAGATGGATATATCATTCAGGACCGAGACACGAGCCGTTGGGCCCATCATGGTCTTTGCTTTCTTATCATCGAGCGACTCAACAATAACGCCTGCCCGGCCTGGCTTCAGAATTCGGTACAGGCCGCTATAACCGGCCACATTGGCAATCTGCTTTAATGCTTCCATAAGTAATCTACTAAATTGGTAACGCTACCTTGGTTGGTGTATTGTTAATTGAACTGAGTGATTGGCTGAATTTATCATCGATCACTCCGGCGCGGGTTTATTTGCCGGGCTTGAACCGCTTGACGCCCGCACTTTTCTCATACTCCTCGTTCAGCGGGCGGATGAACGAAAGAATGTCTTCGCGGCCCGCAGCGGTGACGGCCGATGTGATAAAGATCTGCGGCACCTCTTCCCAGGTTTCGAGCAGCCTGGCGCGGTAGTTGTTTAGGGTTGCCTGGAGCTTTACCGCACCCAGTTTTTCGGTTTTCGTGAAAACGATCACGAATGGCAACCCCCGATCGCCGAGGTTTTCCATGAAATCTAGGTCTATTTTCTGCGGCTCGATCCGCGAATCGACCAGCACAAAAATACAAAGCAGGTTGGGCCGGCTGGTCAGGTACCCATCAATCAGCGCGGCAAACTTCTCGCGCTCGGTCTTGCTAACCTGCGCGTAGCCGTAGCCCGGCAAATCGACCAGGTACCACTGGTTATCGATGATAAAATGGTTGATGAGCTGTGTTTTACCCGGTTTACCGGATATCTTAGCCAGCGAAGCCCGACTCGTGAGCATGTTGATCAGCGACGACTTACCCACGTTGGACCGGCCAATAAACGCATATTCGGGTCGATCGGGCCGGGGGCATTTGGCAGGATCGGAGTTACTGACGAAAAATTCGGCTTGTTTAACGGGCATCGTGGTAGTAGCTGAAATGGCCGCAAAGTTCGGAAAGAATGTGGACAATGGCATATGGTTTGCACCTTGTCATTTACAATGCCGTTATTAACTTGCTTTCAGAAATCGCGTCGCTGGAAACGAAAGGCACAAGGCTATGCGTTATTAATCGGAAAAGACTCACAGACTACCGGCGCGCCGGATCAACTCATGAAAAAAGTAGTTTGGCTATTAACCATTCTGTTTACCGGGCTTGGTGCTGTTTCTACGGACGCGGCCCGGTCGGTCCCCCCCACCAACCGCATCGGCGACGATAAACCGGAAGCGGGTATTCAGTTCACGGAGGCATCCTGGCGCGAGATTCTGAAGAAAGCCAAAGCCGAGAAAAAAGTCATTTTCCTCGATGCCTACGCCAGCTGGTGTGGCCCCTGCAAACTGCTGCAAAAGCGGGTGTTCACCCAAAAAACCGTAGGCGACTACTACAACAGCCGGTTCATCAACGTGAAGATGGACATGGAAAAAGGCGAAGGTCCGGCCCTGATGCAGGTGTACCCCCTCGAAGCCTATCCAACGCTGCTGTTCATCGATGGCAACGGCCGGGTGCTGAAAAAAGTACTGGGCTACCAGTCGCCCGAAGACTTGATTGCCATCGGCCGCAGCGTGAAATAAATCACCGACATTCAGTACAAAAAAAGCCTGCAGTCATACGACCGCAGGCTTTTTTTTGGCCAGATCCGACCCGGATTATACCGTTGTGGTCGAGGCAGCGCGGCTGACGGGTTTACGGTCTGTGGCTGCCTCCAGCAGACAGCGGGCCAGCTCGACCATAATCTGCTGCCGGCTGAATTGCCGAATGAAGTCAGGCCGGTACTGTGTCTGGTAGGGCGTCTGCTGCAGCTGGGTTACCAGCTCGGCCACGTTGCCGGGCGAAAACAGCCGGTAGTTACTGAGGTGTAGTCGAACAAATCGGGCTGCGTAGCCCCCCACCCCCGCCAGAATCGGTTTGTCAGTCGCTCCGTACTCGAACAGCTTGGAGGGCAGCACTCGTTTCAGAGCCCGCAGATTACTTAAGTGAACAAACAGATAATCGGCCCGCTGGTACTCGGCCAGCAGCGTTTTTCGGTCTACGGGCGGGCGCAGCTCCACGTTTTTCAACCCCCAGTCACGAACGGCCGCTTCGAGAGCCGACAGCTGGCTGCCATCGCCGATGACAACGAAATGAAACCGGTTGCCCAGCAGCCAGGCTGCCTGCGGAACGATGATCTCCAGCCGCTGCCCGGCCCCGATATTCCCCGCATATAGAATAGTTACGGGTCGGGTAGCGTCAGGCGCAGGGGTAACCGGATTGTTAGTAGGCATAAACTCTCTATCGATGCCGTTGGTGTAAAAGCTGTACGACGCCTGCCGGTACCGGCCGAAATAGCTGGTAAAACCTTCGGATACCAGGTTGATATGCCGGGCGTAGCCGAACGTGTACCGCTCCACCGCCCAGAGTACGGGGTTGAGTGGCCAGCTGAGCGGATGACCCAGCAGTTCCACTATGGTTTCCCGAAACAGATCGCGGATGTCGAGCAGCAACGGAATCCGGCGGCTTCGCGCCAGCCGGGCGCCCAGAAAGGCCGTGAACAAACGCGACGACGATGCAATGACTACATCATAGTCGTGTACTTTAGTTAGCTGACGAGCAGCCCGGTAATACGCCCCGAACGACCGAATCTGATCCCGGAACCCGTTCGCGTGGGCCGGTACACTAATCCGGTCGATTACCAGATTTCCCCGTTCTTCGTGAGCCGGAGCCAGCCGGTAGAACGACTGGTATCGGTTGGGCTGCGTGGTGACCACGTGCAGCCGGTCATCGGCTGTCAGCTGCCGCGACAATTCGGCCACCAGCGCCGAGTTGCGGAACGACCCTGCACACAAGTCCGGCTCGAAATAATAGGTTAAAAACAAAATAGTCATTCAGCTAGCTGGATTATGGTGTTCAGGGTGGTAGCAAAGTCAACCGTCAGGCAGATACTGGGCCGCAACCGGTTAAAATCCACAGCCATCTCGTACGGAGTCAGCCGCCACGCTACTGGCCCATCTGACCGTAGCATCAGCCGCAGCGGACCAATCATGGCCCCGTTGTCAGTCAGGCTAACCGGCACATCTGGATGGGCATAAAACCGGGCTGTTCTCTGGCGATTGCCGGTGGTATGCCGCCCCGTAATCCGGTCGGCAATCCAGATACGGTCCGGGGCCAGGGTCCAGCGTCGCCAGTGGGTCAGGCCCAGATGCCGGTAGCCCGTATGCCGGGCCAGCAGGGTTGTTTCCGTATCGGTCAGTATCGTAACCCGTGCCCGGCGCCCCACCCGAAAAGCGGCCCAGACCTCCGATGAGTTCTGACCGGCTATCTCTACGGTATTGTGGGCTGCGGTACTGCGTTCCCACCGACGGCGTTCGTTTCGTTCATAAGTCGACGTACCTACATCGACCAGTACCGGACGATTATCGACGTACAGCACAAACCCGAGGGTGTCGGCATGGGCGTGACCGGGCTGATGATCCGGCCCCACCGGCCCCACGTCGGCCAGCAGCTCATACCTGGGCCGACGGAACATACGATAGCCGGGCTGCCCGAACCGGGTGTCAGCCACGGCCAAACCAGCTGTCGATGTCACAGAGATACTATCGTTCATCATTGGTAAATCACCGTTCCGAAACGTAATGGCCGCCAGCCAGCCCTGCATCTGGCTCACCTTCCGGGATACGACAGTTATCAACTCCGGGTCGTTGGGCCAGCGGTCCGCCAGCAGCATGGTCAGCAAGGTAATGAGCCGGTTCAGCAGCAGCCGGTGGTAGGTTGGACTTTGTTCGTAATGCCCTCCATCCGGCCCGATCTGACGGTTCAGCTCCGTACAGACGAGCCGAGTTGCTTTTCGTAACCAACGCTCATCACGCCAATGTACTGAAGCCATCAGCAGCGCGATGCCATTTTCTAGTAAATGGTTGCCGCTCAGGTGATATTCGAGACGTTGCCATACCAGCCGGGCCTGCGCCTTCAGGTGCCGGTCCAGCACGACATCCTGAATCTGGTGCCACCGCAGAAACTGAATCCAGTTGACCAGCCGCAGGGAGGTCGGGTACGGCTCCAGCCCATCGCGCAACGAAGAGGTCTGCCGCACGAAGTCGTATAACAGCGCCAGCCCCCGATCAGCCGGCATGGGTTTCGGCTCGTTCAGGTAGCTGAACCCGTTCAGGTGATAGGTCCAGAGTTTGCCGTATATGGCGTAATTCCAGTCGACGGTTTCGTGGAACGTAGCGGTTCGATTCAGGAACGTGAACGCAACCGGCGCTATGTCCGGCACACCCAACCGTATCACCCCGGCCGTAGACCAGCCATCGAACCCCCGCAGGCGCGGGGCGAAACGCAGCCGGTTCCAGACCTGGTAAACGAGCTGGCGGGGCGTCAGGTGCCGCAGCGTACGCCAGTACAGGCCGGGAGTTACCATGCTGAAGAGGCTGGTGGCGGATCAATAGCTGGCCGGAGGGTTACCCAGCCGGTCTGGCGCAGGCTCTCCAGGGCGGCCAGCATAGCCTGGGTCGTGTTTACGCTCTCCGCGAACGGAATGGGCGGTTCGCTGCCCTGACGCCGGTGCTGCGCCAGCGCCATCATCAGCGCCCGATGGCCCTTATCCTGCCGCCCCGCCAGCCGCGAGAAGTGGCGAAAGCCGTAGCCCGTCAGGCTCCGGTAGTTGTCGAGCACCAGCGTCCGGCCCTGGCTATGCACCTCAACCCGCTCCTTGGCGTAAGCACGGCTGCCAACAGCGAGGAAGTTCAGCACCCCCGTAGCGCCGTTGGCGTACTGGATGAGCAGCGAGGCCGAATCGGTTGTCTCGCTGGGTTGGGTTCCCATCGCCAGCAGACATACCCGCACCACCCGGCTACCGGTTAGAAAGGTAATCAGATCGACGCCATGGCAGCCTTCGCCCAGCAGCCGCCCTCCCCCAGCAGCCCGGTCATGTAGCCACGACTGGACTGGCACCTCACCCACATTCATAGTCATGGCCACATGCATCGGCACCGCATTGGATACGGCTCCGCCCAGCAGCGTCTTCATCCTCTGCACATAGGTCGAGTAACGTCGGTTAAACCCCACCGTTACGGTCCGACCCGACTGCCGCTGTGCCTCCACGACATCGGCCAGCTCTGCCTCCGACAGCGCCAGCGGTTTCTCGACAAAGACATGCTTACCCGCCCGCAGTGCGTCGACGGTGAGCCGGGCGTGGCTGTCGTGACGGGTAGCGATCAGGCATAGGTCGATTGTCGGGTCGTCGAGCAGGTGGCGGTAGCTGGAGGTAGCCTTTCCAATCCCGTAGACAGTTGCCAGCCGGGCCGCGCTTAGTCCACGTTCGCTGGCAATAATGGCGGGAATCAGGCCGACCTGCTTCAGCGCGGGCAGCAGGGTTGTTTTGGCGTAGTTACCCGCGCCGATCAGGCCTACCCCACCAGCCGAATCCGAAAACCGGCCGGGACTTATACAAACGACCGGACTGAGCGATACCGGGTCAGGATAGGAAAAGAGGGCAGCCACCGGCCCCGTCGATGTATATACTGAGCGGAAGTTGGTCAGCGGCACGGGCTCCGTCCGCAGGGCCGACACCGCCAGCTGACCGCTGGCCAGCAGCTGCAGAATAGTCTGAAAATTTCGATTCTCGGTCCAGCGAACAAACGGCAGCGGGTAATCGTGTCCCTGCTGCTCGTAGGTATCGTCGTAGCGACCGGGCCCGTATGAACACGACACCTGAAACGTCAGCTCTTTGGCGTAGAAGTCGGCCCGGTTCAGGTGCAGCCCTACCTGCCCTACCAGCACGATACGCCCCCGAACCCGACTCATTCGGGCGGCCTGGGTCAGGAGCGTATCACCCGATGCGGTAGCTGCGATGATCACCCCATCGGCCCCGGCCTGACTCGTTAGCGATGCCACGGCCCGTAGTACGTCGGTCTGGTCCGGATTCAGCGCCAGCAGGCCCCGGCGCCGGGCCAGGTCGCAGCGCGACTCGTCGGGGTCCGTAGCCACCACCCGACAACCGTTGATCCGAAGCAGATCGGCGGTCAGCTGCCCGATGAGCCCCAACCCGATAACCACGACCGTTTCGCCCAGGGTCGGGTTGAGCAGGCGGATACTCTGCAGCGCAATGGCTCCCACAACGGTAAAGGCGGCATCGTCGTCGCTGACATCATCGGAAACGGGGGCTACCAGCTTACGGGGTACGCAGACCACCTCTGCATGCGGTCCGTTGCTGACAACGCGCTGCCCCAGGTGCAGATCGGTTACCCCCTCGCCCAGGGCCATCACCTCGCCAACGTTGCAGTACCCCAGCGGCACCGGCTGGTCGAGCCGCCGGCGCACCGCGGCTATGGTTGGCCAGAGGCCGTCGGTTTTCAGCTTGTCCAGCATCTGCCTGACCCGTTCGGGCTGCTGGCGGGCTTTGGCGAGCAGACTGGCCCGTCCGAACGCAACCAGCATCCGCTCCGTTCCCGCCGACACCAGCGACCGGCGCGTTCTGATCAGCACCTGCCCGGGCCTGACCCGTGGCGCGGGTACGTCATCAAGGCGTATCTGCCCGGTTTTCAACTCCAGAATCAGCTGTTTCATGACAGGGTAGCCGCTATACTGTCAGCAATGCGACGGGCCGTCTGGCCATCCCAGAGCGGGGGCACGGCCGCGGGTCGACGGGTTCCGGCCAGCAGGTCGGTTACGCGCATCCGTACCGTATTCGGGTTGAGGTCACTCAGGAGCTGGTTGGTGCCCAGGGTGGTGGTAACGGGCCGCTCGGTGGAGTCACGGAACGTCAGGCAGGGCACGCCGAGGTAGGTGGTCTCTTCCTGAACACCGCCCGAATCGGTAATGACCAGGGCCGCCTGGTCGAGCAGGTTCAGAAACTCGAGGTAGCCCTGCGGCTCCAGCAGCCGGACATTCGGGAGCTGCTCCAGTTCATTCAGCAATCCAAACCGGGTCAGGCTGGCCCGCGTACGCGGGTGCATCGGGAACAGGACCGTACGCTGCTGCGCCGTATCGCTGATCAGCTGCAGCAGAGTCCTGAGCCCGTCGGCCGAATCGACATTGGCGGGCCGATGCATGGTCATCAGGATATATTGGTGGCGCTCGAGGCCCAGCGAGCGCACCGTATCCAGGGCTCTGGCCCGGGGCAGGCATTGCTGCAGCGCATCGATCAGCACATTACCCACAAAATGAATCGTATGCGGTCGTACGCCCTCATGCCGGAGGTTTTCCAGCCCGGCCGCTTCCGTAACGAACAGCAGGTCAGCCAGCTGGTCGGTCAGCAGCCGGTTGGTTTCTTCGGGCATGCGCCGATCACCGGACCGCAGACCGGCTTCGACATGGGCTACCCGGATGCCGAGTTGTACGGCCACCAGCGCACAGGCCAGCGTACTGGTCACATCCCCTACGACCACCACCCAGTCGGGACGTTCGGTGAGCAGTACGGCTTCAAACCGGGCCATGATGTCGGCCGTCTGCTGCGGAATAGACCCCGGCGCTATTCCCAGCACATAGTCCGGTGCGGGCAGGTTCAGTTGCTGGAAGAAAAGATCGCTCAGCCGGGCATCATAGTGCTGCCCCGTATGCACAATCAGGTTCGTCAGGGCCGGATGCGCGTTAAACGCCCGGTGCAGCGGAGCCACTTTCACAATATTCGGGCGGGTGCCGACAACGGTAATGAGTTTCACGGGGTCTGCGGGGTCGATTAGGGGTTCACACTACGGCCAGACAAGTCGTCTGTACAGCATCGTCAAAGCAGGCCAGTTCATCGGCCAGCACAAAGCGCGACTGCCGGGTGCGGGTCAGCACACAGTCGCGGATATGGAGGCTCAGGAGGGTTGTCAGTTCGATCTCGCGCCAGGGCCGAACGTCGGCATGGAAGGGTTGCAGCACGGCCCGTTCGTGGCCCACGTCTTTGGGTGAGAAGCGCCAGGTTTGTTTGGCGGCCCCCTGCCAGATAGTCATCGACCGAAAATCATCGATATGGACCATGAGATCGCCACATTGCAGGTCTATTCGTTCGTTGATGCCTTCATAGGGCTCCGATCGGGCGGTCAGCAACAAGCTAACCAGATCATGCCGATCGGTGGTGAGCGTCACCGACAGGTTATCATCGGATTCGGCCGGATCGGCCCAGGCCAGCTGGATGGCAAACCAGTCGGGTAAGCCACGTTGGGTCATCAGGTGAATAGCCAGGTCGATCCAGTGGCTCAGATTCCCCAGGATGCGGGTACCTTCGGGCGGGTGACGGTACCAGTGGTCGGGCGGAATGCGGTGGCCATTGATGTGACAGCTGAGGCTGAGGGGAGCCGCTCCCGGCAGGGTACGTAGCCAGCTCGTCAGCTCGGTCGTAGCCGCGGCAAAAGGCCGGTTGTAGCCAGCCAGCAGCCGACCCGCTACCGCCCGCTGCGCCGACGACAGCGTCACCAGCTGCTGCCGGGTAACCGCTACCGGTTTTTCTACGTACACATCAAGCCCCCGCTGCAACCCCGCCAGGGCGTAGGGCGTATGTGACGCGTGCGGGGAGGCTATGTACAGCACTCGCAGGGCCGGGTTGGCGAGCAGTTCGCCGGGCGTGTCGACATACCGCCGAAAACCGTACATCCAGGCCAGCGACCGGGCCTGTTCGGCGTCGGTGTCATAGGCATCGAGGAAGCGGTTTCCGCGGTGTTTACGCAGAAAAAAACAAAGGGTGCTGAACGCAAACTGCCCGCAGCCAATAACCGACGTATCGGCCCGGCCGGGCCACCCCCGCCCCAGCATCAGCCATACCGGGCATCGGGTGCGCAGTCGGCCGGCGGCTTTGGTTAACGCCCGACGCCAGCCGTAGATACCGGCAAACCGAACCAGTCGGGTTAGCTGCTGGGTCGTCATAGCGGGGCTGAAACCGGGCTGAACAGCTGCTGGTACTGAGCCAGGGCTGCGGATCGGTCGAAGATGCGATCCAGGACAGTCCGGGCGCCAATGGCCCGCTCAATGTAGGCTATGGGCCCCATATCCAGACAATTGGTCAGGACATCCACCCAGCGATCGGTGTGCAGCGGCAGGTTCCACCCGGCCCGCTGCTCGTACAAATGCTGCCAGGGGGTCTGATCGCTGATAAGCACCGGTAATCCAACCGATAAAGCCTCGGCAATACCATGACCGAAATTTTCGCCGGACGTGGGCATCACCAGAAAGTCGTACGGCACGAGCGTATCCCGCACAGCCGTCGGCATCACATCCCCCCGGTATACGATCCGGTGCCGGCTGGCGCAGATACGCTGCAGGCACGCCTGCCAGTAACGCTCGTCGACCACGGGGCCGTAGATGGTCAGAGTCACCCCCTCTGGTACCTGCTCCAGACAGTCGAGCAGGAAAAGCAGTCCTTTGTTTCTGGCGATACGGGCCAGCCAGATCAGCCGAAGTTGCTTAGCCTGTTTATAGTGCGGGGGGCGCGGGCTGAGCCGGATGGGCAGATCAGGTGCCACCACAATCTGTTTACCACCTATACCCAACCAGTACTGGATTTCCTGTTTTTCATGAATCGATGTGGCATGCCAGCGCAGCAGGTCGGTCATTAGCCAGCGCAGCAGCTGCACATAAGGCTCTTTTTTCCAGGCCTTTAACCGGATAGCACCCGGCAACAGCTCGCCCCGCGGAGCTACGGTAAGGAGCCGTTTCATCAGGAAACTGTTCAGCAACAGCAGCCGCGTAAATACCGAGAACAAACTATTGGTATAAACCATAGCCTCAGGCCGCTCACTCAAAAGCTGCCCCACCCGACAGAAAGTAATCTGATCGGGTGGCAGATACAGCACATGATAGCCGTCTCTGTTGAGCCATTCTCCGGCGGTCAGGTCAGGATACGGTGCGGTATCGCCTGCGTCGCGGTCGCGCGTTACGATGAACAGATCGTACTGATCCCGCAACAGACCAATCAGGTTTTCGATAGCGGGAATAGGGCCGCCAAACCGATAGCCAGGCCGAAAATGGTCGATGAATATAAGCAGCGAGGGTGTCAAGGAAAAGGCGTTTACCGGCAGTTGCCAGAACCGATAGACGTATATACAGTCCGGTAGTCACGAGCCATCTGTGCGGCAGAGTACCGGTTGGCATTCTGCAAACCAGCTTCGATTCGCTCGTTTCGATAGGCTTCATCCGTCATGAGCCGGACAATACCGGCCCGAATAGCAGCCACATCGACCGGGTCTACTACCAGGGCCGCGTCGGCCGCCACCGACCGCATGGGCTGCCAATCAGCGGTGATGACCACCCGCCCTACCGCATTGGCTTCCAGAATGGGCATACCAAATCCTTCGTACACAGACACGAACGTGACGATGTCGCAGCTCGTGTATAGCTGAAAAACAGCCTGCTGGCTCAGGTCGGTGTACGATACATAATCGATCTGACAGCGGTTGAGCTGCTCCCTGAGCCCGGGCGATAAAGGCCCTACCAGCACCAGCCGACACCGCAGCCCGGTCAGCGCATCGATCAGCCGGGGCAGGTTCTTATGCGGGGCTGTTCCCAGCTGGAGCAGGACCGGGTACTTGGACCGAAAGGGGCGCGGGCTGTACTGGAAAATCGGGTCGGGCGCGTTCGGCACGACCACCACCGCATCGGCCCGACGCCCTACATACCGACGGAGTTCCTGCCGGGTTTTGTCCGAGACGGCCGTTACGACAGCCGCCCGACGTATGGGCCAGTAGAACCACAACAGCCAGAAAATCAGCCACCGAACCGGCCGATGCCGATTCTGATGCAGGGTAATGGCATCGTGAATGGTCAGCACCGTTCGCGACGGCGGCAGCACCAGCGCCAGGTAATGCACGTCGCCTGTGATGTGGTACACGTCGGCGGGTGAAGTGCGGGTCAGGCGAGCCACAAACCGGAGGTTCTGCCAGACGCTCCGGATACCCCGGCTCACGTACGGCATCGGTACCACGCGGACCGTACAATCCGGCTCACGGGCCAGTTCCTGCCCGATACCGGCTACCAGCGACTCGATGCTGTAGCCCGTACCGGGGCTTCGTAGTAGCAGGGTTATGTTCATGACGGCGTCTCTCCTGATGCGTTTTGGCCGTTGGTAATCGACGGCGGGGCGGAGGCTCGTTTCGGGCTCAGTAGCCAGGCCAGTCCGTAGCAGACCAGTACCGACCGCAGCCCGATTAGGAAGGTGATCATGTCGGTTTCAAGCATCGACAGCGCCAGCGATACCAGCACGCAGGCCGTCAGCAGCGCAAAGACCGGCCTCCGGTCCGACGACGCCAGCCGATACACCAGCCCGACCAGCACCGTCAGGAAGCCGGCATATACTACAAACCCAAACCCGCCAAAATCGACAAACGACTCCAGATACAGCGTTTCGCTGATGTCGGTCAGGCCGATTCCGAAGGCATGCTCATAGAGTTTTTCTTTTACCTCGATCGTTTGCTTGTCGACCAGAAAATCGCTGGGTGTCGCCACGAGCAGACTCCCCGCCAGTTGCTGTCCCAGCAGGGGCGACTGCGAACTGGTTCGGAACAGGTTCACAAACTGGCCCAGCGCCAGCGAACCATAGCCCGCCCGCAGCGCCAGGTTTCGGTTTCGGAGCGCGCTGTATTCATCCGTATCGGCCTGCCAAAGCCCCGTCAGCATCTCCCAGCCGCTCATACGCTGGGCCGCTTCGAACCGGTAAACGACCCGCAGGCGGTGGTAGGCATCGGCCAGCGCAAAGGCCATCATCGCCGTCAGCAGCAACGCCAGACTAGTTTTTAACCGGAATGGCCGATGCAGTGGCCGGTCGAACAGAATCCCTAGCCCGGCCAGCCCGAAAAAGAAAAAGACACTGCGCCGACCAAACAGAAAAAACCAGCCCAGCTCGACCGTCAGCAGCAGGCCGTAGAGCCAAACGTGTCGGTAGCGACCCTGGGTGTACTGACACCGGGCGTAATACCCCAGCACCACCGGCACCACCGGAGCCAGCGGCCCGACCAAGGCCAGCAGCGGATGCGTAGGCGCTCCGTCCTGCGCCAGATCACGACCGCCGTAGACCACCGCCCCTACCGCCAGCAGATACCCCTGCGTCAGCAACAGCAGCCCGACCAGCCCCTGCAAACGACGCCGGTGGTCGGTCAAAGCCGCCAGCGCGGCCCGGTGCAGCCGGGTTATGTGGCCGGCCTGCTGAACCCGGTTGCCCACCAGCCATAACGTCAGCGCAAAAACGTCGGCATACGCCTGCGCCAGGGCCAGATCGGTACTGGTCGTATGCGCCTGCTCAATGACATCGGTCCACAAACCGGCCTGCTGAACCGATAGCGCCAGCAGGCTGAACAAACCGCCCAGCGAACTGGCCAGCCCGATCGTAACGGCGGCTACCCGGAAGAAGTTGAGCCGACTCGCCGGCTGGCGCAGCAGCCCAACCCCACCCAGCCCGCTACCCGCCAGCGAAAGCAGGGCCGTACTGACAAAGACCGCATCGGTCGGCCAGACCAGCCCCAGCCCCGCCACGGCCATCGCCAGCAGCAGGTACCGCACCACCCGTCGATCAGCGTCGTGTTCCATCGGTCAGAGGTCCAGTATGGCGAGCAGCTGCGCTACCCGCCGGTCAAACGTATGATGCTCCTGAAAATGTCGGTACTGCCGGTCGGCCAGCTCGTGGCGCTCGTCGGGGCGGGTCAGGTACTGCCTGATGCTGGCGATGGCTTCGTCGAGGGTATCGAACGTCACCTTGTCAGACGGCACCCCCGTACAGGCGGCAACCATGGGTTTGTTGTCGCACAGCTGAAACCCGCCGATGCCGTTGATTTCAAAATATTTCTGATTGGCCGACGACACCTCGGCGTAGTGAAAGCCGTTGAATACCACTTTAGCGCCGTAGACGAGCCTATTTTTCTCCTCGCCTGTCAGGTAGCGCGTTCGCCATTGGACCGGGCCCTCCAGGTGCCGGTACCGACCGGGCTGTCCGTAAACGACCAGGCGCAGCCCCGCCCGCGCCAGCTGCCCGATCAGCCGGGCCCGGTAGGCGTACAGACTTCCGTAGACCAGCACATCGACCTGCTGCCTGCGTTCGGCATCGGCTTTGGGGAGGCTGGGTCGGCGGTGTACGCGGGGGTTGAATGCTTCGGGCAGGTAGTGGGCGTTCAGCCCGGCTTTATCGCGCAGGAACGCCACCAGATACGGCTCTTTCGAGAAATAACAATCGTAGTCGGCTCCGATGATCTGCTGCTGCTCCAGGTTGGTGAGCGCGTCGGGATTGATCTGGGCAACGGGCACTCCCGGCAGATCGCGTTTCAGCAGGTCGACCAGCAGGGGGTGCAGGTGGCGGTATACGACCAGCACCAGATCGGGCCGACATTGCCGAACCCGACGGGCCAGCTGCCGGGCCAGCTGCCGGTCATAAGGCTCCGCAAAACGAGCTATCCAGTAGCTGAGCCGCATCGGAACAGGCAGTCCGTCGGTTATGTCGACCAGTTGGGGATGGTGGCCCAGCGCCCGGAACGAATCTCCGAGGTGATACTCCAGCGAATCGAACGCCCGACGTCCCACCAAGACAACCTTCATCGGTCTAGCTGCGCAAATGCCTATAATCGCCAGTAATCGAACCCATCGTCAGGGCTAATGGCATACAATCCTTTTACGTCGAGCAGAATGGGCGTGCCGTTCATCAGCCCCCGCAGATACGCCACCTCATACTGCCGGAAGGGGTCATGCCCTACCGCCACGATAACGGCATCGTAGGGCCCCGCGGGCTGATCGAACAGGGCCAGCCCGTAGGCCTGGGCCACCTCCCGGGGCGATGCGTAGGGGTCAACTACGTGTACGCTGATAGCCAGTCCCATCAGCTCCCGAACCAGATCGACCACTTTCGAGTTGCGGATATCCGCCACGTTTTCCTTAAAACTCAGCCCCATCACCAGCACCCGCGATTGCGCAGGCACCTTGCCATTGCGTACCAGCATCTGGTTCAGCTTAGCCGCAATAAAGGCTGGCATGGCTTCATTGATACGTCGGCCGGAGTTGATCACCTCGGGGTCGTAGCCGAGCTGACGGGCTTTATAAAGCAGGTAGTGCGGGTCGATGCCGATGCAGTGACCACCCACCAGCCCCGGCGTGAACGGCAGAAAATTCCATTTCGTGGCAGCCGCTTTCAGCACGTCCTGGGTGTCGATCTGCATGCGGTCGAAGATGATAGCCAGCTCGTTCATGAGCGAGATATTCAGGTCACGCTGTACGTTCTCGATCACCTTGGCCGCTTCGGCCACGCGGATGCTGGGCGCCACATGAATACCGGCTTCGATAATCCGGCCGTAGACCCCGGCGATGGTCTGAACGGCTTCGTCGTCGCTGCCCGACACGACCTTAACGATGGTAGTCAGCGTACGAACCCGATCGCCGGGGTTGATGCGCTCGGGCGAGTAGCCCAGCCTGAAATCAGTGCCGAGCCGCAGCCCCGACCTTTGTTCGAGTACCGGCAGGCAGTCCTCTTCCGTACAGCCCGGGTAAACCGTCGATTCGTAGACCACATAATCGCCCGGTTTCAGCGCCTGGCCAACGGTTTCGGATGCCCGGCGCAGCGGCTCCAGATCGGGCTGATTGTTGGCGTCGACGGGGGTAGGTACCGTTACGATGAAAAAATGAGCCTGCCGCAACCCGGCCGGATCAGCCGTAAAGTGAATGTCGGTACCGGCAAAATCGGCGGTCGTCATCTGCTGCGAAGGGTCCAGCCCCTGCTGCATCTGCGCCACGCGGTCGGCATCGATGTCGAAGCCGATCACCCGGAACTGCCGCGCCAGTGCCAGCGCCAGGGGTAGCCCCACGTACCCCAGCCCCACCACCGCTATCCGTTTCTGTTTTATTACCAGTTCATCGATCATTCGTTGCAGCGCTAGTCCGCGCGGTTCGTTCAGGTGTATCGGTATCGCTTTTGTGTACCGGTCTGTCCAGCCAGCTGCGCCAGTCCATAGCCCGTATCAGCACGTAGCCAGCGCCCAAAGCTAAGCCCCCCAGCCCAAACAGCAGCACCAGCAGGGTCCGTTTGGGCGAAACCCGTTCGAGCGGTACCGTTGGGGGTTCAAGGACTTTAAAGACCGGCGTCCGCTCCTGCACCTTCAGCCGGGCCTGTTCGTAGCGCCGGGCCAGCTCGGTATAGAGCCCCTGCGCCAGCGTCAGCTCGTCGGTCAGGCGCTGCCGCTCCAGCGTGGCCGTTTGCAGAAACAGGCGCTGGTGCTGGTCGTTATGCCGAAACAGCCGGAGCTGCGCCGTCTGGTAGCGCTGGCGGGCGTCGGCAAGCTGCCGGCGATAGAACAACAGATCCTGCCGGGCCTTTTCGGTGCGGTAGCCCACTACGTACTGCTGCAGGTAATCCACGGCCAGCTGCGCCACCGTTGCCGACGCGCTGGCATCGGGCATCCGGGCCGTTATCGTAATAATGCCGGAGCGTGTGTCGAACCGCGCACTCACCCGCTCGCCGATGGCCTCAACGAGAGCATTCTGCCGCATCGACAGCCGAATGGGCTGCCCGGGCCTGACCCGCGCGGGCGGTGCCAGCTCGCGGCTACCCGCTCCGAACCACCGCCCGATCTGCGCGACCAGGCTACGCTCCGGGCGAATCAACTGGCCAACGGTGGTCGTATCGCCCTGGGTCAGCCGCACGCGCTGATCGATCAGCGCCAGCAGAAAAGGGGTGCTCTGCAGAATATTGGGGTACAGATCGGGCCGAATGGTTTCGGTATCGGTGCCGTCGGAGAGATCGAAGCCCGAAAACCCCGCCACCGACGCCAGCTGCCGGATTCGGTCGCCCGACCCATCGGTCAGTTCGGGCATCACCCGCGCCCCGGCCGCGTACTCGGGCCGGAGCAGCAGCGCCACCGCCACGCCCAGCAGCGCGCCCGCCAGCCCGGTCAGCCAGACCAGCCGCCGGTTGGCCCAAAGCACGCGCCCGCTGGTTTCGGGCGACAGCTCGGCCCAGGCCAGGCGCTTTGGATGGATAGTCACGGTGTCCAGATCGGGGTGGTTCTGCCCTCTCCGACGTACAGACACGCCCAATGTCTCTGCTGACCGGTAAAGTTAGCGGCCGGGCGGGCGTTACATCCGCTGCATCAGCCGAACGACCATCTCGTTTTTCCAGGACAGGAAGTCGCCCGCTTCGATATGGGCCCGCGCCTGCCGCACCAGCCAGAGGTAGAACGTCAGGTTATGCAGGCTGGCAATCTGCCCGCTCAGCAGCTCGTCGGCCTTGAACAGATGCCGGAGGTACGCTTTGGAGTAGAACGTACTGGCGTAGCCGCCCAGCCCCGCATCGATCGGACTGAAGTCGCGGCTCCATTTTTCGTTCTTGATATTCATGATGCCTTCCGTGGTGAACAGCAGGCCATGGCGGGCATTGCGGGTTGGCATCACACAGTCGAACATATCGACGCCCCTGGCAATGGCTTCGAGGATGTTGGCGGGTGTACCTACGCCCATGAGGTAGCGGGGTTTGTCGGCAGGCAGGATTTCGTTGACCAGCTCAATGGTTTCGTACATGGCTTCGGCGGGTTCGCCCACGGCCAGACCACCAATGGCGTTGCCTTCGCGCTCCTTGCTGGCAATGAACGTTGCCGACTGTTTCCGCAGGTCGGGATAGGTGCTGCCCTGTACGATAGGGAACAGGGTTTGTTTATAGCCGTAGTGTCCCTCGGTGCTGTCGAACCGGTCGATGCAGCGGTCGAGCCATCGGTGGGTCATCTCCATCGATGCGCGGGCATAGCCGTACTCGCAGGGGTAGGGCGTACACTCGTCGAACGCCATGATGATATCGGCGCCGATGGTCCGCTGAATGTCCATGACGCCTTCGGGCGAGAAGTGGTGCTTCGACCCGTCGATATGTGACATAAACGTGACCCCTTCTTCCTTGATCTTGCGCGTTCCCGACAGCGAATAGACCTGGTACCCACCCGAATCGGTCAGGATAGGGCGTCGCCAGCCGTTGAACGCATGCAGTCCACCCGCCTGCCCCAGCACATCGAGGCCCGGACGCAGGTACAGGTGGTAGGTATTGCCCAGAATAATTTCGGCGTTGATGTCGGTTTCGAGTTCACGCTGGTGAACGGCCTTCACGGTCCCGGCCGTGCCGACTGGCATAAATATTGGTGTCTGTATAGGCCCATGATCCGTCGTAAGCAGCCCCGTCCGGGCCTTCGACTGTGGATCATGCGCCGTAATCGAAAAATTCATCCACAAAGATAGGGAAGGAGTGATGAGTTATGAATGATGAACGATGAGCGATGAGTTATGAGTGATGAATGATGAGTTATGAGTGATTGGCGATGAGCAATGACAGCTATGAGCCACCTGTGGCCGTGTCCTCACGGCCACCTTCGCGTCAGCAAAGCCATCCGGACGCATAGTCGTGGGAACATACTCGCCGGTCCTGTTACTTGATTACGCGACAGCAACACCATCCGGACAGGTACCCGTGGGGACACGGCCACGGGTGGCTCTTCATTCATCGTTTATCATTTATTGTTCATCATTTATCGTTAATCATTTATCATTCAGAACTCATCATTCAGTCCCGCTCATCACTCATCACTCATCACTCATCACTCATCATTCATCATTCAGTCCCGCTCATCGCTAATCACTCATAACTCATCACTCTTCTTTACCTTTGCCGCTTCATTCAGATAATCAATTCACTACTGAACAACCGTTTACTTTTTCCGTGATCACTGCCCTCCTGATCGCCTGGCTGCTTGTGGTCGGCATTCAGCTCGTTTATATCCTGTTTATCTACACCCGAACGGCCTTTTACCGGCAACCCCAGCGGATGGCGGTAGCGGTGGCCGAAGCGGTTTCGGCGCCAGTCCGATCGCGACAGGCCGCTGGTGAGACACTGACCGACGACGAAGCCGCGGGCGTGACGGTCGTGGTTTGTGCCCATAATGAGCTGCACAACCTGACCGAGCTACTGCCCCTGCTCAACGAGCAGCACTACCCCACCTTCGAAGTCCTCGTCATGGACGACCGCTCGACCGACGGCACCGTAGCGTACCTCGAAAACGACATCACCAGCCTCGACCGGGTTCGGTTCATCCGCATCGCCAACGAACACGAGCACATTACCCCGAAGAAGTACGCCCTGACCATAGCCCTCAAAAAAGCCACCTACCCCACCGTCCTGCTCACCGACGCCGACTGCCGCCCCGCTTCGGCCGACTGGCTGGCCGGTATGGTTACTCCCCTCTCCGACCCCAGCCGCGACATCGTCCTTGGTTTTTCACCCTACGAAGCCCGGCCGGGTCTGCTGAACCTGCTCATCCGCGCCGAAACGCTGTTTACGGCCGTACAGTACTTTTCGCTCGCGCTGGTGGGTCGGCCGTATATGGGCGTGGGGCGCAACCTGGCCTACCGGACCAAAACCTTCTTCGCCAACCGGGGTTTTTATACCCACAAGAACGTGCTCGGTGGCGACGACGATCTGTTCATCAACGAAGTAGCTACGGCCCGCAACACCGCCATCTGCCTCGACGAAGACACCTTTGTGTGGTCGAAACCGAAGGAAAGCTGGGCCGACTGGCGCATCCAGAAACGGCGGCACCTGAACGTAGGCAAGCACTACAAGCCAGGTCATAAATTCCGGCTGGGTCTGCTCACCGGCTCGCACGTACTCAGCTGGCTGCTGGCCCTGGCGGCTGGTAGTGTGCTGCTGATAAAAGAAGTGCGCCAGGTGCCGTTCACGACCGACGAATGGCTACTTTTGCTCGTTGCCTCGGGCGTGTTTACGTTCCGGTGGCTGGCGTTCTGGGGCGTTGTGGGTCGAATCAGCTACCGGCTGGCGCATACCGTTCACTGGGCGCTGGTGCCGTTGACCGACCTGATGCTCGGCATCTATTACGGTCTGGCGGGTCTGAAAACCCTCTTCCGCCGACGTCGGCAGCGCTACTACTGGCGGTAGATGGCTAGAGAGCACCGATGAACGGTCGGCATCTGACCGGGCCAATTGATTGAACTGTGATGACTATTGATCTTCTGCTTACTTATTTCCCGAATCTGACGGAGCAACAGCGAGAGCAGTTTGCCGCGCTGGACGGACTCTACCGCGACTGGAACGCCAAAATCAACGTTATTTCGCGCCAAGACATCGACGCTCTGTACGAGAAGCACGTGCTTCACTCGCTGGGTATCGCCAAAATTGTGTCGTTCAAACCCGGCACCGAAATCCTGGACGTAGGCACGGGGGGCGGCTTTCCCGGCATTCCGCTGGCCATTCTGTTTCCCATGGCCGACTTTCATCTGGTCGACAGCATCGGCAAAAAGATCAAGGTGGTGCAGGAAGTGGCCGACGCGCTGGGCCTCACCAATGTCAGGGCCGAGCAGGCCCGCGTGGAGCAGCTCAACACCACCTACGATTTTGTGGTTAGTCGGGCCGTAACGCGGCTGAAGCCGTTTCTGGGCTGGGTTCGCTACAAGATTCACAAAAATGGCAACAACGACCGCCCCAACGGGGTTTTGTACCTGAAAGGCGGTGACCTGACTGAAGAACTCGCCGAAGTCCCTGACCGGTACCGGGTCTACGACCTCTCCGATTACTTCAAAGAGCCGTTTTTCGAAACCAAAAAAGTAATTTACGTCCCGAAGAAATAGGTACCACGATGAAGAAACACCGGTTCGCCAGCTACAGCCTTCTACCGTCGGTAACGCGATAAAGCCACGTCAGCGCATGCGTGGCCGAGTGGCCGCTACCTTAGTCCGTGCGGTTGTCACCGTGGTCCGTGTCTCCACGGACCACATGACCGGATGGTTTTCGCTGACGCGAGAGTGATCCAACTACGCGTCCCGGTGCGGATCGAAGCGCCGACCGCACGAACGAGGACAAACCAACCGACCCTGGAGGCCCTATACCGACAACCGGATTTCAACATTGGCATACCCTGATCAACTATGAACGAAAAATTCCATTCCAGCAGTTTCAAAGACCCCATCAACCGCGACGAGGTTGAGTTCAACGACAAAGGGGTTACGTTTCGGGTGCGCAAGCTCATCGGCGGCACCGACAACTTCGTGTTCTACTCCGACATTTCGGGCGTCGAGATCGACAACGGCGTTTTTTTCTCGACGGTACGGGTTATTCCGCGGGCGCGGCCGGAGATCGTGATCCGCAACTTTACCAAGGGCGACGCCCGGCGCATCAAGGAGCTGATCCTGCAGAACGTGCCGAGCAACCGCCCCGATATGTTTGGTGGCCCTACGGGCGGCTATCCAGCGCGCTGATCATCAACGGGGTAGCTGGCCTATCCCGCCTGCTGACGTCCTGACGGCATATTTTTTCTAAGAATATACTTGCGCGGTGTTGTGTTACGCACTACTTTTGCACCCACAATAACCGACACACTCCCGAATAGCTCAGTCGGTTAGAGCATCTGACTGTTAATCAGAGGGTCGCTGGTTCGAGCCCAGCTTCGGGAGCCTGACAATCAAGCACTTACGAGATAAAACTTGTAGGTGCTTTTTTGTTTGCACAAGATTTGCACAAAGCTTTTGAGACGGCTCAGAACAGACAGCCTATCCTAGAGTCACTATTGGGATTCACCAACACCAGCGTACCCCAATTTTTCACGAATACTTTTAGCGCACCCGCTTTTTCACCTTTTGCCGATTGCGCTCGCGGATCGCCCTCTGCTCCTGCATCAGTTGTTCAAGCTCGTCTTCGTCATCAGCTACCTCCGCTGTCGTCAGTTCTTCATTCTCAAAAAATTGCCGGGCGGTTGTCTGCTGTCGCAGCGCGGTTTCATCTGAGATTGGGGCATCCTGATTAACCAAGTCGTCTTCAGCCTGCAAAAACCCTTTCAGGATATCCTGGTATCGTTTACGATTCAGTTCTACAAGCGGTTGACTTGCCTCTTCTTTGTTAACCGCCCATTGTTCCGCTATCCCTTGCTGGCTCTGTTGGCTCTCGTCGCTTTGCGGCTTCGCACTAATCTCCTCTCTTGTCACCGGGTGATCTTCTACGTGCGGTGCTGTACTTTCTTCGGCGGTGCTTTCCTCGGCTTGGCCCGTCAATTCATCTGCATTCAAAAAATAGTCCCTGACCCGTTTCTTTTTCTTTTCAAGGCTATCGGGTTGGTGGTTGACTTCCGTCAATTCCTGACCTGATTGGATAAAGCTTTCCGCCAAACCATTCATTCGCTTGCGGCTCTCGGTCTCTATTTCCTGCGTCGCATCCTGCTTATTATCCCGGAAGGCGTTAGTCGTTCGTTTCGCAGTGTCCAGATCGAACTGCGGTTCAGCTTTATTCGCATCACTGACCCCCTCCTGCTTTTGCCGCATCAGTTCGATCGCTTCTTTTTCCGGCATCAGCG
Source organism: Spirosoma sp. 209 (assembly GCF_002006735.1). Lineage (NCBI taxonomy): Bacteria > Pseudomonadati > Bacteroidota > Cytophagia > Cytophagales > Cytophagaceae > Spirosoma > Spirosoma sp. 209. Next base: position 64,986 of record NZ_MVEC01000004.1, on the reverse strand, counting down.
TCTCATTGCGTAAACGCTGGCGAACCTCTTTGATGCGTATCCCCTTTAGCTGGCGCACCAGATCGAATGACCGCCCATGCTCATCCACCACCATAAACGGATGGCGCGGGACCCCTTCGGCTAACAGATAGCCGCTTTCATGAACGGCCTTAACAAACTCTTTTCCCGTTTCAGTCTGGTTCCATAGATTGGTCAGTGCTTCTTTGAGTTCAGGTCGGTGCTGATTTCGATGCGGGGTTGGTTGCTGTTCAAACACCCGCTCCATTTCTTTACGGGCGCGATCTTGAGCTAGTCGGCTAAACTTGTTGTCAATCACTTTGCCGGTTTTATGGTCGTAGCGTTCCCAGACCACATGCGCGTGTGTCCGCCCCTTTTTGGTGTGCAGGACAATCACGCGCCGTTGCTCGGGCAACCCTAACTCGTTCCCTAAAATATCAGCCGCCTTCAGCCAGTCCTTTTCGCTCATCTTCCGGTCTTCGCTGTAGGCTGGATTGATTTGGGTGTGGTACAGTCCTTTCTGACTTTTGGTCAGCTCACTGGTCATCGACATGCTTTGCAAGGTCTGATGCACATAAGCGTCGGTAGCGTTTAAGCGTCCGGCAACGTCCATAACCTGGACACGTTCGTTGGCTTCTCCAGAAAGGAGATACTGCGCTAACTGCCTGCCATTGCCCCGTATCGCTCCCCGGATGACCATTAGCTGAGGTGTTTAAGAACCTGGGCCGTGAGCGCATCCAAGCCTTGCATGGCCTGATTGATCTCATCCGTATCGATACCGGCTAACTGCCCTGTTTCATCACGGCTATTAAGGGCACGGGCAATCTGGTTGACGTTGCTGCCGATCTTACCCAGTTCGGCCATCACATTGAGGAGCAATTCACGATCAGGCGTGGGCTTATGCCGCAACGGCTGTGTAGCCGCCATCGTGCGCAGCCGCATAAAGTCGCTGGGCGTATAGCCGCTGTCAGCCGCCATCTGCCAGATACGGAGTTTCTCGGATGCCGTTACGCGAACGCGAATGGTGAAGTCGCGTTTGTCCGTATCCTCCTTTGGGGGTCGTGCCATAGGCGGTAGCGTTTAGAGGGCGGGTTAAGGGAGGGAGCATCCCCACCCTTACAAGAACGGTTTGACGGCTACAATAACGGAGTTTTTGTAGCTACAAACCACGTCTTGCAACACCTACCCACGAAGATAAGCAGGTAGAGGAATTGTTGGTAAACCTTGGGGCTTATTTTTTATCCTTTACCGTACTGACGCTGAGTTGGTTGTTTGGAATTTTCGACGCTGCTTTTTATTTTTCAGGCATCCACGCACCATGACCCTTCTCGTTTATGAATCCTGCCTCCGACAATGCGCCTGCCCAATCCGGCTGGCTCCGCAACTGGTTCGGTGTCACGTCCGCCGAAGTTGACTATCTGTTTCGCTTCAATCCGGATTCAGCGGCCTTCAATAAGGCCCTCCTCTTTGTCGTCGGGCTGGTCCTGACGCCCATCACGCTGGCCGGGGCGTTACTGGGCTATACCCGCGCTTACAAACGCTTCGTCAAGCCGCTGGCCGAAGCTCCCCTACTCTACCCGCTCCGGCCCATTGTGCGCTTTGCCATGTTGGCTGGGGCCCTTCTGATCTGGGTCGCCCTGTTTATCGGTTTTATCTCGCTTGGCCAAATGGCGGTTTTGGTTGGCATGACGGGGCGCGTTTTCCTGATTTATCTTACCGTCAACCTGTTTTTTTCCCTGATCGTCTTTTTTAGCTTTCGACGCTGGCAGATCGGCATCAATAATATGCTGATCGAGGGTAACCGCTTTGGCTCGGCCCGGTTTGCCCGGCCCAACGAGCTTGACCCCTACCGGCAGGGACCCGGCCTCTACATCGGGGGCGGGTATGTCTTCAAGGATAAGGGTCATATTCTGACGGTGGCAGGGACGCGGGGCGGCAAAGGCACTAACCTGATCATTCCCAATCTGCTGGGGCTGGGCGATTACCAGGGGTCATGGGTCGTGATCGACCCTAAAGGCGAGAATGCCGCGATCACGGCGCGGTATCAACGCGAGACAGGCCGTCAGGTCGTCGTGCTTAACCCCTGGGGCCTACTGGCCGACCAGATAGGTGATGCAACGTCTTACAACCCGTTGGACATCCTGGCTGATACCACCAGCATTCATCTGGTCGATGATGCGCAGATGGTGGCCGAGATGCTGGTGCCCATCGAGAAAAACGACAAGAACCGGTTCTTTACGGATACGGCCCGATCGATAGTGACGGGGCTAATCATGCAAATCGTCACCACCCAGGAGGGCGACGACCGGACGCTGACGACGCTCTGGAAATGGGCCAGGTTGGCAGGGGACGATTGGGATGAATTGGTGGCCCGGATGCGGCTCAACAGTGATCCCGTCAATGGTGAGATCATCCGCAATGCGGGCAACGAGATTGTCAAGCTGATGGAGACCGGTGAAGAGACGTTTGGCAGCATCATCTCGTCTGTTTTACAGGCCACCGACTTCCTGAAAAGCCCGGCGTTGCAGCAATCGCTGCGTTCCGGCTATGACCCCACGACGCTTTCGGATGGCGACACAGCCCTCTATATCATCATTCCGGCCGACAAATTGCAAAGCCATGCACGGTGGTTACGGTTGATTGCCACGACTACCCTACGGGCCGTAGTGCGCAACCCGAATAAACGCGTCACTTTTTTGCTCGATGAATTTGCAGCTTTGGGATATCTTCCTGAAATTGAGACCGCATTGAGTACCTATGCTGGGTTTGAGGTCACCGTTTGGCCGATCCTGCAATCGCTGATTCAACTGCAAGGACTATATGGGGAAAACTGGGAAACGTTCACGGCAAATACAGTTGTCCGCCAGTTCTTTACGATCAATGATAATTTCACGGCAAATTATGTTAGCGCTGCCATAGGGCAAACGAGCCATGTCATTACAACACACGGGTTGTTTGGAGGACTAAGTGATGCGAACGCCAATCAGCGGCCTTTAGTAACGCCGGATGAAGTAAGACGTGGATCAGCGAAAAACATCTTCGCTTTTCTAGGTGGCAATCCGCCTACTACATTCACTAAGCGATCTTACTATCAAATGCAAGAATTATTAGATCGCGATGATATAAATCCTTATTTGTAGATAACATTATCCTAATTGGCTATCTAGGATAATATATAAAATATATTATTCATATTATTATGTAATAATAGATAAGTTCAGAGCATGTATGCATTTTTAGTGAACTCACATTTGAACTCGTATGGAACTGGAAAATATTAATAGAGATAGTGTAGATAGAATGAACAGAATTTTCGCTGATTACGCTGATTTAAGGGCAAAAAACAAACAAAACTATGTCGGCCAATTTTTGGACTCTGATGGCGTGAAAGATCCACAATTTGGAATATATGGTATGTCAATCTTTCTTTTTCTCAATAAGACTTCTTATGACTACAGGATAGGAAGTCTGAGGAATCAGTGTATCGATAAATTCAAATTGTGGATTAATAAGTCATTAGAGTATGATTTGAAAAACATCAAAGCCGATGCTAATGATAAATCTGATAGTGATAAATCAAATATCTATGAACTAAGAAATGTAGTTTCTAAAATATGTTTTGCTTATGAAGCTTGCAGGCAATATACTGAATTAAATGAAGAGACAAAGATATTAGGCAAATATCTAACAGATGCTCAACTAAATGATGGGTCATATGGCGTATTATGCGAGGGAAAAAGTAACAATTTACAGGGAAATATAATTACTACAGCTCTAGTTCTTAGGGCTTACTTATTGTATTCTCCAACTTCACAAAATACCATTCAAGCCATGAATTATTTAAAATTACACGCTTCTAAGCTAACCAACATTTTTGAGCAGTTATATGTGTACAATTCTATACAGATTATTCTCAATGGTAATTCCAATTTAGCGACCAATGATTTTAATAAATTTTATAAAAATATATCAAAATGCTTGAAAACAATTTTTAGTACAGTAGCACTCAACCCAACTTCATTTACAAATCCTATTAATATTGACTTTAACGATAACGGCAGAACTAGGTATTATAGATTATATAGCGACCTAATTTTAATTGAAGCTTTAGCATTAAGCCACCCTACAGATTTGTATTATTTAAAGGGTAAATTAGGCAAAAGGGTACTTAGCAAAGTTTGGGAGTGTACCAACTACAATACCCAAAAAGACTCTACATCACATAGAATATCTTTTGGATTTTACCATGAATTATCTCAACTATTTTCAATAATTAGGTCTAGATACAATGAAAATGAAGGCTTATTATCTCGCATGCAAGGTAGGCTACTAAGGCTTAGATTATTTGGAATTGATCTGAATAAAGAATTATACATTGTGTTGTGTTCTTCACCTTTTATCGGTTTACTTTTACTTTTTAACTATACACTATCAAATAACTTCCAGTTGGCTGTACCTGCGTATGTAAATACTGTTCTTGCATTCTTGCTTGCCCGTGTCGCAAATATTTTTGGTTTAATCTATGACAATAAACAGAAGGATGTGATATGAAAAACAAAATTTCAGATGAGCATTTTTTATTTAGCATTATAAAAAATGTTCTCGATTATGATCAGAATTCGGATGTGCCAGTGGCAGTTGAAAGCATGGATGACTGCGCTTTGATAAAAATCTCTGATACTCATTCATTAGCGATATCAAGTGATTTTGTGAGAGGATCAGGATTTTATCTTTTTGAATTGGGCCTACTTAATTATTTTGATGTAGGATACTACCTAATCACTGCTAACCTAAGCGATCTAGCTTCTATGGGAGCTGAACCTATCGGCTTAACTACTGTAATTAGATATGCAGATATGGACGATAAAGATTTTAGAAATGTATTCGAGGGAATGAAGTTAGCTGCTGACGAATATAATACCCAAATTATTGGAGGTGATATTGGTGGACACAAAGCAGATGTCTTTGTGGCAACTGCTTTTGGGAGAGTTAAAACCTCAGAAGCATTGCTGAGAAAAAATGTTCAAGATGGTGATTTATTATGTGTAACAGGTACTGTGGGACTCCCTATAACTGCACTGACGTATTTTAAGGAAGTAAAAAAAACAGGATTTAGCTTACAAGAGGAAGAAGAAGAAAGAATATTGTCGTCTTGGAAAAGACCAACCCCAAGAATATATGAAGGAATATTGCTTAGTAGTTTGCAGCTTGCAAATGCATGTCAAGATGTTTCAGATGGGCTTAAAGCAACAATTGAGCAGATGTCAGAACTAAGCGGAAAAACATTTTCTGTATATTCAGACAAAATACCAATTGAAAATTCTACAATTAAACTCGCTGATTTTCTACAAATTGATCCTATTCAAATAGCGATAAGTGCTTCTGTAGATTTTGAACTTCTTTTTACAATATCACAGGAAAATAGAGACAGGTGCTTAGAGGAATTCAACAAACGTGGCTTTAAAATGACGATAATTGGTGAGGTCAATAATTTAGGTCGTAATGTCCTCTTAGACTCCAACAATGTAGAAAGATCTCTCCCTGGTACGGTTTGGAAGCAGCAACAATCTGATGATTATTTAAAACAAATTATCTACAAATAAGGTGTGCTTATTCTGTGATATATTAGCAAATCCTCATTTGCATAGAAATTCTGAAGACACAATTGTCGATATATCAGATAATTTCTATGCGAAGCCTGCACTTGGCCAATTTATTGAGGGCTATACTCTTATCAATTCTAAAGCTCATGTTCCAAATATGTCGTATATAAGCGAATTGAAAAAATACGACGAGCTTCAAAGTTTTATAGAGACAGTAAAAAAGAAAATTTCAAAGTATATTACACCTAATACGAACTTTGTAGTTTTTGAACATGGCTCAATTAACAAATTGTGCTCTGAAATAAATTGCATCACGGCTTGTATTAATCATGCACATATACATATTGTTCCAATGAATGTAAATATTGGCGAAATATTAAAGCGAAATTTTCGTTATGAAGAAATTTTCAAGATCCATGACCTCAGAAAATTCAAGAACCAATCATATATTTATTACGAGTTCGATAATGCATATTATGTTTTCACCATAAATAAGAGTATCCAAAGTCAGTTAATTAGAAAAATTATATGCGAAGAATTGGAAATAAATGACTTTTGGAACTGGTCCAAATATCCGTTTAGAGAAAATATTATTGATTTTCTGAACAAGTATCCTATTTCACAACGACCAAAATAGTAAGTATAATAGATGATTAAAGTCTTAAACCTCGATATAGTGCAGTATTAATTTCTAGTTTTACCAAGTTTTAAATTAACATTTGCCCCAAAAATGGGAATTTAGATTTGAGAATTATGGACCAATTTTGAGGTACGATTGATTTGATCGATCATAGTTTAGGGAAGATGTCTGATGGGTTTTCATTAACGGGTAGCCATTTCCATATTTTTACGGTAACAGGAACTCAGTAATCACGGCGGCATGATCAGATGCCTGGGTCCGACCATTGATTACTGTCGGATAAGGCATCCATTTGGTTTTTGTGTACATCCCGCGCCGTTCCAAACGGACAGCTTGCAGGTGGTTCTTCAAGGCATCCGATATCAATACATAATCCAGTTGTTTCTTCCCGGTGCCGTATGTTCCTCGTTGCGTAGCCGGTAGCTCCAGAAGCGTATTATACAGATGCGGCTTATTCACTAATGGTTCCATGGAGGGGCTAGTTGGGTCGGAGTTCAGATCACCTGCCACAATCACATACTCGTTTCTAAGGTCATGGCGGCCCAGCAGGTCCGCTACACGCTGAGCCTGGCCCAACCGGCGTCTGACGCTTTGGGGGTCGTTGGCCGGGCTGTAGCCCATCGATTTGAAGTGATTAATCTTCAGGTGGAGCGGTTTGCCGTCAGGGGCCTCTAATTCAACTTCCAGGCAGTCCCGCGAGAAGGTCTTCACGTTATCGCCGTTGTAGAGCGTTGTTTCGTGGATATGGCTGCAAAAAGACGTGACGGGTATGCGGGACAGAAAAGCGACGTCGATGCCCCGTGGATCGTTCCCATCGATGAGGTAAACATACTTGTACCCCTGTTTGCCTGCTGGCTCCAGAAAGTCTTTGTACAGCAACCCATCATGGAATTTTTGCAGCAGGTTACGATCTTCAACCTCAATCAGGCACATAACATCCGCATCTACATCGGCAATCACCCGCGCCGTATTCTCGACGGCCGTATCGGAAAAACCGGTTCGCGTCAACTCAACCCCGCCCAGCCATTCCTTTGCGCCAATGACCGTATTGGAATCATGCTTACCCCGCAAATCGTTAACGGTGGCAAAGCCTTTGAGTTTCTTCTCAAGCTCGTTGATGCGCGGTTTGTCGAACACATCGTTTTTTAGAGCCTCCTGCAATTCGGCAACGTACCCTAGCAACTCCTTCGATTTAGCCGCTGGTTGCTCAAAAATCTTCGGCCGGCTGAACAAGTTCTCGCAGTTAAACGTGGCGATACGAAGGCGGTGTGGCATGGCCTTATCGTAAATGGGTGGAAGGGGTAATTCATTCGCTGACAGGCGCTAAACTACAAGTTTCTCTGCTGACTGAATCGACCGAATACTAATTTCAGTTGATTACCTCTTCAAACCCATTCGTCATGGATAGGAGGCTAAGCACCCCTCTTTATCATGGAGCTATGAGCGTTAACGGGCCGGATCAACAACCCAGGATTCGGCACTTATAGGGCATACTGCTTGGCATGATACGCATGGTGCAAAGCAGGTCGGCAACGCAGGCTAAAGAGTACTTCAACGAGTCATTGCAGCGATCCGATTACTATGTAAACGGGCAGGAACACCCTGGCCGATTTCAGGGCAAAATAGCGGCCCGTCTCGGCGTGGCAGGACCCGCCACCAAAGCCATCTTTCAAACTCTAGCTGAAAACGTTCATCCCCTCACCGGTCACAGTTTGACGTTGCGAACCGTTGCGAACCGTACCGTCGGCTATGACATCAATTTTCATTGCCCGAAATCCGTTTCCATTCTCCAGGCGCTGACTGACGATACGCACATTCAGGATGCGTTTCAGCAAAGCGTCGATCAAACGATGCAAGATATCGAGGCTGACGCCCAGACGCGGGTCAGAAAGCTGAACCAGGATGAAGACCGAACAACCGGCGCGTTGATCTGGGCCGATTTTCTGCACCAAACCGCCCGGCCCGTTGACGGCACAGTGCCGGACCCGCATCTGCACAGTCATTGCTTCGTCTTCAACGTGACCTGGGACGCCGTGGAACAGCAATTCAAGGCGGGGCAGTTTCGCGACATCAAGCGGGACATGCCCTATTACCAGGCCCGGTTTCACAAGATTTTGTCGGACAGGCTCATCGCACTTGGTTATCGCATCCGGCGCACGCCAACCGCCTTCGAGGTAGTCGGTGTGCCGAAACATGTCATCGATTTATTTTCCAAGCGGACGGATGAAATCGGACGGATAGCCAAAGAACTTGGCCTCACCTCCGCGTCTGAACTGGACGGGCTGGGGGCCAGAACCCGCGCCAAGAAACAAAAAGGCTTGCGCATGGACCAGCTCAAAGCCGAATGGCGCCAGCAGATTTTGGCGCTGGGGATGCGGGACAAAGACGAAGGTGACCAGCCCATCCGATTTGCACCCATTACGCCACCCCCTGCCCCCTCTCCCGCCCAATGCGTCGAGTATGCGCTGTCCATGCGATTCGAGCGGGCCTCCGTCATGCACGACCGGCGCATCCTGGAAACCGCCTACCGGCAAGCCATCGGGCATCCAGCCACGACGGTTACGCACATTACGGACAGCTTCACCGGGGATAAACGGATCATACGCGTTACCGACAGCGGCAAAACCCTGTGCACCACCAAAGCGGTCCTGGCCGAAGAAAAACACATGGTCACTCTTGCCCAAACCGGCCAAGGGCAGTTGCAGCCGCTCTACACCGCTGCCCCTCCAATCGACCTGGAAGGTGACCAGTTCGAAGCTGTGCGGCATATACTCACCACGGCCAACCGCGTCTCCATCATCAGAGGCCGGGCGGGAACGGGCAAGACCACGCTCATGAAGGAGGCCGTGCGCTTGATTAAAGCAACGGGCTCCCATGTGACGATGGTCGCTCCCACCGCCCAGGCCGCGCGGGGCGTTTTGAAGGAAGAAGGGTTTGCCGACGCCGAGACAGTCGCCAAACTCCTCACCGCTTCACCCCTACAGGATGCGCTGACGAACGGCGTTCTGTGGGTCGATGAAGCGGGCTTGTTGAACACCCGGGACATGACCGCCCTTCTCAAGCTGGCAACCGACCAAAACGCCCGGCTGGTCCTGAGCGGGGACACGCGGCAGCACACCAGCGTCCTGCGGGGCGACGCGTTGCGCATCTTGAACACGGTGGCCGGCATCCCGTCGGCGGAGGTTAGCCGGATCTTTCGGCAGCGCGATCCGGTTTATCGTCAGGCAGTGCAGGCGCTAGCGGACGGCAAAGCCAGCGAAGCGTTCACCCTGCTCGACCAGATGGGGGCCATCAAGCCGATCCACCCGCTTGATCCCTGTGCCGAACTGGCCGCTGATTACGTAGCAGCCTTTACGAAAGGCAAACGGGCGCTGGTCATCTCGCCCACGCATAAAGAAGGCAACCGCACCACCCAGGCCATTCGAAAACGTTTGCGCGAACTCGGACGGATCGGCGAAATTGATACGCCGGTTGCCCAACTGGTCAACACCAATCTGACCGCTGCTGAAAAAAGCGATGGCCGCAATGTCAAGATCGGGCAGATGATCCAGCTGAACCAACACGCGCCGGGCCTCCCGCGCGGATCGCGCTGGCAGGTATCCTCAGTGACAGAGACGCAAGTCGAGGTTATGGACACCAGCGGGACGGTCAGGCAGTTGCCGTTGAGCGATAACCCGCCATTCGACGTGTTTAACCCGACAACGCTGGACCTGGCAATCGGTGATGCAATCCGCATAACCCGCAACGGGTTTGATGCCAAGGGCAGACGGGTCAATAACGGGCAGATGCTGGAGGTGCTGGCGATCCAGCCGGACGGGACGGTGGACTTACTCAATCGCATCAGCAAGGCCCGCTACCGGCTGCCAAGCGACTTTGGGCATTTAGCCCACGCGCATTGCATCACGTCTCATGCCGCGCAGGGCAAGACGGTGGATGCGGTGTTTATTGCGCAACCAGCCAGCACGTTTGGAGCGACCAATCTGAATCAGTTCTACGTGTCGGTTTCGCGGGCGAAAGAGAGCGTCCACCTCTATACGGATGACAAAGACGCGTTATTGGCGCAAGCCTCTATCTCCGGCGAGCGGGTATCGGCGCTCGAATTGGTCAAACGGAGAAAAGCCGCTCGCAAGGTGGCGGAACAGGTGATGCGCCATCACCAGCCGGTCGCAAACCGGCCAACGCCACAGCCGGAGTTAGCGGCTCGACCGATCACACCCACCACCCTACGAAAGAAGCCCAAGCATGCGCCCCGTCCATGAGTTCAAGACGAATTTTAACCGGACGGAGGAGCGAAAAGGTCAAGTTTCCGGTAATCAATCGGACACCCTTGCCCTGCACGATGCAGATAGCACCGTGCGCAATCTGTGTTTTGAGTGGCCGGATGGTCGGCGAGCTTTTTTCAATTACGCATATCTCATTAAAGGAGAATTTGTTCCAGGTTGCCCCGAGAACGTCATTCACCTTGATATATCGTCCTATAAGGTGACGTTACAGGGCTATAGATTGTATGCGCTTTTTACGGATATGTTGGATCACAAACCACGTCTAATCAGGGCCATTGATGCTCGCTACCTGCTCGATGCTGCTAAAGAAAGTAAGCCTGTAATTACGGGTATAAGCCTTGAGACGAAAGACGAGTAAGCCATCGCTATACGAGTTCTTATTCTCGTGCAGAGAATAAATGTCCCTAATCTCCGCATACTGTGCGGAGATTAGGGACAACAGTAAAGCACAAGGCGAGTCTAACTGGTAAGGCTAACAGGTAACTATAAATATCCTTTTTCATCTCATCAAAAAATGATAATATGATTACTGCATAAAGCCTATCAAAAAGCTAAAATTCACTTTTTTCCTACCTGATTGGCTGGCATAGACTGAATAGAAAATTACTGGTTAAAACAATGATGCTCCATAATTATTATTTTTTATAAAATTCATAAAAGTTTCTTTATAAGTTTCGCCTATAGGAACTTTATCGAAGTCTTTCAACATTACAGGTGGTTTGATAAATATTTCGTTGCCAATTACTTCAAATATATAGCGTTTTGAAACAATATAACTCTTATGAACTCGTATAAATATATCATGAGGAAGCTCTTCTTCGTAAAACTTAGTTAGTGACATATCCCCAGCTGGTACAATTTTGCTTTTATCAGCAAAATATATTTCAATTGCTTGTGATTGGCTCCGTATAAATGTAATATTCAAAAAATTGATTTGCCGTAACGAGTAAACTCCTCCGCGACTTGCCACTTTGAGAAAAGTAGAATTTTTATTAGCTAAAGAAACCTCAGATAGACGTTCAGGCTGAAATAATGGCTCTGGTAGTCCACAAGCTTTATTAACAGCCCGAATAAAGCGCTTAGGGTTAATTGGCTTGTGTAATAATGTAACAATATCATATTCATATCCTTTAAGGGCATATTTCTCATACGCTGTCATGACAATAATTTTAAATCGCCCATTAAACATCTCAATAAGATCATAACCATCAAAGGGAGAAGCTGGCATTTCAATATCTAGAAAAATTAAATCAATATTTTCCAAGTTCCCTTCTTGTAGAGCAAGAAGTGGATCTTTAAAAGTTCTCTTCAATTGTAAATAGGGTAATCCTTCAATTAATCTTACCACACTATCTATCGCATGTTGCTCATTATCAATAACAGCTACATTGAGAACCATATGTTTATAAGTCAATTGTTAGTAGAACAGTATAAGAAGTCGATTCATCTTGTATAAATAACTGATGACGATCAGCGTAAATCATATCAAGACGATTTCGAGCATTCTGCAAGCCGGTTAGAGTTGACGGCCGAGATCTAACGACCCTAGCTAGCTTTTTATTATAAACTCGAAAAAGCATACGGTTATGATTTGTTGTCAATTGGATATCTAAAGGACTACTTTCATCCGTAACATCTCCATACTTTAGAGCATTCTCCACAAAAATATCCAATAAATTAGAGATAATTTTAAGATTATCAAATGATCCATATTTTTTAAAAACTACATGATTGTTCGGATGAATCAATTCATCAAAACGAATGTAGTTCTGTAAGTGCTCAATCTCTTCCGTTAGTGCCACGTAAGAATAATTATCTGTTTTAGACAATTTATATCTCATCATTTCGCTTAGCAATAAAATAGCTTCGGCCAAATCAGCAGAGTATTCTTGACTTTTTGAATATATAAACGCAAGACTGTTAAATAAAAAGTGAGGATCAATTTGATATGTAAGAGCCTGGATTTCGGCTTGCTGTTTCCTGATTATTTCATTTACTTTATCTCTATTTATCTGATTTGTTCGCTCAGCAAACGCGCCAAAAAAAGCCCCAATAATTAATAGCGCATATATAGACAAATATGTATTATGCAATTTATCTGATAGTTGTGTATTGTCAGTATTCCTTATAAAAACAGCTATAAAAATGAATAAAAGTATATTTACATAGAATATCATATATGCTGCTGTAGTAAGGGTACGCTTAGTTAATATATCCAACAACGCAATCATATTAACATAAAACAAAATCAAAGAAGCTAAAATAATGATAATGACAATTTGAATGGAATAAATTGTTGTAAAGGTATCCCATATAGACGCGATTGCAAGGAGCCATATAAAACCGTGAACCAGTTTATCTTTATGATAGGTTGCCCACTTAAAGAATTGCTGCTTCCAAAGTAAAAATTTTTCTATCCATCTTTGAAACCACGATGGTCTTTCACCAATTTTCCTATGAATACCAAAGATAAAACTACTACCTGCTAATATAATAACAGTGATTAAATTATTTACAAAGAATAATGAAATAATATAACGATTCTGCGGCTTACTCTTATCAAAAATCATCTCTTTTGTATTATTAGCTATTTCATCAGGAAGCAGATTAATTAATTTTCCAATAAAGAGATCGTCTTTAACGCGTTGCAGAGTATGGTTATTTATACTATCATCACTCACAATTATCGTCCATATGGTGTATGATACAAAGAACCACAGAAAGGAGTAATAGGAAACTTTTTTCACGAACTCCTTATACTTTTTGGCTCTATATAATGGAACTAAATCAAAAGCAAAAAAACATATGTAGATCAAGCTTGCTAGTAAAAAAATACCAGATAGTGGTATAATGTATAATATTGCAAGACTCTCATTAGCGGCGAAATCATAAAATGTGAAAATAGTTAAAAATATCAGAATTAACATACCCATGAATAGGTATTTATCGATACCAAAATTTTGCGCCTCTTCTTTTATCTTCTTCATAAAGAACTCAATAAATTTATTATATTCAATAAATCTCATTTCAGTTAAAAGCTAAAATTATTTACGAGAGGGTTACATGAAGAGCTAGTCACTTAAACACTTAGTATTTTAACTCAAACCCCTCTTTATCAAACACGAATTCTGCCTACCCATGCAAACACCTCGATTTCAAATCCAATCAAGTCATATCCCTTAAAAAGATGTTTAGGTCAGTAATACGTAGGTTGGAATAGTTCATTTTTTGAAGACAGTTGAACACGCTCCATTTGGACTACCGGAGCTAATCCACCGATATCCAATCGTATGCTGTCTAATCAGATTTCTCAGCCAGACACTGAAGGGCGCTTTTACTGCGAGCAGATTCAACATAACTACGCGCTAAATCAGTTTATCCATCACTATGCTAATGCATCTGGAAACGCACTGCCTAACTCCTATCTTATTAATGCTATCGTTTATCTATTCTATAAAGGCAATGAACCTGTTGCCGGATTCATTTTTAACACGATTGAACAGAATCCGTTGCGCTACTTTTCGTACCTCGAAGATCCTGTCTACAAGCAACTTTTAGTTGAGGAAGATCTAAAAGAGTCTGACATTCTAGAAATTACAGGAAACTGGAAGTCTCCAAGTTTGAGTATACCTGAAACGATATACTACTACGCTAAGATGATTGAGCAAGCAGCCAATCATGCAAAACAGCTCAATAAAAAACTACTTTTGGGCGGATCAGTCGTTAAGCCTGTTAAAAAAACTCAACAGTTGTTGCTATCACGGATTATCTACCACGGCCCTATCAGCACCCAACACCAGGCATTAGTGAAAAAGCAAATGCCATTGTTGAAGCTCTATGTATCGCCTGTGAGATATATCCGTTTGCGGGTTGTTGCTGTACTGATAAAGCTATTCCTAATAAAGTTTGTAAAAAACTTAAAATACAAGTTTCTGAACCGTCAACACATTAAATAATGCGCAGGCTCCCTGACTTTGTCAGGGAGCCTTACACAAACCAATTAACCCAACAAACCACATTTTTTTAAATACATAGCTACATCACGAGCCGTCTTTGCTGGTAGTGTTTCGCCAAACATCTCTTTCGCTTTCATTAAAATGCTTTTGTTATAGGTATGCAAAGTACTAATGGTTATATCAGCTCGTTCTGCCAAATCGTTCGCATTCAGATTGGCTTCATTCGATTCAGCGTATAGTCTGATCAGAATAATTTCTTTGGGTGAGAACAAATTATCCTGCTTTGGAAGGGTAGCAAAAGTCCGGGCCGCCATTCGGTTCAAGGTTACTTCGATGGCCGGATCAAGATGGACAAAACGGGGGTTTATCGGTTCATCCTCATATGGCTTAAGAATGATAAACTCTGATAGATAGGCAATAATTAAGCCTGACTCACTGATTTGCCAAGGTGAAATAGTTCGTTTGGTTAACATCACCCGTCCATCAGCACATGTAATTGGGACGTTTGCAACAAATTGCGGTTTTAAAAAGCTGACTACGGTTTGATTCGATAAAATAAAGGTTTGTTTACCTAGTAGAGTAATTAACTGACGCATGCTCCCCCCGGGAATAGTCGCCAGATATTGTCGGAAACTAAATCTCTCAGAGTTATAGCCGACCTCTTCTAAGCCAACGGCCTCAACTATAGTTAGGCTGGTGAAGTCAACTATAAAAAAAAACTGCTCTGGCCTTCGTCCTATTTTCAACTTGTTTAACTCCTGTTGCTGCTGCCCCTGTGATACTTTTAAAACTAGGCTTTTTGCATCTGGAAATAAGTTGCTAACAAAGACCTTGAGCTGCTGAAAATCCTGTTCAATGGCTGATTTACTACCCGTATAATTCATGGTCAAAGGGCTAGATGTATAAAGTCAAATTTAATGATTTAAGAAGCACACTATGCATAGTTGGAAATAAATTCTTCCCTAGGCTAGGTAGGTTTAAGCATATTAAAAAGGTGATTTTTGATCAGGTTTTACTTCACCCATCCGCTCACTGTCCACATCTTTTTACAACACTTGCTATTACACCAATGCATCACGCTGTTTTGTCATCATAATATGATCAGCAAAATAATACATTCCACATAGTAAATATGACAATTTAGGTCATGCTTTAAAGATGAACATTCAACTTAAAAAAACAGATGGTTAATCAGCAGGTTGATAACTGTATCATGCATCAAGACCGATTTGGAAAAGCAGATGGTTCGCCGGGCTAACCGCTTCGTTCGAGTGCGTAAGTCTAAATGCTTCCGCTCAATGCGTTGCGTCTGATCTTTACCAGCTTGGTGAATAGCGGTCGGCAAGAGGTCATGGCAAGCCCACCAGTAATCGGTGAACCAGCGGCTTACCGTCACGTCTGACTCGGCCAACAGCTTCAGCAACCGCTTGAAACTCGCATTGGTCCGTCGGCCAAACAAGAACGCCACCTCCTGGCCTGTATCGTGATCCTCGATTCACCAAAGCCAACGTGAATTACACTTTTTCTGAACGTAAGGCCACTGCTCGTCAGCTTCTAAGCGAATACGTAAACTCGCTTCAGTATGTAGATAGGCCGGGTTTACGGAGCCGACGGTTTGGGCTTTTTTTTAAGTGTGCTCATCACTGTGTTCATGTTGATACGCAACAGTGGGGCTGTATCCCAGATGCCGCTCCCGTTAAGAGCCATATCAATAACTTGTTCTTTGATGCCTGGCTGGCAGGCCCGCCTGGTGTAATCGAGTTGGAAAGTGCGCTTACAGTTTTCACAGCGATAGCGTTGATGACCATGAGTGCTAAGACCTTTGCGCCGGACAGCTTCGGGTTTGCGGCAGTAGCGGCGAAAGACGATGACAGTTACCATACTTCAATGACGGCAAGTCCATTATCGAGTCACAACAACAATTTAGATAAAGGTGCTGATTCTTTGTGGCTGTCTTAACATGCAATAAAATTCATGAATTTCCGATCATTCGTCTTGTATTAACAAATAACCTCAAACTGCTATGAGTCTTTTTAAAAAGGTGGGAGCTGTCATAGGCACGGCTGTAGGTTCAGTCGCAGGTGCAACAGAGTACAGATATAGAACATTGATTAACAAAGAGGATAACCAGACTGCAAAAGAAAATGCCACCAAAACCAAAATGTCAGTTAGTACTAAGGTTGGTGAAACTGCGGGTGATTTACTAGAAATAGTAGGCCCAGTGGTTACAACAGCTGTTACTTCTCATCTTACGGGTAGAGTGCTGGGAAAAAGTAAAACCTTAAAAAGGCTCAAGTAGCGTATGATATCAACTCAAAGAAAAAACAAATTCTCGTCAATTTTTTATTTAAATCCTTTTTTTATGGAAGCGCTAAAGCTTGAAAAATCCGTGCCAATGCTTGCCACTCAGTTAAGCGAATTGACCGACATTCATGATGTCGAGCCTTTGAACGACAGCGATTACGACTGTCTGACCGAAATCCGTGACGTGCTCAAAAAGCACGGTCGGCAGGAGCGGTTCGGTGTCATGCTTTTACACAAGCATTTTGATATAGCCAGCGACGAAGTGCTAGTTGAGTATACCGACATCGCAGGGCGCATGCAGACCATTAAGCCTGAAAAGAAAGGCTCCACTCTGCTGAACACAATCGAGACAAGTTGGATATTGGGTGACGGCGATAGAATTGCAATGACCATCTGCAATACTCGATGCTGGAAAGATGTTCACGGAAATCATAATAGTCAACATGTTTAATTTCAATTCTATGAACCAAATAATGCTGGAAGCGACTGCTATGCAGTTAAGCGAATTGACCGACATTCATGATGTCGAGCCTTTGAACGACAGCGATTACGACTGTCTGACCGAAATCCGTGACGTGCTCAAAAAGCACGGTCGGCAGGAGCGGTTCGGTGTCATGCTTTTACACAAGCATTTTGATATAGCCAGCGACGAAGTGCTAGTTGAGTATACCGACATCGCAGGGCGCATGCAGACCATTAAGCCTGAAAAGAAAGGCTCCACTCTGCTGAACACAATCGAGACAAGTTGGATATTGGGTGACGGAGGACCAGAGTCCTTACTATCTTGCGTCACCTACTGCGCAAAAAATATACATGGTAATCACGACTGGTTCCATAAATGATTTTGTTTTTAGTTACAAAGGCTACTTCAAATAAAGAGGTGGCCTTTGTAATTCATTTTGCTATCTATCCGTTGAGCATCTCAATAAAATCATAGAAATGAAGTACAACAGTAATATTGCGCTAATATTAGCTAATTTTTTAACCTTTATATTTCTTTCGTGTCAACAAGAATCGGAGAAACCATCATCGCCATCCAATACATCTCCTGTTGTTTCTAATTCTAATGTTAGCGGTACGAACTCTATTAGCGTAGTAGTCAGCGCTGACTATTTATTTACATCGGGTAATGATGGGAAGGGGAAAAATACCCTTTTTTGCCTTGATCCTAAGAAGGGAACACTGGTATGGAAAAGAGACGATTTTTTTGTCCCCACAGATAGGACTAGCTTCTTATTATACAAAGGAATTCTTTTTGTCGCTGGTGCAGAAAGCATTTATGCACTTAATGCAAATACAGGATTAACTATATGGAAAACATCCGTTTTCTCTTCTCCGAATAGTCCATGTATTGTAGATGACCTGCTATATATCTATGCTCAGACAGGTAATTTATATGCAATTGACGCAAACAACGGAAAAATCATTTGGACCACATCGATTGGTAGTAAAGTCAGTGACCAGATTTCTCCATCGACATCAAGCCCTACTGTAGTAAACAATATACTGTATGTAGGAGGTGGAGACGGTAGAGTTTATGCTGTTGATGCTAAAACAGGTAGTAAGAAATGGGATTATTCAACGGGAGGGAGCATAATAAATTCAAGTCCAGCAGTTGTTAATGGTACTGTTTATATCGGCAGTTCCGATAAGAAAATTTACGCTTTAGACGCAAATACAGGTTTGAAAAAATGGGACTTTCAAACTAAAGGCTCCGTTACATCAAGTCCTACAGTAGCTGGCGACAAAGTGTTTATTGGTTCATTTTCCGAGATTATATATGCATTAAACGCAAATAATGGAGAAAAAATATGGCAATATCAGATACCAGATGCAGAAGGATATGGTTATTTTGTGTCGAGTCCGATTGTTGTCAATAACTGTCTATATATCGGTTCAACAACAGGACGCTTATTTTGCTTCGATAGCTCCAAGGGAACAATAAAATGGCTTTATAAATCAGATCCAAGTAACCGACCTATTGCTAGTATTTATGAAATAAAATCAAGCCCAATTGTTGCAAATGGTTTGGTCTACGTTAATGCGGGTTTCTGTTACACTAATAAAACTGGAGCAATTATAGCGCTTAACGCTGAAGTAGGTGGTTTAATATGGTCATTCAGCGACGCCTGTGGAGAAATGAGTCCTGTTTTAATCACTAAAGATGGTAAGACATATCACTCTGGGGTCAGTGGTATGCAACAATAGAATTTCCAATAATAATTTATGCACTTTAAACTGCGGAATCCAATCAAGATGATTAGGGTTTTTTCTTTTCATTCCCTACAAACATGCATAAAACCCCTTTAGATTCCCTGACAAGGGATGCAACCGAAAGCCGGGCGTCCGATGTCATTCAATGATTGGGCGAAGTCTAAGCGAGTTAGCATATTCCGTATCATAGTCAACATGGGCGGCTGGCAGCTTTGAGGGGTCCTCATGCTCATAAAACAGCCGTAAACCCTTATGCTGAATGCTCTTGATCATCACTCAAATGTAACATATAACGTTACAAGTGTCAATGACAAAATATGGATGAGTCTTTATGAAAGAAAGCCGGGCAGACGAATCTGCCCGGCTGCGCAGTTAGCAGGTTTTGCAATCAGGACGGTTGCAAGATGTGCAGATACTCGACGGCTTTCTGCGCGTGGGATGCCGCCTGGAAGATAAAGCGCTTATCGTCCTGCAGGGCTTTCAGCCAGGATTGGATATAGGCGGCATGCCTGGCTTCCGGCATTGGCTCGAAACCAAGGTCAGCGGCTAGAAAACACGCCCCCAATTCGGCAACCAGCTCTTCCTTGGCATACCCTTCGTCGCCGTACACTTTACGGCCCAGGTCGCGGTTCAAGCGACTGGGATGGCGGGTCCAGTGCGTGATCTCATGCGCCAGGACCGCGTAGTAACTCTCCGGACTTTCGAAGCTCTCGAACGGAGGCATCTGCACCCGGTCCATTGTAATGAAATAGGACGCGTCCCAACCGGTACGAATATCGGCCTTGGTCTGGGCAAAAAACGCTTCAAGCTGGGCATTGCGCGAGGGCGCAGCGGCTTTGACCGGCTCCGGCTTCTTGTAAAACTCGTCAGACAAACCGTCGATTTGATCCGCGTTGAAGACGGCGTAGGGTTTGAGAAAAGGAATCTGGCTCAGAACGGTTTCGCCGTTGTCGTTTTTGTCTTCGACCGTGAATTTATCGGCATAGACGATCTGGGTCGCTTTCTCGCCCTTGCGGACGTTGGCTTTGAGTTCGATCGCCTGTCTGTAGGTCATCCAGTAGGGCGATGTATAGCCCTGCTCGGCCGCCGTGCCCCACAGCAGGAGCGTATTGACACCCTGATAGGGAATGTCGTTCCAACGCAGCGGACGCATCACGTGTCCGGCCATATGCTCGGCCTGCCAGGGCTTGCGCCACGTCAAATGGCCGTTTTCCAGATCGGCCATGATCTTGCCCGTCACGCGGGCGTACAGATCGTTTTGGGCGGGCGGGGCCTCGTGGCTGTTCGGGCTGCGGTTTTGTCGTTTGGAAGGTTGGGTGGTCATGAAGAAGTCTCCATCGGTTGGTGGGTTAGGGTAAGAGAAAAAACCGGCTTTCTAGCGAGTGAACCGGCGAATGTCGCGTAGCAAGAATTTTGGCTCGCGAGGAAAGCGCGAAGCGCTGGGGAAAATTATTGTTGGTGGAAGGAGCGGGCCGGGTATCGTCCCTGAACAACCCACCCACAAATGGCAGACGGTCATAACCACCATCCAGACAACCTGACGCCAGCGTTAGCCCTAGGGCATGAGCCCGTCATCCGCAAAGGACAGGTAGCTGTGCGGGGTGACGATCAGGTGATCGAGCACGGCAATATCGAGGAGCTTGCCGCCGTCCTTGAGCTTGCGGGTGAGGACCTGGTCCGCTTCGGACGGCGTAAGATTGCCACTCGGGTGATTGTGGGCCAGGATCAGACCGGTAGCGCGGGCTTTCAAAGCCGTGGCAAAGATGACCCTGGGATCAGCCAGGCAGGCGGACATGCCGCCGCTTGCAATATCAGAGACGGCCAGGCAGTTGTTTTTCTGATCGAGAAGTAAAATCTTGAACTCTTCGACCAGCTCCATGCGATTGATGTCCCACATGGCGCGCAGGATTTCATAGGCGGTAGCGGATTGTCGGATTTGAATGCGGTCCTGATAGGGCACCGGATTGCGGTAGATGATCTCGATCTCGTTGACCCTGAAGAGGGATTGCAGGCTGAGCTGGTTCAAGGGCGTCCCTCCTACAGGCTTAGGCCAAGCGTGTGCATATGCCAGGCGTTGACATCCTTGTGCGGGGCATACACCTTGTTCATGGGTGTATGGCGCAACTCACGCTGCGTCTGGCAGAACTCGGCTAGAACGGCGGTCGCTTTGGCTCCGGCGTCATCATGGTCCATCCAGCTGTACGCCACGCGATAGCCATAGTTTTGCAGGTAAGGAATAGCCTGTTTCAGACAGGCTAAGGAATTGAGAATGATGGCATCATCGGCAAGACTGCATCCCCGTAACTGGCAAGTGGCAGACAGGTAATCCATGAATCCTTCAAACAGGTGAATGCCTGCTGGTTTGGATACCGTGCCCCGTACGAAACTGATGGCTTTGGGGCGCAAGCAGCCTTTGAAAAAAGGATTACGTAGTTCATAACCACCTTCCTCATTGGGAAAACCAAGGGCTGTAAAATACTTGTTCGTCCGGGTATTCTGAAGGCGGAGTTCTTGCAGATGGCGACGGGCCACTGGCAGTGAGATACCGCGCTTATCCAGATAATGAATCAGTCCTACGTGCTGAATAGCTCTTTTTGATTTTAAGACTAACCATCCATCCGAATGAGCTGGCGGCTCATCGGGCCGGTCAATAGGTGTCATTGCATACGTCGCACCACCCATATTAGTCATCCAGCGCAATGCATCCGACACAGTATGAGCCTCACGCGTGAATTGCAGATAGGCCGATACCAGATCAACAACGTCCCCTCCTCGGCCATCACCGAAATCGTGCCAGCGGTTGGTTTGGGTATCGACCCAAAAGCTGGGTGTTTTTTCGGTACGAACGGGTGACAGGTACAGGGCTTTACCGGTCGTTATTCGTTTGGGATGAATGCCTAATCGGGCTAAAATATCGACAATAGCTACCGCTTTCGCCTGATCGATGTTCACGGGCGATCTCCTCAGAAGATGTTGGGCATAAATGAGCTTATTTACCGCTGAAGCTGGCGCTCAATGAACTTATCTAGCTCCGACCGGCGGTAGCGGACGGACCGGCCCACCTTGAGCGGCTTTAGGTCATAACGTTTCGTGCAGTCCCAGACGGCCAGGGTATTGGGTGAAATGCGGAGGTACCTGGCAGCCTCTTTTCGATCCAACAGCGTTTCAGTTGTCGTCTGCATGTCATCCCCCTATCGAACTATAGTCACTCTGCGCAATGCAGGAATATAATCATGATAGAAGGAATAAATACCTACCGTCAATCGAAAAGGGGTTTGGTCCATAACAAAGAAGAACGGATAAACGGGATCAAAAGCGGTAAAACCACCAGGTCAATGACAATGCAGTAGCGACTTATGGCGTAGCAAGCTATGAATCGCTTTCAACGCTCAGATAGACTGACTGTAGGACCAGCTTTGCCTGACGGCTTTCGGGAATACAGCCTCAAACAGTTTTTCCCCTTTTTGATTGACAAGTGTACACGTTTTGTGTACACAATGCATACGATACGCTCTCTGCCACAAGTTCGCCTTCCATGCCCTCTCTGTTTAAGTTGTTTTCCCAAAGTTGCGGACTGTCCCTAAGAGAAAGCCACCTATTCTTGGGCACCAACGTGGACACGACCAAATCATGGTGGTCAGGCCGCCGAAATCCGCCGGAAGCGCTGCTGGAAAAACTAGTTGATCTGTCTATCAGACAGGATATTGCCGCTCAGGACCTGGTGCTGCAACTGCAAACGCTAGCTCAGAAAGCCAAAAGGCAGCACATCACCCTAACGGCACCTGCATTGGATTCCCAAGCACAGGCTCTAGGCTGGCCATCGGTAAATGCTTACGGGGCCGTTATTCGAAAAGCCGTCGAGAAAATACCGATAGAACTGGCTTTACGCCTGGTGGTAGAGACTGACTACAACAAAACATCGTAGCCATATACGTAAGGGCTTGCCTTCAACACGACCCCATGGTTTTGACCACCTTGTCAAATGTAATCGGCATGTGATTACCATGCGCCAGGGTATGCACGCAATCGATGTCTTGTCTGGCCACAGACAAGCGTTTCTTAACTAGGCGTATTTGATCTAAGCAGAGTTTGACCCAGACGGCGAGAAGAATATAATTCGGCTTCACTTTTCGGCTTATACAGTCACCATCCCATGTTTTGACCTAGAAGCATTATTTGCAGCCTTACTGCACCATTTGATTAATACGATAACAGCAGTTAAACCGCGTTATATGAGGATTATTGACCCGTGAGTAAGTCTGTAAAGTTTATATCTGATCGATGCGTCTTCTGAGAGAGTTGGACAACTTCTGCGAGCAAACGTCTTTACGGACTAATTCACGTATCAATAAAAAAGATGAAACGACGCGAGTAATAACGGCAATATATCAGACAAATCAGAGCATCAGCCAAACGGCTATTTGCGACTACACTGACAGAAAGTTTTAGCAATCTTATCAACTTGGGGATTCAATAGACTTTTGTATTAGGTTGGTTAAATTTTTATACGAACAAAGCTCTATAATTCTTCCAAGAAGTTAACAAAATTAATGTGTAGTTAACACAGATAGAATTGCTTAGTATGTCAGCCATTTTAACCCCTTCTTAATTATCTAAAAGTGGTTATTTGTATATAGATTAAGTAGAAATACTTCCTGGATGGAAAGCACCGATAAAAAATACTTTATATGATAATTGTAAGAATCAATAGTAATCGCTTGACTTTATGCGAGTTAAATCAAGATTTTTGACAGAAGAAAGCCCTACGACAGTTTGACGACCAGACGTAGGGCTTCTTAAAGAAGTCTAATGTTTAACCATTAAACAATCAAAGGTAATGAAAAAAAGTGTATCAGTACTCACAGTGTTGGCCGTTCTGGCAATCGCTAGTTGTCAGAGGACAGTAAGCCTAGACCCAGCGCCCATGGTTGGAAACGATCTAGTTGCTGATGTTCAAGTGATCGATGGCCGACTCAAGTTTTCGTCGAAAGAAAAATTCGATAAGACGGTTCAATTGCTCGCTCAACAGCAGGACAGACTTGCCGAGTTTGAGAAAAAGTTTAACGGATTTGTTTCGGTTCGTACGGCTTTTAACCAGATGACCGATCACGACAATGAATCAGTCGCTATGCGAGGAATCGGAGAATCCTACAAGAGCTATGTGGCCATCATTGTCAAGGGTGAGGATAAAGAGATTGCCCGTACTATAACTGATCCGATTTTGGCTACCCTGGTCAGTAAGGACGGTTGGATATACATCGGTAATGATGCTTACTATGTTACTCGGGACCAATTTGAGTTGGTAAAAAACCGTTCTGCCAGTAAAATTGCGGATGTAATGGCCGGTAGGTTAAACCGCTCCGATGTCATACACGGAACGGTGTCTCACCAGCCCCAAAATTCAGCAGGAGCTAGACGTGCCGACTCGCAAACGTGCATTCAAGAGTATTTCGATGGCAGTAATAAGCGCCGGATGGCGGGTGACATTGATTATGAGTTTTACAATGCAGCCGGAGGAACTTTCTACAAGAGCCTAACGATCTACACCAAGCACCAAAGACGAAATTTTGGTACCTACTGGACCCAACTCAACGCTCCGAGGCTGAATATCAGTGGTAGTGTCACCAGGAGGCCAATCACGGGAGGCAACACTATTGATACTTTCAACTTCGGGATTGACAATATCGATCAGATATCTAGATCATACCCCGAGACGAGTTGCCAAGATGTGCCGGGTCAGGGCCTGGTTTGTGATCTGATCTACAGCAATGTAAGTTCAGGCCATTCGGCCACCGCTACTACAGGTGCTTTCCTGAGTTGTAATATCACACTTTTGTTTTAAGCCCTACTAGGGAACTGCGTTGCAACGCAGTTCCCTAGTCATATTAATGACACATGAGTAATGTGCTGCTATCTTTTATAATCTTGCTGGCTTCTTTCCAGGTAGGGTATGCCCAGAAGCGTACGTTCATGGGATACGTTAAGGATAGAGCCACAGGCGAAATATTGATCGGGGCTGTTATTCAGGCAGGCCGCTACGGCGCCAGCACAATCACCAATAAATCCGGCTATTTTAGTCTGCAATCGGCATCCGAAATGGTACTGACTGTTTCCTACGTGGGCTATCAGAAACAACAAATTTTAGTTGACACGCTGAAAAACACACTGATAACGGTCAAGCTTATAGAGCAGGACAATACCCTTGAGGAAGTAGCCGTTGTGGCCAGTCAAGTGCCGGTGAATAACCCGCAGCCGGGAATTCTGACTATTCCAGTGGCTCAGCTTAAACAGGTTCCCATGCCATTGGGTGAAACCGATGTCGTAAAAGCATTAGCGTTGACGCCGGGTGTGACGGTCGGCAATGAAGCAACCGCAGGTCTGCTGGTGCGGGGCGGTTCGCCGGATCAGAATTTGATCCGGCTCGACGAAGCAACGCTTTACAACCAAACTCACCTGTTTGGTTTTGCTTCTTCATTTAATTCGGATGCCGTCAAAAACGTAACATTGTACAAGGGAGCCTTCCCTGCCCGTTTTGGGGGACGACTATCGTCGGTACTTGATGTAACGACGCGGGATGGTAATCAGTATCGGTCGAAGCGGGAGATCAACATCGGACTGCTCAGTTCGCGTTTTTTGATAGAAGGGCCCCTTAATCGGACGTGGCAACGACCCGTCACATACATGCTTTCAGCCCGTAGTTCCTACATTACCTTGTTTTTGCTGCCATCCATCATTCGCTATAACCAAGGTAAAGCCGAAGCATATCTCAACTATTGGCTTTATGACCTGAACGGAAAATTGACCGTTACCTTGGACAGTTCAAGAAAACTTTCTGTCAGTCTCTTTCGAGGGCAGGATAACTATTATGGCTGGAATGGTAATCAACAGGAGCGTTCAAAGTTCGGCTTGAATTGGGGAAATACGACCGGAACCATGCGCTACGACCAAACAATCCGGCAAAACTTGTTTTGGTCGAGTGCTTTATCGTACTCCCATTACCGCTACCAGACGGGTTACCAAAACTTCACAGTCGAAGACGGAGTGCAACAATTCACCAGTGAAAATGGTATCAGTTCGTCCGTACGTGACTGGACACTGCGGTCCGGATTT
The DNA here is from genome assembly GCF_002006735.1 of Spirosoma sp. 209. Classification (NCBI taxonomy): domain Bacteria; kingdom Pseudomonadati; phylum Bacteroidota; class Cytophagia; order Cytophagales; family Cytophagaceae; genus Spirosoma; species Spirosoma sp. 209. The sequence continues at coordinate 38,879 of NZ_MVEC01000004.1, read as the reverse complement.
GAATGGTTTGCCTCACCACGATTTGAATTAAGGACCGGCGTTGAATCCATTATTCACCGGTATCAACCCTCATCTGTACGAAGAAATGTGGTCACCGACCAATCTCCAGCTTCTAACCCACCTATTCAGGCACTGGAACAGGCCGTCTACCTTGAAAACGAGTGGAAACCAGTTAGACCACTGGCGCTAAATGCGGGCGTCCGCACCGTACTGTTCGTCGTTGACGGCAAAACCTATTTATCCCTAGAGCCGCGCTTTTCGGGTACACTCCAATTACCGGGTAGCATCGTTCTAAATACATCCTATAGTCAGATGCGTCAGTTTATTCACCTGATCGCCAGTAACGTGATTGGGTTTCCTAATGACGTTTGGGTGCCAGCTACGTCGGCGGTGCCACCCCAGAGTGCTCGGCAGGTTTCGCTTGGGTTAAGCCGCAGCCTAGCTAATGGGCAATGGCGGCTGAGTATCGAAGGTTACCAGAAGTGGCTACGAAACTTAATTGATGTGCCGACGGGTACGGATCTATTGGCGGAGTTTAATCAATTATGGCAGGAGAACATCGAACGAAATGGAATAGGCTACGTGCGCGGACTAGAGTTTTTCCTACACAAACCAACTGGAAGACTTAATGGCTGGCTATCCTATACTCTCTCCGAAAATAAACGACGCTTCGCAACCATTAATGAAGGCGCTTGGTTTCGGGCTAACTTCGACCGGCGGCACGTACTGGCGGCTGCGGTCAATTACGTAGCCAACCAGCGCCTATCCTTATCAGCCGTTTGGCAATACCAATCGGGACAACCGGCAACGGTGCCTGTGTCTCTATTCTACGATCCAGAATCAGCGTATTACCCGAACTATGTTTACCGGAATCGCAACAATTACCAGGCACCCGCTTTTCACCGGCTGGATGTAAGCGCCAGTTTTAAAAAGATAAAAGCAGATCAGCATAGCCGAGTCTGGACCATTGGCTTAATGAATGTGTATAATCGGCAGAATCCTTTGTTTATCAATCTTGAGCGTCGGGGAATATATGTTCCCGAAGGACCAAGAGTTAGTCGGCTGATCGGCTACCAGACTCGCTTGTCACAACAGTCCTTTTTGCCCGTATTGCCCTATGTCTCGTTTGCCAGAAGCTTCTAACGTAAAGGGGAGGTGGTTACTACTATACCTCTTAATGACACTAATTTCATGTCGTCCAGAGGTGAGCTTGGATCTGCCTTTTGAAGGCCCTCAGTTTGTGGTGAAAGCGTTGTTTTCACCCGATCGTCCTTTCTCAGCGCGTGTTGACCACACTTACCCACCGACCGGAGAAACTTTGTTTGACACGACGTTTTCGTCCGCTACAGTCGTGGTCTATGAAAACAATCGGCCAATAGATACGCTGCGTTACACCCGCAACAACACCTATGAGTCGGCATTGGGACGCAAACCCCGCACGGGGGCTGCCTATCGGCTATACCTGACTGCTCCTGGCTTTCCAGATGCCGTCAGTCGGGATGAGGTGGTACCGCCTGCGCCCAGTGTTGTTCGTACCGTAATCGATAAACCGCAAAACTATGTCCTGAGCCTTCATCTGCAAAACCTGACTGGTCAACCCGGTCTGTATAACATTCAAGTCACAGGTCTTTTTGAAGGCAGGCGCGTTCAACTACTGGTCGAGGACCTGCTACGACCGGACGGACTGGTAGACAACTGCGGGTTTCGTCGGGATAATGAAACCTTTTTTTATCGGGATATCTGTTCTGTAAATCAACAGTTGATAGCTCGCTTTAGCTCGTCGCTTAGTGGTGTTGTCCCGGACTTCTACAATCAATCTGATTTTATTGACCCAACACGGCAAAGCGACCAAGTTCGCCTTCAAATTCGTAGCGTAACTGACAGTTACTGGAACTATTACCGTACACTGCCAAATAGTGAAGGTATCGAGCAGGCTTTTTTACAGCCCGTAACCCGGTCTGGTAATGTCGAGGGGGGATACGGAATTGTAGCCGCTTACCATGAACAGGTTATATTGCTTAATGTTGCTCCTTAACAACTTGCTCATAAACTTTATTCCAACGCTTTTATAAACCAAAACTACGATGAAGGCTAAATTATTGATTATGTTATTGATGAGCACCTCAGTATTAGCGCAGCTACCTCAGAAAGGAGATTGGCTTGTAGGAACTGACGTCGCCAGCCTAAACATCCCGGTGCTGAATCAAGGAATCAGACGGGTCAGCTCAGCCGATGTAGCTTTAATTGGTGGAAAATTCATGACCAAACAGCTTGTCATCGGCACCGCTTTACCTATCGAATGGCAATCTATTCCGGTATCCCAACCCTATCAACGAGCTACTACCCTAGCTTACGGGCTTGTTCCATTCGCTCGTTTCTACTTAACTAATTCTCGAGTCCGTCCATACTTGTCAGTCGGAGCTGGTTATTTATTCACTAGGTATACTGGTGAGCGAAAAACATCGCATAACGGCGTTACTTATAGTGGAAACGTGGGTTTAGCATATTTTTTTAACCGACATGTGAGCTTAGATGCAGTAGCGGATTTCACTAGTCAACCCTATCAGGCACAAAATACGTTCGCTGAAGAAAATGACAACCAGCTAAATTTTCACCTGCGGTTCCAAGTCATTTTAGGAAAATAAACGCATTGACTCCGTTCCGCTGTCGGTAGTGATCAACTCTTATCTAGTTAGAATTATGGATTTTACTTTTTAGATACGAGTCCCGGATTGTGCTATATCGTTTAATAACTGGTTTTTAAGCAGAGGACCGCCCTTGTATCCGTGAATAAGTCCATAAAGTAGGTAGTTGCTTTCTTCACGAATCAATAAAATTGAGAACATCATTCTACAGGATCTGATCAATATAATTAGCGTAGTCCTGCATCATTTTAGTACGTTGAGGTAAGAACTGGGCACGGTCATAGGCTCGATCCACACTGCTTTTAGGCACGTGCGCCAGTTGCCTATCCGCAATATCATGCGAGTACCCCAACTTTTCCTTGAGGATTCCCAAAGCCAACGATCGAACGCCGTGGCCGGTCATCTTGCCGTTATACCCCATCCGCTTAATGGCCACCAGCATCGTGTTTTTGCTCATCGGCTTTTTCGGATTATAATAACCCGGAAAAATAAAACCCCGGTGCGCAGTCAATGCATGAAGCTCTCGAAGAATCGCCAGCGACTGCTGTGCTAAGGGAACGAGATGCGGCAGGTTCATCTTCATTCGCTCCGCCGGAATAACCCACACCGCCTTGTCGAAATTAATCTCATCCCACCGGGCTTCCACCAGTTCGCCGGTACGCACGAACGTCAGTAGCAGTAGTTTGAGCGCCAGAAACGTTTGTCGATGAATATAGGGCTGATAGTTCATTAGGCACCGAAGAAAGTCCGGAAAATCATCGACTGAAATGGCTGCGTAATGGCCCCGCTTGAATTTCTTCAGGGCAGCTTCTAAGCCATACGTAGGATCTCTATCGGCCCGGCCCGTCGCCATAGCATATTTAAAAACATGGCTACAGGCGGCCTTCATGCGACGAGACAGATCAGGGGCTGTTTTTTCAATCTGTTGCAGGCAGCTCAGCATCATCACGGGCTTTATATCCGCGAGTGGAAAGTTGCCTAAGGTCGGAAAGACGTATTTCTCAAAGCGGTGCTTGATGATTTGGGCGTGTTTCGGCTTCCATAAGGGCATCTGCCTCCCGTGCCATTCCATCGCCATCGATCTGAAATTGACCTGTTGGGCCAAAGCCTGCAGCTGAGCGGCTTGTTGTCGTTTCAAGACGGGATCAAGGCCAATTTTTATGTCTTGTTTCATTTCGTCTTTGACCTTCCGGGCATCCGCTATCGAAACGGCGGGATAGGCACCCAGTGAAACGCGCTTTTCTTTCCCGTGAAGTCGATACTTGAGCCGCCAGAACTTGGTTCCCTTTGGAGAGATTTCAAGATACAGCCCTTCACCGTCGGCCAACTTATAAGGCTTGGTTTTAGGTTTAGCGGTCTGACAGGTCATGTTTGACAAGCCCATTAGTATCCCCCTGGATTCATGCGGCCCAGATAGTCAGTGCCCAGGGGCATTTTGATGCCCCCATTTATGCCCCCACTTTGGGTTACTGTGGGTCTATCTGGGGAATAGATCGATAAAGGGAGGATAGCCTTAAGCCATTGCCAGAATTGAAAAATTCTCGCTCTGATAAGAATAAATAATGTCGGTAAAAAAAAGAGTGGTGCCCGTAGCCGCATGGCCATTTTCTTTCCAAGTGGTTGAATTCATTAGTAATAAAACGGATCATTCGGCTGGCTGCCCCCAATCATGCCCCCAGTCATGATGAATGTCCATATAGTCTGTAATACCATATCGCTATTAGTTGGGCAACCACAATAAGTCAGAAGCTATATTGCTTGTGACCTCTCCTCAGTATTTGGCAGAATTTCAAGACCGCCCAATTCTCCATGGTTGATTGATCCAACAGGCGGATGGACCTCAGTAGTTGAGAGGAGGTCGAGCCGCTTAGGTTTAACTGGGAATTTCGGAGATATTGACTACCTGGTTTCGCCACAAACTCACCAGAACTTCGCCTCAAAGCGACTGGACAGTTATGGAACAAAAGGGCCAGTCCACGTTGACCCCAAACATTGTATGATCAATTCTGCTTGACTAATTACCTTTGTTTGATTTATACAAACATACGTCATGAAACCACTGCCTCTCAAAGAGATCTATGCCAAAGTTGCAACGGTGGCTGATGGTGAGTTAGCAACCACTGCCCTACTTTCCGGGCGGGAAATTGGTCATTTCAATGTATTCAGCGTGGAAGACCTCATGCGTGGCTATGCACACAAGCCCCCTATGAGTTTTGACCGGCGGGCGTACTACAAAATCAGCCTGATGCGCGGCCAAAGCCGGCTAGAGTACGCCGATCAGACGATTTCGATTAACCAACAGGCGCTGTGGTTCACCAACCTTCAGGTGCCCTATCGGTGGCTCCCGCAGCATCAGGAGCAACGCGGCTACTTTTGCATCTTCACCGAGGACTTTCTGCTGCCTGTCAAAGGGGAATTTGGTATCACTCAGCTACCTATTTTTCAAGCGGGTGCCAACCCGATACTCGCCATCAATGACCAGCAATACAGGGATATTGAAGCCCTTTTCGAGAAGATGACGGGCGAAATGGCTTCGTTGTATCCCTACAAATACGATCTGCTGCGGGCGTACCTGTGGGAGTTGGTCCATCTGGGCCAAAAGCTACAACCAACAGCTGTCAGCCCACCAGCCCATCAGTCATTGGCCCGATTGGCCGCCCGGTTTACTGAACTCCTGGAACGGCAGTTTCCACTTGCCACGCCCCAGCAACAACTGCGTCTGCGCACGGCTAAAGACTACGCCGAGCACCTGGCTGTTCATGTCAATCACCTCAACCGGGTGCTGAAAGAAACCACCGGTCATACCACCACCGCGCTCATCAGCCGCCGCATCACCCAGGAAGCCAAAATTCTCCTGAAGCAAACCAACTGGACCGTCTCAGAAATCGCCGACTGCTTGGGCTTTACCGACGTGGCCCACTTTTGCCATTTCGTCAAACGGCAGACGGGGCTGGTGCCTAGTGCGTTCCGTAACAAACAAATGGTTTGATTTATACAATAGATGGTTTGGCTCGCGCAGTCCCGCTCGCTCCCGTCTGCCGACCTTTGTGACGGAGTACTAACTAACACAAAACAGACAAACGTATGCGTGTTTTCCTCACTGGGGCTACGGGTTATATCGGCTCAGCCATCGTTCAGGAGTTATTGGGTGCAGGCCATCAAGTGCTTGGCTTGGCCCGCTCTGAGCAAACCGCTCAAACACTACGCACTACCGGAGCCGACGCCCATATAGGCTCGCTTGACGACCTCGACAGCCTACGGCGTGGCGCGATGGCTGCAGATGGCGTTATTCATACCGCTTTCGTCCACGACTTCGCGGCCTACGCTATGGCTGGCGAAATAGACCGGCAAGCCGTGGCAGCCCTCGGCTCGGCCCTGGCAGGGTCGGGACGTCCCTTAGTCATCACCTCCGGGATTACCGTCCTAACTCCGGGGCGCGTGGCGACCGAAATCGACGCGCCTGATTCCAACGCTCCGTCGGCCCCACGTATCCCTTCCGAACTACTGATTCAGTCGCTTGCCGGGCAGGGAGTACGTTCGTCGGTAGTGCGGCTCCCCCCCTCGGTGCACGGTGAAGGCGATTACGCTTTTGTGCCGACGTTGATTCGGATTGCCCGCGACAAAGGGGTATCAGCCTATGTCGGGGATGGCAGCAGCCGATGGTCGGCGGTGCATCGGCTCGATGCCGCCCGGCTGTTTCGACTGGCGTTGGAAAAAGGTACCGCCGGGGGCGTGTATCATGGCGTCAGTGATGAAGGCGTACCCGTTCGGGAGCTGGCCGAGGTAATTGGCCATCACCTGAACATACCCACTACGACCATTACGTCCGAAGAGGCCACCGAGCATTTCGGCTGGATTAGTGCCTTTTTCAGCGTCGATTGCCCGGCATCAAGCACCCTCACCCAACAGCAATTGGACTGGCAACCCACCCATGCCACCGTACTAGCTGATCTGAAGCAGGGACATTATTTCGCTGCTTGATCCCATGTCCGGGGTATAGCTATAGCAAGCCGGAATCCAGCTACCACGGGGCGTGCGTAAACGATGAGCTAACCGCCACCCGTGGTTCAAGATGCTGACCCTGTCTTTTTTGCTTAGTATCAGCCTATCGGTAGTGGCCGAAAGACTGCATGTCGAGATTCTAGAAGGGTATATTTATTGTACGATGGCCTTTTTCGCTCCGGTTGACCTGGTTCAGCTGAAGGCGGTAGCCCAGGTCGGTAACCCGTGAGTTGACGGCAAAAACGGCCAGACCATTATGTTTGACGGTATGATGTAGGGAGCGCACGGTTTATCTGTACAAACGGGTTAACAACAAGCTAATCCACCTAACTCCATGACACCTTCCCTTGGTACTCGTTCGCCAGTACGGTCCTTCCTGCTGGTCATTGCTTTGCTGGGTCTGATTCTGACTAGCATCTTCCTGAGTCGTCGCAGTGTGCATGACATTCAGCAGGCATCTGTGTCCGTTTACAAAGATCGCCTGCTGCCAACCGGCATGCTGGTCAACCTGACCGCAACGATCTACCGGAAACGCCTGTTGCTGGAGACCTACGTACTCGCAACCAATAAACCGAATGCGGATCTGATGAACGCAACGCTCGACCGGTTCAACCGGCGGATAGACTCCTTACTGACCGAATTCGAACGAACCGAACTAACGGTGAAGGAAGCCGACCAACTCCGGTTGCTCAGGCAGCGGCTGACCGTTTACAACCAGTTGGAAGGCGAGCTAACCACCAATCCAGTTGATTTGCCAGCGGCCCGGCAAGCTCTATTTGCGGGCAGTGGCAGCACGGCCTTTGGCCACATAGCCCAAACACTCGACGAGTTGGCCTCCCTGCAACTTAGCGTGGGCGAGGAACTGCTGGACGAGTCGAGGGGCGAAACCAACTATATTTACGTCCTGACAGCGGTGCAAATTGGCCTGGTACTGCTGATTGGGCTGAGTTTATTCTGGCACCGTTTCTGATTACGACGAAGAAAGCCCCAAGTTGAACCATGCGTCCCTGTTCGGCTCTTTACTGCTCACAAGCTAAAGAGGGTTTATAAGCGGGTTTCGTTGACGGTATATGGAGCGGTTTGTTGAGAACAGTTAGACATGAAGGCAAAGATAGCCATTGAATTGCCTGAACCCATTGCCCGCTTCCTGGGTAAGGCACGCCTGATCCCTACTACAGTGGGCGAGTCGCCTTGTCCCGTCTATCGCTTCAAGCGGGGTAACGACTCCTTCTTTCTAAAGATGTGCTCCCGGGTTTATTCCCCGACCACCTTTAGCGTACGACGCGAGGCCGACGTGCTGGGCTGGCTGAGTGGGCAATTGAATGTACCCGAAGTGGTAGGGGTAGCCGAAAGTAGCGAGGGTGAGTTTATGATCACCCGTAGCGTGCCCGGCCAACCACTGTACCAGCGCATCGACGCTCAACAGCCTGTGCTCCATCTGTTCCAAGAGGCCCTCGCTCAGCTGCAAGCCTTGCCGATCACCACTTGTCCCTTCGATGGAGGAGTGGCCTTTCGATTGAAGGAGCTTGAGTACCTTCTGGCCAATGGCCTGTTGGCCGAGGAGTACGATCTGCATCAATGGCCGGATGTAGAGGCCAACAATCCGCAGGAGTTTGTGGCGCACTTATTCGCCACCCAACCCACTGAGGAGCTTGTGTTTGCCCATGGCGACCTCACGGACAGCAATGTCTTTGTTGATGCCCAGGATAGACTCTACTTTATTGATTGGGGGCGGGGCGGGGTGGCCGATCGGTGGATGGACCGAGCCCTTGTCTACCACAACCTACTAGAGGAGGTTTCCCCAACCCAAGCGGATGCTTTCTTAGCCGAGCTTGGGGAGGCAGATAATCCCCGTAAACGCGTATTCTATGAGCAACTAGATGAGCTATTTTAAGGTCCATGGCTGCTAAGGCGAGCTGTTGGGCATCTTTTTCCAATCACTGGGTCAAGCCCGATGGATAAGTAACTAGCCAGCCCTTACCTTACCATTCATTCCGTTGGCACTGGCTTACTGTAACTCCCTCCCCGATTATAAAGTAACTCAAGACGCCTATTTCTTCTCCTGTAGGAGCGTTTTAGGACATACTATATAAACCAGTACGACCGCGCCAGAAGCCTCCGTGGCCCGGCCCCCTCGAGAATTCGCGTCTATCCAAATAAACGGCTGACAAAGAGCTAATTTGTTCGCATTATCTTCGTGCTTAGGGGTTATCTTTGGCTAGGCGCACGGAAATTCATTTATCTACTTAATAGGCTTATTATCTTGAATTACTACTCACTCCACAAAACAGCGTTCGATGAAATCAATTCTCCCCAATATCTTTATAACCGACATCCAGCAGACGATTGCCTTTTATCAATAGGTAGGCTTTACCCTAACGATGACCGTAGCCCCCCAAGGCGATGAGTGGTTGTGGGCCATGATGAACAGTGGCCGTGTCAACTTTATGTTCCAAATGTTTGCCAGTCTGGGCGATGAGCTACCGACCGTATCCCGACAACCAGGTGGTTCCTTGATGCTCTATATCCAGACGAGTCCACTAAGCGACTAGTTCAACCAGTAAGGATAAATCAAACGTTGTCAAAGAGTTAGAGAAGACCTTCTACGGAGCCACTGACTTTTTAATTCAAGATAATACTGGGTATCTGTTAACCTTTACCGAAGATGAGCCCTAAAAACAACCTACGCCTACCGCTTACCGAAGCAGAACGGACCAACCTGCGAAAGCACAAGGTAAACATCAGTGACTTTCTCCGCCACGCCCTTGACGAATTAGCGGTCTACCTGGGGGCCACACCCGATCGGACCCGGGAACTGTACGCCTTAGCCCAATTCCAAACGATTCCATCCGTTGGGCCAAAGTTTGCCAGTGATCTGATCTTCCTGGGCTACTATTCACTGGCTGAATTGGTTGACAAAGACGGCGCTACGTTGATGGATCAGTATGAACAAGAAAAAGGCTATTGGATTGATCCCTGCGTGGAAGATCAGTTCCGATTAGCCATTCATTATGCCCAAACGAGCGATGCTACGAAGACATGGTGGGATTTCACTCCTGAACGCAAGGCGTACCGCTCGGCCAATGGGTATCCCCCTGATCGGCCAACCTTAGCCTGGCACGAAACGCCCGCGTATCAACGAACCCCTGATGAGCTACTTACCAGGTAGTTTGCGCCTGACGGTCCTACAAGGAATGTTGGGTTGGTTCACTCGGAAAAACAGACGAGTACAGGACAACCCAGGGTCGAGTGGCCGAGTCATACCCGAATTAGGTAAGCGAACGGTCAGCAACTGATTAACTGCGGGTTTTTTACCCCGTCAGCGCTCAGCCGAGCAGGCCGTAGAAAAGCCTGTGGGTGCAAGTATGATGTGAGAAAAAGCGGTTCTATGAACGCCCATTTCCTGTAGCAAATAAAAAAACGCCCCTGCGTCTCAAGCGGGAGCGTTTTTGCGAGACTGTTAGACCTAACTCAAGAAACAGGTGGCTGCCCTCTATCGACAAATTTCCGACCACTTTGGCGGCCCGGCCGGGGATATGGGATCGTAGAGGTGAACTTCGCCTGGGTAGCATCACGATGAGCACCGTTTATCCATCCACCGATTACGTACACGTTTAGTTGATCTACTGGTACCGATTACCTGACTACGTTAAACTAAAATAAGACCAGGGGGTTGGTTAGTTACCAGTTTGTGATCATATACATCTCACTACGTTCTATTTTGTGAAAGGGATCGTCTTTACCCAATTTCTTAACCACGTTGAAGATCAGTTCGGCTATCCACTAGTGGATACCTTACTCCTCACCACGGACCTACCCTCCGGTGGGGTCTATACCTCGACGGGCACGTACCCTCCCGAAGAGCTAAACCGCCTGGTGGCCGGCTTCAGCCGAGCGTCTGGTCAATCCCAGCCCGAAACGCTCCGGCACTTTGGCCAATACCTGTTTGGCTCTTTTTTAACGGCCCACGAACATTTTATTCAAACGGCTCCAGACGCCTTTTCTTTCCTAGCATCGGTACCTGCCTACATTCATGTGGAGGTACAAAAATTATATCCGGAAGCGGAATTACCTCACTTTACCATTGCCCAGCCCGATGCGAACACGCTACACATGCGCTACCAATCCAACCGGCGGATGGCAGACTTGGCGTACGGGTTAATCCAGGGCACGTTGGCCCATTTCAACGAACAGGCCCAGATCACCTGCATTCCCCAATCGGCGGATGGTAGTCTGGTCGATTTTATCATTGTCCGGCAGACGGATGACCACGATAGCGCGTGAGTCTGCGTATTCATCCGTCTGAGAGGCTATAATGAATACGACGCCAACTTAACCAGGCTCCGGTCGGATCAATCAGGATAAGCGCAAAGCCTGTCTGGCCGGTCCTGACCCGACCCACCTATGCTTACCGACGCCCTTGTCGATGGGGGCGACAATACCCCCAGATAGGCGCAGTACACATCTAATCGTTCTTAGTCTTGTGGCGAGCCTCAGCAAGGAAAAGTTCTCCAGCCGCTCAGCCAACCCCGCCGGTTGGTTGAGCGGCTGGAAGCACAGGATGGCCACGCACTAGCTTGCTGGACTGACAGGGATAGCCGCCACGGGCTGGCCTTCCGGGAGCGCTTCCTGCGTAGCCAGCTCCCCCCACTCCTTCGTGGACTGACTGGACCGGCGCTCCCGGATGGCCTGGACCATCACGCCCGTCGTAAGCAAGGCACACGCACCCGCTACGACGGCCACGCGGGTCGCCTTCTCGTACTGTTTAACGGCAATTCCACTAAACGCACTAATCAGCGGAAGTAGATAATAGGGATCATTCAATCGGCGAGCGACAAACAGGCCCAGCCCAGCCGTCAAGGGAATAACCGCGGCTGCCCAACGGACGGCCTTGGCGGGGGAAACCCGGTAACCAGCCTCTAGAGCCAGATTGGCCGTCGTGACTACCGTAGCCGCCGTCAACCAGCCTGCATACAGGCTCACGGACCGGCGCAACAGGCGCTCAGGTTGGGGTACGTCTTCCCGGCCGATGCGTAGACTACGATGAAGGCCCAGGGCCGTCGGTAACATTGCTATGGTGGTCAAATTATACCCAACCCGACTGACGGTATCGGGGCGAGAAAAGAAAACACCAAATAGCAGATTCAACCCGTAGCTGGCCAGCCACCACGGGCGGGCCTGCTGATAACGGGGATTCGTGTGCTGCGCGGGGAGCGCCTGGTGGATAAGTAGGCCAGCCGTACCCGTGTAAATGACGGGCCATACCAGCGTAAACGTGCGGTTGGCCGGGGTAACCACATTTTGATCAAGAACCCGCTGTTGTTCGTCAAACAACTGGGTTCGCTTGCTCCGACGAGCCCCGGAGAAAAAGAAGGTGGTGATCATACTGCCGATCACGAAGGCGGCTGTGCCGAGTGGACTTACGGAGTTGGTTTTCATGCGTATGGGGGATTAACTGGGTTAGAATTCAACGATAAAGCCAAGGGTCGGTGTAACGAAGGGGTCACTGTTGGGTAAAATGGCCGGGATGCCGTTGCTGCCGTCGGCTTGCAGGGGACGCCCATCGGTGGTGAGATAGCCGGTTCCGTTGTCGGCCCGTCTGAGCACAAATTGCGGGTAGTTCGGCGTGGGTAGGACGAATGCATTCTGGACATCCAGGAACAGATCGACGGTAAACTGACGGGTGTTCCATTTCTTATCGAAACGAAAATCAAACTGGTTCAATGGTTTCAGGCGCTGCGTATTCAGCTGGCTGACATCCAGTACCCCCTCGCCCCGGACCAGAAAATTCTGCTGCGAGGCGATCAGGTCAAAGGGGGTGTAGGGTGCCCCCCCGGCGTAGCGATATTTGAGTCCTAGTTCGATCCCCCGCTTAAATTTGCGGCCCAGCAGCCCCGAGACGAGGTGCCGGTTATCCCAGGCCGATGGCCGTAACCGCCCGTCAAGTCCCGAAAATTCCGACCGAACAAACGTATAGGAGGCGACCACAAACAGATTTTTCACCAGTTTCTGCTGAAAAAACGCTTCGGCTCCGTAGGCTCGTCCCCGGCCGGTACTATTGATGGCTTCGTTACCAACCGCGTTGAATGTATTGCCTGCATTGGCCAGCGAAATACCATCCCGTACCGATACGGGGTAGTGGCTGTATCGCTTGTAAAATCCTTCGACCGTCACGCGGGTAGTTGGTTTGGGTAAATACTCGACGCCCGCCACGTAGTGCGTGGAGGCGATGTAAGCCGCCTGTCGATTGACCAGCGTACCGGCTTCATCCCGGAAACCGAGTAAGGTGTAGGGCGGGATTTTAAAATAGCGGCCCACCGAGGCATTGACGGTCCATTGAGTAGACAGGGCGTAACTCACCGACAACCGGGGCGACAGCGTTTTCAGGGGGTTTAGGCCCGTATCGGTAAAGGTGTTCACATCCGAACGCAGGCCCGCCGATACGCCCAGCCGATCGTCCAGCCAATTCCGGCTTACCTGGCCAAACAAGCCGAATCGACCCAAATCGATTGCCGTAGCTGACCGCACCGATACGGCCGGAGTCGCTAGCGCACCCGCGGCAGTACGGCTTTCCTGGCTAAGCTGGGCCGAGTAGTCATTAACAAATTGGCCATATTGGGCCATCACCCCCAGCGCGTACCGCCAGCCGTTCACATTTTGATTCAGATCGAGGCGAAATTTGTGCTCCGTTTCGCGGGAGCGTACGCGAAGGACGCGGGCGTTCTCATCATCGGTACGCCCGTCGGCAAAACGGTCCAATGCATTGTCAAACGCATTTCGACTGAGAGCCACCTGAAGAAACCCGTTCTGAATAAGGCGCTTGAGCGTCAATCCACCCGTATAATTCCATTGATTGACCAGTGGGCTCTGGCGAATGGTAAACTCTTTCTCGGGGGTAGTGCTCCGGGGAACGGCAAACCGAAAAGCATCAATAGCGCCCAGGCCGATCGCGGTCAGCGTGGTTTTCTTATTGATTCGGTGGGTGAGTTTAGCCTGAAAATCCCAGTAACTCGGCCGAATGGGCAAATCGATGAGTTGAAAAAAATACTGGAGATACGACCGCCGCGCAGAGGCCAGAAATGTCGTACGCGTGTTGATAGGCCCTTCGGTGGTTAAAGCCGCTTCGGTACCGCTGAGCCGAAAATTACCCTGAACCCGATCCGGGTTCCCTTCGCGTTGTTTAAATTGAAACACGGACGCCAGCGCATTATCGTAACGCGCATCAAACCCCGACGAGGTAAGGGTAACATCCTCAATGAAAGAGACATTGAGAATGCCCTGCGGGCCACCGGTCCCCCCCTGCGTTTGAAAATGGTTGATGACCGGGATTTCGATGCCGTCCAGGTAAAATACGTTTTCATTGGGTGCTCCGCCGCGAATAATGATGTCATTGCGAAGCCCACCCGCCGATCCGCCTACACCGGGTAGCGTCTGAATGACTTTGGAAATATCGAAGTTCCCCCCCGGGTTGGTTTTAATCTCCTCCGTTGTCAGGCGCTGCACCGAGTTGGGCGTAGTGATACTCGAGACGGCGGCAGTAGCCCGGTTGGCCTTAATGGTTACCTCGGCGAGTTTTTGCCGTTCCTCGTCCAGCTCGAAGCTGGTTTCGTTGGCGTTCCCCGCCGAGACGATGAGATTAAATTTGGCCTGGGGCTGAAAACCGACATAGGTGGCCCGCAGGTTGTAGGTTCCTACCGGTAGCAACAATCGATACCGCCCATCGGCATCCGTGATCGTTCCGCCCTCTCTTCCCCCTAGCGTGCTGGGCTGATCGACTTGTACAGTGACCCCAACGAGTAACTCCTGGGTAGTACGATCCCGTACAGTACCAGTGATCAGGCCGGTCGGGGCTACGGGTTGTGCCAGACCAACCCAGGGTAGTCCCAGCAGGCCTAGAGCCAGTAAACAATAGATTCGCATAGTTTTAGTACGTTTTTGTACTAATAACCGTGCAAAAAAGAAAAAGTTGTATGTTTTTGAACTATTTTTTTGCTGGGGCGAGCTGCTCCACTAAAGCGGCCACGGATCGATCGCGTTCGGTCAGAAAGATATGGTTATGAAATACGTGCAGTTTTCGCAGCAGAACAACCAAGGCCTCTTTTTCGGCTTGGCTTAGATTGCCCCCTACCACCTTAGCGACCTGACTCATGGCTGGCCTCACCTTCATCATCAGGTTTCTACCGGCCGCGGTGAGCGTAAGCCGCTTAGATCGCCTATCCCGGGGATCATCAAACTGCTCAATAAGACCGGCTTTAATCAGCCGACGCAGAATTTCGGTACCGGTCGTTTTCTCATGGATGTTGCGCTCGATGAGTTCCGTTTTAGTAGGCGGTGGCCCTTCCAGCAACATAACCATGTAGGAAAACTCATCGATAGTAGCCAAGGGGGTGGCAGCCAACGCTTTTTTACCATACAGCCGGGTGTAGCGATACAGATAGGAAGCCATCACGGCAATATCCGTCTCCACGGCGGGGTGGTCTGCCGTGGAGACGGATATTGCCGTAGGCGGGGCTGGAAAACGCTGTCCCATCCAGGCTGCGAAATCAGCCAGGGTAGGCTCTCCGGTCGTCGCCTCATCCCGCGTGAAGGCTTCTGCCTGTTCAATGAGTTGCTTTAAAAATTCGTAGTTCATCCCCCTACTCGTACAAAACTGTACCATTTTTAGTCTGCTTTCCTAACGCCGCGCCGTCCCTAAAAGTTACACGGTTTGCCTGGTGACCGAAAAAGGTCGGCAAACCGCGGCCGTTAAGAACTGACCCCGGACCAAAGCCTATCAACGGAGCCTGTATACCCCGATGATGGCACTTCACGCGCTTCCGACACGAACGAGTCGTTTTGCTGTATAGCGACTAAGACGCCTTTCGGTTGTCAGCCTATTTCGACTGATAACACGCGTCTCCTTCCTAGTGAGCCATTCGCGCGATTAAGGGGTGCTTCTTCTAGGTGAAATCACTAGTCCCTAACCCGCACCCACCCGCGAGTGGCTTACTAAGTCTTGGGCACACTCACGGTCTAGCCTCGTAACGGCCGCGTACCCGTTGGGGTAAGTTATGAGCCAAACCCCAATCATACACCTGAACCAGCAGGGGAATGAGCGATTGCCCTAACTCAGTCAGATGATACTCGGTGCGGGGCGGCATTTCGGCGAAGATCGTTTTCCCGATGAAGCCATCCTGCTCCAGTTCCTTGAGTTGCTGAGCCAGCATTTTCTGAGAAAGACCCGGCAGCTGGTTCAGCAACAAGCTAAAGCGGTTTACCTGCTGAGCCATGTTCCAGATCAGGGCGATCTTCCACCGCCCGCCCAGCAGATGAAAGGTACTCAAAATAGGGCAGTCTGCGGTTAACTGCCTGGCGTTATGCGTGTTTGTTGATGTCGCTTTTCGCATCTCACTTTTTTGTTACAGCCTCACTAATTCGTCACTACTTGTGGGCCCCTTGCCAAGAGCTGACTTTTGCATCACTTGTCAACAACGAAACTATGGTACTCAGCAACAAGAACATCGTCATTATTGGTGGAAGTTCAGGCATTGGTTTGGCAACGGCTCAACTGGCCTACCAGCAGGGAGCTACGGTCACCATCACCGGCACCTCTACCGCCACGGCCCAGCAGGCCGCCCAACGCATCGGTCCGATAGCCGCTTACCCGCTCGACATAACCGATGAGCAGGCGGTTCATCAGTTCTTCGATCCACTCACCGACCTGGATCATGTATTTATTGCGGCAGGTGGGACCAAACTGGGCAACATCTTCGAGGGCACCGTGGCCGACCACGCCATACCCATTCAACTGCGATTGCTCGGTATCATCCACGTTGTGCGGGCAGCCGCTCGTAAACTACGCCCCGGCGGCTCCTTTACGTTCACGGGAGGCTTGTCGACTGACCGACCGGTATCCGGCGCCTGGGTATCGGGCATGGCCACCGCCGTAGCCGAGCAGATGGCCCGCGTGCTAGCGCTGGATTTAGCGCCCATCCGTTTTAACGCCGTCTCCCCCGGCTATACCGATACGCCCATGTGGGATAGGGTGCTCGGCGATCAACGGGAGCAGGTACTGGCCAGGGTGGCTCAGACGCTCCCCGTCAAGCGCATTGCGCAGCCCGGCGAAGTGGCCCGGGCCGTGCTGTTTCTGATGCAGAACGAGTCGGTCACGGGCGAGGTCATCCACGTCGATGGGGGGGCCCGGTTAGTGTAACTATTAATCCATTTTTCACGTTAAATCAAGCTTTTATTTCATGGCAACGGCAACGATTGAGCAGGCCCTCTTAGGGCTTATCGACCTGGTACATCAAGGCAAACCGATGGAGGCCTTCGATCAGTACTACCATCCCAATCTTGAAAAAACCGACCTCGACGGGGTGACCGTGACGGGTCTGGCCGAGAATTACCGCATCGGCGAGGAACTGCTGAGCAAGATTACCACGGTCCGCACGTTCGCCCACCGGGGCACTCTGGTAGTTGGGGACCGGAGTTTTGTGGTTTGGGAACTGGATTTCGATCATGCCGACAACGGGCGGGTCGCCGTCACGGAGGTTGCCATTCAGGACTGGCAGGACGGCAAAATTATCCGTGAGCGGTTCATCGCCTAACGAGCCACCAGCCATCGAAGCGTCCTTCTGTTTTACGGGCTGAAGGGCGCTTCGATAGTAATGGGATAGAAGCGGATCGAAATTGATTCAGGCGTTCTTTTACAAAAAGAAGTGAGTTTCTTTACAGACTAACTCACAGATAAATAAGTAAAAGGAGCGATTAAGTTTAAAAAGAAAGTACGTTTAGTAAATAAAGGGTGTAACATTTCAACCAAACAAATCTTATTTAATTCACTCCATCTATATTCAACTTTTACTGTCAAGAAAACACATGTTTAAACATGTAAATACAATGAATAAAATACAATTATTAGTGCTTCTAATAGTATCAATCTGTTGTTTTGTAAGGTGCAAATCAGCGAGCGACAAAGAGAAAATAAGTGATCAGCCGCCAGTCTTCAAAGAAGATAAGGAGCCAGATGAAGAGGTTATGTCTGTGTTAAAAGGCACTATGTGGGCTTTAACTCAGATTAAACCTCTTGATGAAAAAAGAACCGTTAGACAGGATAGCAACGTTTTTTACATGCAAGAACAGATTGGCCTACCTGCTATACATTTTTCTAAAGATGGAGACTTCAGACTAGGGAGTATTTCGGGGCCGTATACGGTCGCTGAAGATGACAATACAGGGGACAATTATATATTGGTTTACGACAAAGGTTTCTTTTCGGGGACTACAAAAGTTCAAGAATTTAAAATTATCGATATATCCGACGATAAACTTTCAGTTTTGACGACGATTGGTAGAGCCATACCTGACACAGTGTACCCTGGAGCCATGACTCAGAACTTTACAATTGGAATTAAAAACTTACGAATAGACCTAATGAAAGTAACAAACACGCCTTTTTGATTATAGATGGATAGGTACGATTCAACGAATAAACTCCTCCAGGTACTATGTCCCCTGAAGAAAGTCTCGCACGAACAGATCTGATTATGTTTAGTGTTTGGGTTGCATCTGGACTCGTTTTTGTTGCAGGCTACGAGATCTGGCACTATTACCATACGAAGGAGAAACCAGCCTACTTGAGTAGCATGAAAGATACCGCTTACCTGTTTATCGGCGCATGCCTATGGGGGGCTGTGCTGTTAATTACCCATCTGCTGCATGCTGTATGGACGGTCAGGCAGCGACGGAAATAAGTTCAAGTTTGGATGGGCAGCATACGCATTCTCATCCGCATCAGTCATTGAGGGGTATGGCCAGGGTGCCTTATGCCAAGCAAGAGAAAGTCATGAAAGGAATACATTTAACGTGCCGCTACATCGAACTACTTCAACGAAAAAGCTAAGTGCCAACTAAAGCTTTAGCCGCTGAACTGGCTTATACGCCACTCGTTTGTAGACGAAAAGGACCCCTGCTCTTTGGTCTCCATTTATGAGAATAATCCCTTTGTCAAACGGCACGATTTTATAACGATTTAACTTGGCATCATCTCCCTGCGCTTCATTTCCATTTGGTAAGCAGTACAGTGAATCACCTTCCACATTCCACGAACCTGCGTAAGCCCCAATCAATTTATTTCCACCAACGACTTCCTCTTTATCAACCAATTCATCCCGGTTTACATATAGGCCATCCTGATAAAAGCTAATGGTTGACTTCGTAAATTGACCTACCGCAGCTTGTAACCCCTTGATAATATCATTACTTAGATCACTCCCTACTATTTTATCGGTTAGTTCGGCAGCACGCTCTTCACCCGTAAAGTCTTGTTTAATCACCGATATGTATGTGTTGTTGATCAGCACCGATGCGATCGCACTTTCATTCGGTTTGGGGGGAGCTTTACTCATTGGAGCGCTTTTATATTTCAGTTTATACAGCGTAGCTAAATTTTCTAAAATGAGGCTATCACCTTTCACGTTTTTTTTAAAACCTACGGTGTTACGCCTGTGTTCGCCATCTGCCACAATTTCTTCAATGTAGAGGCTGTCGTTTATATTCTCCCATAGAATATCTTTGACTTGGTAGCCACCGTCCACAAGTCCAAATAATATTTTCTTCGTTGATTTTTCTATCAAGGCACCATGCCCGTTGAAATCGAACATAATTGATATTTCCGTTGTATCAGGCAAAAGTA
This sequence comes from Spirosoma sp. 209, assembly GCF_002006735.1. NCBI lineage: Bacteria > Pseudomonadati > Bacteroidota > Cytophagia > Cytophagales > Cytophagaceae > Spirosoma > Spirosoma sp. 209. The sequence continues at coordinate 19,559 of NZ_MVEC01000004.1, read as the reverse complement.
ACCGCTCTCCTTCGCTGGTTATACCATATTCCTTTTTAAATCCAGTATAATTCTGGGGTTTATCACTGGGCAAAGTGACACTATCCGGTACTTCATTTTTCGAGAATAAGCCACAGCCAATTAATAGAGTAAGTGGAGCGATAGAAAGCCAATTAGTCCATTTATAATAGCCTAAGACTTGTTTTCTGGTGAATTGCCAACAAAATGAATGCATCGTTATAAATTGGTTATACGTTACTCTTACCGTTCATAAGCTTCATTGTATTCGTCTCAACTGGCTAGTTTGATCCGTCTTCACGCTGTTTATCCAAATCCATTAACGCTTGGTACGAAATGGAGAATCGAATCTATCTGCAATTATTTTATTGAACGCGTCCCGAAATGTCCCGCCTAACGGAACGGCAACAGATCCGGTCAGGTAGATGGTATTCTCGTGCAGAGAATCAAAATGGTCGATAGAAATGATATGACTTTTATGAACGCGGACGAATTGATGGGTAGGCAGCATATTCTGCATATCGTTAAGGCTAATCAAGGCCGTGATTCTTTCCTCAGGCAGGAAAATATCTACATAATTCTTATCCGACTCTATCCGAATTATATCTTTGAATCGGACCCGTTTCTTGAGCCGAATCGTTGTCCCCCGGTCTATCTTTGTAACATCCAGTACCAAAGAATCGTCTATTAAGCTGACAGTACCCTGTTGCTCTGACCGCTGGGGTGGTATCATACCCACATGCAATGGCATCGTCGCTGTTGGATCAAATACTTTCTGAACAGCACGCAGGAACCGGTCGTAGGCAATGGGTTTCAATAGGTAATCAGCTATGTCGTAATTATAGCTTTCCAGCGCGTATTCAGTGCGGCCCGTGGTAAGTATGACTTTGTACCGACCTCTGAGCTGCCGGACAAAGTCCATACCATTCAGCTCATTCATCTCGATATCAAGCAAAATCAAGTCAACGGGATGACCAATTGATTGGGTCAGGATAGCTTCCAGAGCCTTTCGGGGGTTGCGAAAACTGCCAACTACCTGCATAGCTGGGGCGAGTGTTTTGTCGATGTACTGTCCCAAAATATCCAACGACAACTGTTCGTCGTCAACTAATACCACGTTAATCATAGGCCAGGAAGTTTCGAGTGCACATCAGCTGTTCCGTCAGGTGTGACGGGAGCCATCCAAAAATCAATCTTTAGTTCAACGGTATAGAAGGCTGGCTCGTCCATTACCTGTAGGGAATGCTGATTGGGATAGGCCATCTGCAGCCGTTCCCGGGTATTTTTCAGTCCAATACCAGTCGACTCAGCTACTTGCCCGACTCGTTTCTTATTACGCACCCAAAAAACTAAGCTACTATCGCTCAGATTTAATCGGATGTGAACCGGATGAGCCGGGTCATGCAGGTCACCATGTTTGAAGGCGTTCTCCACAAACGTGATCAGCACGAGGGGGCTTATTCGGTGTCGGTAGCGATCTTCGTCCGCCTCAAACCGAACCTGTAACTCGCCCGAAAACCGGTATTGATTCAATTCAATGTAATTAGTCAGGTGGCGAATTTCGTCTTCCAGGAGTGATTTGCTTCCTTCAGCGGCTTCTCTGAGGCTGTAGCGCATGGCTTCTGAGAGTTTCATAAAGGCATCGGCCAGGGGGGGGGACACCAGTAGCGCTCTGGCATAAAGAACATTGAGCGTATTAAATAGAAAATGGGGGTTAATTTGGTACTGCAGCATTTTTCGCCGGTTTTCCGAAAGCTCCAAAGCTTGTTTCAGTAACGCGTTCTCTAGCTCTTTCTGCCGGACCACTTCCTGTTGCTTTTCCTCCGCCAGCCGTACCGAATCCCGCCGGTACTTTTCAGCCCGTCGGGAAAACCCCAACACAAAACTGAGCATCATTAGAAAAAAATCTTCCCGCAGAAAAATTCGGTTAAGGCGCTGAAAGTCGACCGATACAAAAATGGTCACGGGTTTGCCGATAGCGCCTTCAGGGAGGGAAGCGGCTGTCTCAAAGATGCCGCGGCACAGCAGTCCTGACATGCCGAACCGTTCGTGAGCCAGACGGAATAAAAGTACTTTAACCGAAACCAGCATGATCAGTAAAACAAACGTCCAGAAAATGGCTAGTAAGTACTTCTTTCTGTCCAGTAAGCGAAAGCTTGTGTGGATATTGAAATAAAAAACGGTAGCCGTTGGAATGATCAGGATGAACAGGTAGTATAAAAAGTTTTCCCAGGAAGGCAGGCGTGTATAGACGGTTTGAATGAAATGCAGATACGCCCAGCCAATCCAGCCGAGAGCGGCCCAGAAAACTGGCTTTGTAAATGGATTCCAACGGCGTGAAAGCCGGACAGGCCACCCTTGAATCCCTTTCCAAACGCCATAGCCAACGCTCGCCGAAAGCAGTACCAAGACCTCAACCAGCCCAATCAGGATTATAAAGGCCCCTCCTACGGCGACTGAGAATATAAAAATGTTGTTTTCAGATTTCAATATAACTTTCAGCATATCCCGCTGAGCTTCAGTGGAGTCGTTGCTGGTTTGGGACAGTTCAGCGAAGAAAGCGACGAAAGTGGTATGCGGAATAAAAATGGCCCAAAGACCCATTCGAATAAAGAGTAGAAACGCCGTCAGATAGGCAGCGCGGGAGAACGCTTCCAGGTAGTTTTTTTGCCGTACGGCCGGCACGTTTGCGAAAGTATGGTACCAGAAAAATAGAACACCGCTTATCAAATAAGTCACCAAAAATACCCTGGCAGACGGATGTTTAGTTTCTTCCGTCCAACTAGAGTAAACATAAAATGTGTACGCAAACAAGATCAACCAGGCAAGTATATCAGGTACATAAGGGGCTTGACGACTGAAAACGTGCAAGCGGCTAAACCTGGAGGCAAAAGACAAAGTTATCTTTGAAAGCCGGCGGGAAAGCCAGGCTATGATTCGGACGGGACGAGCCTCTAGAACATTGCTTGACGGCGAGCCCAACCGAGTGGTTAAGCGCCGAATCCAGCTTGGCCAGCCTTTCACATGTACCCAGTTGCCGTAAGCCAGACTGGTCGGAAACATAATCAGTGCTCCCACGCAGGTGAAAAAGCCAATATAAAGAATGGCCATATAACCGGATACCATCCAAGTCCACCAGCTCTGGCCTTCGTAACCGAGAAGCCACTCTTCATCCGGGCTACCCTTGCTCATGCGGAGCACTTTCTGGAATACCTGATAGTGATCCGTCAAGACAAACCAGCCAGTAAGCCTGAGAGCCAGTAAGAGCAGCAGCAAAAATAAAAACTGATCGGCGGCATCCACATACCGTTTCTGGCGAATCAGGGGAATCACAGTGAAAGTATGTATCCAGAAGAAAAGGATGCCCAGTGTCGCAAAACTGAGAATAAACGGTGCCTGTAAATCCAACGTTTTCTTAAACGTCATCTCCGATAGCCAGCTCAGGTAGATAGCAAAGAGCATCCACATCAGGATGTCAGCCAATAAGCGTTTTCCCAGGCTGCGCCATCCAGTTTTAGGCAAAAGAGACACCAGTATGGTGAAGGCTTGTTTCATGTTTGAAGAAATTCATTCCAAGAAACGATTGTACCCCTACTCCTGTGGTCCGGAATCAACCAATAGGGCTGCAGCCGGGACGAACGGCCCGGCCAATCTGACGAACCCGTGATTTCTCTTTAAAACCTCTGTTTTCCGAGAAATCACGGGTAAAAGGATATTCATCCCTGTCTAGGGCCGGTACATCCATTGTCGAAAAAGCCTACCAAATCCCTCCTCTATCTTTCGGAACAAATACAGTCGACTACTACAGAGGGAGTTGACCCCCATTTGCCTCTGTTCATTAAAGTACAAAAGTTCCATCTTTTTAACAACATTGACCAGAACGATCATGAAAAAAACACGTTGCCGTCCCTTCATGCTGTTGCAGGCCGCCGTTTTGTCCATCCTGTGCTTGACGATGTCTTGCACGGACTCGTCGAAGGAAACTGACTATTCATCCCATAGCACGGACCCCTGTACAGCCTTGCAACAAGAATGTTTGAGTTTATTCAGCCAGCACTCTTCCGAAATTGCCCGTATCATTAAGGCCCAGGGTCAGCACACTGACCCCTACGTCGGCGATGTGCTGTCATCTCTGTATATGGTCTCTTCGATTCAGGTAAAGGAAGATCAGATCCGGCAGACTTGTCCCGAAGCCTTTCAAACCTACGAGCGTGAACGGGACAACCTGATTGCCCTGCTCATTGCAAAAGAGGTAGCCAAGGAACTGCTGAAGTAACGGCTACCAAACCTGGTAAGACGGTTTCCCACCCGGTCGGTCTTTGTGCCGACCGGGTTTTTATTAAACACAATAAATCCCTAGATGAAGAATTGCAGGTGATCTTGCCAGTTGACTGACCGGTGCGTGATATGGTTACACCCTAACCGGGCTAAATGACTGCGCGAAAGAGCAAACGCTGTGCGATATTAGGATGGCCGTTTTGCAGGGGGCCATTGAGGAAGGGGTCAATGCAAATCAATAACGATTGCAGGCGCTGAACCGAACCGCCTGATTCGTGTACCACACCATTTTTCCCGCTGACGCCCCGCAAACGGGCTCGCGGGGTTTCAGTGAACTGCATTGGTACCCCTTACCGTCCGAAACGCTTTTTTTCTGGTAAAGGCGACTGGCCTGTTACACAGGAGCGAGATGATGCAACGCCCCCGTATAACACAGGCCACCGCTTTACAGTCCACCCCTGTTTATAACAGTCTCTACCCACTCAGCGAGTCGATCGTGCTGAGTCGAATACACTTGTTTTGCTATAAAATGTACTCGCACGAACATCATACAATAGTTAGCAACTATCGTTTCTAGTACATCATGCAGCTACATCAAGGGGTCATAAATTCGACAATTGAATAAGCTGCTTGGTGTGGCTTACGTATCACCCCACCCACTTTTGGTTTACTTCGATCGTCATCATGTATAATGAACAACCGATTTTTAGCCACCAGCGCTAGATCCTCGGCTTTGTTGGTAAATGTCAAAGGTAGTTTGGTGAGCCTATCATTTACTATATTCATTTTGTTCGCTTTAAGATCCGCTTCGGTAGCCCACCAGAGATAGGCGGAATTAGCTTGATTTTCCCCTTCCGAAGAAGTCAGTAGCCAAAATACCTTTCTAGCCCTATCATATTCAATAGATGATAAGGCTAAATTGGGTGGTAACCCTGGATGCATAGTAGCGATATTAATATCCGAAATCACTTGAAAATCTTCCGAAAGTATCAGACTATCAAGAGCGAAGCGATAGGGAACACTCACTAGCTTGACTTTGTAAGCAAAGTCATCAAATTTTTTTCCTTCTTCACGAATCCCAAAATACAATTTGGTATCCGTGGCAGCTAAGCCCTCTACTTTAAAGTAGGGCATTCCTTCCGGAAACTGACTAGATCGTAAAGCTTTGGATAACGCTTTACGCAGCGTCAACGAAAAATTCTCATTCTGCGCCAGCTTGGTGTTTTTTGGCGAAAAACTATTCGGCAATTTGTCAGAAGACCAATATAACAACGAATTATAGCCATCCCATTCATGACTATCACTCTTTATCCGGTCAAATCCAGTGGTTAAAAAAACGTGTTTACGATCGGGCGTAAGGGCAAAATCTTCGTACTTATGGCTACTTTTTAAAGCGGGCTGGGAGAAATAGACCGGTTTATCTGGGTAGATTTTTTTACCGTCGTACGGAATGTAGAATACGGAAGCATCTACCCCTGGCATGTCTTTATCATTGGCAAAATATAGATGAGCGCCGTCATAAAACACAGCTGATGCTTCACACCACACTTCTCGCCCATCCGCCTGAAGACCGTCCGCAAAGCAGTCAATAAAATGCTCTTCGGTAATCACGGCTCCCTTTGTCAAAACAGCAGTTGGACGCTGACAGTGTTGAAACAATAGGTTTACCAACAGGGATAATGCTAAAAGACTGGTTACTCTCATTTTATATCAATTAATAGACCGTAAATAGCCAATCGAGAAATTGGCGTCCCAATCAAAGACAAATTGTCGGCATTGCGTCGCCTGAGCAATTGCTGAGTATATCACTAGCCCGGCCTTCTGTCGATCACCCTCGGGCACGTAAGCATTTGGCGACATAAGGCAGTTGTAGCGTTCCTTGTCTTTTCGAATTTGTTTGGCTAGTTCGAAGGGGACACCTCCCATTATAAAACATATACTACGGACATTTTTGGGCACTTTAGAAAATTTAGTGAGTATGTCGTTTCTTACTTCGGTATCCGTATGGTCTAACTGAAAATATTTCGAACCAAACGTATCGAACCCCACCTCCTTGCCATTTTCTATGTACGATATTTTTGTATTTGAGGAGCCCATATCTACCACAAAGGCGTTCCCTTCATACTTTTCGGGCAGAATACAACGCAGCGCAAACTTTGCTTCCTGCTCAGGCGTGACGGTATTTACTCTGTAACCAAGCTTGTCGCGCATGATATCCATAATCTTCATAACATTCTCTTCTTTGCTCGCTCCTGAGCTGGCAATGAAGTGGATATTTTTAGGCTTCACGCCGTATTTAAGAATATCAGCTATATACTCCCTTAAACCTTTGACGATGTCGTCTTCCGTGGCCATGTGCTCATACACCAGACTGGACCCATACGCGGCTTTTTCGAGTTTCCAATTCCGTTGATCGTCTTCACGAATAATAAATGAGTTAAATCCGGTTGCCCCTAACTCAACAATTCCTTTCAATAGGCTCTTTTGGGCGTCGGGAACTGGTGGCAGATAAGCAAAATCCGTCAAGAAAGCGTTAGCTTTCGAAGTCGTATCATAAGGTGGAATAATTGGCTCGCTTCCTCCGTCAACAAGATCACTAGAATCCCGGTCAGGTTTGACAGGTGGTGAACCTTCTGTAAAAGAGTTCCAACCATACCAAGCCAGACCAGCAAGAAGCCCAGCTACCAGCAAATATGCCACCATTGGAACCCGCTTTTGTTCCTTGGCCACAGCGACTAACGGCTTTTCGCATTCCGGACACGTAAAATCCAACCCATCCTGAACCGTTATTACTTTTTTGTTATTGGCATTATCACAATTGCCAATATTGACGCATATACCTTGTTTAGCCATTTGATTTACTCAGATTTTAAAGTGTCTATTAGTCTTCCCGCTGCTTCTTCGTGCAAGATGTACACTCGATCTTCATTGCCACGCTCCGCAGCGATGTGTTTAACTAATGCAATAAGTGACTGCTTTAGCTCATCCTTCTTGACCTTATGCTTATAGTCCGAGGCGAGACGGGGCTGAACGGCATTTTCTATCAATTGCACCGCTTGACGAGTAAGGGTCAGGTAGCACTGGGATAATTTTTTGTCCATAAACACCATGGGCACCATCCGTCCAAAATCATTCGGTTGAACAAAAGCCCATTTTTGATAGCCATTTTCGTCTTCCTTCTCTTCGAGAAAACCCATAGTATGCGCTAGGAGAAGGTGCGGGATAGCCTCATGCTGAATTCGTTCTAACTCTTTTTGTTTATCTAGTTCAGAAGCTAAGAAAAGTCGCGGCAAATCGGATCCGTCGCCCTCCGTATGCAAAAACAGTTTTGCCCGTTTGCCGTCTTCTTTGGCTATGCGTTCATTGTACTTTTCCCCCAGAGCACCCACCAGTTCTACGTAGCGAAGTGGTAAGCCGTTTATAAGAGAGAGCAATACGATTTCGTGTTTCTTTCGACTGGAGAAGGCAAACTGAACCGTGACACCTTGTACTGCCTCTTGAAAAGCGGCCTGAAGTTTCTCCACGAAATCTCTATGTTCAGGAACGTCTGGCAGAATGACTGTAAACGTGCGTCTAACATTGTTAGAAACAGCACCATCCCCTACTCGGTTAACTTCATTTTGATTCAGAATTAAGAAATAGCCCGAATAATCCACGAGTTTTTTCACGTACTTCCGCAAATCTTCTTCCCGGCTTCCATATAAAGCCTTGAGTTTTGCAATGATACCAACATCGAATAACCGATCCTTATTTTCCAGGGAGGCTTCTGCTGTGCGGGCGTTATGATCACAGGTCTTTTCTAACGTCGCAATAAAATGCGATTGTGACGTTAACGTGTTGAAAAGCCTAAAAGACGGATCATTCCCCAAGGGATCAATTAAAGCTTTACGAACATTAGACGTCTGGGTATCTTGCTGCTTTTTATCCCTCTCCAATCGCTTAGTAACTTCTCTGACTTTTTCTGGCTCGTAAAAACGTATGACCTGCTTTTTGTAGTTGCCTTCTCTCCGCAAATCTTCTTCTTTGTCATTGCAGCGTTCTTCAATATTTTTTTCGAAAACCTTCAACGCTTCGTCCAGCGTTTTATTAGCCGTTTCTACTTGCGCCCTTAATTCGGTAAACTGCTCCAAGATTTCGTTGACAAAACCAATAGCAAATTGAAGGCCTTCCGCTTGCGTTTTATAAATGTATAGCTCTTCAAAAACCGCGCCCTGGGCATTCAGTAATTCTTTAGGCTTTCCTAATGTCCGAGAAAATAGGCCCATGTCCGCCCACGATTTTTTATTAGCCAGAGCCCTGGCATTCGTCTCTTCTACGGCACTATTGTTACGAACGATTTTCCCCTGTAAATCAGCCCGTCTTGTAACCAAATTATCGGCTAAAGCTTCCAGTAACTGCTTTATATCATACAAGGACTTTACACCATTTCGCCACTCGGTAAACACTTCCTTTTCCACCCGGTTAACAACTTCTCTGGCCAATGCTTTAAGGTCGTGCGCCTTAGCCTCGTAGAAGTTTCTAACACCCATATTCCGGTAGCTCTCATTGTAATACTTATCACACAGCACCTGCAGTTCATCCAACCAATTCGTGTCGGTACTTGACTTGGCTAACTCTTTGAAATTAGGCATGACCATTCGCCAAGTATCGCCTATGGGCATCCATTTTTTAGTTACAGCATCTTCCGTAATAGGAAGTGACAACTGCAAATGCTCAAGCGTAAGCCGCCATTTTTCTTGCGTCTTTTTGTCAGCTACTTCCTCGCCAAAGTTCCAGTTACGAGCTAAATTCCTAAAACCTATCTCGTCATTCCAGAAATTATATCGTAGCTGGTAGGTCGCCTGGCGGGCAAAGCTGTACGTAATAAATTCGCGGATTTCCTCTTCAGGCGTAGCTATCCTTTTGACACCAAATCCTAAGAAACGCAGTGAACGTTCAGGGGTTTTACTTTCTGCAGATTGCTCAGTCAGCTGAACGCCATTTTCATTGTTCTCCTGAGAAGAAATTTTTGTTTCAATTTCTGTACCGCGCAGAGAAACAAGTTTTTGATAAATAAAATCGGTAACAATTGTCGGCAGTTCTTCATCCACATCAACCGTATTGCCGTTTTGATTGATATTAGAAAATAAATACGCGCCTAAGAACGGATCTTTTAATGTGCTATTCGTGAACCGTGTTTTACCATTGGTATTCGTAGTTGACACATCGATCGGCAAATAACTACCCACCCCAAGCGCGTTCAGTTCTCGTAAGGCTGCGTAACCATTGGCATGATAAAATCCAGCTTGAATTTTTTCTTGCGGAGCATTCAACTCAGGCAAAAAAAGATATAGAGTGATCGCGTATTTAAAGCTAGTATTCGGCACGTACAGCTTTCTTATCTGAGCGATCACGTCAATCAACGATCCCGACCCGGTGCCCCCTGCCAAACCACAGCAGATGTGAAAATGAACCTCTTGCTGGCCATTCTCTTGTAATTTCGCGACCTGTAGTTTAATCCGGTTAGATAATTCATCGGCGTTAGCTGCCAGCAAGAATCGGCCTAACCTTCTTTTCTGGCCGCCGGCCATGGCTAGTCCGGCCATACCACTTAAGAACTCGGCCCACTCTTTAGCATCACCGATCCAATCTTTTATACCCGGGTGAGAATTTAACTCACTAAGAATACTGTTGAGATCCGAATTTTTGAGTAGTAATTTACTGTTTTCGCCTAATGCGACACTTGTCCCAAGTACCCGCCAAGACTCGCTTTCCTGCAAGTCGCGCTCATTTGTATCTATGTACAAATAGTTGATGTTAACCCCGCTATCTGGTGTATTAGTTCGAAATTCCTGAAAGATTGTTTTCCGAAAAGCACGAATGATTTTTCCGCCTGTACCCCCAAGGCCAATTATCAAATTATTCACGTCGAAAGCTGTTAAGATTTAAACTTTTACTTCAAGGCTATTATACGCAGCTATTCCAATTAAGCCAAACGGAAAAGCTTGCACGAGTATAAACAAGGCAACAAGCAATAGCCTAGTCCATACGACTACCTTCGGCGACTGCTTTTCAAGTTGTTTTTTTGCCTCATTGGCCACTAGAGTAATGGCTCTTTCTGGCGGGTATGTTTTACCAATATTGGCGAAGAAATATTGTACGTCTTTTTGAATTTCTGCTTCTGAGATTCGCGGGTTAGACCAGACTAATGTTAAAAAGCTGTGATGGTCTCTAAAATGCGCTATCCCTTCTTCTATATACGTCTTCGCGAACGTCTCTTGCGCTTTGGTGCTCGTTAGTGGAATGTTTCTTCCATCAGTATAGTCAGCAAACGGTTCAATAGCTTCACAACAATCTTTTACAGCCTGGTACGCTTTGGCGAATGTCGTTGACTGCCATTCGCTATCTAAGCTTATTCCCGCTTTCCATCCCGAGAGAATTGACTTGGAAACTTCTTCAAAAAAAGTAATAGATGCGAAAACTAAAACAAACAGAAACGTAAAGATGGCCGCGCAAAGACTTAAAATCTTATGAACTATTGTTTTTTTGAATGATTTATTCCACAGTTTAGAATAATAATCACAGAGCACGAAACAGCCCACAGCAAGGCTACCTGCCAGAAGTAAAGTAGCCAACAAATTCACTACGGTTAATTTCTGAAGCCCATTGTATACGATGGTTATCAAATCATGTATGAGAGCCATAAGATCGTATCGGTAGTGGATAGTAGAAACCGTTAAATCAACTTTATCGAGATCACTAGCCACAATTCAGGCTATGTCGAAGCACCTTATTATATAAAGGGTCTTCTTTTTGACAGACGATCCGCTTAAGTTTTAAGGCAAAATACAGCCGTTGCTCTAAATCTTTTTGTTAGTTTATTATACGGCATTTTTCAGGTTATGCCTTATAAAAGCCACACTAGCGTTCCAACCACTTATATTAACTTATCATCATTTTAATATTAACTTTTTTATTTATAATTATATATTCATATGTAAAAATATTCCCATTTTTTGAATATGTCGTTAAGACTAGACTATACCGCGTAGCTGTAAAGCTTATGATGTCTATTCAGCTTAGCCATCAAGCCTATTCGTATCGTTTGACAAACCAGATGGGCGATGAAGTGACAGACCCATCTCCCATTTATGGGTAACTAAAAACATCCCCGCATTAATTTATACTAGTCTAAATTTATGTATCGTATGCTACTAGATTGCGTATTTGTTTTACAAAAAAAAGTACCCATACAGGTATTCAAATTATTTTGAGCGGTTTTAGGCATCTCATAGTGTCTACTCTCCCAACGTCAAGCCGCTCAATGAATCGATATTGGTTGATGTGGCCTCTTACCCTGGAATACAAGGTATAGGCCTTGTAGCTTGGGCCATACTTAAATGACGTTGTATTTTGCCAGGTCTTAAGATCGAACTGGGCTCACGCAGAACGGCTAATTAATACTAAGACACCTTTTGCACGCCATGGATGGCTGATTGCTTCAGCAAAAACCTGGCTATAAAAGAGCGGAAAATGGTACACCAGAACTCTTGTTCATTCCGATGGGTGTACGCTGTCCGACTTGGGATCAAGACGTGATGTAGCTGGCCATAGTACAGCAACACCACGTTTATAGTCGTTCATCAATGACTATTGTCAAGTAGATACCTTCCAAACCATTCAAAATCGCGCTCAATTGTCATTGGATTATCATAGATGTCGCGAAACACCACTTGTAACGTGATCCCAGCCAATTGCCTTCGAGCATAGTCTCGCTCTGCGACGCCCTCATGCTCGTCAAAATTTGTTTCAAAAACAACCAAGTGCGCATTAGGTAGTACAATACGCTTCATAGTCTTGTTGACTGAGATGTGCATATACGATCGGGGATCAAGATTGAGGCAGTCATTGATGACCTTGTACTGCTTGCCTTCTTTTGTAAAAACTAGCTGATCAATGATAAGCGGTCCGAGGCCATGATTACGGATATACACCGCTAGTTGCTTGCCATGATCTGGCAGATCAATCTGGGCTAAGGGCTTTAGGGATTTCTCGTTATGTACCCGCTGCAGGTACAATTGATAGAACGTAGCCAGCAACGCCAGTATCGAAATAATGATGGCCAAGATGCCCTCCCCTCATCTGAGTAGTGATACCGCACCAGTATATCGGCTGTAGAGCCGGATTAGAATTAGTTTTTTACGTTGCACCCTCATTCGTTTTTCGTGTCAAGAACCACTTAAGGTTTGATCATCCAGACTACCAAAGCCAACCTTGCTTTAATGCGCTGCAAGGTTTGAACGACGGCTTTATCAACCGGCAACTCGCCAAACACCAGATTTTTGAATGAGCCGTGGTAAGTATTCCGTAACTCCGGCCACACATGATCCAGATTAGCGAATACTAACGCCTGGGAAGGATGCTGGTATAACCAGTCTTTATTGTTGCGAAAACTGACTTCGTCATCTTTGGCTACGTTGTGAAGCATGTCTACAAACGCATCGGAATCAAAAAACGCTGAAAGATCAGCTTGCTGTAGCAATTGGTGAAGGTCGTATATGTGCCGGATTTTATTCCGCAAATCCAGGATAGGGTTGGTAGTATATGAAAACCGCACCAGGCTCATGATTTTCTCACAAAGCGTTCGGGTTGGGGCTAACAAGGGCACGTCAAACGGCAATAGATCATATTGACTGGCTAAGTCACGTTGGCCCCTGCTTTGCATCATCTGATAGACAAATGAACTGACCCGTCCCGTCATCACCGGCTCCGATGAACCCAGCCAACTCGATTCCAGAATGATCAGGTCACGTACCTGGCCAAACTCTCCCATAAACAGTCGCGAATACGAATGAGCCGTTTTGCGGATCATCCCCTTCTTATTAGTAATTCCCGTCATGTCCTGCTCAGGTAGAACTTCCGATACGGCATTACTGATGCGCTTGAGTCGTTCTTTGAGTTGGTTAGCCGACAGAGAAGCGTCTTTTAATAGAACCAAGTCGATATCTTCTGAAAACCGATTGATAAAGGAGAAACACTTGGATAAAGCCGTGCCGCCTTTAAAGACGATGAATTCGGCCAGGGGACTCGTAAAAATGCGTTGCAACGCCAGCGTCACCCAATAATCTTTCTCGATATAAATTTCGGGCAGCTTCATTTGCTGCGCGGTGATGGTGACCGCATCGGCAAAGAGGTCGCGGTTTTCGTGCAGGTTCATCGAATCTTCCAGTCAGATGCGCTGGCTAGCAGGCTATCGTCGATACCCAAATCAAACGTCGTGAGCGGGTTGAGGCTGTCCCGCAGCTTATTAATGCCTTGCTCCATAGACAAATCCATAAGGATAGCTCCTAACAAGGCCCTCACCCGTGGCGGGTAAGCTAGCGCGTAATCAATCATCATTTGCCGCTGCGCCGGTGTCAGCTCGCTGATCTGGCTTTTAAAAATAGCCAGGGCATTACCTAGATCGACATCAGGGATTTGTTTGAGGTCTTTCATGGCATCCAGAAAGCCTAACATCTGATAATTATCATCGGTGACATCGACATAGCTTTTGACGGCTGTCGCTTTGACCGCCCCGTTGTTAACAAAAACACGCCGATTGCGACTGGCTATTTGCATCACCACTGGCACTTGAGTGGTCAGTCCCAATTGATTATAGAGGTAGTCGCCAGTGATGTAAGCCGTTCGTTGGCCGTTTTGATAGAGATAGGGCTTGAGAAGTTGCTGTTCATCTGGCTTTTTCTCGCCAAAAATGGTTTTTTTGGGCTTATAGAAGATGCCCTTGGCCAGCTTTGTAATGACGCCCTTCTTCTGCAGGCGTTCCAAAACTTTGGCGGTTGCCACATAATCCCGTTTACCTATAGCCAATTGACCATACCCAAAGCTCGTCGCTTCGGGTAGTTGGTCAATTTGTCGTGCAACGGTTTGAGCCAGCGTAGCCATGCCTCTAAACTAACACACCTCTTGTCATTTGTCAAGTTTCTTGATCAAAAAACTTGACAAATGACAAGAGGTGTATCCGTAGAAAACACAGTGACGAGTAAGCCGCATCAGGCATCCATACACGACATTATGAAGCTTACTCGGTCAGGTACCGGGAAAACCAGTTGAAATTGCGCGTCAAAACGATGTGGTTATCATACATATCGCGCCCCTCTACTGTCAAGGTGATGGACGCTAACTGCTTTCGGACACAGTTGATGTCGGCTTCACGCTCATGCTCGTCAAATCGGGTTTCAAAGACCACTAGATACGCATGGGGCAGAATCACTCGTTTTACCGTATCATCGATAGTCACGCGCATATACGACCGTGGCTCGAGAGCCAGGCAATCGTCAATCGCCGTATACGACTGACCATGCTGTACAAAGGTTAGTCGATCAATCAGGAGTGGTCCAAGACCGTTGTTTCGAATATGAACGGCAAGTTGCTTGTTGTGATCAGGCAACTCAATCTGGCCTAATGGTTTGAGTGACTTTTCATTGTGAACCCGCTGCAGGTGTAGTTGATAAAACGTGGCCAGCAGTGCTAATACCGAAATTAAAATCGCCAAGTTGGCCTCCTAGGATGCAGACGCTTGTAACGTAGAGAGCACCTTCATACCAAAAGGTGCTTTCCGATTAGGCTATCATTCTATAATCCTGCAATAATTTCAATCGTTCCCGTGCCTGTAATTCATAGATCAGGGGAATAAAGCGGTGGTAGAGGCTACACTGCGGGTCTTTACCATTCACCCGATACACCGGACAACCGCTGGTGCAAACCGACCGGTAACGACAAGACTGACAATCTGGAGACTTCATGTCTTCGTAATGACTACCCTGCTGGATCATATCGACCAGATCCATATCGGCATCAAAGAGGCTATACGATAGCTGGGTGTGATCGCCAAAATGCACATGGCAATAATTAACCGTGCCATCCACATAGATCGCTCCGCCCGAAAAACCCGACGCGCAGGTCTGAAAGCCTAACTCGCCCGGTTTGAGATCGCAGAATTGATGACGATGGGAAAACCGCCAGCCCTGCCCGATAGCGTCTTTCATCAACGCATAGGATTCTGACAAGTATTGGTCCAGCATGTCCGCATCAATGGCTTCGCCTTTGACAATCGAATAACGAAACGGAACATCCAGGTCGATCAGGTAACGGGTTAGACGGGGTAATCCCGCCAGATTCGTATTGGTAACAACCGTATTGGTCGATACGGGAATGTGATGAGCCAGCAAGGTTCGCAAATTCCGGTCAATGAGGGCGAAGCTCCCCGCGCCTGATCTAAAGGTACGGGTGCTATCATGATCCTTATCTAGTCCGTCCAGGGAAATCCCGTAGCTGATACTGTGCTCTTTTGAAAAAGCCACTATCTCATCGGTTAAAATAGTCAGGTTAGTGATGAATGAGCACTCCAGCTGACAGCCGATGTCCCATAAAGTTCTTTTGGCCTGGGGAATAAAGGTTTTCCACGCTTTGAACTGGCTGAGGGGTTCCCCACCAGCCAGGCGCAATTTGATGGAGGTAAGCCCCCGTTTGTGAACCGTTTCTACCATCTTCTCTAGCAACTGGTGACGGGTTGTCTCCGACATGCCCGACGTGGTATTGAGCGTTGAGATATAGCAGTAGCCACAGCTCAGGTTGCACCGATTCGTGGTATGAACCCAAAAATTGAGCGATTGGGGGCTACTCGGTTTTCGGGGCGAACTAAACTGCTGGTCAAACCGGATGATCTCGGTTCGAGCCAGCAGGAATAAAAACTCCTCAACGACATCAGCGGCAATACCGAATTTCTCGCTTAAGGCTGATACCGAGGTTTGATTGTCAATGGCGGCTAGCATGTCAGCCTGTGCCCGACTAAGAATCCGTAGTGAATTCGGGAAAGCACAGTTGACGACAAAGAAATGTTGGTCGTCAATGGGTCTAATAAGCAACTGTGGCGACTTGGTGGGTATGCGCGTCTTCATCGTCAGAAGTTGAATAGCCTATACAATCGCAGTTGGCATTAGCGGAGGATACCTTCGAGATCGTTTCGCCAAATGCCGCTTCGAGTAACGCGCGATCATCGAAGAGTAGGTTATGTTCATTCGATGTAGTTGATAGGGGTTGTGTTGTCATGCTTATGGGTTGTTTTTGTTTCAATCGCTTTTGTAAGGTGCAAACGGTACTGGCATGCCACTGGCTATCGCCCCGAAATGTGGGAATGCCCTGTTTATTGAGTTCCAAGGCAATTGCTCGCACAGTCGTAATACCTCGTCTTTTTAATGCTTTAAGTATTGGTAAAAGCTGGTTGGCAAACTCGTCGGCCGCTTTCTTATTGCGCCGGGCCTGTATCTTCCCATGTTTTCCCAGAACTACCCCTCGCTTTCGAGCCGCATCCAAAGCCGCTCTGGTTGTTTCGCTAATGCGCTGCCGTTGCTCTTCGGCTACGGCGGCCAGAATATGAATGGTGAACCGGTTGGCATGCGGGTTATCGGTCACCACAATTTCGACATCGGACTTGACCAGTCGCGCAATTTTTTCAACATCACGGCCTAAGCGATCCAGTCGAGCGACTATCAAGGTGGCCTTTTGGCGTTTACAGGCATCCAGCGCTTGTAAAAGCCGGTTCTGTTGTCGGCGCGTCGATTTGATCTCGATGATCTCGTCAATCAAAGCATACCCATTCTGTCGACAATAATTGGCGACCACGGCTTGTTGCGCTTCTAACCCTAATCCACTTCGCCCCTGTCGATGCGTGGAAACACGATAGTAGGCAATCGCCTGTTTCATAGCGGGTTAACCGTACTCTTGTTCAGATGTAAACGATCGATTACCTTTGAACAGATTTGGATAAAAAATCGATTACTTTTACATGGATAGGCCTTGATAAACAAGGAATTACCGATCAAGAAACATTGAAAAAGAGGTGTCGGTGTACGGGGGTTAATGATGGTTTACTTCCGAACAAGTTTTTGAAAAGAAAATGGTAGAGTTTCTTAATTCCGTCGCATAACTGGTAAGCCTATGGACTTCAAATTTGATAAGGCCTATCCCGATGAATACGCTTATTTAGAAGATTTTATCGCTCGGGCGAATGGTCAGCTCAAGAAGATGGATAAGGTCATTTTCCACGTATCGGATACGATGAAGGAAGTCCCTTTTTCCTCGTCACGGACGGCGGAAGATCTTGAACGAAATGATAGACGAACTCGTGTTATTTCGTATTTGGAAAATAAACGAGCGGCTTATTGGCGGGAAGTCTTAGAGACGGTCTCTCAAGAGACGGCCGGTACTGATCCAAAGGTAGCACGCTGGATTCGGCAAAGCTGTTCATTCGGACTAGACGGATTTGATGAACAAACCAGACGCCATCATAGCCAAGACATTGGCCTCCCTGCTGAGAAGCTGTACAAGCTGTTTTCTGAACTTCCGTCAATTCGTCAAGAGGAACCAATAGAGCAAAAGTTGGTGCCGTCTGGAGACGAGATCACCGAAAGCGTAGCGAAGGCGGACCAACTTGCCAGACTGATGGAGAAGACTAAAAAACGCCGACAAACTAGCCAACATCGGCGTGGTGGTCATCAACGGTAGTGTCCCCAATGCCTGTGACGTCATATCACTGCAGTAGATTAGATAACTGATTTTTCCTTACACATCTATGGCATACAGCGATCTTTTAGCCCGCCAGGACAAGGAGCTTGAACGGCTCAACCAGGAGTATTATGCAGACCAGGCTACCATCCGACAGTTGCAAAAAGATCATTACGATAAGAGCCGATTCGATGGTCAATTACAGAGGCTTCAAACTTTGCACGAAAAGAAGGTCAAAGATGTACAAGCCCGTTTTGCTCAAGAACAACGGGAGTATTTAGGAGAGCCCACACCGCCCGAGCCAGCACCTGACATTTCTCAAAGTCAGGATAAAGCGGTTAGTATGATTACGTCTTACCGACAACAACAAACGGAACCCAACAAGTCTAGTCAGCAAGACGCAGAAGGGAAATACAGCAAACCGTACCAAGCTGTAAAAGATCAACCCAACAACGAAGACGAAATTAAAAGACTAGCGCAACAGATGCGTGCAAAAAGGGGGCAAAAGCAGCAACACCGACGCGGTTTCAGGCGATAAACAACTAGTTTAACAGTGATTATTAAGCATAGTATAATTCTAATTGTCAAGGAGTTATAGTCAATTACTACGCTATACCAATTCTATACGTTCTAACGTGTAGTATAGTGCAATTAAAATGTAAGGCTCATTGAGGAACTGTCATTAAATACTGGCTTTCAATACAAGGGGGTTCGATTGAGACAACGATTGTGGTGGAAGCTCTGAGCACCTGAACGCATTTCAATACCCGAAGGGCCGATTGATACGCGGTCAGTACGCTATCGAATGAGACAATCCCGGCAACCTTTCAATACCCGAAGGTCCGATTGATACTCGTAGGCCAGGCCCCGCAGACTGGCGGGATGAACAACTTTCAATACCCGAAGGTCCGATTGATACCCGATGCCACCACGGCCACCCTGCTGCATGAATACGGCTTTCAATACCCGAAGGTCCGATTGATACAACTTCCTATCTATTTTCTCGACGTATCACGACAACCTTTCAATACCCGAAGGTCCGATTGATACTACAGTTGTCGTTCACAGCCGACGTTTCATCCGTGAACTTTCAATACCCGAAGGTCCGATTGATACGTCAAACTGGATTGCTTGGTTGAGCAAGACCGTTGCCCTTTCAATACCCGAAGGTCTGATTGATACTACCGGCATCGTTGGGGCGTATGCCGTCCGTGGTATCTTTCAATACCCGAAGGTCCGATTGATACGGCGCCGATCAGCCAGACGCGGCTATTGAATATGACCTTTCAATACCCGAAGGTCCGATTGATACGCACCAGTGCTGTAATGATTTTGTTTTCACCAACGGCCCTTTCAATACCCGAAGGTCCGATTGATACTTCATCTCGGCGAGTGGGGCGTCGCCTACGAACCCGCCTTTCAATACCCGAAGGTCCGATTGATACTCGTATTGGCGTACCAACTTTTAAGCTGTTTATACTCTTTCAATACCCGAAGGTCCGATTGATACTAGCTGGCTCGTCGCGGCGGAGTTATGCTTTCACTACTCTTTCAATACCCGAAGGTCCGATTGATACACTTTGTAGCTGGCCACAGGCAGTGCTGCCGACACCTCTTTCAATACCCGAAGGTCCGATTGATACTCGTATTGGCGTACCAACTTTTAAGCTGTTTATACTCTTTCAATACCCGAAGGTCCGATTGATACGGGTAGTGGTTTTTCCGCTACCGCGGCCACCCTG
>NZ_MVEC01000039.1:0-2644 GCF_002006735.1 Spirosoma sp. 209 | reverse complement strand
GATGGGTGGGGGTGGGGTGGGGTACCGCGTGATTACGACCAATACGCGACCGATGCGTTTGCTACCGACGCTAGCTGTTACGTCCCTACGGGACGGTGGGGCGGGGTGTGCCTGTGCTACCCCGGCTACCGACGCTACGCTGTTACGTCCCTACGGGACGGTGGGTGGGGTGTGCCTGTGCTACCCCGGCTACCGACGCTGCGCTGTTGTGTCCCTACGGGACGATGGGTTAGGAGACACATAGGCGACGCGTTTGCTACCGACGCTAGCTGTTACGTCCCTATGGGACGGTGGGTGGGGGGCGGTGCGATATTCCACAGAGGTTAATAGTATCACATCGTAGATAACTCTTTGTCCCGTAAGTAAATATCAGCGCAGCGTCACTGACAACGAGCGTTCGCTAACTCCTTGTCCCGTAGGGACGTAACAGCTAGCCCCGCTAGCGTCGGTAGCCAGGTAGCCACCCCCACCCACCGTCCCGTAGGGACACAACAGCGCAGCGTCGGTAGCATGCCAGCACCCCACCCCACCCATCGTCCCGTAGGGACGTAACAGCGTAGCGTCGGTAGCAAACGCGTCGGTAGCCAGGCACACCCCACCCACAACCCAGGTCACGCCCATCTTCCGTCATTCTATTTGCCCGGGCGGACGGTGTATTGCTCGAACCGGAACACTTCCTGCCGGACAACCTCGAACGTGCGGGTCAGCTGCTTCTGGGCGGCTGCCAGCTTAGGGTCGGCGGGTTCGGCCAGGACGTTCAGGCTGGTCATGGGGCGGGCCATGGCGAAGCCGTATCCTTTCTCACTGCCGTTGGGGACCATCAGCGTCGAAAACGCCCAGCCACCGAGCCGTTTCTGACTGATCTGCGCAGCACCCGCCTGCTTCAGCGACGCTACCGCCCCCGTTCCGTCGGCCAGCGGATCGCGGAGCTTGAGGAAGTCGACAACCACCGTCGAGGTTTTGCCGGGGCCGAAATCAGGGCCGAACAGAGCGTCGGTGTTTTCCCAGATTTCGATCTTCACCACCGGAGCCGTCAGCCGGTCGCGCCGGTTGAGGTCGGCCATGCGTACCTGTACACTGTCGCCGTAGATTTTGGCCATTGCAGCGGCCGACGCCCCGTTGATACCCATGTTGGGCGAAACAATGCAGGTGACGTAATCGTACTCGCTGGGGTTCGGGTTTGAGCTGAACTGCTTCACCATCATGTGCCAGCCGATGAGTTTCCCCTCGTCGACGGCAGCCTGGTTAACGGCTTTCCATTCGCGTTCGACCGGCAGGGCATCCTGAATGGTTTTGCCCGGTGCCAGCTTATGGAAAATCAGGTAGGTGTAGGTCTTCGACGGTACGGACTGAGCCAGCGCGGTAGCTGCGAGAAAGAGACAAAAGAACAGGGAGGGAAGTCGGTGTTTCACAGAAAAAGAGTTTAGTGACAAAATCGAACATCGGCCGGCTTTCTACTTATTCCGGGTCGTCATAAACGGGATTTTTACCGGCAGCTTTCACCCGGGTTAATGCCCTGGCAGCCCGCCTGCGCAGCAGCCCAAAGCCGTGGGAGCCGGGTCGGGCGTGCCGCAGAAGATGACGAACGGGGGGAAGACATGGTCAGACACCAGGTTCACCCCATTTTTGGGTGGGTCTGTCCCATTTCTTCCCGGCGTCGCCCGGACCCGCTTAGCTTTGATCAAAAATCGAATAAAGCAATGCGGGATGGACGGGGTATTCGGCGGTATGAGCTACTATTTGTAGTGAGTGTTACGGTCCTTTACGTAGTCAGGCGGCTCCTCGAAGAGGTCGACCGGATCGATGGTATGGTTGGATCGGCTGCTGACAATGGGGTGGCGGCCGCTACGTTCTGGCGGCATCTGGGCTCGTATGACCATACCCTGCACACCAATGTTCCGCTCATAGCGGGGGCTTGCCTGTTGCTGGGTGCCTGGTATGTTTTTCATCATCTGGCAGCACCCGCCCTCCAGCGCCAGCCCGATGATCCGGGCGCCTGGCTTTATGCGGTCGTAGCGGGCGTGTTGATCCTGGCAGCTGTCTTTATTTACCAGTACATGCGGCTCTACGTACGTTATCAGCACGACGAAAGTGGTCGTGTAATCGGACTGGCTGTTTATTCGCTATACCGCAAACGGCTGGTGCTGGCCGATGCCATCGGGGTCGGCATTGTACTGACCGCCTACGAAGCCGCCTTTGGCTACTACACCTTTCTGGCGCGCCGGATTGCCGGCGAGTCCGAAGGCCATTTCAGGATCGTGAGTTTTTTGCTGTTGATGGGGGTGAGCGTGCTGGCAACATCGTTCGCGCTGACGGGAAGCCTGCCGCCGGTCTTGTGGCGCGCCGGGCTTCGTGATGGGCTGCTGATGCTGGGCCTCGTGCTGGCGATTCTTTTCCTGCAGGCCTATATCTACCGGTACGTGCTGCCCGCGCTGAAGACCCCCCAGTCGTCGGGTCTGTTTGTTCACATAGCGGCCGTACTGCTCCTGGCGGCAGCGGCAACGACGATACTGTGGGGCGCCAGCACAAACTTCTACTACTACGCGCCGGATACCATCGTCTCGTTTACGGCGGTCGTGGTGGTGGGGGCCGTAACGAGTGCTTACCTGCGCCGGGTGCTGACCCGGGAAAATCAGCTGTTACA
>NZ_MVEC01000038.1:0-3666 GCF_002006735.1 Spirosoma sp. 209 | reverse complement strand
ACGGCTAACGAGAACAACACCACCGTCGACATGGGCTACTACAAGCCCGCGTCGCTGGGCGACAAGGTCTTTGTCGATGTCAACAAAGACGGTCAACAGGACAGTGGCGAGCCCGGCCTGCCAAACGTGACGGTCACCCTGCTCAGCAACGGCACTCTGGTGGCCTCCACCACCACCGATGCCAGCGGCCTCTACAGCTTCACGGGTCTGACCCCGGGCCTGCCCTACTCGGTGAGCTTCACCAGCCCGACGGGCTACACGGCCACCACGCCTAACGCGGGTAACGACGCGACCGACAGCGATCCGGTCAACGGCCTCACCGCACCGGTGAGTCTGACCTCGGGCGAAAACAATCCCACCCTGGATGCAGGCTTCTACGTGGTACCGGCCATGAGTGTGACGCTCACCAGCGCGCCGGTCTGTAACTCGGCCACCAACAACTACACGGCCACCGCCACGGTTAGCCTGACGGGTGCCAGTGCCGGTACGCTGACCATCACCGACAACGGTGTCAGCATCGGCACGGTGAGCGTGACGGCGGGGCAGGCCACGGCCACGGTGAGTGTGACGGGTCTCAGCGACGCGGCCAGCCACACGCTGGTCGCCAGCCTCAACGGCCTCTCGGCCAGCACGGTCTACACCGCGCCAGCCGCCTGCACGGTCTGCTCGCTGACGGCGGTGGCTAATGCCGTTTGCACCAGCACCGGTGCTACCATTACTCCAACCGTTACGGGCGGAACAAGCCCATTCAGCTACAGCTACGCCGGACCAACAATGGGTGTCGCGGTCGTTACTAAAGACGCTACTCATCCCTATTTCGGCGTAGGATCGACGATGGGGTTGGCCATTGACGGTATTCAGGGTAAAGAACTGACCTTGATACGGGGTGTTACCTATACCTTTACCGTTAATACTCCAGGCCATCCGTTCGTCTTTACGACTAGTCCGGTGGGGGGCTTTGCCAATACCAGCCAGGATATCACTGTGGGTGTAACATCTGGTTCACTGACCTTTACACCAACGGCCGCTACCCCCGACTTGATTTATTATAACTGCGATGTACACGACAACATGGGCTGGAAGGTCAACGTGGTTGACGCCCAGGCCAACGGTGTGCTAACACAGGCTATGAACGGGATATACTCGCTGACGGTGACCGATGCTACAGGCTGTTCAACTACCGCAACAACAACGGTGAGCTGCCCCTGCGGCCTGACGGCTACAGCAACGCCTACAGTTTGTAACTCGGCAACTAACCAATATTCGGTATCGGGCAGCATCAGCCTGAGTAACCCTTCCGGTAACGTCGTGATTGTTTCCGACGGTAGCAAGACAGTAAGCCTGCCGGTATCAGCTACGACGACTAGTATTGCTTATTCACTGACGGGCTTGGTATCGGATGGCACCAGCCACACGGTCACGGTGAGTCTGGCCGGTTGTGGCACGACCAGTGCTATTTATTCGGCCCCGGCTTCGTGTACAGTGGGCCTGAGTGTGGTAGTCGGCACGCCGGTTTGTAACAGCCTGACCAACAACTACACTGCTACAGGTACCGTCTCACTGACCAACGCCAGTGCCGGTACGCTGACCATCACCGACAACGGCACTAGCCTGACCACCATCACCGTCTCGGCGGGTCAGACCACAGCCAGCTTCTCGGTATCGGGCATCAGCAACGCCAGCAGCCACACAGTAGTAGCTACGCTGAATAATGGCCTGGCTGCCAGCACGGTCTACACCGCGCCAGCTGCCTGCACGGTCTGCTCGACCAGCCTGACCACCACGGCCCTGGCCAACGGGCAGGTCGGCACCGCCTACAGCCAGACCCTGACGGCCGCGGGCGGCACCGCCCCCTACAGCTTTACAGCAGTGGGTAACCTGCCAGCGGGCCTGACGCTCAACCCCACCACGGGTGAGATCAGCGGCACGCCCACCAGTGCTACGACCAGCAGCTTCACCATCACCGTGAGTGATGCCAAGTCCTGCTCGGACAGCCAGCCCCTGACCATCACCGTGGGCAACGCACCGGTCTGCTCCCTGACGGCCACGGCCACCCCCGGCAGCTGCAACACGACCACCAACACCTACACCGTAACGGGTAGCGTATCGGCCACCAACACGGCGGTCAACAACGCCACCACCCAATCGCTGACCATCACCGATGGAACGGCCCAGACGGTGGTAACGCTGACCGGCGACGGGCCGGTGAGCTATACGCTGGCCGGGCTCAACTCAGACGGGGCGGTGCACACCGTCATGGTCATGAGCAGTGCGACGGCCTGTGGCATGGCCAGTGTGACCTACACCGCACCGGCTTCGTGTACAGTGGCACCCAAAGCCAGCCTGGGCGACTATGTCTTCGAGGATGTGAACGCCAATGGTATTCAGGAACCCACCGACAAGCCCATCCCCGGCGTGACCGTCAGCCTGCTCTCCTCGGGTACGCTGGTGGCCTCCACCACCACTAACGCCAGTGGGCTCTACAGCTTCACCGGCCTGACCCCAGGGGTGCCCTACAGCGTTAGCTTCACCGCCCCGGCCGGCTTCACGGCCACCAGCCAGAACACGGGCAGTGATGACGCCCTCGACTCGGATGGGGCACCCGCCACCGGCCTGACGGCTCCGGTGACGCTGACGGCCAACGAAAACAACATCACCGTCGACATGGGCTACTACCGCCCGGCCTCGCTGGGCGACAAGGTCTTTGTCGATGTCAACAAAGACGGCCAGCAGGACAGTGGCGAGCCCGGCCTGCCAAACGTGACGGTCACCCTGCTCAGCAACGGCACTCTGGTGGCCTCCACCACCACCGATGCCAGTGGCCTCTACAGCTTCACGGGTCTGACCCCAGGGGTGCCCTACAGCGTCAGCTTCACCAGCCCGACGGGCTACACGGCCACCACACCCAACGCGGGCAACGACGCGACCGACTCCGATCCGGTCAACGGCCTCACCGCGCCGGTGAGCCTGACCTCGGGGGAGACCAACCCGACTCTGGACGCGGGCTTCTACGTGGTACCGGCCATGAGCATCACCCTGACGAGTGGTCCGGTGTGTAACTCAGCCACCAACAACTACACGGCCACCGCCATAGTTAGCCTGACGGGCGCCACGGCGGGTACGCTGACCATCACCGACAACGGTGTCAGCATCGGCACGGTGAGTGTGACGGCGGGGCAGGCCACGGCCACGGTGAGTGTGACGGGTCTCAGCGACGCGGCCAGCCACACGCTGGTGGCCAGCCTCAACGGCCTCTCGGCCAGCACGGTCTACACCGCGCCAGCCGCCTGCACGGTCTGCTCGACCAGCCTGACCACCACGGCCCTGGTCAACGGGCAGGTCGGCACCGCCTACAGCCAGACCCTGACGGCCGCGGGCGGCACCGCCCCCTACAGCTTTACAGCAGTGGGTAGCCTGCCCGCGGGCCTGACGCTCAACCCCATCACGGGTGAGATCAGCGGCACACCCACCAGTGCTACGACCAGCAGCTTCACCATCACCGTGAGTGATGCCAAGTCCTGCTCGGACAGCCAGCCCCTGACCATCACCGTGGGCAACGCACCGGTCTGCTCCCTGACGGCCACGGCCACCCCCGGCAGCTGCAACACGACCACCAACACCTACACCGTAACGGGTAGCGTATCGGCCACCAACACGGCGGTCAAC
>NZ_MVEC01000037.1:0-5502 GCF_002006735.1 Spirosoma sp. 209 | reverse complement strand
GCGACGGGCCCCGACCATAACGAACCATGACTAGCCTCGGCATTCATGCCGGGGAACATTGAAATCAACACATTTGCCCCGGCATTTATGCCGGGGCCATTAAAATCAACACATCGCTTCCCCGGTACTGATGCCGGAGACATTTCAGATTATATCAACCATCAACTCATTTTTTATGCAGTTCCGAACCCTGGGGAAAACCGGATTTTCTATTTCTGAAATCAGTTTAGGCACCTGGCAGGTCGGTGGCAAATGGGGCGACCCGTTCAGCCACGAGAACGCTGATCACATCCTGAACGCGGCCGCCGATGCCGGTATCAATTTCATCGATACGGCCGATGTATACGGCGATGGGGAAAGCGAAAAAGCCGTTGGTCGACTCGTGCGGTCGCGGTCGGAGCGGATCTACGTGGCGACCAAGTGTGGACGCCGGCTACAACCCCACGTCAACGAAGCGTACCAGCCTGCTGCCCTGCGGAAGTTTGTCGACGACAGCCTGCGTAACATGGGCCTGGAAACCCTCGACCTGATCCAACTCCACTGCCCCCCCACCGAAGCCTATTACCGGCCGGAGTTGTTCGACGTTTTCGATCGACTGAAAGATGAAGGTAAAATTCAGAACCTGGGCGTCAGCGTCGAGAAAGTAGAAGAAGCGCTGAAAGCCATCGAGTACCCCAACGTCACTACCGTTCAGATCATCTTCAACCTGTTCCGGCAACGGCCCGCTGAACTGTTCTTCACCGAAGCCAAACGGCGTAACATAGGCGTTATCGTTCGGGTACCGCTGGCGAGTGGCCTGCTGACGGGCAAGTTTGACCAAAATACCACCTTCTCCCAGGATGACCACCGCACCTTCAACCGGCAGGGCGACGCGTTCGACAAAGGGGAAACCTTCTCGGGGGTAGATTACGAGACTGGCCTGGCCGCGGTCAACGAGCTGAAGACCGTATTCCCGAATGGCCTCGCCGTTGACGCCCTGCGCTGGATTCTCACCTTCGATGCCGTCAGCTGCGTCATTCCCGGCGCGTCGAAGCCGGAGCACCTGATCGCCAATATACAGGCAGCCGATCGGCCGGCCCCCTCGCCCGAGCAGATGGCTGCCGTAAAAAAAATCTACGACGAACGAATCAAAACTCCCGTTCACTACCTCTGGTAGCTCCCCTGAACAACACACCGCGCAGGAGCCCCGGTACAGGTAGTTAGCAGGAGACCTGTACCGGGGCTTAGCGGTTTGTCAGCGCCCCAGGAAAATCCGGAAGCCCACATTGAGTCCGATCGTGCCCGGTTCCCGATAACCGGTCGAGACCAGGCTGGTATTGACTACGTTGTTTTTGCGGTAGCCAAGCGATGCGTCGAGGCTGACGGTATTGTTGATGAAATAGGCCGCGCCTATCGATCCACCATAGGCAAACGAGCCCTGTTTGTACAGGTTTTCACCAACTCCGTTGAGATTGCGGGCCCGGTACCATTGCTGTGTATAACCAACCGTAGCATCGATAAACGGACGAAGTCTGGCCGAGCCAACGTAGTAGCGCACAAAAGGAGCCAGACCCAGCTGCGTATTTGTTATACTGTACTCAGTGTTACCGACTGTCGAAAACCGCGTCTGGTAATGCTGGTAGTTAACCGGTACAGTGAGACCTACAACCAGATTGTCAGCTACGAAGTACCCGGCCGATGGCGACACCGATACCGAAAAATTAGTTATCCGGTACGGTTTCTCGCCGGGCGAATAGGAGATGTTCCCGATCTGAGCGCCGACCGTCCAGCGCCCTTTTTCCGTTTGGGCCGTAGCCGATGATATACCCAGTACCAGCAGCATTAATGAACAGACTACGTTTTTCATACACTAGAGATTGATTGATGATCGGCACAAGAATACAGGCAAAATTTACTTGATCTATCGAATTAACATTATTTAATACATTCAGACAGGCTGTACTATGGGCAGTAAAAATTTGCACAAAACCAGCACGACTTAGGGTTCGTTTGGCGATGCGAACGGTTTGCCATATATTGTTGCTTTACTAATCAAAAACCCGCCATGCAGGAACAATCGCAGACGCTCAATGGCATGACCCAATCGCAGGGGCAGACATCAGCCAACTTCTCGTTTTCAGATTACCAGACCGAGAATTTCTTTGACGAAATGTTTGAACGCGACGAGCTGGTGCGGGCTGGTTACCTACCGTTTCAACAACGCGTTGAACAACTATCGCGCGAAGACATCATTGGTCGTCAGCATGCCGCCGAACGGGCGCTGATGAGCATGGGCATTACCTTCAACGTCTATTCAGAAGGCGAAGGCACCGAACGGATCATGCCCATCGACATTATTCCGCGCGTGATCGAATCGGCCGAGTGGGACCGGCTCGAAGCGGGGCTTATTCAGCGAATTAAAGCCCTCAATCTGTTCCTCGACGATGTATATAACGAACAGCGCATCCTGAACGACGGGGTTGTGCCGCGCGATCTGATCGAATCGAGCAAGTCGTTTCTGCCGACCTGCCTGGGCGTAAAGCCGCCCAAAGGTATCTGGTGCCACATTACCGGCACCGACCTGATCCGGGGCGAAGACGGGCAGATGATGGTGCTGGAAGACAACCTCCGCTGCCCGTCGGGGGTGTCATACATGCTCGAAAACCGCGAACTGACCAAGCAGACCTTCCCCGAAGTGCTGGCCCAGACGGGTGTTCGGCCCGTATCCGATTACCCGATGCGGCTGCTCCAGATGCTGCAGTACATTGCCGACCGGCCCAATCCGACGGTGGTTGTACTAACACCGGGCATTTACAACTCGGCCTATTTCGAGCACTCGTACCTGGCTCAGCAGATGGGCGTTGAACTGGTCGAAGCGCGCGATCTGGTCGTATCGGGCGGGTACGTGAAAATGCGGACCACCAAAGGATTCCAGATCGTTGACGTCATCTACCGCCGGATCGACGATACGTTCCTCGACCCCAAAGCGTTCAATCCCGACTCGATGATTGGCATACCGGGTATTTTCGAGGTGTACAAGAAAGGCCGCATTGCGCTGGCCAACGCGCCCGGTACCGGCGTGGCCGACGACAAGGTGATCTACGCCTACGTGCCCCGCATCATTCAGTACTACCTCGGCGAGGAACCCATCATCCCCAACGTACGGACCTACATCTGCCGCGAAGAAGAAGACTGCCAGTATGTGCTGGACAATATCGAACAGCTCGTTGTCAAAGAAGCAAACGAAGCGGGTGGCTACGGTATGCTGATCGGCCCCAAAGCCACCAAAGAAGACCATGAGCTGTTTCGCCAGAAGATCAGGGAAAACCCGCGTAACTACATTGCCCAGCCAACCATATCCCTGTCCCGGGTTCCCTGTCTGGTTGGCGATCATGCCGAAGGTCGTCATGTCGACCTGCGCCCGTATATTCTCTACGGCGACGGCGTCAACGTGATTCCGGGTGGGCTTACCCGCGTGGCACTTCGGAAGGGTTCGCTCGTGGTCAACTCCTCGCAGGGCGGGGGCGGCAAAGATACCTGGGTACTTTATTAGGTCACACGTTATGAGTGAGCAGCGATGAGTGAGTACCGAATGATCGTACTTTTGCCCCCGTGATCCCGTTCGTTCGTTAATACCGGTATCGCTCGTCACTCATAACGTCTCTCGTTTTGCCCGATTTATCGATCATCATTGTCAATTATAAAACTCCCCGGCTCATTATAGATTGTTTGCAGTCGGTGTATCAGCATACCAATGGCATTACATTCGAGGTCATTGTGGTCGATAACCAGTCGGGCGATGACAGTCAGGCGCAGGTCCAGGCCGTTTTTCCGCAGGTACGCTGGTATGACATGGGCTACAACGCCGGCTTTGCCCGGGCCAATAATCTTGGTATTCGCCAGGCCACGGGCCGTACCGTGCTGCTCCTGAACTCTGACACCCTGCTGATCGACAACCTGCTGGAACGCTGCGTCCGGGTGCTCGACCAACAACCCGATGTAGCGGCTGTTGGCGCTCACCAGCTCGGCCGCGACCGGCAGCTGCGCCCCAACCTGTACACCACCTTCGGGCAGATGCGCCGGGCTTTCTACATTATCCCCCCGACTCAGGCGGCCGAAAACTGGCTGAAACGACGACTGCCCGACCCCTCGTTCCCTGACCCGGCTCAGGTAGAATGGATTTCGGGGGCTTTTCTGATGACGCGGCCCGACACGATTGCCCGCGCGGGCGGGCTCGACGAGTCCTTTTTCATGTACGGTGAAGATGTGGAGTGGGGCTACCGGCTGGGCAAACAGGGCCGCCTGCTGCTGTTACCGGACTCAGCGTTCATTCATCTGGAGTACGGCAGCAGTACCGATCACCAGCAGCACGTGGTCACTCATATCAACCGGTTCAAACCGCAGGTGCAGGTATCGCAGCTCCTGTGGGTCCGGAAACAGTACGGCCCGGGGGCGTACCTCGTGCTGATTCTGCACTATATAACCCTGATTCCCATTATTTTTTTGGGCAAAATGGCGATCAACCTGCGCCAGCGCCAACCCCTGCTCGCCGACCTCGACAATCAGCGGGCGTTTGCGCAGCAGGTCGGTATCTTTTTGCAGTTCTTTTGGCCAACCCTGCTCAACAAGCCGGGGTTTTACAAAGTTTAACGGACGGAGCCGAAAACGGATACATACCTGCGCGTATACCGTCTCCGCACAGCCTCAATTTTTTACCAGCAGAAAAGCAGTAATTTCAGCCGAATATTTACACTTTCGGCAACTGAATTCGTTGTAAGTGAAATGGAATAACTCTATGCGCTTCTTATACTCGATCGGGCTGTTTGCCCTTTTTTTGGGCGCGGTCCTCTGGCCCACCGTTAGCCAGGCTACGCACGTGCGGGCTGGGGAAATCACTACCCGACGGATTTCGCAGACCACACTCACCTACGAAATTACCTTTACGGCCTACTACGACGAAACACCAGCCGGAGCCGGGGCCGCTGCCCAGGGAGAACGGTATACCATCTGCTTCGGCGATGGCACCTTTCAGGAAGTTCAACGCCTGCCCCGCGTCTTTATCAATAACCGAACCTCATCGATCAACACCTATCGGGTTGTTCACACTTATCCGGCAGCTAACCCCTACACCATCTCCGTAACGGTACCCAACCGGAACCGGGATACCAAAAACCTGCCCCCCGCCAGCCAGTCGGACCAGATTCGCTTTTTTGTGTCGAGCACCATTCTGATTACCCCCAACCTGGGTCTCAACTCGACGCCGATCATGCTCAATCCGCCCCTCGATTCGGCCCGGGTGGGGCAGCGCTTCTGCCACAACCCGGCCGCCTTCGATGCCGACGGCGACAGCCTGGCCTATCGGCTGAGCGTACCGCAGGAAGGGCTGCAGGATGCCGGTTGCCGCGGTCGGTTCATTCCGGCCTACCAGGACCCGACCCGCTTCAGCCGCACCTCCGAGACGGGTGGCACCCCCACCTTCCAGATCGACTCCCGCACGGGCGAGCTCTGCTGGGATGCCCCCGG
>NZ_MVEC01000036.1:0-5904 GCF_002006735.1 Spirosoma sp. 209 | reverse complement strand
AATTGGTTAGATGAGAACAGCTTTAAGCTACGCTTTCAAACCAGCACTTAAACCTTACTAATAGGCCTGAAAGCCTGCATTTCTATCCAGTGTAGGGTTTGAAAAACTCAGCCAGGATTCAATCTCTAAATAGGCTTGGTGGCCTTGCATGTTTGCTAAAGTGCCTGACTGAGAGTAGCATTACAGGGTGTAATATTCTTAATTTCTTACTACTGCTCAAAACTAAAGGCTTGTTTGGGGAAGGTATCTGCTGGCTTTAGTCGGCTCGAAAGGCTGCCTTTTTTACCCCCAGCCCCTAAAGGGGAGCCCATCCGGCGCGGACGGCTCCCCTTTAGGGGCTGGGGGTAAAATCCGGTTTCTTCGTAGATATACCTTCTCAGCCAATCTCCCCCAAACAACCCTTCGAAGGAGTTAGCGGTGTTAATGGCGAAAAAGAACAATCCCTACCGGAGGTTTGCGCGCAGAAGTGGCTTACTTCCGGGTAGAGAACTGGTAGATCGTGGTGGTTTTGTACGTCTGGCCGGGGCGGAGCGTCGTTGTCGGGAAGGCGGGCTGGTTAGGCGAGTCGGGGTAGTGTTCGGTTTCCAGACAGAGGCCGTAGCGTTTTTTGTAGGGATTTCCTTCCCGACCCGTTACCGAACCGTCGAGGAAGTTGCCCGTGTAGAACTGTACGGCCGGCTCGGTCGTCTGTACCTCCAGCACCCGTCCGGTGGTTGGCTCGAAAACGGTGGCCACCGACTTCAAACCCTGGCTGCTGTCGGCAAATACCCAGCAGTGGTCGTAGCCCAGGCCGTACTTGATCTGGGTGTCGGCGGGGTCGTCGATGCGGTCGCCAACGCGGGTCGGCTTGGTAAAGTCGAACGGGGTGCCGGCAACGGCCTGGAGCTGCCCGGTCGGAATCAGCGTCTTATCGACGGGTACGAACCGGTCGGCCTTGATGGTTACCACGTGGTCGAGGATGTCGCGCTTGGCCCCGCCGGTCAGGTTGAAATAGGTGTGGTTGGTCAGGTTTACGACCGTGGGTTTGTCGGTCGTGGCTTCGTAGTCGATCCGGAGGGCGTTGTTCTTCTGAAGCGTATACGTTACGGTAACGGCCAGGTTGCCGGGGTAGCCTTCTTCGCCGTCTTTGGCGGTGTAGGTCAGTTTCAGCGCGGGCTCGTCGCCCTCGACGGGGGTAGCTGTCCAGAGCACTTTATCGAAGCCGACCTTGCCGCCGTGCAGGTGGTTGCCCATGTTGTTGGTCGCCAGCGTGTAGGTTTGTCCGTCGAGGGTAAACTTACCCTTGGCGATCCGGTTGCCGTAGCGACCCACCAGCGCCCCGAAGAACGGGTTGTTTTTGCGGTACGTGGCGAGCGAGTCGAACCCCAGCGTGACATCGGCAAACTGACCGTCTTTATCGGGGGCGGTCAGGCCGACCAGAATGCCGCCGTAGGTCGTTATCCGGGCCGTCATGCCGGCTTCGTTGCGCAGGGTGTACAGATCGACCGGGCGACCGTCGGGTAGTTGGCCATAGGCCTGTTTGTCAATAGTCATCGTTTGGGTATTCGTAGTTTTTTTAGACGCGCAGGCATTCAGGAGCGTCAGCGCGCCGAGGGCCATCAGGCCGACATACTGAGAAAAACGGTTCATGGGGTGACTGGTGAGGGGGTTAGGTGTTAGGGTGGGGGCAAACCAGCTGGCCGGTGCGCCCGGCTGACTAGCAGCCCTGTCCGTAGTAGGCGTTCGTACCGTGCTTGCGCTGGTAGTGCTTGTTGCGGAGGGTATCTTTAATACGGGCTGTGTTGGGGTTAATCTGTAACGTCAGGTAAGCCATACGGGCTACTTCTTCCAGTACGGCTGCGTTGTAGACCGACTTTTCGGCGGTTTTGCCCCAGGTGAACGGGCCGTGGTTCTGCAACAGCACCATCTCGACCTCGGTATGCGAGAGGCCTTTCTCCCGAAACACGTCGAAAATCTGATTGCCGGTCTCGTGTTCGTAATCGCCTTCTATCATGGCGTCGGTCAGGACGGGCGCACACGGAATGTCGTGATGGGTATGGTCGGCATGGGTAGTTCCGAAGATGGGGATGTCCAGACCTGCCTGGGCCCAGGCTACTGCATGGGTGCTGTGGGTATGGGTAATGCCGCCAATGTCGCTCCAGGTTTTATAAAGCAGCGCGTGAGTCTTGGTATCGGACGACGGACGCAGGGTACCGGCTACCACCCGGGCGTCGTAATCGCAGATCACAATGTCGTCGGGGGTAAGAATGTCGTACGATACCCCACTCGGTTTGATGGCAAAAACGCCCCGCTCGCGATCTACCGCGCTGACGTTGCCAAAGGTAAACAACACCAGCCCGAGCTTGGGCAGCTGCATGTTGGCCTCGTAACATTCTTCCTGTAAGGTCCTGTACATGGGTGATTGAGTGATTTGTCTATTGAGTGATTGAGTGGATGAGTGATTGAGTGATTGGTGATTGAGTGATGAGTAGCTGGCACGGCCAACTTTATCACCAATCGCTCAATCACCAATCACTCAATCAACAGACCTTCGTTATTTCATTTCCAGCACGACTACGGAGACCGGGGGGAGGGTTACGGTCAGGACGTCGCCATTGCGGGTAGCCCCGGTGAAGGGGACGGGTTTTACCCTGTTCGGCTGCTCGAAGGTGTTATGATCCTGTACCCTGGCCGACGTCAGGATGCGGCCCGTCAGGCTGGTGGCGCTTACCCCTTTCAGGTTGACCGTAACGGTTTGCGGCTTCCCGGCGTCGATGTTGACCAGCGAGATATGTACTTTACCCGCCTGGTCGCGCGAGGCCGATGCGGAGATGGCCGGGAGTTTGTATTTACCTGATGTATAATCTTCCGTTTTGAGGTCGATAGGCAGCATCGTGGCGTCCTGGTGTACATTATACATCTCCAGCACGTGGTACGTTGGGGTCAACAGCATCTTGTCGCCCTTGGTCAAAATTACGGCCTGGAGCACGTTCACCGCCTGGGCCAAATTCGCCATCCGTACCCGTTCCGCATGTTTGTGGAAGATGTTCAGCGTGGCACCGGTCAGAATGGCATCGCGCATGGTGTTCTGCTGATACAAAAATCCCGGATTCGTTTTCGGTTCGACCTCATACCAGGCGCCCCATTCATCAACAACCAGGGCGATCTTTTTCTGGGGGTCATACTTGTCCATGATTTCCGAATGCTTCTGCACGAAGGTGTCCATCTTCAGGGCTTCGTTCATCGTATGGGCGTAGTCGGTTTCGGTAAATTCAGTAGCCGAGCCTTTCTCATTCGGTCCCCAGCCAAAGGTAGAATAGTGGTGCAGGGCTACGCCTTCGACCATTTTGCCGGGAATATTTTTCATCAGCGTTTCGGTCCAGTTAAAATCATCTGAACTGGCTCCTGATGCAATCCGGAAGATGGTTTCTTTACCCACCTGAGTACCCATGAACGTAGCGTACTGGCGGTAAATATTGGCGTAATAATCGGCCGTCATGTTGCCGCCACATCCCCAGGCTTCGTTGCCAACACCCCAGTAGCGTACGTTCCAGGGGGTTTTGCGGCCGTTTTGCTGCCGCAGGGTAGACATGGGGCTATTGTTGGGGAAGTTGACATACTGTACCCAGTCGCTCAGGTCCTGTACTGTTCCGCTGCCCACGTTACCGGCCAGGTAAGGCTCCGTGCCGAGTAGTTCGCACATGTTCAGAAAGTCATGGGTACCGAAACTGTTGTCTTCCGTTACGCCCCCCCACCATGTGTTCACAATCTTGGGCCGTTTGGCTTTCGGGCCGATGCCGTCTTTCCAGTGGTAGGTATCGGCAAAACAGCCGCCCGGCCAGCGCAGGTTGGGGATTTTCATCTTTTTGAGGGCCTCGATCACGTCCAGCCGCACCCCGTTTTTGTTCGGGATTTTCGTGTTGGTCTCGCCCACGTAAAAGCCATCGTAGATACAGCGGCCAAGGTGTTCGGCAAAGTGGCCATAGATATGGCGGTTAATAACGGTCTTGCCATCGCTGGCGTTGACCGTCACGCGGTTCTGCGCCGTAGCCGACAGGGTCAGTGCCGCGAGCAGAAGAGGAAGCAGTTGTTTTTTCATAAAAAGTGGGTTTTTGTGAAAGGGCGTGTAGAGACGCAACCGCAACGGCGGCCCGGCCCTTGCGTCTCCTGTCCGGATGGTTTGTTGCTATGACCGTAGTTCATGTCGTCCACCGTGGTCCGTGTTGACACGGACTACGGTGGACGACCTCGATGTAGACCTCGCGAACCGCTTACACGTCAGCAACAGCAGGGCAACCGTGAAACAATTACCGGCGGTAGGCGGCTTCGCTCCAGCGGAGTTCGTTTTTCAGCTGGCGCAGCTTCGTCTGGCTATCGATCACGACGAGTTCGACCCCAAAGATGTCGGCGAAGTCCTCGATATGGCTGGTGGTCAGGTTCTGGCTGAATACCGTATGGTGGGCACCCCCCGCGAGTATCCAGGCCGCGCAGCCGGTAGCCATGTCGGGCATGGGTTTCCAGAGGGCGCGGGCAACGGGCAGTTTCGACAGGGCCTCCGTAACGGCTACGGCTTCTACCTCGTTTACGATGAACCGGAACCGGTTGCCCATATCGACCAGCGACACGTTGATGGCCGGGCCGGCCGGTGCGTTGAACACCAGCCGAACCGGATCTTCCTTGCCGCCGATACCGAGCGGGTGAACCTCGCAGCTGGGCTTGCCATCGGCAATGCTGGGGCAGATCTCGAGCATGTGGGAGCCCAGAACGAGCGGGTTGGTCGGGTCGAAGTGGTAGGTATAATCTTCCATGAACGAGTTGCCGCCCGGCAGTCCGGCCGCCATCACTTTCATGACGCGTACCATAGCCGCCGTTTTCCAGTCGCCCTCGCCCGCAAAGCCGTAGCCGTCGGCCATGAGCCGCTGCGACGCAATGCCGGGTAGCTGTTTCATGCCGTACAGATCCTCGAAGGTGTCGCTGTAGGCGCCAAACCCGCCGTCCTGCAAGAAGGCCCGCATCCCGATCTCGATCCGGGCTGCGTCGCGCAGGGAGTTGTGTTGCGCGCCACCCCGCTGCAGCGAATCCATCAGGGTATAGGTGTCGGCATACTCCGTTACGAGCCGGTCGACGTCGGCATCGCTAACCTGATTGATTACCGTGACCAGATCGCCGATGCCGTGGGTGTTGACCGACATGCCGAAGGTCATCTCGGCGGCTACCTTGTCGCCATCGGTAACGGCTACCTGGCGCATGTTATCGCCAAACCGGACTACCTTCAGGGTTTTTAGCTCGTGAGCGGCTACAGCTACCCGCGCCCAGTCGGCCAGTTGGGCAACGACAGAGGCTTCCTGCCAGAACCCGACTACTACTTTGCGGTTCAGGGTTGGTCGGGCCTGGTGCATGCGGGTCATCATGAAGCCAAACTCACGGTCGCCGTGGGCCGACTGGTTCAGGTTCATGAAGTCCATGTCGATGTCGCCCCACGGAATGTCGCGGTTGAACTGGGTATGGAGGTGCAGCAGCGGTTTGTTGAGGATCGTCAACCCCCGAATCCACATCTTGGCGGGCGAAAAGGTATGCATCCAGGTGATGACCCCGATGCAGGCTGGGGCGGCATTGGCGGCCTGGCAGATGGCGTAAATCTCGTCGGTTGTTTTAACTACCGGCTTAAACACGATCCGTACCGGCATGTCGGCGGCCCGATCAAGAAATTCGGCAATCGCCTGCGAGTGCGCATCGACCTGCTGTAAGGTCTCCTCCCCGTATAAATGCTGGCTCCCTGTGATGAACCAAATCTCAAACTGTTTCAGGTTGATCATTATGAACGTTGTACTGATTTTGAATGATGAATGATGAACGTTGCGGTGGTTTCGCCGACCACGATGTAGAGACGCAACCGCCCGGCGGCCCGGCCTTTGCGTCTCCTGT
>NZ_MVEC01000035.1:0-7664 GCF_002006735.1 Spirosoma sp. 209 | reverse complement strand
ACTCTTTTCCGCATTCACAAAAAAGTAATGGGATTATGCATAGTACAAAAGCTGAGGAAAATAATCGGCTTCTCATGGCTCTATTGTTAAGTATTTACAAATTGTACCAATGACCACGTTGATCGTCAAATGGTTGTAAAATTCTAGTAATGAATAGTGATAATCTATCTTTCGTGCCCTATAACTGTGTTACCAATGTTAATGTTTTGTTAACAAATTATGCCATTGTACTATTTATAATATATAGAGTAAGCAAGTGTGGAGTTTTACAGCCTAAGCGGATGTGTGATATCTCTGTTATTCAACTCATATAATGTAAACTAAAGAAAGTACAACGCCCGGCTATCCTCTCGCAAGTAGCCGGGCGTTGTACTTTTTGTTGAGGTGTTGTATAATGATTGTTATGTTATGTGACTATAAACAGAAAGCGGCCATCCTGTCAGAGTGGCCGCTTTCTTTATAAAATACAACGAGGTCACTTATTCCCCTTTCCAACTCATTAGCCCGGCAGCAGGTGCAGCAGTCGAGCCGCTGCCCGTTCGCCATCCGTTTCGTTCAAGGCGTAGAATTCGATAGAACTTCCTACCAGGCGAACACCATCCCAACGGCCCATGCTATCACGGTAGATAACTGCGTATCCGGCCAGATCGCCAATCTCAGCCCGAATCTCATCCAGTACGTTTTCCATGTCATTGGTTACGCTTTTTGAGCCCTGGTCTAAATCGACAATAGAAATGATGTTGCCCTCGATGGTATAAGTATAGTCCGCTCGAAATGGCCCTTTGTTTCGGTTACGTGGTTCCATGAGTGATATTTTGACTAATCAGGAAATAGGCTTCTATATGCTGGAAAGCTCTATATTTAAGCCGTGACTACTCATTCTGACTAAAATGACTAATCAGGAATATTTGACGATTAAAGAAGCGGCTCAGCTTTATGGACGCTCTGAACAAAC
Source organism: Spirosoma sp. 209 (assembly GCF_002006735.1). Taxonomy (NCBI): domain Bacteria; kingdom Pseudomonadati; phylum Bacteroidota; class Cytophagia; order Cytophagales; family Cytophagaceae; genus Spirosoma; species Spirosoma sp. 209. The sequence continues at coordinate 6,709 of NZ_MVEC01000035.1, read as the reverse complement.
CATTCGGCGATTAGTCAAACAGCATGTTTTGACTAATCACATCCGTTCCGAAGATACTCCCAAAGGGAAAGCCTATCAAATCAGTTCGATACTACTTCAGCAAGAGTACGAAGCCCCTGCTGTACCTAGCTTGCCCGCTCTGGTAGTACCTGACTCCATACAATTGGAGAACCAGCAATTGCGGGAAGCAGTGGCTGAACGAGATCGAACGATTCAGCAACTGCAAAACAGGCTCTTTGAGCAAGGCGACATGATGAACGCTATGGCTAATCAACTGACTAATCAGCTGACTAGTCAAAAAATGAACCATATTGAAGAATTGTTGCTTCAACAGAACGCCCAAATAGGCGATTTACAAAAGAGATTGTCTGCGCCTGGAGCTGATGACTCAACGACTGATCGGCGCAGTTTGTGGCGTCGGTTATTCGGTCGCTGATGTATCCTCGATCAAGACCCTTATTTTTCTTTCCCCTTCGTTTCCAAGCCGAATACTTTGGCTGTATAACTTCCTACATTCTTCACCTTACCATCGGCCGCTTTGGTTTGGATATCGTAAAGTTGACGCGTAATCACTTCGCTTGCGTGAGTAGCCAGCACGGTGTCCGCCTGATCAGGCCGAAGTCGGAACTGTTTAACTAACCGCTCGTGCAGACTGGACAGTTGAGCCGGTTCCGGTTTGGCTTGGTAGAACACCTCAAACTCGACTTCGACAACGGGTTTACGGCCACGCCCAGGACGGTCGCCATAGATGGGTTTGTAGGTAAACGATAGATCAGTATGGCCATTGATCTCTTTAACTGCTACATCTAAAATTCTTCTTTGGAAGTTTGTCCAGTCAGGATAACTATCTTTTCCTGTCTTTGGATCAATTATCCATAGCATTGCTTTAAGGTCGGCTAAGCTACGTCGGAACGTCTTGTCTGGCATGTTTTTGTACATACACAGTAATTCATATACACGTTTCGCATAAGCTGAGTTAAGCGAGATTGCTGCTGCTAATTGTACTTTGGTAAACTTCTTATTTAAGTCTACGTATAGGGGACGAACATGACGAGATAACTCAATCTCAATTATGTCAGTCCCTTTCTTAAAACGTGCAGAAGCGATAAAAGAAGCAATTAAAGCGTCTCCATCCGATAACGTTGTTTCAAAGACACGTGTCATCAACTTACGAGCAGCCTGCTTGTAGGCTTCACCCATCAATCTCTCAGAACCTGTTATTCTTGCCATCTCCTTAACGGACACTTGATACGATTTTGACTCAGAATCTTCGGGCTTGACTTGGGCAACAACCATATACAGTAGATTCTTCTCTGTTTCGCTCATTTCGTATCGAGCCACAGTCAAGGCATTATCCTGCCAAATCTCAATTACCTTCTTCATACCTTATCATACTGTGATTGTCAGGCAAATATAAAAACTTTTTAATAAACTTTAATTTATTTATTAATGCCAGTTTATTAGTAATCAAACGCCAGTTTATTAAGCCAGTTTTTGTAATCAAACGCCAGTTTATTAAGCCAGTTTTTGTAATCAAACGCCAGTTTATTAGTAATCAAACGCCAGTTTATTAAAGTTATCCACAGTTTAAATTCTTGGTAATCAGGCAGTTATTTACTAAAATTTTCGCTTACAAGTGATTAACAAGTGTATTTGAAAATACACAAGCATTTGATAGCTGAAAAAGTGACTTGAAAAAGCGGTTTTTAGGGTAGCTGACGCGAGCGAAAAATTACTGGTTGAAGGATTACTAATGAGTCAATCAAAAATCAAATTGGAAAGGGAAAAAGAAAGCAAAAACTAAAGGGGGCAGAGGGGGCGGCAACTATAAATTTAGTTAAAGCTCGATTTTTTACTAATCCCCAATCCGACATCCGATCCACAGACAGTCACAGCAGTGGCTAGTTTTCCCCCTGTTATTAGTAGCTCGCTCATGGTCGGTGGCAACACAGGGGAAAAGAAAATACTACTTGCGCGAAAAGCCATCCGGTTCGTATCTTGTGCTGGATTGTGGAAGCAAGCCATGACTTTGTAGCTACAAACCTTCCTATCGGTCGGTTTTTGCACAAAGTCAGCCTTTCGTTACGCAAGCTTACGAAAGGCAAGCCTTGCCAGCCGTTCCCTCTGGACTCCCGTAGTATGACTGACAAAAAGAGTGTAACCCTGCGTTTTCGGGCCAGTGCCGATGACCAAAAGCAGATCGAAGCCAAGGCACAACTGGCCGGGCTGACGGTAAGTGAGTACATGCGCCGGGCGGCCACTGGCCAGCCGGTCCAGGAGCGGCTCCCCGCCGAGCTGCGGCAGGTCATTGTCGGCGTGGCCAACAACCTGAACCAGCTGACCCGCTACGCGCATCTGCGGCAGTTCGACGACAAGGCGATCAACGACATCCTGCACCAGTTAAAAACCGCCCTTCGATGATTGCCAAGACCACCACCGGGAAGAGTTTCGGCCCCGCTCTGGAGTACGGGGCAGGCTTGAAGGAAGGGAAAGAAAACAAACCATCGCAGCTGTTGGGGGCGTCTAACCTGGTGGCGCGTGATCCGCAGGGAATGGCCGCAGAGATGATAGCCGTGGCCGATAGCAGCCGTTGCCAGCGTCCGGTCTGGCATACCTCGTTGAATTGGCCCAAGGGGGAAACCGTCGAGAAGCAGCAACTGCTTCGGGCTGCGTCGGAGTACTGCCGCCGGATGGGAGCCGATCCGACCCGCCATCAGGTGGCCATCTACCAACACCACGACCGGCCCCACACCCATATTCACATTTACATCAACCGTGTACCGATTGACGGAGGCCCCGCCCTGGATACAAGCCATAACTACGCCCGGAATGTGAAAGTATGCCAAGCGATTACCGAGCAGCTAGGTACGCGCAAACTACCCGAGCAACGCCAAAGCTTAAACGACCATAACCCCCATAAGCAAAGTACCCGCGAGTACGTGCAGGAAACGATCAAAACAACGCTGACAAACCCTCAGATAACGACAGTCGAACAGTTGAGTGAACAGCTCCGGTTAAAGGGCGTAGAGAGCCAGTTTAAGCACGATAGTAAGGGGGGGTTGGTGGGTTGCAGTTTTCGCTATGAGCAGACCGCTGTGAAAGGGACAGAGGTAGGCCATAAGGCTAAACAGATTGGCCAGCAGTTGACCCTGAATCAGCAGGAGCAGAACCAAAGTCAAAGTGCCTGGAACGCTTTGTTTGCAGGTTATACCGCTGCGACAGAGAAAGACCGCTGGAATGAGCTTTTAACGGGCTACCAGCAAACGAAGGGGGAAGAAATGAAGCAGCCTAAGCCCCAACAGGAGAAAAGGCCGGAAATCGAAGAGAAACAACAAAAAACACCCAAACGCGGGTTAGGACTATGAACCCACAGGATTTATTCAACGACATCAAGGCCATGAAGGCCCAATTAGACGAGTTAAGCCGACGAGCCGCCCCGGTTACGGTTGAACAATTGGAACAAGTCATTGACCGGCCCATTACGTTAGATGCCCAAAGCTTCGCCCAGCATGTGCTGCCCGATCTGAAAAAGGGCCTGCCTAATACAGTTGCTATTGAACAAGCGGCTGATAAGGCGGCTAGCCGAATTGCGCAGACTGCCGATCAAGCGGTTCAGAACTTTGAGAAGACTGCGCAACGAATTCCGCGTCATGTGCGGGTCACGGGCGACATTTATGGGTTTACTACGTTCTATGCGGCTTTAGTGTATGGGTTGGTCCTGTTAGCGGTGATTTTTGGTGCATGGTTCCTGTGTGACTACTACCGTGAGCAGGCTCAGGAAACGGTTATTTATAAGCAAGCCCAAGAAGTAATCCGGGAACGGGATTACTACTATAATCAAATTCAAGATTATAAGCGCAACAACTCAAAATATGCCGGGCTATTCCCAGCCTATGACGACAAAGGATTTTGGAGTCAGTTTAATAAGTAACAATCTATCACAGCTTTCATTCGTGACTTTAGACGTTTTTCAGTATCTATTCTTCTTGCGAAAAAACTATGTTCTTTCGCAAGAAGAATAGATACTGAAAAACGCTATTTATTTTCGACTACAATCTGTTTTTTTATAACTGCCTCATTGTAGAAAATATGAAGAAAGTAAGTACCTTTTGGAAGACTCTTGACATTTACGGGTACTATCTTCTCGCTAGTCGCTTTCTTATAAGCCATCTCTTGGTTGCTCCCATTAAAAAGTTTTAACTCAAAACCTTCTAATTTCGCTGTCGTATTTTCTGATGTTTTGCTAGAATTATCTCTGAATTCAACGTTAAACTGATCTGAAGCTGGGTTTGGATATACTAAGAATGTTCTGCTTCCTGACGGGCATCCTTCAAAATATACTTGTTTAAAATCTGTTACTTGGTTAATCCCATCACTCACACGCACCTCCAAAGTGAAGTTCTCAGTAAAAGTGTTGTCATTGTAACGAGCGTACGGGTTACCACTCGTTACAAAGGTAGAATTTACGTACCATTCATAACTGTAATTCCCTGTACCCCCGGTTGGTGTTGCAGTCCACTCACCGCGTTCACAAGCTCCAATGAAGCTAGATCCGTTTATTGTCACTGCGAGAGCAGGGGGACTTGGGTTTGTAATACTTAATATGTATTGTCCAAACGCTTCGTTAGATGGATAAACGCTTAAGTTTTCAACTCGGACAAAGTACTCTATTCCAGGAGTCAATGTATTGATATCTATTTGCGAGAAAACGGTGCCGTTTGCATCATCGTTTTGCGCAATTTGATTTCCTGCATTATCAAATAAAGTAATCCGTGTGTTGGGTTTCGGTTGGCCAAAAGCGCTGGTAGCAATACGAATTAATCCTGAATTGGCTGTAAATCGAGCCCAATCAACATCGCAACTCCCTTCATTGTATGGAACATGGTGGAATGTGTGATAATAGGAACTTCCTACGGGATGTTGAGTTGCTGTTTCTCTAAAATTGTCATTCTCGAAATCATCTATGTCATTGTTATCGTAAAAAGACTGTTCGTTCTGTACGTTAAACTTGCCTATTTCCGTTTGATAATTCTGAATGAAATAGTACATAACTCCGCGTTGTAGGCGAGTGAACTGACTTCGGCAAGCCCTTCGACCGTATGTCATAAAATTACGGGTAGGTGGAGTCCAAGCATCCCCCCAATTGTCAGTCCCTAAGTTGCCCAGGTAATTGCATCCAAAGTCTACATCGCCTTGTTCGATACCCGGATCTGCTTCTGTATCACGTAAATAATCACCATTAATCATACATTTTAATTGACCTATTGTACTGATACAAGCGAAACCTTGAGTTCTAGTTCGGCTAACGGATTCTTGGTAACAATTACCAGCACTACCATTCGTTGATGCTAACGATTCACGTGCTGATTCAAAAGTATGCAGAAGACCGAAACAATGTCCAATTTCATGAGCTAGTACAGTCGCCTGTTGAAATGAATAGTTACCGCCGGTTAATATCCAACAAGAATATCGCCGGGCCTTCCAAGGAAATCTACCCTTGTTTGTACTACCATTATTAACAAAATGTACATTCAATGCATGACTGTCGTAATTATCTTCCCACATCTGGTCTGATGGGTTGTTGTAGTAATTATCATTTTGAGTAAATGTGACTCCACATTTCAAATACAGTTGAACACTAACTCCGTTCTGTCGATAAAATTCATTAACTTGATTAATATACTGTTCTGCCTGAGCTGCACTTATACTGGGTCCCGCAGTGCTTGTATATACCCAAGCTCTAACAGGTATTTTAAAAACTCGCGAACTAAGATTAGCTGTTCTACAATTAGAACATGATTCGACTTGGTTAACTAGATTATCCAGATAATCATTGTTACCGTACCAAGGGAAAGCTTTTGCATCTGTGGTATCTGTTTGCTCGATACCACATCCTTCTGATTGTGGCCAGCAAATCAAAGGAATTAGAAATAGCAATGATGTTAAGAATAAGTTTTTCATAAAAGTAATTAGTTGAAAGGTGATAGATTTATTTACTCAATTCAAAAGAAGCAAAGGATGTGGTATCGTTAGAAACCGACTTTAGAGAACGCCCATTGTAAGTTGCATCCGTTAGATACTTTGTTATACCGCACTGTTTTTGAGAGGGTGTGATTTGATTTATTAATACCAGAGTATCTAAATCGCTTTTGTTGAATTTTATATACAGAGTGATGTTAGGCAAGTCGATTATATCAATATCACCAAATACATATCCTTTAATTGGGTCAATACGCCTGTCAACCGGAACAGGTTGTAGAGAATTTGATGACGTATTTTGGTAGACTCGCAAACTATCAACTTCACGATTGCTTTGGTTGAAATATGGCTTTCCTGTCTGCTTATCAACTATTGAGAATCGAGCATAATAAACTTGATCGTTACTACACTCTTTTCCGCATTCACAAAAAAGTAATGGGATTATGCATAGTACAAAAGCTGAGGAAAATAATCGGCTTCTCATGGCTCTATTGTTAAGTATTTACAAATTGTACCAATGACCACGTTGATCGTCAAATGGTTGTAAAATTCTAGTAATGAATAGTGATAATCTATCTTTCGTGCCCTATAACTGTGTTACCAATGTTAATGTTTTGTTAACAAATTATGCCATTGTACTATTTATAATATATAGAGTAAGCAAGTGTGGAGTTTTACAGCCTAAGCGGATGTGTGATATCTCTGTTATTCAACTCATATAATGTAAACT
>NZ_MVEC01000034.1:0-8843 GCF_002006735.1 Spirosoma sp. 209 | reverse complement strand
ACCCGAAGGTCCGATTGATACGCCAAAACAAATACCGAAACAATCGCCGGTTATCATCTTTCAATACCCGAAGGTCCGATTGATACGAGTTTGCGGAGCTGGTTCAGACTCATCGTCACTTCCTTTCAATACCCGAAGGTCCGATTGATACGCCAAAACAAATACCGAAACAATCGCCGGTTATCATCTTTCAATACCCGAAGGTCCGATTGATACGAGTTTGCGGAGCTGGTTCAGACTCATCGTCACTTCCTTTCAATACCCGAAGGTCCGATTGATACTCAGAAACTTACCCCCGTTGCTGGTGGTCAGGCAGACTTTCAATACCCGAAGGTCCGATTGATACGCTGAGATCGAAGCCTGGTATTACCACGCGATACCAACTTTCAATACCCGAAGGTCCGATTGATACGCATCTACACCGAGTTAACCATCAACGGGGTGCACTACTTTCAATACCCGAAGGTCCGATTGATACTGGCCGAGGAACGGGGCTTGCGCGGCTTCTTCTCGCCTTTCAATACCCGAAGGTCCGATTGATACGCTCACTCACTAACCGTTGGTGAGCTTCTTCATTGATCTTTCAATACCCGAAGGTCCGATTGATACACCAAAGCACAGGCAGACCGCATTAGAAGGGCCGAACTTTCAATACCCGAAGGTCCGATTGATACCCTGCCATAAAAAAGCACTGCACGTGCTTCTAAAGGGGTTTTTAGACTTAAAAATAACACAAAAAAGCGTCAGCCTGAAGTACTGCCAAAAAAGCAGGGGGCTGACGACTTGATGAAAAGACCATTTACAGGCAGTACGGCTTGGTCTGTCTAATTGAGCATCCTAGAATAGGCCACGTTGATTCTAAAATAATTCCCCAGTTTCGACAGGCTGACGACTTATAAGAACCTTGTGCGGTTTACGTCATCGGTGCCGAGTGCAATACGTTCGACGTAGCGTTCGTCGCGAAACTGATAGAACACTACACCGTCATCGTCCTGCAAAAGCGCATCCGCTTCTAGCTGTAGCTGCTTTAACTGACCAACGGTTAGGTCACCTTCAAAGACAGAATTTTGTACCCAGGTCAGGTAGCGCCGGAATAACTTGAGCATTTTACCCACTCGCTTCTGGTTGACATCATAGACGGCAATACAAAACGGCATAATTCTAACGAGTTAGTATAAACGTTGTCACCACCACATGTGAAAACCCTGATAAGGATCGCCGACTGGATCGCACAAGTGACGCACGAGTTTGTAGCATTCGTGGCGAATAAGCCGCTCATAGGATACTTTCTTGTTCATGGTGCGGTGCTGAACGGTCTGGCTTAGGCGCTCATCCCAATGGCTAACCACAATTTTGCGTCCGGCCTCGGTTAAATAACAGCCACCCAGGTATTTCTCAAAATGCCGTGGATTCAACTCGCTCGTTTTTAGGAGCCGAAAAATCATCCGGTCCACCAGCAGGGGTTTAAAGACTTCAGCTAGATCCAGGGCCAGCGAAAATCGTCGGTCACCCAGTTCATGCAGATAGGCAATGGTTGGATCGAGAGCGGTACGATAAATCTGCCGCAGTACGGTCGAATAGCAGAGTGAGTTGCCGAATGAAATCAGGGCGTTCAACTCGTTGGAAGGTGGTCGTCGTTCGCGTTTGTTGAATGGAAACCGGGCCGCTACTTCCGGCCCCAGAAAGTGGGGCCAAAGTCGATAGTACCGATCCCGAATACGCCCTTCAACCGCCATCAGCGTGGGAATATCAACCGTCAGTGGTAGGGCTTCTCGATCTTTTTTCAGTTCCTTTAAGGTTGCATGCACGGCTGCTTGCTCCTCTCCTACCAACCTCGGTTGGTAATATTTGATTACGCGCTCAATGTTGAACAGAGCCGCTTCTACAAAAGCGCGGGCCAAAACCAGCCTTCGTTTTGCACTCAGATAATGCCGGGCCTGATCGACGCGTAACCGCCCCGACAACTGCCCCTCTCGCGGAAACAGGGTAGCCGTATAATTGCCGTAGTAGTCGTAGAAAAACGTCGGAATACCCTGCTGCCCCAGGAACGTGACGAGTTTGCTGTTGAGGTCGATTTCGCCGAACAGGTACAGACTATCGACGGCTTCGACGGGAAACGGGGATCGGGCACCGTCAGTCTCGGCGGAAGGCAACCCCTCGTCGTCAGGGGCATCATCAGGCAATCGCTCACCTGTTGTGCGCTCTAGGCATAGGGTATTGTGCTGGCGACGCAATCGGCCGCTTGAAAAAAGGTAGTGTGGTCGTTTCATAGTAGTGAATGAGTGCGTATGAACGCGTTACTTTTTTCGACCCCCTCGCTCCACTACGGCAGCTTGGTTCATCCATAGCAGAGTTCTTCAAAGGCGCATTTGGTGCAGAAAGATCGTTTGGCTAAACGCGGGGGTGGTATTTCCTGGTCGGCGATGGCCCGGATTGCCGACACGGTAGTGGCTAGTTCCGTGATATGTTCAGCATCCAGCGTGACAGGTTCTGTCCGGCGCAGTAACGGGTAATCCAGTTGACCGGTAAACGGATGTCCGTTGGAACGAGTTACGCCGTTGAGATAAAGCAGCCAAAGGTAAAACCGGACCTGCCAGCGGTGCGAATCCTCGCAGGCCCGACCTTTCTTGGTTTCGTGCAGCACACCGTTTTTAAGGTTCGTCCGGTCAATCTTACCAACCAGTTCCGTGCCATCAGGCGCTTCTGCGTCAATGGAGAGGTGCTTATTGTCGCGGCTGTAGCTGTGGTCGTCCAACAGACGACCGAGCGCCACGGCATCCGACTCCTGCTCCATCCAAAGCCCCCGCATCGACAGCCACGCCTTGCGGGGACAAAGGCGGTAATACCCCACTAGCATCCCACCGATGCGAGGGTTAAGGTTTGTCATCAGTTTTCGTAATTGTAAGCAGATAACAATTCGATTAGCCGTTGCTCCGCCTGTTCTAGTGCATCAACCGAACCGCTAACACCCGGCACATACCCTTTGCAAGCCAGAGAGGTAAATAAATCCACTCCATCAATAGGCTCAACAACTGGAATCGCCCGATAGCTATTGTCCCTATTTTGTTCAGCATCCAGGTCCGCTCGAATCGCTCCGGCAATGCGGCTGGCATTGTCGCTAATAGTAATGGCCAACATCGTTTGCGGACTGTAGGTACGCGCCTGATTGCTGGTAATATGCCAATTGACCAAAGCCGATGCCAAAGCTGGAATGATTTCCGTTCGGCGCTCGGCGGGAGCAATAAGCCGTTCGCCATCAGTGGAAGCTACCCAGCCAGCATTTCTCAGATTCTGTAATGAATCCGCTGTTAATTCTGGTTCATGTTGATTGACAGAAACACTGAACAATCGGTGTAAATCAATGGCAATATCAAAAACAAATAAACCGGTTGTTCGGGAATTATCTGGAATCCAATGTCGACGCGGCAATGTGCGGTGTTTTCTGGTTAGGTAATCATTAATCTGCTCCTCAGAAAGGGCTTCTCCGGCAGCGTTTATAACGCGTATTGGATTATTGTCTGGTCGGTCACTCCGGTCGAATGTCAAATTTTCGTTTGTCATGCTGACCAGCAATGGGTGCAATGGACGCATAGCTGAAATAGACAGTGGACTACGCCGTTTCAAGGTTACCACGCCAGGACGTGCCCGCATCCAACCTCCAATCAACTGATCGGCGTACGTTGGATCACAGGGTGACCATGGCTCTTTGTTTCCCAACTCGTCTTTGTTATTAATCTCGTAATTGAACGTCACAGGTGCCCGATTCTCTTCCAGCGTTTCGGAGAGCATATCAAGCAACGAGCGTTTTACCTGCTGGCCGCTTGAGTAAGAAACTCGTTTATTAAACGTCGGATCATAGTAGTTTTTCTGTCCATCCTGAACGGCAAAAACAGTATGTTCGGCTACTTTTAAGCCGCGTAGATAAAGGTAAGGCTTCATTTTTCGATTAGTTAGCTTTTTGATGTACTGGTGGTTAATTTGGCCTCTTCGACTGCGTATTTTAGCTTCAGAAGGGCAATAAAGAGCGGAATATCTGTTAGCGGCATGACCGCAATCGTACTGGCTATTTCGTTCAGCATTGGGTGCTGATTCGGCACTTTATCGATCAACTTGGCGAAACGCTCGATCAACTGCGGTCGGTTTGTGGTGTTGACAAGATCGTTGACGAGGTTGCTGCCCCCTGTCTTACCCCGCTTCGTCGGGTCGGATACCTGAGTCAACATAGCAGCCATTCGTTCGCTCAGTTCAAGCAATTTTTGGTTGTTTAACATGGCAATAATCCAGATTTGGTAAATGGTATAGGTAATTAGGATAGGATCTTTATCATCCTTTGGTGCCTTGAACGGCTTACCAGGCCCTTTTGAATTAGGCATATACTCGCCTAAACTGGCCGGTTCGAGTGCCTGGAGACCAATAACGCCCAGTTCACAAGCCTTCTGAAACCCGAGTTCGGTATTGTACAGATCGCCAAGCGCTTCTTCCTTAAATCCCCCCTGGCTTCCAATCAGTTGACTATACACATCACGCTCTACAACGACAACTTTGGGCAAGTCAATTGTCACGAATCCAATAGTTGTGTTCATTTGGCTCAACGAGTATACATACGTTGTTAACCGACGAGGAGCTTTACGCGCCAGGGCAAAAATGATGTTTATCCACTTCTGAGTTTCCAGACTTGCCCCGCCCGACGTTTTATCCGTTTTCACGTCCGGTGACTTTTCCTGAAAAGGACGCAGTGGATCAAATCGTCGGTTGAATACGGTTGTTATCCACCAGCCATTCCAGGTATTGATTTGATGTGGCTTTAAATTAGGAGTAGCGTTAAGATAGCTACGGTAAACTGGCCAACCATCGTATAGGGCTACTAATACTTCATCCGCATCCACCAGCACATTTAATCCTCCACTAACGCCAATTCCTAAGGCTGCCCCAATCCAGGAGGCGTATACTTCTTCGGGTGTGATCGGCAATTTAATGTCCGTTACTTGCCCCGACGTACCAGCAGTCAGTTCGGCAGCCGCCCCGCCCAAAAAGAAAGACCCATCGGGTGCATCGTTTTGGATTCGGTGATGTTGAGCCGCCAATACACTCGTCCGTACAGCTTCAGTAAGTGGCGTTTTTCCTTTCTGCTTGTACGCCTGATCAAACTTAGAGTTGTTAACGTGTTGCAGATAGCGGTCATCATTGAAGAAAAGTGGATAATAAACTTCATCAAAGAATTGTGGCACGGTGCGCGTTTTGCCGTCGCGGGCGTTGACCAGATCGATCAGCCGTCGACCAATGTAAGCGGTATACATATCAGAGAAAGTTGGTAAGGGGTGTGGCGTTATCTGATTCCTGTTTGGTAGGAAGTTGTAACCCTAATGGAATGCCATTCGCGTTGTAGAAGGCGTCACTGACGACCAGCGGATAACTACCAGCTTCGATTCGGGGCCAGGTACCAACGTACCGGGCAATGCTCTTCCAGGGTACCGGTATTTCAAGCTTCATGCGCTCGGCACCGTACGTTGATACGTAACGTTCCCGGTCCGATTCGAGGATGCAAACAGCTCCCTCTATTTCCAGCGCGTCGATTAATACCGACTTGGGGCGGTGGCATAATTCACGCAAGGGAGCTGTCTCACCAGTGGCTAAATGAACATCAATAGAGGGTACAGCAACTTCGCCATAGGCTTCATTGATCAGCCGCTGTAATTCTGTTTCCTTGAGTAAACCATCGGGTAGCAGTGCAAAGCTTCGCCGTACAACATCGGCATTGTACGGTCGAATTGCTTTATCCGACTCCGCCGGAGCAATGACGTGAACAGGCCTGTAGGTGCCAATCGTATCGAGCGTACGTCGGCGGTGGATTCGACCAAACCGCTGCACCATGCTATCCAGCGGAGCCGCGTCTGTCATTAACCGATCGAATGAAATGTCCAGACTTACTTCTACTACCTGCGTGGCAATTACCAGGCAAGGACCATTGCTTTGGTCGTAGACACTAATCTGCCTTTCCAGCTCTGAACGATCACGGCGTCGGTATCGGCTATGAACCAGCAGAATAGGCACATTTGGAAATGTTTCTTTAGCCCATAGATACCGTTCCTGTGCCAACTTAACCTGATTGGCCACAAACAGTACACGTTCCTGCTGCGCTAAAGCAGCCGTTACTGCATTTCTAGCTTCCGCTTCATCCTGTATCTTATAAACCTCGTGTCGATTAAAATCCTGAAGCGTTTTTTTATCCAGACGGACCTGATATACACGCCGGGGCCCGCCCAAGGACTTAATTAACTGTTTGGTTAGATCGTCTGGAATGGTAGCTGTACCGATATGCACCCGGCAGCCAAGCCGCACTAGGGCTTTAACCAGTTCGAGCACCATAGCTCGAGCCAGATCATCATATACGTGGGCTTCGTCCAGGATAATGTCGCACCCCGCTAAATCCAATGCTGCCGCTTCGTATCCACTTGTACCGAAGATGATTGAAGCCAACTGGTGGGGCGTTGTCACTTTAATACTAGCTCCCGGATTCCGTTGCAAAAACTGTTCTTCCTCTACCTTTTTCCCTTTCTCATTGTACAACAGAATGCGCGAAGCAGCGTGAACCCGTCGAACATCCGTTAGCTGAGCAGTGGATAAGCGTTTTCCATGTTTTTGATTAAGATCTTTGTCAAGCCGAAGGAGCATCGCGTTAATGGACGCCTGAAACGGCAGCGTATACACAACCCGTCCCCGACAGCGCCGTAACAGAAAGTCTGTTTTACCCGAGCCTGTGGGTGCTACCACAAACGTGTGCCGATTGCGTTTGTCCGCTGATAATTTCGACAGTGGGTGTAATTCAGATACCCGGCTGTAGTAACCAAGTTGTGGTCGTTTATAAAAACCCGACAACAGCGCTTTGGCCTCATGCATATATTCTGATGCAAAGTGATCAGCACTCATGAGTAAACCTCGCCACCGCGACCAGCCTGTTGGTCGATTATCACAATAATCAACCGCAAAATCAAAGGCTTCCCGGGCTTCTTCCCGACTAATGACTCGCGCCTTGATTTTGAATGCAGCGAGTATCGAATGAACCGTTACCGACCAAGTTTCCCACTCTTCGGCGTGTCGATCAAACGTCGCGTCCGATCCAATCCAATCAAGTGCTAAGTCAACCAGCCCCCGGCGTCGCACATCCGATGAAGCAGATTTGTGGTGAGCTGCTACCATCTCAATCAAGACAGGCCAGTCCGTTCGGTCAAATAACGGCAGGAACAGTAGTGATGAAATTTCGTGCCGATGTGGGTCTAATCGCTGTCGTTCCAGATCCGTTACTTCATTTCTGACGGTACGCTGAAAAAACGCATGTGCTTTGCCTAGATCATGCAGCACCGCTCCCAAGCGAGCTAATCTCGTGTTAAAGCCATACTCCCGTGCCATTTTCAAAATACAGTCGACCACGTGCTGGGTGTGTTGCAATAGTGTCAATCCCCCCTGTTCGGGGCTTTTTGCTAAGAGTTCCATCATTCGAGAGGATCAGCGCCAACGGGTCTACCAACAATCTTCACGGTGCCATACATCGGCTGATTCGCCTGAAAGCGGTCGTACCCGACCATAACCGCCGATGAGCCTTCACCAAACAGAAGCTCAAAACCGGGAATTTGGTCAAACTCGTCAATGGCTTGTGGTAGTACCAAGTCATCCGGCAGCAGTATGTCCTCGTTTCGGCATAAACAAATGTGTTGTTCAGCCGCCCGCTCAGCATCCTCTCGTGTCGAAAAGGCTAAATGCACTACAGGATTCAGCATAATGCCCCGGATCAGGATTGACTGCTCCCGGGTTGCCCGTTTCCGTTTGGCTTCGATAACAAAAGCCCTTGATTGCGTCCGTTCCTGTTGCTGATCAATTTTGGCATACGACAATCGATGCCGCAGGATCACCTCTACCCCTAGTTTTTGCCGAATGCCTTCAACAATGCTCGGCGTCAGAAACTGCTGACTAAACGTTCGTTCATCGCGCACCGCCGTCCAGGGTTTGATATAGCCGAACGGGCCGGTGTAACGAACAACGTAGTAAATTTCTTCGCTCATATTAGGTTATCGAATTAACGTAATGCGCCAAAACCACTGCCCGTTAATTCACCGAGTCCCACCGTCCAGGCAAAATGTAGTGTATCGGGCGTTCCCTCAACAATCACCGGACATTCACTTCCCCGATGATTAGTACCTTTAATAGCAATCTTTCGAGTACGGGCATTTTGGTAGGTACGGTCGAACGAAACTATGGCCCCGAGGTCAGCCCCAGAAAAACCAGCTGCTGTCAGTTTGCGCTGAAATGACAGCGTTAGTGCCTGGTCGGTAGCCGGATCATCCCAGAGTAGGTAGGCCCGCGAGCCATCAGGTCGTTTTTGGCGAATGACGATCGAGGAGCCGTCTGTTAGGAAATAATGATGGGAACGAAACGATGGTGGAGCTATCTCACGGATTTCAAAAATTCGCATACCAAAGCCTAACTCGGGTTGATCCAACATACCTTTCAGTAACTGCCGGGCTTTCTCATTATCGAAAAAAGAGATGTTCCAGGTGGCTCCTCTGGGGAAACGCAAGGAATCTTTACGGCTTTCGCCCCCTCGTAACCAGCCGAAGCTGTACAAACTTAAGCCATCGTGAATATCGTTCTGTCCCAGCCATTTGTGCAGCGCTCCGGTAAGTTGATGCAAATGATCAAATGGTACTGGCTGAGTAGTAGGTGTTAGTTGTAGTTGAAGGCGCATAAAGTTTAGAAGGTCGTTGTTTGCAGTTAATAGGCTATGTGGGTCAAAGGTGAATGACCATTCCGCCAGAAATTGACGGTTTGCAGAAAAAAATACCCGAAGG
>NZ_MVEC01000033.1:0-15779 GCF_002006735.1 Spirosoma sp. 209 | reverse complement strand
TTAGCCGCGTAGCTTTCCTGTCCGTTGCTGCCGTTAGCCGACGGGGCCGGCGCAGCGGCCGCCGACGGAGCGGGTTGCGCGGCTGGCTGCGCCGGGCTGGGCGCAGCTTTCATAGCATCTTCTTTGGTGATGCGGCCTTCTACGCCGGTACCAGCTACCTGTTTGGCATCGATCCCTTTTTCGGCCAGGATTTTAGCCGCTGCGGGCGAGGGGTGGTTAGCCGCGTAGCTTTCCTGTCCGTTGCTGCCGTTAGCCGACGGGGCCGGCGCAGCGGCCGCCGACGGAGCGGGGCTGGGTGCGGCCTGACCAGCTGCCGAACTTGTTTCGATTTTGGCAATCAGCCCCCCGATGGGCAGGGTCTCGCCAGCCTGGGCAACGATGCGCAGGATACCAGCCGCTTCGGCGGGTAGTTCGAAGGTAGCTTTGTCTGACTCCAGTTCGCAGAGTACTTCGTCCAGCGCTACCTGATCGCCGTCTTTCTTACTCCAGGAAGCAATGGTAACTTCCGTAACCGACTCCCCAACGGCCGGCACTTTCATGTCAATAACGTTACCTCCCGTTGCAGGAGCCGCGGCTGGCGCGTCGGCCTTAGGGGCTTCGCTGGCCGGAGCGGGCTGCGGATCGGCTTTGGGCGCTTCGGCCGGAGCGGGTTCGGCCGCTGGAGCCGGAGTAGCACTACCGGTTGAGCCCGATCCGTCGGTGTCGATCGAGCAGATGCTGGCGCCAATGGGCAGTACATCGCCTTCCTGAGCCAGGATGTGCAGTACGCCATCAGCTTCGGCCGTCAGTTCAAACGTCGCTTTATCGGAATCAAGTCCACACAGGACATCGTCCATCTTTACGTGGTCACCTTCTTTTTTGTACCAGGTGCCCACGGTCACTTCGGTGATGCTTTCCCCCACTGCGGGGATCTTCATGTCAACGGCCATAATTATCGGTTTTCGGTTTTCAGGCTTCGCGGTATGTAGCTATCAGGTAAAGAAACTACCCGAAACTACATACCGTATACCCTACTCCTATTTAGTCAAACGCTCTACGAACGATGTCAGCTTGTTCCTGGGTATGTACTTTGGCATAGCCGGTAGCGGGCGAAGCTGCGGCATGGCGCGAGATAATGGGCAGGGTCAGCCCGATCCGAAGCAGGTAGGTCCAGTAGCCCATGTTTTCGGGTTCTTCCTGTACCCAGAACTTCTCGGCTTTGCCATACTGCGCCAGCACGGCATCCAGCTGCGTTTTGGGCAGCGGAGCCAGCTGTTCGAGCCGGATGATAGCCACATCGTCGCGCTGGTCGGCCTGCTGTTTGTCGAGCAGGTCGTAATAAATTTTACCCGTGCAGAGCAGTACCCGTTTTACCTTTTTCGGCTTGGCGTAGGTATCACCCAGCACCTCCTGGAACGAGCCTTTGGTAAGGTCTTCGAGGGGTGAGATGCACTTGGGATGCCGCAGCAGCGACTTGGGCGACATAACGACCAGCGGTTTCCGGAACGACCACGCCAGCTGACGACGCAGCAGGTGGAAGAAGTTAGCCGGCGACGATACGTTAGCCACGATCATGTTGTGCTCCGCGTACAGCTGCAGATATCGCTCGGGCCGGGCGTTCGAGTGCTCTGGGCCCTGGCCTTCGTAGCCATGCGGCAGAAGCAGCGTTACGCCGTTCTGGATGCCCCATTTCGACTCGGCAGCCGCAATAAACTGGTCGATGATCAGCTGGGCGCCGTTCGAGAAATCACCGAACTGCGCTTCCCAGATCACGAGCGCGTGGGGGTTGGCCATGGCGTAGCCATATTCGAAACCGAGAACGCCGTACTCCGACAACAGCGAGTTGTAGGCCTGAAACTTCGGCTGGCCTTCTTTGATGAAGTCGAGCGATGAATAGGTTGCGTTCGTCTCTACGTCGTGCAGGACGGCATGGCGGTGCGAGAACGTGCCCCGCTGTACGTCCTGGCCGCTCAGCCGAACGGGGCGACCGTCCAGCAGCAGCGACCCGTAGGCCAGCAGCTCGGCCGTTCCCCAGTTTACCGTTTTGGTTTCGGTGAGCATGGTCTGCCGATCTTTCAGCAGCTTTTCGATCTGCTTCAGTGGCTTGAAGCCCTCGGGTATTTTTACCAGCGCCTGACCAATCTGATCGAGCGTTTCGGCGGGCACCCCCGTCTCGGGCGACTTCTCGAAATCCTGCGGCTCGGCAAAGCGGAGCTCAGCCCAGTCGAGGTCAAGCCGGAGGGGTTTGTAAGGAATCTCGGCTTTCTGCTTAACCCGATCGAGCCGATCCTGCAGTTGCTTCTTGAACTCGGTATCCATCCGCTGCGCCAGCTCCGCGTCTACATCGCCCCGCTCGATGAGCAGGTTTTTGTACAGCTCGCGCAGGTTGGCCCGCTTGTCGATGATGCTGTACATGGTCGGCTGGGTAAACTTCGGTTCATCCGACTCGTTGTGTCCGTAGCGCCGGTAACATACCATGTCGATAAACACGTCGCGGTTGAATTTCTCACGGAATTCAACCGCCAGCTTGGCGCAGAAAGTTACCGCTTCCGGATCGTCGCCGTTGACGTGGAAAATGGGAGCGTCGATGATCTTGGCAATATCCGAGCAGTAGATCGACGAGCGCGCATCGTCAAAATCGGTGGTAAAGCCGACCTGGTTGTTGATCACGAAATGTACCGTACCGCCGGTCTGATAGCCAGCCAGCTTGGCCATCTGGGTTACTTCGTACACGATACCCTGTCCCGCCACGGCCGCGTCGCCATGGATCAGAATCGGCATGATCTTGGTGAAATCGCCGTTATATTCTTCATCGGCCTGCGCCCGCACGAATCCTTCCACGACCGGATTAACGGCTTCGAGGTGTGAGGGGTTAGGGGCCAGCTTCACGCTGATCTGTTTACCGTTGGGCGTTTCGGTTAGGCTCGAGTAGCCGAGGTGGTATTTTACGTCGCCGTCGCCATGCACCTGCTGGGGTACATTGCCTTCGAAACCGTCGAAGATCGATTCGTACGATTTACCCAGAATGTTGGCCAGCACGTTGAGACGACCCCGGTGGGCCATCCCGATCATCACCTCTTCAACACCCATATCGGCGGCCGTACTGATGATGGTGTCGAGGGCGGGAATGGTGGCTTCACCGCCTTCGAGCGAAAAGCGCTTCTGACCGAGGTATTTGGTAGCCAGGAAGTTTTCGAATACCGACGCTTCGTTCAGCTTTTCGAGAATACGCTTCTTCTCCGACACCGAAGGGCTGAAGACCAGCGCTTCTTTCTCGATTTTGTTGCGGAGCCAGTTTTTAACGTCCAGCTCCCGGATGTACATATACTCAAAGCCGATGTTCCCCGCGTAGATCTTCTGGAGCGACTCCATGATCTTGCGCAGGGTAGCCGGTCCAATACCCAGCAGCTTACCCGATTCGAAGGTCGTATCGAGGTCGGCGTCAGACAGGGCGTAGTCAGGCAGGTCAACGCGGGGCTGACGATCTTTCCGGGCTTTGAGCGGGTTGGTTTTGGCCAGCAGGTGCCCCCGCGAGCGGTAGGCTTTGATCAGGCTGGCTACTGATACTTCTTTTTCGCGGTCCGACGGGTCGGCATGGCTGGCATCCACGGGTTTCGTAGCAGCCGCCTGGCCGTTTGTGGCTGCGCCGTTGGTTTTGGCCGCGCCGTTGGTTGTTGATCCGGCAGTTTCGCCGTAGGTTAAGGAGAACTCAAATCCTTTAAAAAATTGCTGCCAGCTTTGGTCAACTGATTGAGGGTCTTGCTTATAAGACTGGTACAGTTGATCTACGTAAGCCGCGTCAGAGTTGGCAATGTATGAATACTGGTCCATGACGAAGGCGCGTCGTTGTTTTGACCCGCAAAGGTAGCGTATCAGTCAGACAGTTGACCGCAAAAATTATCGTTTTTATTGATTCCGTTCAGGTAACGACGCCCGTACCAATACAACAGTATTTATGTCCGTTTGGTTGGCATCCCCGCTTCTGCCCTACGTTCTCTCGTCCTGCCCCGGTTGCCGAACCCTTCCGAATACACGCTGTACCGATCGAGCAGGTGATTCAGCGACCTTTCCCGACGTGTATCGCCAGCCCGGCAGCAGCCATACCGATTAGTAGACCCTATACGTACGTATATGCCTTCGGTAGATAGGCGCAGACCAGCTATCCGGTTAGCCTGCCCGATGGCGGGCGGATAGAGCTGCCGAAACTAAACCCGCGCCCGAAAAGCGGTTTAGACGGTCAGTGCTTATCTTTGAGGGTAAATCGCGTTTCCATTTCACCATGAACGTCGGAACCGACACCTCTTCTGCATCACCATCACCCCTGGCTCAACGCTGGCAGCGGGCAGTGGGTATTCGACCCGAAGAAGCCCGTACGGTTGGGCTTTTTTTTGTCCATAACTTCCTGCTGGGCATCGGTACCATCCTGATTTACGTAGCCGCCAATGCCATACTGCTCGAGAACCATCCCGAAACCAGCCTGCCAATTGCGTACGTAGCCTCTGCGCTGGGGATGATCGTGGTGGGACGGCTCTACGCGTATTATGAACATCATCTGCTGTTGAGCAGCCTGGCCATGCGGGTGCTGCTTTCGGTCGTGGTGATGACGGTAGTGGTGGGCGTGCTGGTTGAGGTAGGTCATTCGGTGGCGGCTGCGGTGGCCATCATGGTTGGGTACCGAATCATCTATCTGCTGACCAATCTGGAGTTCTGGGGCGTTTCGGCGGTGGTGTTCGATACCCGCCAGAGCAAGCGGCTGTTCAGCGTCATCAGTTCGGGCGATATGCCCGCCAAAGCCATCGGTGCTGTTCTGGCCGCGCTGGTGCATGCCCACGAAGAAGTACTTCGACTCCTGGTCGTCGCGCTGGCCGCGTTTGTTGCCTCGCTCTATATTCTGCGGCTTACGGTCCGATCGCACGAGGTTCACGCCCCCCACCGCCCCAGCCGGGCTACCCGCCGGGAAGAGTCGCAGCTGATCGAGAAACGATTCGGGGGCAGTAAGCTGATCTTCTTCATGTGCCTGAGTCTGGCTACGCTGGCGGCCGTGGCTACCCAGATCGAGTACAGTTTCTTTGTCAACGTAAAGCACCGTTTTCATGACCAGACCGACGTCATCTACTACGTCAGCCTGGTGCTGGCGCTTACCTACGGGGTAGCCATGGTCGTTAAGCTCCTGCTGTCGCGGCAGGCCCTCGACCGGTTTGGGGTACAGCGTTCGCTGCTCGTGCTGCCCTGGGTAGCGCTGGCCGGGCTGGCCGGACTGGTCGTTCTGAACATGATCACGACCGACGAGACAACCCGGCTGGTATACTTCTGCGGCCTCTACCTGCTCTTCGAAGTAGTACGCCGATCGCTGTTCGACCCCGTCTTTCTGGTGTTGTTCCAGCCCCTGTCGGCTCCGCAGCGGCTCAAGGGCCATACGGTAGCCAAAGGGTTTTACGAGCCGATCGGTTTGGGAATAGCGGGTTTCCTGATATTTGCGCTGCACGCCCGCCCCGCCATCGAAGCGCTGATGCCTCTGGTCTGGATCGTGCTGCTGGGCGTACTGGTGTGGCTGCTCGACCAAACCTACAATCATTACCTGCACGAACTCAACGACGCCATTGGCCGACGGTTTCTCGAACGCGACCAGCTGGCCATGCCCGCTACGGCGTCGTCGGCAGTAACAGCCCGGCTGCGCAGCAGCAACCCCGACGATGTGACGGCAGCTATCGGCTGGCTCGATCAGCACAACCCCGACGAACTGGGCCGGCAGTTACCAACCTTACTGACCCACGCCAGCCCATCGGTGCGGCAACGTACCCTGACCGTAGCCGCCCGGACTAACCAGCCCCTGCCGGTTGCGCCCGTTCGTCATATTGCCCTGACCGATTCCGACCCTGCCCTGCGCGAGCAGGCCGCTTACCTGCTGGGCCGACGCATCAGCGCCGACCCGGCTGAGCTGGCCCCGCTCCTGAACCATACCGACGTCACCATTCGCCAGGGTGCCATCCGGGGAGTGCTGGAGCTGAACCCACGCGATCCGGTGGGTGTACGTAGCCTGACCGAGCTGACCAACGCGTCGGACCCGGGGCGGCAGCGAATGGCACTGGGCCTGATTGGCCGACTGCGCCTGACCGACTTTGCCCCTACCGTAACCCGTTACCTGACCCAGAGCCAGAACGGGCTGCTGAACGACGCCATGCTGGCCGCTGGTCAACTCACCGATCTGGGGCTGGCCCGGCACCTGGTAGACCGCCTAACCAGCAAAACGGCCGGACGTGTTGCGGCCAACGCCCTGAAAGGCAGCCAGGCCGACGTGCTGCCGCTTTTGCAGGAAGCCTGGCGGAACACGACCGACCCCGTACTGATTCAGCGTATAGCCATTATCTGCGGCACCATCCGCACCCCCCGGAGCCGTCAGTTTCTGAACGAACTGGCCCGGCAGTCCGATTTACGGGTGCGGGGCGCTGCGCTGCGGGCCCTCCGCCGTTTTCCCAACGAACCCGCCGACGATCAGGCCTTCCGGTCCCTGCTCCACGATGAACTGGCGCTGGCCCACCGAATTCTGCATGGCACCCTCACCGAAACGGACGACAGCCTGGTTCAGTCGCTGGACTATGAGCTGACCGTACTGCGGCAACGCCTGTTCGACGTGCTGACCCAGCTTTACGACTCCGAAACCATTGCCGGTGCCCGACTGGGGGTAGGCCACCCCGCCCGCGAGCGCCGGGCCAACGCCCTAGAACTTCTCGACAACCTGATTCCGCGCAACGTTTACCAGACCCTGCAGGTACTGGTCGACGACCTAAACCGGGCCGAAAAAGTGCGTATTCTCGATGCCGAACTCGGTCCGTTCAAGGACCCTGAATCCATCCGTTCGTATATACTCCGAACCGGCGAAACTGTATTTTCGGCCTGGACGGTTGGTCTCGTGTTGCGCGCCATACCCGCCAGCCAGGCCGACGAAGCTCGTCAGCTGCTGAGCCGTACGTCTGTTCTGTCGCCTTTACTTATGAATCACTCGTCTACTTCTACCAGCCAGATTCCCGACTATGACCGGGTGTTGCTGCTGGCCAACACCAGCCTGTTTGCCCAAACGCCCGAAAACGTACTGGCCAGTATTACCCCGATCATGAAGGAAGAATCGTACCAGCCTGGCGATGTCATCTTCCGGAAAGGCGACCTCGGCACGGCTCTGTACGTCATCGATACCGGCCAGGTAAGTATTCTGGATGGCGACACCGAGCTGGCTCGTTTTGGCCGGGGCGATTTTTTCGGGGAGCTGGCGCTGCTCGATACCGAATCCCGATCAGCTACCGCCGAAGCGGTGGAAGAAGTCAGGCTGCTGCGGCTCGACCAGGACGACTTCTTTGACCTGATGGAAGAGCGGGGCGAGGTGCTGCGTAGCATCGTCAGAAGTTTGTCGGGGCGAATTCGGCGGCAGAATGAGCTTCTGGCGGGTCGGCCTACGTCGGTATCTACCTAATCAACCGACTAACATACGTAAGCTCCGCTGGCGTGTATCAGCCGTTGTTCGGTTGGCGTTTGGTATCTATCTTGCCCACACTAAACCACCCACACGCCAAACCTACCTGACCATGGATGAGGATGAAATCTCGTCGTCACTCTTTACGCTGCTGATCATCTGGCAGACAAGGCGATTTCTTGATACAAAAAATCGGGTTCCTCAATGGGACTGGTGGCTCAAGAACTACTGGTTTATCAACGTTGCCCTGATCGGTCTCAGCACCGTTACCGACGAGGACTTTCCGCTCCGCCTGATCTGGCTGATTGCCCTGGGCATGGTCGGCTATACGGTCCACCTGCTTAGCCCCAACCAGGCCGCCCGTACGGCCTTCCTGGCGGTAGCGCCGTTCATGGTCCTGATGTCTGTTTTCAAAGTCATCGAGGACCTGTTTCCGAAGTTTGCCAAAACATACGACAACTTCATTGACTCGGCCGTCAGCTTTTCGCTGATCTGGCTTGTTGCCTTCCTGATTGTGGCCAGCCGCCAGAAAAAAGCGCTGATCAAGCTGGAACAGGAACGTGAGATCGAAGCGGCCGAACGACGAAAAATTGAGGCCCGCAAGCAGGAACTCGAGTACCTGGTGGCCCAGCGTACGGCCGAAATTACCAGTCAGAAAGAAGAGCTGGAACAGGCGCTGACCGAGCTGAAAGCGACCCAGAACCAGCTCATCCACAGCGAGAAAATGGCGTCGCTGGGTGAGCTGACGGCCGGCATCGCCCACGAGATCCAGAACCCCCTCAACTTCGTCAACAACTTCGCCGAGGTATCCGTCGAGCTCATCGACGAAATCGCCGACGAGCACCACAAACCAAACCCCGACCCCCAGCTCACCGACGAGCTGCTGACCGACCTGCGCCAGAACCTGCAGAAGATCAGCCAGCACGGCAGCCGGGCTTCCAGCATTGTCAGGGGCATGCTCCAGCACAGCCGGGCCTCCAGCGGCCAGCGCGAGCCGACCGATCTGAACGCGCTCTGCGAGGAGTACTTGCGGCTGGCCTACCACGGCCTGCGAGCTAAAGACAAAACATTCAACGCCAGTTTCAGCGCTGAACTCGACGCCAGCCTCGGCCTCGTGACGGTTGTTCCCCAGGACCTGGGCCGGGTGCTGCTCAACCTCTACACCAACGCCTTCTACGCCGTTCAGAGCCGGCAGAAAGCTGAACAGGGGCAGACCAGTTCGTACCAGCCTACCGTAACGGTTACGACCGAATGCGTTGGTAACGAAGTCCGGATTCGGGTTCGGGACAACGGCGTTGGTATGCCCGAGTCGATCCTGACCAAGATTTTTCAGCCATTTTTCACCACCAAACCCACCGGCGAAGGAACCGGACTGGGCCTGTCTCTGTCCTACGACATCATTACTAAGGGACACGGTGGTACAATAGAAGTCAAAAGCCGCGAAGGCGAAGGCACCGAGTTTATTATCGAACTACCCGCCTAGGTATATGCTCCTATGAGAAGACAATGGCTGCTTGGTGTTACCTGCTTGCTGCTCCTGACCCTGGGCTATCGGGTACGGGCGCAGGACTCGCTGATCAGGGCGCTCACCCGGCAGCTGGCGATTACCAAAACCGATACTGGTCGGGTTAACCGGCTGATCGATCTGGCCAATGCCTCAACCGATACCAATCGAGTGTCGGCCCTTCAATATAGCAACGAGGCTCTGGCGCTCGCGCGCGCTATCAACTACAAGCCAGGCATCGCCATGGCGCAGTTCACGCTGGGTCGGGCTTACAGCAACCTCAACAACTACGACCGGGCGGTATCGCATCTGAACGCAGCCGGCGATGGCTTCAGCCAGTTGCAGGATAGCCTGGGGGTGGCCCGGGTCCAGAGCCGACTCGCCTGGGTAAGCATTCAGCGGGGCGACTATGCCACCGCCTTTGAACTGGGCCAGCAGAGCCTGCGCGTTGCTGAACAACGGAACGACCTGCTGCTGATTCGACAGACGCATTCTCACCTGGGTTCCCTCCATATTCTGCTTGGCGATTATACCCTGGCCCTCGAGTTCCTGACAACCGCCATGGATGAACACGAGCGGGCTAACGACCTCAGAAGCGTATGCCGAACCCTGAACGCCCTTGGCGAACTGTACCGGCTGAAAGGCGACCCGGAAAAAGCGCAGAACTACTACGACAAATCGATCCGGCTGGCCGAATCGCTCCAGAACCCACTGCTACGGGCAGAGGCCGAGAGTAATCTGGCGGCCGTAGAAACGGAGCAGGGTCAGCCCCTGGCGGCTATCCGAACCGCCCACCGGTCGCTTCGGGTGCTGCTGGCCGAAGGAGCCTACGAGGTAATTGCCTGGGCGCAGACGGTGATGGCCCGGGCGCAGCTGGCCACCAACCGGGCCGACAGCGCCGTCTATTACGGGCAGAAGAGCTGGAACCTCAGCCGGCAAATTGGCTATAAGGAAGTTATCCGGGATGCCAGCCAGATACTGGCGCAGTCTTACGCCCGGCAAAATGACTACCAGCGCGCTTACCAGTATCAGCAGACATTCATAGCCTACAACGACACCCTGCTGGGCGCCCAGACCCGGCAGCAGCTAACCATTCTTCAGCAGAACGCCAAGGCAGCCGAACAGCAGGCCGCGGCCATTTTGCAGGCCGAAGAAGACCAACGACAACAGCAACGGCTGATCGGGGCGCTGATCGGGCTGGGATTACTGGGCGTTGTGGCCCTCGTTTTATGGCGTAGCAACCGCCAGCAGACCCGTACCAATGCCCAGCTCCGGCAGCAGCAGGCCGAACTGAAGGCCGCCCAGAACCAGCTCATTCAGCAGGAAAAGCTGGCCTCGCTGGGTGAGCTGACGGCCGGCATCGCCCACGAGATCCAGAACCCCCTCAACTTCGTCAACAACTTCGCCGAGGTCTCCGTCGAACTCATCGACGAAATCGCCGACGAGCACCACAAACCAAACCCCGACCCCCAGCTCACCGACGAGCTGCTGACCGACCTGCGCCAGAACCTACAGAAGATCAGCCAGCACGGCGGCCGGGCTTCCAGCATTGTCAGGGGCATGCTCCAGCACAGCCGGGCCTCCAGCGGCCAGCGCGAGCCGACCGATCTGAACGCGCTTTGCGAGGAGTACTTGCGGCTGGCCTACCACGGCCTGCGGGCTAAAGACAAAACCTTTAACGCCAGTTTTCAGGTTGATCCGGACCCGGCGCTGGGTCCGGTACAGGTGATGCCTCAGGATCTGGGCCGGGTGCTGCTCAACCTCTACACCAACGCCTTCTACGCCGTTCAGAGCCGGCAGAAAACCACGCCGACGGCTGGCTACCAACCCGAAGTAACGGCCCAGGTTCGACTGGAAAATGACCAGGCCGTTATCCGGATTCGGGATAACGGTACCGGGATTCCGGCCGCGCTGCTCTCCAAGATTTTTCAGCCGTTTTTCACCACCAAACCCACCGGCGAAGGAACCGGGCTGGGCCTGTCGCTGGCCTACGATATCATTACCAAAGGGCACGGCGGTACCCTGGACGTTGACAGCCACGAAGGACAGGGTACAACATTTACCCTTAAACTACCGACCTGACGGCACCACGCTGCCCACAAACCGCTTATCTTTGACTAACTCGATCTGCCATGAAAATATTAGTTGTTGACGACGAACCAGACGTAAAAGATTTGTTTGAGCAGCGGTTTCGACGCGAAGTTCGGAATGGTGAGTTTGAACTGGCCTTTGCCAACTCGGGCGAAGAAGCCATAACCTATTTGTCGAGTAGGCCCTCAGAAGTAGTGCTGATTCTGTCGGACATCAACATGCCCGGCATGAGCGGTTTCGAGCTGTTACGGCATATCCGGGCCGACTTCAACGCTCCGCCCCCGCCCGTTGTCATGATGATTACGGCCTATGGCGATCCCGAATCGCAGCAGCAGGCGGCTACACTCGGGGCCAACGATTTCCTGACCAAGCCGCTCGACTTCACTGTACTTAAAGAAAAACTTCGCACCATTGCATGAAAGCGAAAATATTGGTGGTTGACGACGAAACCGATCTTGAACTCCTCATCAAGCAGAAGTTTCGGCGTCAGATTCGTGAAAAACAGTACGAGTTTGTATTTGCCCACGATGGCAACGAAGCGCTTACGCTGATCGACCAGCAGCCCGATATCGATATGGTACTGACCGATATCAACATGCCCGGTATGGATGGGCTGACGCTGCTGATCCGGCTCCATGAGACAAATCCAATGCTCAAAGCCGTTATCGTGTCGGCCTATGGCGACATGGATAACATTCGTACCGCCATGAACCGGGGGGCTTTTGATTTCGTAACCAAGCCGGTCAACTTCGAAGACCTTGAGGTGACGATGGAGAAAACCATGGCCTACATCGGCCAGCTCCGCCAGACCTTGCAGGCGATTAAGGAAAACAATATTCTGCGGATGTACGTCGATGAGTCGGTGCTGACGTTTATGAGCCGCGCCGAATTTGAAACCTCCCTTCTGGCCAGCGAAACCGTAACGGCCACCGTCATGTTCATCGACATCTGCGGTTTTACGGCTATTGCCGAACGCGAAACGGCCGATACCGTAGTCAGGCTGGTAAACCGGTATTTCGACGTGATGGTCAAGGAGATCATTGCGCAGAGCGGCCACGTCGATAAGTTCATGGGCGATGCCGTGATGGCCGTATTCCGGGGCGACTACCACCTCGACCGGGCCATCGAAGCCGCGCTGGGCGTTCGCGCGCAGATCGCTTCGCTGGAAGACAACCTGCCTCATCATACCAGCTACCACCCGCAGGTGGCCATCGGCATCAACACGGGCGAGATGGTTTCGGGGAACATCGGCTCAACGGCGCTCCGGCGGCTCGACTACACCGTCATCGGCGACACCGTCAATACGGCCCAGCGCCTGCAGTCGGTGGCCCGGGCGGGGCAGATTGTCATCACCGAAGCGGCTCAGCAACAGGTAGCCGAGTCGTTCACCTGCGAGCCTCTCGGTGAAGCCACCCTCAAGAATAAAGCAGCCCCGGTTATGATTTACAATGTAATGGGCTAAACCGAGCCCGGCCAGAAGCGGGAAGAAGCGGGAACAGTCCGGCCTCTTCCCGCTTTTTGTTTACTCTTCGGCCAGCGTCCGGGAGATGTTCATGCGGTAAACGCCCAGGGCAGGCAGGGCTGCAGCCAGGAGTCCGATCAGCAACGCTACGCCCAGCAGGGTCCACTCTTCGGGCAGGATGCCAAAAGCCGCCAGGTTGTAATGATATTCGGAGGACACACTCGTCGAGAAAAGCCATAAACCAACCCGGCTCAGCAGTATACCCAGCCCAAAGCCAATCAGCGCCAGCACCAGCCCCTCGAGCAGGAGCATCATGAACAGCTGAACGCGGGTAGCGCCCATCGACAGCATCAGGGCCATTTCGTAGCGCCTTTCTTTCAGTGAGTTATACAGCGACACGAACACGCTGACCCCGGAAATCAGCATGATGACAATGGCCAGGCCCCGCAGCGTTTCGACGCCTACGCCGAGCAGGGAAAACAGCCGGTTCACCTCAATATTGGGCAGGGCCGCCTGTAGTTTGGAGTTCTGGTTGATACCCCGCGCCAGCATCATACCCAGCGGGTTCCGAAACTTGATAAGCATACTCGTAATCTCACGCGGTTCCTCTTCGTGCGCTTCGCCGTCTTCGTGGGCTTCGCCTTCGTGATGATCTTCGTCGTGGTGCTCCTCACCGGCTTCGTGGTGTCCGTGGATAGCCCAGACGCTCGAAACGGGAGTCAGGATAAGCTGATCCGTAACGGTATTGGTTCCGTTCAGGATGCCTACTACCTTGTATTTCGAGTCGGCATGTTCTTCGCCCTCATCGTCCAGCCCATGCGAGCTGGCAAACGTATCGCCGAGTTTCAGCCCGGCCACTTCGGCAACCCTCGGCCCGATCACCACCTCCAGATCCTGTTTGAACAGCTGCCCCTGCGCCACGGTAGCGCCAAAATGATCGAGGTATTTTTTGTTCGTACCCACAATCCGGAACGAGCGGTAATTATCGCCCATGGCCAGCGGGATGGCCGTCTTGATCATCGGGTTGCGCGTCAGCCGTTCGGCCTCCTCGAGCGGGATATTCCCCACTGGCGCATCGACCTGGTAAATGCTCGACAGGATCAGTTGCAGCGGGCTACCCTTGGCGCCAATCACCATATCGATGCCACGGATGTTCCGCCGGAACTGATCGTCGAGCTGTTTATTCAGCAACAGCAACAGCGAAATAATCGTGATCCCGAAGGTCATCAGCAGCCCGCTCAGAAAGCTGCTCAGGGGTTTGTCGGTAAGGTTACTCCAGCTGATTCGGAAAAGGTTCATGATTCGTCTGGTCAGGTTGTAGCGCTGGCTATGTATGGGCCCGCCAACCGGCTGGCCCGGCTTTTATTCACTCAGTTGATGCCGGATTGCCTGTAAAATAACGTCGCCCCCCTGTGCCAGAATGTGTTCAGCCAGAGCATGTCCGAGCCGTTCGGCGTCATGGGCCGGGCCGCTGTACGTTTCGCGCAGCATGTCCTGCCCGTCGAGGCTGATTAGCCCACCTGTCAGGCTCAGCGTCTCCTCAGCGTAGGTAGCCAGGGCAAATACCGGAATGCTGCACCCGCCTTCGAGACGGCGCAGGTAAGCCCGCTCGGCTTTCAGGGCAGCCTCGGTTGGTTCGTGGTTGGTCAGTCGGCGGATGGCTTCCTGTTTCCCGATAGCCAGTGTGCTGGCCGCTTCGATGGCTACGCTCCCCTGACCAACGGCGGGCGTAAACTCAGCAACCGGTAGCTGTTCGGCAATCAGATCATCGTACTGCATGCGGTGTACGCCCGCATAGGCCAGCAGCAGCGCATCGCACTGGCCTTCGTCGAGTTTGCGCAGCCGGGTCTGGAGGTTACCCCGCATGTCGACCACCCGGATGTGCGGACAAAAATGGCGCAGCATAGCCACCCGCCGGGTCGACGAGGTCCCGATCACAAACGGCTGTCCGCTGGTCAGCGACAGGGATGGATCACGGCTTACGAGGACATCGTTCACCTGTTCACGCTCCGTAAAAGCGATAATACCCAGGTCAGCCGGCAGCGATGATTGCAGGTCTTTGGCGCTGTGCACGGCAATGTCGATCGTACCGGCCCGAAGCTGATCTTCCAGCTCCTGCGTAAAAACGCCTTTGCTGCCGATTTTAGCCAGCGACCGATCCAGAATCTGATCCCCTTTTGTCTCGATCAGGACCAGCTCGGACGTAAGTCCGCCGGCTTGCAGTAAGGTCTGTATATAGTCCGCCTGCCACACGGCCAGGCGGCTGCTGCGGGTTCCAATTCGGATATGCATAATGCCGACAAAGATACGGCATTACAAGCCGAAAAACAGGCTTCCTGCTGCGGCTTCCGTGCTGACGCTGTGTGGAATGTGAACCACAGAATCCCCACAAACCGCGACAATCCTTATACACTCATGAGCGCTAATCGGTAACTGCCTTATCTAGGAAAATAGGGCAGGATCGCGTCAAAAAGGCATATAATGAGCCAAAAGGCGGCCAAATTCCTGACAGCTTGTCGGCTTTGGCGGGCCGAGGCCGCTTAGGCACGGGGTTTGTTTATCAAATAGTATCTGAACAGTAAACAGCAACACCTATGAAAGCGATAGAAAATGTATTTCAGGGTACGGGCGGACAGATTGATTTGCTTAATACCTTATATGGCGGTTCGAGTCAGACAACGATGCAGGTTGAGCGAGAAGACGAACGGCTGGTAATTACGTTATCAGCTCCCGGTGTGCGTGCCAACGCGTTCAACGTGCTGGTCGAAGGCAGTAAACTCGTACTGTATACCCTGCTGGTCAATACCTCGGTTACTCAGGATGAAGAAGGCGGCTCGCAGCGGCTGGCGGTACCCATGTTTCTGCGGGTGCTGGACATCCCGTCTTTTGTTGACGCCGACCAGATCGAAGCCATTCACGAACACGGTCAGGTAATGATTATGCTACCCTTCAAAGACGAAGAGCATCTGCATCGCCGGATCGACATCAAAGATCTTTTCTAGTGAATCAATCCATCCGGGACCTCTTTGCGTCCTGTAGCCTATAGATGAATACCCTGGTCGCTTTTACGAAAGCGACCTTTTTTTGTGCCCTGCATTTTGATACTGCCTCTTTGATAGGTGTTTAAGAAGGCAAACCCACGCAGACGCCGAATTTTTCACCCCCCAGCCCCCTAAAGGGGGAGCCGTCCGCGCCGAATGGGCTCCCCCTTTAGGGGGCTGGGGGACGAAAAGGCAGCCCATCTAGCCGACTAACGTCCGCAAGTATGTTCCCCAAAC
>NZ_MVEC01000032.1:0-12446 GCF_002006735.1 Spirosoma sp. 209 | reverse complement strand
GGGTATTTCTCGGTTTATTAGGTTTCGCTCCTTATATAGTATTTAACTATAAAGTAAATTTTCTACTATGATAGTTGTCTTGCCGCGCGTTGCTAAAAAAATGTGGATAAGGTAAAAAAGCTACAAATATAAGTAACCAAAATTAGCAAAAAATAACAAAAAACAAATAAGACCGCGCGTTGCTAAAAAAATGAAAAAAGGCCGGTCAACTATGAAATTAGTTATCAACATTTTTCTGCCTGTCCTATCTACTTAGTAATTTAGTAGTATGATTTCAGTCCATGAGCCAGAGCCGATAACCAGAGCCGCAGCAGTGGCCAGCCTACCGCGCAGCACTCCCCGGAATCTATTGGAAGCCGTTAGCCGATACCGGGCCATCCTAACGAAAGTAACTCAACAAGCCGCCCAGGAGGACGCGCCGACCGTGGCCAGCTATTTGGGGTTAAGCATGACTAACTATTATATCAAACGACGCGGAGAGCGACCGTTCAACTATGCCGACGTTGCGCGGCTGGTTGAACGCTACGGCAACGACGACGACCGGGCCGAGCTGCAAACGTTTTTTAAAGCCCGCGACGGGTTGTATAGCTGGTTGCAAAATTCGCCTATTCCGTTGGTTGAGTTCCGCCGATTGCTGGGCCTGCAACATTACCGGGATCTAGCCCGGCGAGGGACGCACCCCGACACATGGCGATTAGACGACTTGGAAAAGATAGGGCAGTTTCTGGCTCAGGTTGGCCAGCTATAAACTAAACACTCGTCAACCCTTTAACCCGTCAGTTATGACAGAACCCATTTTCCGCTATGGCGACATCAAACAGATAATGCATAGCGTAACCATCAAACTTGAAGATGCAGGCTATGACAGGGAAGCCGCTGCGATATGCAGCCTAACCCACATTATAGCCTGTCGTATTGAAACCCCCGACGTTTCCAGCAAATGGGGGGTAGAATACATGCTTGAATGTATGGAGCATCACCAGGCACTAACGGAGTATATCAACAACGGCAACCCGGTATAGCCTTTTTCTTCCCTTCTACCCTTTTGGCTAAGGGCCGATTTGTGAGCGGGGTAACGTAGGCTGACGCGCGTGGGCTGACGCGTTCGTAGAAGCGAGCCGGAACAGTATTCGCTACGCTCTACTGTTCATTGGCCCGCCCTACGGGGTTGATAACCAAATACTTAATTATAAACGTAACTTTTAACCAAACGGGAAACAAACGTATTTAGCGTTTAACTAACTGATAAACAGCGTACTGTTTCCGTTTGGGCGTCCGTGACCCATGAGCAGAACCCTAAAGAGTATTGACGTTGACCCGGAGTTATACGAGGACTTCAAGAAGCTGGCCAAGTCCTACGGCATGACCAATAAAGACCTGTTTGGGGCAATGGTGCGGTATTTCAACGCTACCAAAGCTGACCCGCGAGACCCTAAAGCGGACAATCCAACCGACGCAATCAAGGCGTTAGACAAACGGTTAATCGGCTTCATTCGGGAGCAGGAAAAGAAGATACTGCGCCCTTTGTCGGACGACGTGCAGGTATTAATTAAACTGCTACAGGAAGACGTACCGAGGAAAATAGGGCAATCGCAGATCCGAACTATTGGCAGTGCCATCAAGCCCGAACTACTAACCGACCGGTTTAAGGCCGCTGTTGCTGCCATGAACAACCCGCAACCCGTGCCACCCAAACCGGGAGCAACCCCACCGCCTAACCCTAACAGATGATAGTCAAATTGTAATTATGGTCGTCAAGATTAGCGGGGGAAATGCGGGCAGTTGTGGCGGTTTGGTGAACTATCTGGAGAAGCAGGAGCGCGGCCAGTGGTTCAGTCAGGAACGCGAGGAAATGCGGGCGAGTGAGGTAACGCCCGCCATCGACGGCAACAAACGGAATTTAGGCCGGGACGATGAGAAGTTTTATCAGGTCATCATTGGCCTCAGCAAGGAGGAATTGAAGCACATCGGCGACGATCCGGCGAAGCTGCGCGAGTATACCCGCGAAGTGATGAACGAGTACGCCCGCAATTTTGGAAAGGGGATAGAAAGTAAAGACCTAGTTTGGTTCGCCAAGATCGAGAAGGAGCGCACCCACAACCACGGTGACCGGGCGGTACAGACGGGCGAAGAATTGAAGGGAAGAAAAAAGGAGGGTGAGCAAACCCACGTCCACGTTATTGTTAGCCGGACGGAGAATCTAAGCCACTTCAAAGCACAACAGCAGGCCGGGCAGATCGAGCGGAAACACCCGCTTAAACTCAGTCCGGCGACGAATCACCGGGCGACCGAGAAAGGAGCCGTAAAAGGGGGATTCGACCGTACCAATTTCATCCGGGCCAGCGAACAGCAGTTTGATAAACAATTCAGCTACGAGCGGAAGCAGACCGAAACGTTTGACTACAGCCGCACCCAGCAGCATGGCAACCAGGCCGAGCGGGTAGCCGAAAAGTTAGCCGTGATTCGTCAGGAGAGCCACCGCCAAGAGCAGGCACGACAGGCCCAACGCCAAGCCGCCGAGCTGAAAGCAAAGGAGCAACAACAAAACCAGTCACAGCAACGGGCCAAAGGGGAAGAAAAAGCACAACAACCGCAGCAGTCCCCACCCAATCAACAACGGCAGCAGGAGCAGGAACCGCCCCAGATCAGGCAGCGCGGCCCCCGCTTGTAATTCTTTATCCAATCCATGAAAAACGACAACATCAGCAACTACATCGCCTTAGGCGGCCTAGCGCTCTTTGTCTTTACACTGGCCACCAAAACCCCCGCCACGTGGCACGGCGGAGACCTGTTTATTTTAGTCTTGATTGCCAGTTTATTAACCCCGTCCCTGTTGGGCTGGCTGCGTATTTTCGGCTTAGGCCGGGTTAGTGACTGGGCGTTAGATGCCATCGGGTATTACGAGGAGCAGCAGTTTAAAAGCTATCTGCTTTGGAATAAGATTTGGGTTCGTTCGCTACCGTGGTGGCTGGCGTTCTTTCTGGTGAAGAAGTACACCGGGTGGGGTAGTCTGGTTTTTATGGCGTATGCCGGTTGGGTCATTTTCCGCCACTATCGCCGGAGCCAGCCGCAGACGGTCAAGATTGACCCCAAACAAGGCGGGTTTGTGTTTAACACTGGCGAGGGTCCGCTATGGGTCGCTAACCCCTACCGAGGGTTATTTATCAACGGAGGCCCCGGCAGCGGTAAAAGTAAATCACTCGTTGAGCCGATTATCCAACAGTCCGGAGCGCAGGGTCTAACGGGTTTGGTGTATGATTTCAAGTTCCCCACCTTAGCCCAGGACGTGGCCGGCAGCTATACCGGCACGGACGTAACCCCGTATTACGTCAATTTTACCGATCTGAGCCGCAGCCACCGGATTAACCCCGTAGCCCCCCGGCTACTATCAAATGTTAGCCACGCCCGCGAAGCCGCCCTAACTGTCCTAAGCAACTTAGACGTAAAAGCCGCCCAGCAGCGTAGTTTCTGGATTCAGTCGGCGGAAGTGCTGTTAACGGGTAGTATCTGGTATTTACGGAATAACCATCCGCAGTACTGCACCCTGCCCCACGCGGTTTCTTTGCTCCTAGAGAGCGACCCCCGCCAACTCGTGCAGGTGTTGCAGCAGGACGACGAAGTAAAACCCATCATTGCCAGCGTGAGCAGTGGCGCAGGCAGTGACAACCAGTTAGCGGGCGTCTTTTCGACGGTGCAAAACTACCTGTCTGCTTTGGTTAGCCCGGCCATCTATTGGGTCTTATCGGGCGACGACGTACCGTTTGACTTAAACAGCCCGCAGAAGCCCGCTATTTTGACCGTAGGCAACGATCCGACGTTAACCGGGACATTCTCCCCACTAATCTCGTTGATCGTCTCTACGGCCTTAAAACGGATGAATAAACCGGGCCAGCGTCCGAGCGTCGTTATCTTAGACGAGGCCCCCACCCTGTTTATCCCCAACTTTCAGCAGCTACCGGCTACCGGGCGCAGTAATAAGATAGCCACCGTTTACGCCGTACAGGACATTTCCCAAATGGTGGGAGCCTTTGGCCGGGAGACCAGCGAAATGATTTTAGGCTCGTTATCGAATCAGTTCTTTGGCCGCTCGACCACGCCCGAAGTAGCCGAACGGGTAAGCCGAATGTTTGGCCGGTATGACCAGGAATACACCGGGCGTAGCGTAAACCACAGCGATAATGGCACCAGTTACAGCCAGAGCCGGAACGTACAGCAGCGCGACCGCTTAGAGGCCCAGGCGGTCATGCGGTTTGAACAGGGCGAGTTTGCCGGGATCATTGCCGAAGGCAGCCACCCGGAGTTTAGACGCAACTTTGTTGCTCCCAATAGCCAGGCGCAACCCGTTCAGCCGTTTAGACCCGTTAGCGAAGCCGATACCCGTCAGCAATTCGGCCGTATCAAAACGCAGGTTAATGAGGTGTTGGCCACCGTGAAGCCGCAGGAAACACCCGTCAACGACGCAGGCCATGCCCGGAAGCGAAAAGAGGATAACGCATCTACCGCCCAACCTGATAGACCAGCGACCAAAGCCCCGACCGTTCCTAATGCCGAAACAAAGCCAGCTCCCAAGCTGCTACCCCCCGCCCAAATGCAGCAGCCGGAGCCGGAAGACTGGCAAAACTTTATGTAAGACTTAACCCATGAAAACCCCCGGAACCGGAAAACGAAACAAAGGGCTTTTTGTCGTGTTGTTCCTACTTTTAGTAGCCACTCACAGTCAGGCCCAAGGCGTACAGATACGAATAGGCGTTAAAAGCCTATTTGCTCAAAACGGGCCGCAGCCTGATTTTACCGGTCAGCCACCCGGCGCACTACTGCCGCAGGTGCAGCTTAGGCCAACGCCCGGTTATGAAGTCGGCGTAGCCAAGAGCCTGCAAATTGGCCGGTTTATGGTGCAGCCGGAAGTTAAGGTTTCGCTTTATCGGATTGGTTATAAACTGGTTTGGAGCCAGGCGGATAAGACCCCCTACGGCACCCAGGCCAATATGAACACCACCGGCACCGTAGAAGGGCTGTTCTTATTCAGAGAGCCGATAACGAAGGGAGAAAACGCGGTTAGTTTGCTGGTAGGGCCATATATGCAGGTTAGAAGCGATCACTATACGGAAATTAGTCAGGGAAGCCCAAACACAATTTTCCCCACGTACCAGAAAGAACGGTTAGGCATCGAGGACAAGTACCGGACGGGTTGGGGCGTGGCCACCGGCGTACAAATGGCCCTCCGAAAGTTTGACGTTCGGTTGCTGGCTCAATTTGGTAAGACCGCTCTGTTTAGTTCAAACTGGCAGCAGTACAAAGGCTGTATCATTTCGCTTTCGGCAGGCTACACCATTGGCAGGACTACCCGCTAAAAATGGTTAAGGCTAATTTTGCAAGTGCTACTTGCAAAATTAGCCTTGCCTCTGTCAACAGGGGGAAACCAAACAATCTTTGGACGACTGGCCCCACTGAGGAGGCAGAGCCGCCAAGAGCAGACCAGATCGCGCAGTAACCGCGCTCGTAACTGGTCAAAAGTGGCCGCACCAACAGAAGATTGTTCTGGTGAATAAAAGCTACTGTTCTTTACCCTCGACTATTCTACAGTCTTCACATCAACCGCAAAAAGACGTTGATCCTTTGGGTTCGTTTCAATGCGATACGTTACCGATTTTCCTTTCAGATCATCAAATTTTAAATATCTGTTTGAATTAGAATGAAAGAATATGTTAGCAGGCTGACGTTTGATGAATCCAAATTGTTTTCCCCATTTGTCCGTTAAAAGTGATAAAACGACACCTGTGTAAACAAACTTTTCATCCTCAACGAGATTTGACGTTTGTTTGCCAAATTCTTTTCTTGCCTCAGTTAAGAGAAGAGTGGTAAAGTCGGCAACATCTTTCATGCTGAACGGGCTCTTTTTCAGCTCTTTAACCCACTTCTGCTTACAACCTTCAAAAAAGTCGATTGCCTGTTCAAATCGCTCGCCTGTGGACTTCTCGTTATTGAGTACTTTCAGAAGTACATCACAATGTTCATCAATACCTTTCTCAAAGTTTATTGAAGGACAGTCACCCGCTATAATCTGTCTGAACAACATTAATAGCTGAGCACGAAACGCATAAACTTCTTTTGATATTTTTCCATCTCTGTAAAGCTTCTCCAAGCGATAAAAGGCTAAAGCAGCTACGTAATAGGGTGACTTTGATTGTTTTTCTTGAAAAACGTCATTCTCAAATTCTCTTAAAAGTACTGATTCATGCCTATGCGCAGTTTCTGGTTTATTTAAAAACATACCTATAAAGCTTTGTAACAGAATACGCATATTAATTTTTTGCGTTTGTTTTATATTCGTGTTACTGTACTGCTTTGAACGTCTTTCGTAATAAATTTTGTCGTTGTCTCCTGATACAGCGTTAAAAAACTGTTCTAAATCTTTATGAAACTGCTTTGTAGTCTCAAAAGCTTCTTCTAATACAATATTCTGTTTGTTATTTCCTCTTACAATTTGGTTAGAAATTTCGTAATCAGTTGTAGCAATAATTTTTATATTTATCGGTACTCTCGAAATGTCTATACCCTTTTTGTGAGCATAAAATATGACATGACTTGTTTGACATCCGTTAACAATTTGTGGATCTTCAATAGTTAACTTTCTGTTATTTTGTATAAATTTATCACACACAATAGTAATTCCATTATTAAGAAGTATGAATTTAGAAGGGTCTTTAAGTATAGTATTCTCAATTTCTGTATTTACTTGATTTTCCCCTTGAAAATCTCGCACATTGTCTTCAAAAAGTGACTTCCTAATTACTCCATCTTCCGTTGTTAATAGTTTTACGAATTCTCCTGCATAACATAAAGCTAAGCAAGAATTTTCTACTCCTTGAACTTCAGTTAATGGTAGAACCCCATCAGTTAATATAGTCTCTGTAAAACTACGTTCGTTACTATCACAAATATTTTTTAGTGCTTCACTATCAATGAAATGCACTTCTGCCGAGTCGTATATATTTAGACGATTTATATCATTTTTAGCATGCTCAGCCAAGCCAAGTAGATGTGTGTTCTGGCTTTTCCATTTGCCCATTGCTACGAAATATAAACGAACAGACGGATTTTTATCCCACATTATTTTACCACCTGTATCAACGATGTCATTAAGTAGGTAATCTTTTATTGCTAACATCTCCTTTACTTGGTCGTTCATCGGAAGAAGATGTTGATCCGAAAGGAAATCCCTTACGCCAGAAATGAATTTATTGAATTCACCTGAGTCAAAAGTGTGTTTGTATTTTGACTGAATAAATATAAATTCAAGATTAGCTCTTTTAAATTTTTGTATTATATCATTAGCTTCTTCTATACTTTTAATCAGTAGCCCATTAAGTTTAACGGCCATACCATCAATACCCATATCCCATTCTCCCCCAACACAAACAGAGTCCAACAGTTCTGTATCTGCACTAAAAGCGTCTGGTTGGTGAGCTGTTAGTATAGTATGATTCACAAACTTTTCAAAAGCTACACCATCTTGGACCTTTTGCAGATCGTATGAGTCTCTAAATTTCTTGAATCTTGCGTTAATGATTGGCTCTAATTGCATTACGAAGGAGATTAAAGGTCGGAGAATTTTGCACGCAATAGTAGTTATTTAAAACTGAATAGCATAACCGCCCAAGAGGTAGAGTAGTATAGTAGTCATGGAAAAGTACAAGATTTAGCCTTTCATGAAAGGGGTTGAGCCTTGCACTTTTTTTAGATGTGTTTTATAATGAATGTTATGTTATGTGGTTATTGTCATATATCAGACACAATGGCAGACATCAACCAAACTCCGAAAAACACAATAAGGGTAGAAGGGAAAAAAGATAGGACGTGTTCTGTAAATACATAATTTTGCATCTTTAGAAATCTATAATTCTAAACTCATGAAGATTATAACAGTAGCCCACCAGAAAGGCGGAGTAGGCAAAACTACGTTAGCCTTGAACCTTGCGGCCTGTTTCGCGCAGGGGTTGAAAGTGGGCATACTTGATACAGACGTACAGGGTAGTCTATCCGGCATCAAAGACGATTTGGATAGTGTAACCTTTGTTCCCTTCGATGGTCAGTTAAGCCGGTTGACTGAACAACCGTTTGATATGCTCATAATTGATACCCCCCCATACCTGACTAATCAGTTACCTGACCTGTTCGCCGTTTCAGATTTTGTACTGGTTCCGTCTAAAGTTGGGTTCTTCGATGTGATGGCCATCAAAGCGACAATTGAGTTTTTGAAGCGGGCTCAGCAGCAGCGGCCACAACTAAAGTACGGCGTCGTGCTAAACATGGTCAAACCCCGAACGGGACTAAATAAGTCGGTGCAGGAGATTTTAAACGACTACGGGGCCACTCTGCTAACGACCACTGTATCAGATCGCGTAAGCTACACCCGTTCTGCCATTACAAGCGGAGTATTTGGCAGCGATGATGCAAAGGCTAAAGAAGAAATAACCGGCTTAGCTGATGAAATTCTGACTGCATTAGGATTATAAGTGTTAGAAATTTAGATTTACATAATTATAGAATTCTAAAAAATGGCAAAATCAACGGACTATGCGAACAAATTACAGGGGTTCGCCGACCGGGTGAAGACTGAACCCGTGCAGCTTCCTGTTCAGAAAGTAACCCCCGTACAAGCCGCAGCCGAGACGAGGGAAGAGCAACAGCTAAACGTTTGGATTCCCAAAGGCCTTATGAAACGACTAAAGGTAAAGGGGATAGAAACCGACCAGAGTTTAAAAGAAATGGTAATTGAAGCCCTAAGCAGGTTTCTGTAAACCGAAATTTACTGATCATGACGACCCAAGAGATAGAGTTAATTGAGGAACAGATACAAGGGCAAGACCTGAAAACGTTTACGGCG
This sequence comes from Spirosoma sp. 209, assembly GCF_002006735.1. Lineage (NCBI taxonomy): Bacteria > Pseudomonadati > Bacteroidota > Cytophagia > Cytophagales > Cytophagaceae > Spirosoma > Spirosoma sp. 209. The sequence continues at coordinate 3,559 of NZ_MVEC01000032.1, read as the reverse complement.
GGATACGATTATAGGCTAATAGATAGCAGTTCGCTTTTCGCACACGGTAAAAGTTTATTGGTTCATGCTGATTGTATGGAGTGGTTAAAGGCCATTCCTGATAACAGTATTCATGCTGTAGTTACTGATCCACCGTATGGAGTGAAAGAGTACAATCACGCCGAAATTGAGAAAAAGAATATTGGTAAGGGTGGAATTTGGCGCATTCCACCGTCTTTTGATGGCAGCAACCGTGCACCGCTCCCCCGCTTTACCGCCCTGAATCCCGCCGAACGTCGAATTATTGAAGAATTTTTCTTAGCCTGGGCAGGCGAAATCAACCGGGTTTTATTACCGGGTGCTCATGTCTTTCTCGCAGGAAATGCGTTTTTATCGCAGCTTGTATTTTCCGCCATTGCTGATTCTGGGTTAGAGTTCCGGGGGGAGGTTATACGCTTAGTTCGTACCTTCCGGGGGGGCGACAAGCCTAAGAATTACGAAAAGGAGTTTCCCGACGTCTGTACATTGCCACGTGGTTGTTATGAGCCTTGGGGTTTGTTTCGTAAGACTATCCCTAAAGGCATGACAGTAGGCGACTGTTTGCGTCGGTACGGCACAGGGGGTATACGCCGTATTGATGAAGAAAGCCCATTTGAGGACGTCATACAAAGCGGACGGACGTCGGCCAGAGAAAAGGAAATAGCCAACCATCCGAGTTTAAAACCGCAGTCGCTATTACGTAAGATCGTCTATGCAGCATTACCAACAGGGCGCGGAATTGTCTTAGATCCGTTCGCCGGTTCCGGCTCGACGTGTGCCGCAGCTAATTTTTATGGATATGACAACATTGGCGTAGAAAGACACCCCGACTACTATCAATTAGCCGCCGAAGCCATCCCGAAACTGTCTGCTTTACCCTCAGAGAAAGGCTAATGCAGTATGGTTAGGGTCAATCGTTTGAATGAAGCTGAGAAGGCGTTTTACGGCGTTTACATCCTGCTCGACGTGAGCAATATAGTGTAATACACCCTGTAACGCTTTCTCCTGCTTTTGCCAGTCCCACAAATCGACTTGTCCTAATAGGTCGTCTTGAGTCATTACCTTAACTGACGAAGCGGTTAAATATTCGTGTGCAGCATCCGTAACGTCCCGGACAAAGGCGATTCCTAACACTTGATTTTCTGCGACTTCGTTAACAAACGAGCTTAATTCTTTTGGTATATTCTCTTCGTTAATCTCAAAGTCTTTGACTTCTACTGACAATTCCAGATCAAGACCGTTATAGCCGTCAATGTCTCCAAATCTTTTTTGGCGAGAAGACCCGGTACGTACTTTATCTGCTAAAATGCTCAGGTGTGGCCGGTCGGCGGTAACATAACCGAAAGCAATAGCCTGATAAATCAACCCGCCGTTTTCTCCTTTCACACTGCGTGGATATTCCGTAATGACGCGCGGAAAAATGTGAGGACGCGGGACGTCCCGAACGTAGTAAGAGTTAACCGCTAATTCACTTAGGCCGTATTTTATTAATTCATTGACCAGTAGAAGCCGAGCGGTTTCAGAGGGCCGGAAGCACAATTCTAATAGGTCTTGGTATTTCTGCCATTGGCCAGTGTTGTACACGTATGCACTTGGGTAGTTGCTCCGCTTCATGCTGCGAAACAAGGCTAAAACCCCTTCCTCAATCTTTCTAATTCCGAACTGATGCCCAGCATACTCGACTGTTAGTGTATTGGCTCCTGATTCGCCCCGCTCTGTGATTAGACGGTATTGGTTAAAAATTCCCTCCCTTGTCAGCGTACTCCGAAACACTTTTGCCGATGTATCATGTTTAGAAATAATCTGCGCCAGCAAGGTAAAATCAAGGGCGGTTCCTAAGATGTATTTCATCTTTTTGAACCGTCCGCCGACATATTCTAAGCACTCGTTAATAATTGCCTTTTCTTCATCCAAGACGTCCGTTTTTTCTTGTTGGTCGTTCAAGTCGAAGTAGTTAGCTAAGAATGAGTTTATTAACTGTTGCTCTCTTGTTTCGGCAGATTCCATAAAATGATGATGTAAGAATAGAAGCAAAAGTACCTACTTCTATTCTAAAGCCGCCTGAACCTCTTGTTTTAATCGTTCCTGAGCAGCTTTACCCATTCTGACAAACACGGCGTTACAATACTTAACCCGGTCGTTTATCCGGTCGTCGGTGTTCTCCTTTAACTGCCAGTCGTACAGCAGTTTATTAGCCGCTTTGGTGCCTACATCTTCCAGATACAGAGCAATATTCTTATCTGTCACCTTCCAAGCCCGCAGGTTGGCCACCACCTGAGACACAACCCCGTTTTGTAGCCAGTACTCCGGTATCTTTCCGTCCTGTTTACGTTTGAGGGTGAATTTAAAGCCGGTTATTTTCTTACGGCCCCGCGTCATGCGGTCAGTCTCGTATACTGGCTCATAGCTAAACGCCAAATTAGTACCGGCCAACTCTTCTAACGGCTCTGTCATGGTAAACCGAATTAAGTCGCGGGTATCGGGATACTTCATCTTGGCGTTTCCGTCCTTGTCTCGCTTTACCTTGCCCCGTTTGTCTTTCTCCTCGGAACAGTCCATAAGCTGCCGGTACTGTTCGACGGTAGGGCACCATACGCCAGTATCCCGGAAGGCTGATAGGATTTCAAAGAAGCGCATCGAGTACCAACTTTTCAGCCCCATGTAATTATTGAGCTGATAGGTTGAATAGTGGGCGATCTGGACAAAATACGGCTCTAACTGAGGGTTAAGCAGTACCGTAATAATTCCGTCTTTATACCCAATAGCCCGTTCTTTGGTTGTGTCCAACAGGTGCCGGATATACCATTCCGACTTGTCCAAACTCTCAAACTCCCATGCTGCCGCAGACAGTTCACGCAACGCCCCTTGAACCTCTTTGTAAGCCGTTTCTTTCGTTATCCCGGCGTCAGTGACGATGTCCACGATACGAAACTGGTAGAAGGGCCGCAGCTTAAAATCATCGTCCCGTATCTGGTCAATGACGCGGGCCATGATGCGTTTAGCTGTAACGCTCATACGCCCCTGCCTGGCAAACGTTACGTTCCAATGCTGTTTAACTAAGTCCTTATGTTTTGGCTCATACGTCAAGCCGAGGGGTAGTACCAACTGAGTGCTTCGTTTATCGTCCATCCTCACAAATCCCATTTCGCCCCTTCCGTCGGTAGCAGAGCGAATTTAAAAAGAAAAAACAGAGATATAAAATATTACTCTGGATAAGACGGGGTATTTCTCGGTTTATTAGGCCGTCAAGTGGGGGTATTTCTCGGTTTATTCAACCCATTAAGTGGGGGTATTTCTCGGTTTATTAGGTTTCGCTCCTTATATAGTATTTAACTATAAAGTAAATTTTCTACTATGATAGTTGTCTTGCCGCGCGTTGCTAAAAAAATGTGGATAAGGTAAAAAAGCTACAAATATAAGTAACCAAAATTAGCAAAAAATAACAAAAAACAAATAAGACCGCGCGTTGCTAAAAAAATGAAAAAAGGCCGGTCAACTATGAAATTAGTTATCAACATTTTTCTGCCTGTCCTATCTACTT
>NZ_MVEC01000031.1:0-12993 GCF_002006735.1 Spirosoma sp. 209 | reverse complement strand
ATTATTTTAATATAATACTTACTAAACTAATTAATAATTATTTATTGTTTGTAATTATTTATTATTATAAATGGTAATTATTGTATTTATTAAAGAAAATACTTATTAGGTGCTTGACTTATTTTTTATTTCACATAAAATTGTAGTGGCAAACAAACTCAAGAAAGTAATGGCAAAACTGATATCTGTATGCACACAGAAGGGTGGGGTAGGGAAGACTACCCTGACGATGTTGCTGGCAACTTATTACCACACAACGATAGGCAAACCCGTAACGGTCATTGACGCTGACTTTCCGCAACACTCCTTCGATGCAACGCGCCGGTCAGAGCTGGCCAGTGTTCAGAACGATGAGGAGTTGCAAAGCCTGTACGTTACCCTGTACCCGGAGTTGAATCGGGAGATGTACAAAGTGTACCGGGGTTCGCTGGAAGAACTCGCTATGTTTCTGGCTGGCCTGAAAGAGAAAGGGGATGATGAGTTGGTCTTTATTGATATGCCCGGGTCGATGAACGTGAAAGGGTTCGACCGGGTCGCTTCTCAATTGGACTACATAATCCTTCCAATGGAAGCCGACAAGATGACGTTCACGGCGGGCTTGCAGACGCTGGACCTGTTCGACAAATTCCGGGAAGCGAAAGGAGCGAGCTACAAACTGTTTATGCTGTGGAACAAATACAAAAAGTCGGAGAACCCCAGTCTGATGGAGGGTATCGAAACAATTGTCCGGGAACGGGGCAATGTCCAAATCCTGAAATACCGGGTAACCGATTCCGTATCCTGGAAGCGCGAACGCTCTACCTTGTTCCCAAGCGATAAGATCAAGGGGTTGGCCGAGGAACTGACGAAAGAACTGACAATCAAACAAACTGTAGCATAAGCACATGGCAAAAACTACCAAAAAATTAGACGAGTCGTCGCTCCGGGCCATGGCCACGCTGGCTACCTCATCCTCAGACCTGAGTAAGTTGCAGGAAAACTTTGGCTGGAACACCGCCGAAAAAAAAGACGAGCAACCAGTAGCTACAGCCATAACGGAAGAGACCCCTCAACCAGAGCCGGTAGCGGAAACGCCGGGGGCTGTTACTGAGGAAATAGTGGCTCCGGCAGTGGACGTACCCGTTAAAGCATCAAAGGAGTCGGTTAGTAGCGGGGTTTCCGAAAAGAAAATCGAGAAATACGCCAATAGCTACCTCCAGCCGATCAAGGGGTTTGAGCGGCCGACAAAGGTGGCCTACATCTCGAAGCGGTCACACTCGCACATTACGTTTTTACAGCGGTATGCTGAATTGACGGGCAGCAAAGTTTCGTTACAGGAAATCATGGAGAACATTTTTCGGCAACACTTTACCGAACACAGGGCTGAAATGGACACGATGCGAACCACGTTAGAACAAAAAGAAGCACAACTACGCGAATGGTAACTGTATGGATTAGTGTATCCCTGCTGGCACTGACGGGCTGGCAGGGATATCGGTTAGGCCGGGAGTACGGCTGGTGGGGGAGGGCAACCGTGCCGACTGCCCCAAAAAATGATCGGGAAGTGTCGGCGAATCCGTTACCCGATTCTCCAGTGACAACCGGGGAGGGGCTGGGCCTTTCTAAAACCAATTTCAATCGGCTGTTGGTTGGTTATGCGCCTGAACAGGTTTCCGGCACCGAGTTGCCGCAAAGGGGCAGCAAACCAATGTGCAACGAGACAGCTCCCGAACTGGAAGAGGACGTACCCGTAACTGAGCCAGCTACAACCCTGAATGGTATGACGGACACCAAGCCTACGGATGACTACCCGGAAGAAACGGATCAGGTGCCGACTGGCTGTAGCTGGATGGACGATGAAGATGTGCCGCTCATTGACGGAACCACCCAGGAAGAAACAATCGAAACAGGTGGGGTTCCCGTGACCGAGTACATCAAGCGGGTGCGGACGGTTCAGAGAAAAATGAATCAATTGACGCAACGCCGACAAGCCGACTCAACTTTCATGAAGCAGGAACTTGGCCTGCTGATCCAGACGTATCAGCTTGAAAATGACAAGTCGTTGGATTGGTTGTTCCTCCAACAGGGGCCAAAAGTCGGTACAGATTACGGTACGTTGTTCGACCGGATTGAGAGTTTAGCCGCTTAAAAAATTTTGCCCCAATTAAAATGTATTATATATTAGCGGCATAATTTTAATATATACAACAAATGAAACAGTTCTTTTTGGGCGTTATGGTAGGTGTCGCGCTGATTCTATGGAGCCATCAGCTTATCGCCCAAGATGAGCTAAAGCAGGCGGTGGAAGGCGCAACGACGCAAATCACGAATGCGAAGGCCGGAGCGATTCGGCTGGGGAAAGGCGTAGCCGCCGTAGTGGGAGTAGTCGGGGCCATTGCGGTATATAGCAAATGGTCGAACGGAGAAAGTGATGTACGGAAGGCCAGTGCTTCCTGGTTAGGCGGGTTGCTGTTCATAGCTATCGCCTTCGTGATTCTGGAATCAATTTGAATGAACCGCCATCGGGGTTCACAACGTCAATCAATTACCAATGCAAAACCGCTTTAACCAATCGAAGGGAGGGAGCGCGGCCCAATTTATCGCGCTGATCGTTGCCGGGGTGCTGGTGGCCAACATGGCCCCGGCTCAGGGATTGAGTACTCAGGGGCTGACTACAGCCGCTACCGAAGTAAAGGGAGCCTTCACAGTCGTGACCAACCTGATGTATGCCGTTTGTGCCATCATCGGCATTGTCGGAGCCATCCAGGTTTATTCAAAATGGTCGAACGGAGACCCCGATACGCGGAAGGCAGCCGCATCGTGGTTTGGCGCACTGATCTTCGCCGGATTGGTGGTGGTGACCCTAACCGCCGTATTCGGAGCGTAAGATGTTTCGCGTCAACAAAGGGGTTGATCGCCCGCCACAGGTACTTGGCATTCGGGGGATGAATTTTCTGATGGTTCTGGGCGGGGCGGCAGTCGGGTTATTAATGGTCAGTACTATCATCATGATCGTTACCGGCTGGTCGGGTTTGTGGTGTTACGGAGCGTATCTGATCGCCCTGATTTTCCTTTACGGCCAGTTGGTTCGCATCTCGCGGATACATGGCGAACGCGGTATGGCCCGGACACAAGGGCGAGGCCGTCAACCGAAGTTGATTTTGGTACGGAGTTCAATGGTATATAAACAGCTTCGGCATGAATGTAAAAAATAACGGGGCTACGTCAGGCCGGGTCGCTGGGCGGGCTATACACGAGGTGTTTCCACTACGGGCCATTGAGCAGGATTGTCTGATTTCGGTGCATGGCGATCTGACCGTTTGTTTCGCCGTCAGCCTGCCCGAAATCTTTACGCTCAACGCCAGCTTCGAGGGGGTAGGGGAGGGGCGCGTCGAGCAGGGCGACTATATTGCCCTCTGCAACGTATGGACCAAAGCGATAGGCGTACTGCCGAGTTACACGATTCTGCATAAACAGGATTGGTTTGTGGAGGAAAGTTATGATGCGTCGAAGTCCGAAATAGCCGACCGTCAGGGTACATTTCTGGACAAGGCCAGCGAACGGCATTTCAACGAGCGGCCTTACCTGCACCACGAGTGTTATCTGTACCTGACCAAAACGCATCCTGAACGGCGCGATGTGGGGGCCGTGATGACATCGCTGACGAAGGGGCGGTTGGTGGCAAAAGAGGTCGGCGAAAAGCATAAAGTCGAGGAGTTCTTTAACAGCGTAGAACAGTTCGTGTCCATTCTGGAAAGCAGCCGACTGATCGGCCTTCGGCGACTCAAAGCGAATGAACTGGCGGGTACGGACACACAGGCCGGACTCTTAGAACGCTACATGAGTCTCTCGCTACGGGATGAGGTAGTGACGCTGGCTGATCTGGAAATGAACGAGGAACTACGGGTAGGCGGCAAATACACCAAGTTCTACACGATCTCGGACATTGACGACTTGCCGGAGTGGGTTCATACCAACAACCGGGTCGAGGCCCTGTCAACCGAGCGGTCAAACGTATCGGTCAGCTACGCGGCTCCGGTATCGCTGATGCTGAATTGCAACCACATTTACAATCAGTACATTTTCATTGAGGACAAGCAGGCAGCCTTTCCGAAATTGGAGCAACGGGCCACGCAAATGCGGTCGCTGGCCAACTTTGGCAAGGACAACGAGGTAAATGCGATGCTCCTCAACCAGTACCTGAGTTATGCGGCTGAGACGGGGTTCACGCCGGTAAGGTCACATTTCAATATCCAGGTATGGACGGAGGATAAAAGCCGGTTGCCTGTACTCAGAAATCTGGTTTCGTCGGCCATTGCCAAACTGGGGGTACGTCCCCGCGAAAACACCAAAGACGCGCTGGGGCTGTTCTGGGCAGGTATTCCTGGCAATGCCGCCGATATGCCGGGCGAAGACAAATATTGGTCGTTTGTCCCGCAATCGGTCTGCCTTTTGAATCAGGAAACGAACTATTACGATTCGGTTTCGCACTACGGCGTGAAACTCGTCGAGCGAATGAGCGGCAAACCGTTGTTAGTCGATTTATCTGATCTTCCAATGAAAAAGGGATGGGTGACAAACCGGAATAAGTTCATTCTGGGGCCAACGGGGAGCGGTAAGTCGTTTTTCACCAACCATGCCCTTCGGAGTTTCCACGTGCAGGGCAGCCACGCCGTCATTGTCGATGTAGGCCACTCGTACCGGGGATTGTGCGATATGCTGGGTGGAATGTACCTGACGTATTCGGAAGACGAGCCGATTAACTTCAATCCGTTTTTCATTGAGCATCGCGCCCTGCCCGAAGTCGAGAAAAAAGAAGCGATTAAAGTGTTGCTTCAAACACTCTGGAAGCGAAGCGATGAGCGGCAAACGATGTCGGAGTACACCGCGCTCTCGGATGCCGTAACGCAATACTTTGAAGCGTATCTGCCCGACAACCCGGAGGTTTTTCCCTGCTTCAACTCGTTTTACGAGTTTATGCAAACCGACTTCCCGCGTTACTTGGCCGAACACAAGGTACAGATTGGCTATTTCGATTACGACAATTTCATCTACGTGTTGCGGCCCTTCTATCAGGGTGGCGAGTACGAAGAGTTGTTGAACAGCGCGGTAAACATTGATCTGCTCAACGTGCCGTTCATCGTTTTCGAGCTGGACAATATCAAGGATCACCCGATTCTGTTTCCGGTCGTGACGATCATCATCATGGACACTTTCATTTCCAAGATGCGAAAATTGAATGGGGTACGCAAAATCATCCTGATTGAGGAAGCGTGGAAAGCCATTATGAAAGATGGCATGGCGGAGTATATCAAGTACCTCTACAAAACGGTGCGGAAGTTCTTCGGCGAAGCCTGGATCGTAACTCAGGAAGTGGACGATATTATCGGCAACAAGATTGTCAAGGATTCGATCATCAATAACGCCGATACCAAAATTCTGCTCGACCAGCGGAAGTACCGGAATAAGTTTTCGCACGTAAAGGATTTGCTGGCCCTGACCGACAAAGAGAAGGATTTATGCCTGTCGCTCAACCGCGACCTCGACCCCAGACGGAGATACAAAGAGGTCTTCATTTCATGGGGCGGGCAGGAATCAAAAGTGTATGGCGTCGAAGTATCGACCGAGGAGTATCTGGCCTACTCAACCGAGCAAACCGAAAAGTTGCGCTTGGAAGAGAAGGTCAAAGCCCACGGCGGTAACTACGATCTGGCCCTGCGCGACTACGCCGACGAGTTTAGGGGCAGTCGCTAAATCTGTTGACTTTACTGAACCTGTACCGATGCAGCCCAAAAACCGACTGCTCTTGACCGGATTATGCTTTTGCGGGATGATAAGCCCCGTTTTGGCCACTGTAAAGGCCGTACCAAATGACTTACATCACTGGACTGTCAGTATGCGCTCCGACACGACGAATCCGGCACCGAACTATCCTCAGGGACCGCCCAGGGGATTGGCGGGCGGGCTTGCCGACGATCTATCAAGTGAGATTGAGAATATCATTGGCGAAACCGAAAACGCTATCATGCAGGGTATTCAGGATGAACTGAATGACCTGCTGGGGAATGCGCTGGGTCAGTTGTTCGATGTCTCGCCGATTTCGGCTGTCAAATCGCTCCAAACGATGGTGAAAGATGGACTGTCGAAACAGCAGAAAATTGAGTACCAGAACTACAAGGTGGACTATGCCTGGAAGAAGGCACACACGGATTTGTCGCCTGCCTTTGCGACGTATTACAAAGAGTTGAACCTCAATCAGCTCACCGATGCGGTTGGGGCCAGCAAAAAAGCGGCTGAGAAATTCCTGAACACAGCCGCATTCACCGCCAAAGAAGCAACTGCAATGCGTCAGGCATTGAGCGAAGTGGCGGACACCCGCGACCTGGAAGCCGAAGTAAAAACAGTGGTCAACCTCGGCGGCAAACCCATCTGGATGTCGGAGGGAGAGCGGTTGTCAGCGTTGAATGCGGTGCGAACCGACCTATATGACCGGATCAAGCGGATGAACCAGACGCTGAGCCTGATCCGGGCAACGTATCAGTTCCGCTCACGGGAAATTGCCAAAAATGCCTATCGGCAGGGCCTGTACAAACGCGACTCGAACCTAAACCGCACGGTCGGCACCCGCGCCACAACCTATCAAACCCGATGAACCGACGACTTTATTTGGGGTTAGGGCTGGTCTTGCTAATCAGCACAGCCCAGACGCAAATGCCGTCCGCCAATCAGGTTCCTACGGGTAATCGGGGCAGTGAGGTGATTCAATCGGAGATTGACCAATTGTTGTCCGTTTCGGAACAGGACATCATGGCCGGACTTAAAGATGCCGGCATTGACTATGGCGAATTGGTGAAAGAGAAAGTCATGGACGAACTGATGAAAGGCATTGCGAATTTGAGCGTCCTGGCTCCGGCAGCAACGAAAATTATGGATGCTTATCAAAAGGAGAAAAACAAGGATTTGGCGAAGGCTATCGAAAAGCTAAAAAAGACGTGGAAAGATGGTCAGGAACGCATCAACAAAATCCGGTATCAGGATTTCAAGGTCAAATACGCCTACCAGCAAGCCATGAACAAAGCTCCGGTCGATGTGCTGCGCGGGCAACGCCGTCAGGCGGTGAATGAATCCATCGATGCCTTGTGGACCGATGGCCTGCCCGTAGCTATCACCATCACCGATCCGGTGAATGCCCGGCTGATGAAAGAGGAGATTGATGCGCGGTATCCTCCCGACTATGACATTGGGTGGACGGTCCTGGCCTCGGCCCGCTCGACGCTGCTGGCCGATGACAAAATACTCCAGGCGAAGATGAAGCTCGTCGAAAAGCAGGGGCAAACGGCTTATCTGTCACCCGCCGACCGGCTCCGGCTGCTCCGGGAAGTGGATAAAGAAAGCAAAGCCCGGCGAACAACCCTCTTGACAATGGATAAAGTCACATCGCAGGGACTGGACTATTACAAGTACAAACGAAACCGAAAAGCGTACCAGACGAAGAATCTACGGACGCAGTCATACCGCTAACCTCAACCATTATGCAGGCTATACTATTGGTCGCCCCCGTATTAGAAACAGCTATTGACGAAGTATTCACCCGCTTTGCCGATGCGTTTGGGGCATTGGTGGCCTTCGGCCAGGCCATTGGGTTCTGTGGTGCGCTCTGCTATGTGTTTTACCGCATCTGGGGGCATATGGCCCGCGCCGAACCAATTGATGTGTATCCGCTGCTCCGGCCATTCGCCCTGGCACTCTGTCTGCTCAGTTATCCGCTGTTGGTAAAAGGCATGGTCGGGATTGGGCGGCTGTTGGACAAAGGCACTGGCACGATGGTAGCCAGCCAGAAAGCCGAGGTCGAGCGGCTGAATCAGGTCAAGAAAGACAAAGTCCGCGAGAATTGGGATAAAATTCTGATTCCGCCCGGCGAAGATGGCGAGATCGGCACTTGGGATGTTATGCGAACCATTTTCGGGCCAACCGGAAGCGGCAATAGCTTGGTAGGGAATGCTGTCAGTGGAGTCATGCAATACTACTTCGACCAGTTTTTGAGCTGGCTGGGGGAAATTTTCTATGATCTGGCGGCTATCTACATCAAGCTCATCAGCACCTTTTTTCTGATTGTGCTGGCCCTCACCGGGCCGATCACGTTCGGACTGGCCACCTTCGAGTGGTTCTATTCGGGACTCGCGGCCTGGTTCTCGCGCCTGATTCACATCCTGCTGTATATCCCTTTAGTCAACATTTTGGGGGCTATTCTGGAGACGATTCACATTTCGATGCTCACGCAGGATTTGGCCGTTTTCGACGAACAGATTCGCTCCGGTAATACGGGCATGGGTTCGTCGGACTGGGGGCTGATTATCTTTTATTTCATCGGAGCCGGGGCCTACCTCTCCATTCCGAAAATTGCTTCTTACGTCATCGAATCAACGGGCGTGGGCGATGCCATCAGTTCGGCGACGCAACCTACGGCGATGGTAGCCGGGGCCACTACCGGACAGGGAGCCGGGGCTGGAGCAGCATCGCTCGGACGGGCCGTGGCCAGCGCGTTCTCCGGTTCCGCCAAATCTCAACCAACGACAAACAGCATCTGATTATGAACGGACAATTTCGCTACCTGACCAACTTAGAAACCTCGTTCCGCATGGTGCGCTGGGTAGCCATCATCGCCATTGTCGGCAGTCTGGCCTTTGGGCTGGGCGTGGCCTACTGGGCTTTTTCGGAGGTGTCGGCGAGTCGGCAGAAAGTGTATGTACTCGACAACGGCAAATCCATCATGGTGGCCCTGGCCCAGGAGCAGAACATCAACCGCCCGGCTGAAGCCAAAGACCATATCAAGACGTTCCACCGACTGTTTTTTACCCTCGAACCCGATGAGAAGCAGGTCGAGGGCAACATTCGAGAAGCCACGTACCTGGGCGACCGCTCCATTGTTCGGCTGTATCAGGATTTGCAGGAGGCAGGGTACTACGGTCAGTTGATTCAGGGCAACGTACACCAGAAGGTAGAAATCGATAAAGTGGATGTTGATTTCAGCCAGTCGCCGTACCGGGTGGTTACGAGCGGCCGTCAATTATTGATTCGGGCCAATAACATTACGATCCGCAAGCTCGTCACGGAATGCTTCCTCATCGATGTGGCCCGCACGGATAACAATCCGCATGGTTTCATGATCGAGCGGTTCAAGGTGGCCCAGAATCAGGATTTGCAAACGATTCCCCGGACAGATCAGCACAGCCACTTATGAGCCAGCGAAATAGAGCCACTCTCATTCGACCAGGCTATCGACGGCTTTGTCGACGGCGGTTGATACGGCTCATTCGTACCTGGGAAAGCCGCCCGATCAGACAACGAAAACGCGAAGTGCTGGCGGGATTTGTGGGGTTGCTTCTTCTCGGTTGCTGGTCGGTCAGCAGCAATGTATCGAGCCAACCACCGGAATTACTACACAACTCATTTCGGCTGTCGAGCCAGGAATCCAGCGCGCTTAATCACTCAGTAACCCAACGCAACCCTCATGAACGCAACCGATCCGACTCAACCAGACGATCTGGTCAACGATGAACAACCCTATTACGCCGACATTTCTTACCAGCCCGAAACACCGGTCTGGACAACAGAACACGCCGAAATGCCTACTGATTGGCCAGCCGTGGCGACCGGTACCGGCTCCCCGGACAGGCCGGAGCGGGTGGTGCACGGTTCCCCGCCGGGACATACCGAACGCCCCGAAGTGCCAAACCGCCCAAAACCATTTCGGGAAGTACTGAACGATAAACGGTTTTGGATGGTCGCCCCGGTGCTGCTGATCGCGTTAGGGTCAACGGTTTATTTTTTGGTACGTGGCACTCAAAAGCCGCAGGAGCCACTCATCAACCGCGTGAACGCAACCATTCCGACCGCTCAGACGGATAGTGTACCCAAATCAAAGTTAGAATTGCAGGCAGCCGAACAACGCCGGGACAAGAATGGACAATCCAGTGTCAACGGGATGCAAACCGGTGTTTCAGGATCGTTACCGGCAGAAACAGCAACCTCCGGCCTTCCGGCAACCCTCGACCCTTACCTGTACAAACAGAAACGAACGCCGGAAGCTACTGACCCTGAATTAGCGGCAATGGATTCGCTATATAATCCGTCGGCACCCGTGCGCCATCAGGCCGGTGGTCGTACTCGTTCAACGGGCCGACCACGCTCGATGCCCGCCAACATTGAAGCTTCGTTACCGGATGAATTTGATGAGGATTTACGCCCGCGCGATGACCAGAAACAGGTAGATGATCGTCAGCGGTTACTGGCCCTGTTAGCTGAATACAAACGCGATAAAGAAGCTAAAGCCGCTGCTTCCCGCGAAGGGGAACGCCCCCGGAAAGCCGAGTCGGGCGCGGTGGTCTCGACGCTGGGCGAAACGGCTAATCGGCGATGGAATGGTTTTTACGGCTTGTACTCCTCCGATCAGAAAGGGCAGCAGGAAGCGGCCCTGACCGAAGACCTCGGCACTATCCGGGCCGTGATTCACCACGATCAACAGATTACGGATGGGGGACGGGTACAACTTCGGTTGCTGGAGCCGGTGACATTGCGGGGTATTAATATTCCGGCTAATACAATCATTTACGGGGTGGGTAGCTTTGGCTCCGAGCGCGTCAGCATCGGTATCAGCAACCTGCAATACGAAGGCCGTATTTTCCCAATCAAGCTCACGGTTCACGACATGGACGGTATGCCGGGCGTATTTGTCCCAAACGTGCTGGCTGCCCAGGAAGGTAAGCAACTACTGGGGCAGGCAGTCGGCGGAGCCAACTACAACCTGAATGGAACGTCGGCAACGAATGCGCGAACAGCCGCCACTATGGCCGGCATCTCAGTTGCACAGTCGGGCCTGTCCGGTGCGCGGGGGGTATTGCAACGAAAAATTACGCAACAGAAAGCAACGCTGAAAGGCAACTATTACGTGCTGCTCAAATGAGCCGCCTAACCAAAAACGTCTCTCAATGAAACGACTTATTTTCTCCGTCAGTGCGCTGCTGATGCTGTCAGCTCCCGCCTTCGCCCAACGCCAACCAAACCTCATCAAACGAACATCTACAAAGTTGCTGGCCAAACGGAATTTAGCAACGGCAAATCAACCCGCCCGATTACCCGCTCCAGCGGAGGCTCCTCAACCCCAGACAGTTCAGCTAACCCGGCTCATCCGTCTTGATAGTGTTCGCCTGGTATCAGCCGGGCCTGTTACATCTCAAACGGGGGATATTGTGCCGGCATCACTGGCCGTTCGTACCACGCCGGAAGTTCCTATTCATCAACAGAACATAATCCGGTCGTACTACGTGGATTTGGCCTACAACAAAACGGTCTCAATCATCTTTCCCACCGCCGTTCGGTCGGTGGATTTAGGTAGCCGCAGCATCATGGCCGACAAAGCCGCTGATGTCGAGAATGTGTTGAAAGTGAAGGCATCGCAGATTGGTTTTAACGAGACAAATTTTGCGGTGATGACCGCCGACGGCAAATTCTACAGTTTTGTAGTCAACTACAACGAAACCCCAACTGTACTGGCCCTCAACCTGGCTGGAACAGCCACTACGCCGGAACAGAACCGCCTGGAGCAGGTGAGTTTAGACAATCGCACTCAATTTATGAACGGAACCAATGAACAGGAAGGTAGTATTCAGTTCGCTGGTGTGAAGGCAACGCAGTCCGACATTGTTTATGCTTGTGACCGCATCATTCAGCACCGGGGGCGGGGCAAGCGTGGAGCCGAAGCAAACAAGATGAAAGCCCGGTTACGCGGCCTATTTGTGAAAGAAAACGTGCTGTACTACCGGCTGGCCATCGAGAATAAATCGAACCTGAACTACGATATTGATTATGTCCGTTACTTCGTGGTGGACAGCAAAACGGCCAAGCTGACCTCGCGGCAAGAAATTGAACTACGTCCGATTTACGTACATAATGAGGCCATCACGACCGTGCGCGGCCACCAGAAAGTAGAGCGGGTGTATGCCTTCCAGCGGTTCACCATCCCCAATAACAAGCAGTTACTGATCGTGATGGGCGAGCAGGGAGGTGGGCGCGACCTCACCTTTACTGTTCAAAATCAGGACATTATGAAGGCAAGAACGCTATAACCAGTCATCACCCTGTAAATGCCGAATGCCCCGCTTATACGGGGCATTCAGTATTTATGTAGGTTTGTATTACCGGCGCGTCTGCTGCTGGCGCAATTGCCTTTGCATCTCGTCAATGTCCCGTTGCAGCTTGCTGACGCGCTGTCGCTGGCGTTCCTGCATGAAACCCCGGACAAAGAAAAACAGGAAGAAAACCACAAATCCGATTACCATCTCGCACACTCCTTTCTATCCAACGAACGGATTTAAGTCTATTGGATTGCAAGGTATAGCAAAGAGAGAATTTTGTCAAGTGTATCAGGTTAGCCGGGCGAATTATAGAATCAGCTTCTGCTCCCTTTTGTGAGAGAAATCGCTTTCATTCTCGTAATTTAGCGTGCCTTGGCCCGTTTTGAGTGCGATTTGATTAATGTAAAACTGATTATATAACTGATCATGAAACAGAGCTTATTTCTCTTCCTGCTGGCTATAATTGCTGTTAACTGCACGCATTCCGAAACCAGCCCAGATATAGCTGAAAACTTAGTTGGCAATTATGTCACAACACAGATAGATATGAACCAGCAGGGTTGGGCGGTTGAGGGTGGAATATTTACGATCTCTGACGGGCAAATAACTGTTACAAGAGCGGCATCTTCGTTAGAACAAGTGAATTTAACTTTTTCCTATACGACCAGACGAGTAGGAACCAGTATAACCACTCGGAGTACGGATACTGAACTGATCGAATTACAGCAGGTTAAGGGAGATAATCGTATCCACTTCAAAAGCAAGTCAGATACTTATTTAGGGTTTTGGTCTAATCAAGATGGTCGTATCACGGGCCGTTATTTAAATAAATCATTCACGGCCACTAAGCAATAGCTATAACACCCATTCTTTTTGATTT
>NZ_MVEC01000030.1:0-13859 GCF_002006735.1 Spirosoma sp. 209 | reverse complement strand
GTGGACGCGCCTTAGTAACCGATGATTCCGTACACTATTTACGATCATATATCGTACGCAGTAATCAATATTTGCTTTACTATTCAGGTGGTATAAAGATGCCTGGAACCCACTTTGATTATCCAGAATTCAGAGACTTTGAAAAAAGAATAGTAAGCGAGAAAAGTCCCTTGGCCCCTAACTATGAAAAAGCGTGTGAAATAGCTAAAAAGCTTTCATCACAATATGATATTTCAGTGGCCGTCCTGGATCACGATAGAGATTTTTACGCAGATGAATTCATCAAAAAATCTATTCAGGAAGATATTTATTTTGTCAGTGCTGAATCACCGGAAGAGACTGCTAAGATCACAGAACATTTAATCAAATTCCAGCAGCATAAATTTAGGTTAATGATAGATGCCGCGACGACTAAACGTGTCGAGCAAAGTGCATCAAATAATGTGGCTCTCAGCAAAAGCATAAATGAAGTCAGAAGCGAGCTGTTAGCCAGTAACCCAAATAAGAAACCTGCCCTTAGCAGGATTGCAGAAATTTTGAATGAACGGGGCGTTGTGTCGCCCCGTGGTAAAGAATCCAAGTGGTACGCGGAAACCGTCAAAAGAATTTTGGAACGCACCCCCAAAGACATAAACGAAAGCCCAAAAACGGGACATGAGAAATAGGCAAATCACCTAAAATTAACCCGTAATGGTTAACAGTTTTCTAGCTTTTCAGAGCTTTTATAGATACACAGGCCACCACCGGACGCACAGAGTTACGAAGTAACTCCTATACGCGCACTTACAGACTATCCCCACCCACAAGCCAGAAAATGCACGCGAACCTACATATCAATGCAATTAGCCGATCAGGGGGCCGCTCTGCGGTCGGAGCTTCGGCGTATCGCTCTGGCTCCGCTGTCTCTTCCCGCTCGGTGGTGGCCTGTGCTTCCTATCGTTCCGGCGAATCCCTGAAAGATGAACGCTACGAAAAAACCCACGACTTCACCCGGAAAGAAAACGTCCTGCATTCGGAAATCATCACACCCGATGGTGCGCCCGAATGGATGAAGGATCGGCAAAGTTTGTGGAACGCGGTCGAAGCGGGTGAAAAAAGAAAGGATGCCCAACTAGCAAAAGAAATCGTCCTGACCCTGCCCCGGAATTTAGACCTGGAGCAACACAAAGAAGTGGTGCGGGACTTCGTGAAAGAGAATCTAACAAGCCGGGGCCTGGTCGCTGATTTTGCTATTCACAGCCCCGAAGCATCCGACGGTGAACGCAACCCACATGCACATATCATGTTTACTCTGCGCCCGGTCGAAGATGGCAAATTTGGCAAAAAGCTAACGGGCCGCGTCGGTGGCCTGGATGATAAAAAAGTGCTGGCTGAGTTTCGGCATTCCTATGAAACCATTCTAAATGATGCTTCCGAGAAAGCCGATTCAGACATTCATTTTGATTTGCGGAATCTCAAAGAAAAAGGCATTGAACGGCAACCACAACCCAAGATCGGGCCGAAAGTTACCCACCTGGAGAAACGCGGCTACGTGACCGAATGGGGTAAAGAAGTGCGCCAGGTCGCCCACCAAAACAACGCAGCAGCGGCCTATGCTGGCCACAGCCTGACGCATCAAATCACCTATCATGCCAGCCGTGCCGTGGATTCGGTGCGGGATGACATCGCCTACAAATATTATGAAGCGGCTTATGGAGACAATAATCACAAAGATTGGTATGGAAACGACGAACGAGACCGGGACGGTATCGAGCGATAAAAACGAAATCCTGAAAAAATACACCCGGCAACCTTACCCGGCCCTGGTGAAACCTGCCCCAAATGCGGAACCCGACGACACCGACGAAAACCCGGATGGGCGATACCGCGCCCTGGTGCAGCATATGGAGAAGCGGGGCAATGCCCCAAGGTTTCGTATAATTGACCGTAGGGGGCACATCTTCGGGTGCGGCTATGCCTACCTACTCGGATGGTTCTACACACCCCCTGAAACGCTCTCTATTCAAACCACAACGCATGTTTTCACCCTGACGGGCAAAGGGCTTGATAAAATCGAGCAATCCTTACTGCGCGAAAAGGTGAAGGAGCTGCGGGAATTTCACCCTGGCCAGGATCAGGAACCGGAACCAGGTCAACCCATCATTACAAACCTGACCATTTCCAGCCCGTTCGACAAAACGGCGGAATAGATCAGCGTTCGTGTTCGGGGGCTTTTTCCTGCGCCTTGCTTGGCTCGGCGGCTTTGGGCTGCTGGCTCTGCTGCATCGCCTGTTGAATCTTACCCGCTCCCCGCTGCTCCTGTTTGGGCATCTGTTCGGGCGGCTCCGTGGTGCGTGTTTGTGCAGCCCTGGGGGCGGTAGTCTGAAACTCAGGTTTTAGGGCAACCCCGTTTCTTTGCAAATCCTGCCCGTCTTTTTTCAGTTCGGCCAATTGCTCCGGGCTGGCCGTTTTTAGATATTCTTCGATGGTTTTGGATGCCATTGCAGTACGAATTTATTGTACTGCAATTTAAAAAATTAGCTATCCAACTCAAAATCAAGAGGGCTTAAACCAACTTCAATGCACTTTCGGTTGATGCTGTGAATAGCCCGGATATTTTCCGCGCTCATGATGTAAGTGCCTTCGGCTACATCGTTCAACATTTGGGCAGCTTGCAATTTAAGCTGAAACACCCCGTCCCGATAGTACAGGCATTCATGCGCTACCTGCTGCGGGAAAGGAAACGAAACGATCTGTGCTGTTTCAGGTTGGTTTGTCATGGCTCAATAATACCATGTTCCTTGTCGGTTACATGCGAAAATTTGATGACGGTTTTTGCGGGGAACGCTGCGCCCGCAATAGGTCATTCAAATCATGATGCGGGGCGAATGCCTCACCCTGGGGCAATACCATTGCCCCGAACGTCGCCTTAAATCTGTCTGTCCCCTGCTGGCCCGCCTTATCGTTATCCAGGTAAGTTTTCACCGTCTGGTAATTCTGGCCGCGTATGTGGGCCTCCGCTCGGTGGAAGGAAGAAAGCGAGTGCATGATGATACAATCGTCCGGCGATTCTTCGACGCGGTTCAGGATCAGGAAAGAAAGAAAATCTGTCATCCCCTCGAATACATGCACAGTGCTACGCCCGGACGCAGTGCCGGGAATGATTGTAATATCGCGGGCTTTCAATGCAGATTTGAAATTGTATTTGCTCGATGCTACCCGGATTTCATACCCTCCGGCCTGGTTCTCCATCCCAAAAGCAAAATACTCCTTCCCGGTGGCCAGGTTCCGGTATCGCACTTCCTGCAAATACCGCTGCGCCAATACTGCGGGGATGTGCCGTTCATCGGACAGATACGATAAGATCAAGGCTCGGCGGATCGGCTGCGCGTCGATAAATTCAAGCTGCCGATCTTCTGAAAAAATTTCGACCGCTGCGCGGTGGCTTTGCTGTTGAAAAGAAAAAGGCGCGGGGCGTACTTGTGGCCTGGGGGCTTGGCTACTGAACAAACCAGGCTGAAACATATCATCCAAATAAGCGAGTGCATCTTTGATGCTGCTTAGATTTTGCTGCCGCATAACAAAATCAATCACCGTGCCGCCTTCGTCTCCGAAATCATTCCAAATCCATTTACCGCCGATGAAGGAAGTATGAAACGATGGCTCGGCCTCTTCTCGGAACGGCGAACGATACCAAAGCTCATAGCCGCCTTTCATTTCACGCACCGGGGAATGCCCCAACTTTGCGAGTAGATCAGGCAACGAAAGTTTTTTAGCTTGTTCGGTATTCATGTAAATATGTTCATTTGTTATTCGAACCCCCCTCCCCGAACTTTTTTCTTTTCACCAGCAAAGAGGAAAAATGTTTGGTATTCGGAGAGAGTTTTCCACCGAACCGGGCAGACCATTAATAGTAATTTTTTTAATTAATAGTATATAATAGGTTGTGATACCAAGTTACGGTAGAATTGATACCAAGTTACGGTGGATAACTGGGTGTCGCTGATACCAAGTTACGGTGGATAACCCTCATGTAACCCCCTGATTAACAGGGTTGTCAACACTCTAAACAATCTCTTTTCCTGCCGACTGATACCAAGTTACGGTAAAAGCAAAGTCTGCTTTTTGATAATAGGTGCTGGGCTTTGTTCAAATGTCCAACCTTCCCCATCACACGAAAAGCGGGCATCTCGATACGCCAATTTTACTAGTCCTGCGGTCTCTCGCATCTTCCGTTTGAAGTTGTTCATAGCTTCTATATCACCCCCAAAAATTTCCTTCATGGTAGCCCATGTTAGGAATAGTGGCCTTTTCAGGTTGTGAAGCCGATAGGCAAGGAAGCTATAAAAGTCGATAGCTCTGGCATTGCCGGATAGAATGCGTAGATGCTCAAGCGAAAGTGGTAACGGGTGCTTTTGCAATTCATCCCAATAATCGAGACTTAAAACAATGTTTCGCTTCCAGAGTAGAAGCTGATTCGGGTGAGCCTGGGGAAACAAATCGAAGCCTTTCACAATTGGCAAGTTTGCTTGTAGGCTGCTCCCGTCCTCCTGTTTGTAGCTTACGCTGATGATTGACGTAGCCAAACGGGCAATCTGGTTCCGGGCTTGGCTCAGTTGATTGCCACCGTCCGTTAACCCAATCTTGTGTAAGAATTTGGGCAGGGTATCGGCTTCAATATCAATTTTGTTGCTTCCCTGCTGCAATGCCATTGTATTGATAATTCCTAACAAAAGCCGCGCTTTGGGGCCAAATGGAACCCCTAGAAACTCGTCCTGGCCTGTGCGCGGATTCTCAACAGAAACCTGCTTGATCCTTAGTGAGAAATTCCCGCTCTGGTGCTTCCAACTTTCCAGAGGGCTTAACTTGGCATCACGACGAGGAAAATACACATGGGCCAATGCTACGGGCATGTATAGATGCTCCCGCTCATCAGCCGGTGTGTGAAAGCTTTCCATTACCAGCCGTGTGCGGCTCTCTGCGTAACGGGATGGCTTTTTATTATCGGGTTTATCGCTCATTACTAACAGACAAATCGTTGTTTTTTAGTTGCGGATGCAGCACTGTTTTAACAACTAGTTTCAGTTGTTAAAACAGTTGTCTATTCTATTGATCGTTTCCGTTCTTTCGTGATCTTCTCTTTCACTGCCGCAACTACAAAATCATGAATGGATATTCTATCACGCTTTGGCAAACGATCTTGAATATCTCTTATCTGCGCCAATTCGCTTTCATAGATTTTGAAGGTAAAGGACTTTAACTTGTCCTCTTCTGGATTTTCCTCAATAGCTGGGGCTAAAGCTTTCACAGAGCCGCCTTTATTGATAGCCTCTAGCATTGCCGGACTGTTGAGCGGAGTAGGGGGCATGGCAATTTTGGTTTTTTTCTTTGTTGCGGTCATAGTTCCGACTTCTGTTTTAAAAAGAGTTTCGATTTTACAACTAAATATAGTTGCTGTTTAAGTTGTAAATCTTTTCTTCTCTGTGCTGGTTTTCAAAGCATTTTGAATGCCGTTGTAAAGTTCTGTTATTTCGCTAACTGCTTTTTCATCAGTGGGCTTTATTTCGATTACTCCTAGTCCTGACGCTGCGGCATTGGCAAAGGAAATACGGTTTCCAATGGGGGTATCAATGAACTTCACATGCTGCGATTCGCGCAATAGATCGGCGGTATCTTCTTTATAAGTACCTCGTGCATCTGCCTTGTTGATGAAGGTCAGGCAAACCAGATTTGGGTTAAATGGCGACATTTCCGCAATGAGGTTTTCAACCTTTCTCAGTGTCCAAATATCCAATGAGCGAGGGGCAAAAGGAACTAGATACACATGAGAAACGGACAGTGCAGAACGCTGGCTTACGGTGTCGCGTCCTCCCGTATCAATCACTACGTCGTCATATTTCTTGGCCAACCGTGCGACATTAGAATTTAGCTCAGTGCCTGTAATCTTTACAGCCGTGTACCCCAATTCCCCTTCTAGGCTTTGGTGACGGAAAGAAGTAAAATCGGTGGCGGATTCTTGATCGTCGGCATCGACCAAAATCACGTCGCGCCCTTGCTTGGCCAAATAGACTGTCAAGTTGGTTGCAATCGTGGTCTTACCACTTCCGCCCTTAATGCCGCCCACGGTGTAAATCATGTTGCTTATCCAGAATAGTTTTCGGTTCTAAATTTAGTTGTAAAATCAGTTCTAAATATAATTCTACTTATGCAAGTCTTTATCAAGCTATAAGATATTTATAAAGCTCTGATTTTCAGCGATTCGCTTTATTAAGGCATGTACGGTGCGAATGTGCCAGCCCTGGGAGGTGCTGCGGTAGGTCGGCACATGTCGGTGGTTCAGCTCGGCGCACATAGCCCGGATCGTGGTTATGCCCTGGCGTTGCATCTCTTCCACCGTCGGGCGCATCTGCTCCGCGAACTCGTCGGCGGCTTCACGCTCTTTATGGCATTGCACTTCTTTTCCATGCTTGCCCAACTGCACCCCGCGCCGGATGGCCGCTTGTAGTGCTTCCTTCGTGCGGGTGCTGATTTGTTTGCGCTCGTGCTGGGCGAATGCGGCCAATAGATGAATCATCAGCTCGTCGGCATGTGGATTGTCCACGGCCCGAAACTGTACCTTGCTTTCCATTAGGTTTGCAATGAATGCCACATTGCGGCCTAATCGGTCGAGCTTGGCAATGATGAGCGTGGCTTTCTCTTTCCGGCATTGGGCGAGTGCGGCCAATAGCTGCGGGCGTTGGTTCTTCTTCCCGCTTTCGATCTCGGTAAAATGTGCCGTGACCTGGTAGCCCTGACGATCAGCGAACAGGCGCACGGCCTCTTGCTGGGCTTCCAGTCCCAAACCGCTTTTGCCCTGGCGGTCGGTTGATACACGGTAATAAGCGATGGCTTTCAACATGGCGGCAATATAAGCACAGCCCTGTTTTGTATACAAGCATACGTCCGTTTGCTTGTATACAAAACAGAGTCGACTATCATTATTGGCTTGATCGCAGACAGATTTAGAGAGAGTGTGCCACTGTTTTAGGGGAGATAAATGCAGTGGCCTTAATAAAAGAACGTGAATTACATTTAGACGGCCTTCGGGCAATCGCCTTTTTACTGGTTTTTATTAGTCATAGCCCACACTTTTTTCTCAAGCCAGAAACACCATATTACCTTGAATTTTTTTATAAAATATACAACACTTTAGCTGATTTTGGGTGGGTTGGGGTAGACTTATTCTTTTGTCTAAGCGCGTACCTGGTAACGTCAATACTGCTGGCCGAAGAAATAAAGACGGGAAAAATAAACTGGCGTAAATTTCAGTTGCGACGAATCCTAAGGATTTGGCCTCTCTATTTTCTGACAGTTGCCATTGGTTTCTATACGATTCTAGCAACAGATATTTATCCCGGTATAACTGAAAGTGCTCTCTGGAAGCTAGCTCTCTACCTAAGCACCTTCACAATGAATTTGGCAATTGTTTATGGTCTTTCCGGTGGGTTGCCTGCGATTATTGCACCCATCTGGTCGGTGGCTATGGAGCAGCAGTTTTATTTAGTTTGGGGCACCATACTGCGTGTAGTCAAGCATCAGACTGTTCGGATAGTGATTCTGTCTCTCGCATTGGTAGGAAGCATTATTTATCGGGCCAAACTAATGCAAATCTCTCCTGCGGGAGCACACTATATTTTCTACTTAGATACGTTTGCAAGGCTGGATTCGATAGTATTTGGAGCTTGTGCAGCTATATACTTCTCAAAAAAATCTCAAGCTAGCTCTAGAAGCGGAAAATGGCTTTTTGCCTTATGTATTATCCTCTTTACCGCTACTTTAATGACTTCTCCAAATATTCTAACTAACAGAAATACCTTTAGCTATTTGATACTTGATTTTTGTTGTTTGCTGGCCTTGCTATCAAGCTTTAAATACGCACCACTTCGAGCGTTGCTGAGTACACGTGCATTAGGTCTACTAGGCCGTATAAGCTATCCAATGTATTTAATGCATCCGCTGATTATTATTCTGTCACCAAGGATTTTCCCTTTAGAAGTTTTTAATCTTCAAGGCCCAGCATTTGCAACGCTGGTATTCATCCCTTTATTTATTCTTGGCTTGATCCTCCACTTTATCATTGAAAAGCCAGTTGCAAAAATCAAGACCAAGCTAACGATATAGATTAATTCTAATCATAATATGTATGCACGTATGCACGTATATAAAGCACACCAAAATAAAGCCCATGAAGGGCTTTATCGGGTTAAAGATTTATCATCCAAGATACAAAGGAGGCTACTTGGTCATCATGATTTAGGTTTGCAGCATTTTTGAGAATGCCGCTTTCTAGGTCGTCCCAAATTTCCACGCTCATTGCCGTTTCGATTGCAGCACCTACAAAGAAAATAGCCGGATCGCTGAACACTAAACGAATACGATTCAAAGCTGAACGAGCAGTTTTCCAATGCTCATCTGCGCCCGCTGGATCAATGCCGCCTTTCAATTCGCCCAATGCAATATACTTTGTGATGTTGCCGATTGTAGCGGCCTTGTTCTTTCCTGAAAGCTCGTCTGGTGCGCACTCGAACAAGCACAAATCAACGTTCTTCCTAACCTGGGGCACTCCCACATTTAGAAGCAATGTGCGGGGGTTGCTCCCACTTTCCCATGTAATTCCTCTAGCATTCCTTTCAATATCTGGAACACTTGGTTGTGGTGATAGCCATTTGTTAGAATCCCTACTTAAATATTTGAAAGGTTGTCCTCTCAGGGTCAAAGCGGCAACCACTGCCCTAAGCAAGCGTACCTCCGCTAGATAGCCGACTACGTTTTTCATAGTCCCGCCGAGCGTCTCGCCCCGCGTCAGCATAAAGCGCAGAACCAGCTCATCAGAAAATTGGCTCCCTGCGGTTTGCAAATATTTCTCTGCAAATTCGGACATAGCCAACTGCCGATCTGCTTCTAAAAAATACTGTTTGGCTTTTTCTGAAACGCCTGCGGCAGTCAAAATTGCTTCGTGCATCGAAGGATCAGCTAACAGCGTTGGCACATCCGGAATGATGGCCGTGGCAGCTCTCAATGCTCTGCCTTGCTCCACATATTGCGTTGCACGCAAGCTCCGCTCCAGGGACATTTTAATGAACCCTGCACTTGTATCTGTTCTTAAGGTGACTAAATCCGAAGCGGATTTTATGTGGTTTTTGTAATCCATTTTTACGCTACCGCGTGTGGTTTAATTGAACATTCCGTTTAATTATTATCCTGCTGTTTGCGCCACAGATACACACATTTTCGTATCTCTGTGCGACCATGAGCGCCCATCTGTTGACTGCTATTTCCTTTACTTTGTTCCAGCACAAAAATTCTTTCTACTTCCATGTCGAAGTGCGAAGCGAACTCTGACAATATTAAATCTACGGGGATTTCTTCTCCGCCATATCTAACATTATCGTTCACCATTGCCACATATCCGCCTGGTCGGAGTGTCCGCGACATTTCATAAATCACGAAACACATTTCTAAAAAGTAGTTTTTCACCATCCTAGCGATGCCAGGATTATTCAGTTTCCCTAGCGTATTCAGCTCATCCAATACGCTGTTTACCTCGGTCATGGCCTCGGTATTGTAGTACGTGGAAATCACCCGCTCAAAGGCTTCTGACTGGCCGTGTGTTTCGTACAAAGCCCGCAAATATTCTACCTTCTCCTTATTCTCAACCGTGCAAGACAGCATCGTTTGCCGTAGGTCTCTCACTTGCTCGTGATTATATCCCAGAAATACGAGCTCGAGCGCATAGGTTCGGGTGTAATCGTAGCGGTTGCAGTACGGCGGAGAAGTCACTACGAAATCAAACTGACCAGATTCCAGCGTTGGCAAAAGGTCTAAACATGACCCTTGCAAAACCTGAATTGCCCCGTCTGCCGTGGGGCCTACTGCCTCTTGGTGAAACAAGGGCAAAAATTCGTCTTGTTCTAAATCCGAGAGGATATGATTCAGCTTGCGCTTAATAGATTCCTCGAACGTAAAAATTTTTCCCTTATCGAACGACCCTTTTAGATCCCGAGGGGAGCGCGCATCCCATCGTAAATACTGCCCATCTTTTCGCGTGTAGCTGATTTCTTCTAAAATGGTGAAGGCCGCAAATTGAAACATCTTACTTAGATGTTCATCAGGGATGCTTTCACAATAGGCTAAATATTTGTTTAGTAGATCGTCGGTTTCTGGCGGAAAGGCATCTTTGGTGATGGCGATATGCTGAATGTATGTTCTGTTCGTCCTGGTTTCCAAGACATCTTCCCAGAAAGTAGCAACGCGCCTTTTAAAAGCTTCTAAATCTAAATTTTCGAGTGCTTGCCGGACACTCATAACAAAAGCACCAACGGGAAGTAGTTCTATACCTGTTGTATTCCAGCCTAGATTTCGGCCCGCGAACAGAGTGGTGCCCGCCCCCGCGAATGGATCAAGCACCCGGCCCGGGCCAGGGTGGTATTCGCTCAAAATATTTTTTACTAAGGTTGAAGCAAAGCCTTCCTTGTACTTGAACCAACGATATATAGGCTCCTGTTTATTGGCCTGAAAACTGACCGTTTTGCGGGAGAACTTTTGGGTTTTCTCTAGCTTATCCGCGTATTTGTCAAATAGTTGCTCGCGCTTTTCTGATGGGTAACTGACGATTTGCAGCATGTGTTGTTCTTCGAATCCTATACGTTCTTGCTGAAAGATAGCCAAATTAATCTCCTATAGAAAAAGGCTGTCGTCTACGCGAGCCGAATTATGTACGATTCGGATGACCTACCCAGAACACAAAAAAGAAGCCCTACCATAGGGAGTTGGTAGGGCTTCAAAATCTGTTATAGCTGAGTTACGCAGCCATTGCCATATCAGAGTGATTACCCTCTGCATCTGGGTTTTGTACTCGGTTACGTTTTCGCTGCAAGGCCGCAGCAGCATCCGCCAATGTTGGGTTTTGCGCTTTGATCGTCTCTATGATTTCAGGGGATTGCTCGGCCTCCTTCACAACATCATTCACCATGCGCCGGAAACGATCTGCACCATGTACCGTTTTGCCTTGCGTGACTTCCCGCATCATCCGGCCCAAAATCATCTGATCCCGAATACCTAGAAAATAGCTGCGGTCGGCCTGGTGACGCTGGCCCGTGTACAGATTCAGGGCGATAATCGAGAAAATGAGCCACCAGAAAATACCAGGCTGACCCGCTGCGGCACAGAACAGAGCCACCACAAAAACAAAGCTCGGTTCGATGAACCGTTCCGTGAACGTATCCACATTACGCAACACAGGTTGCATGTCTAAAATCCGTTCCCGGTGCTTGGGTACGAATTGAGCAATCAACCGCACGATGGCATTCAGGAATAAATTCATGAAGCCGATCAGCAGCCGCCCGATAGGGGTTAACCAGGAACGCCCCGCCGACGTACTTAGTACGGGATTACCCATAACGTCTTTCGCCCAAATCCAGGCAAAATGTATCAGGCCAATAATCACGTACCATTTCATGATCGGCCCGAACCAGCTAACCGACTCGGTAACGGTTTCGCCATGATGCACCACTGACGAAATCAGCGGTAGGCTCCCGATAAAGCCCAACAGGGAACCCAGCATTGACAACACCCACAGAATAATAAACCCCGCGATAAAATTCGAGCGGGTGTAATACTGCTCGCCAAAATCCCGACGTAAAAACGTCTCGATAGGAATGGAAACCCATCCCAAAATGTAATTCATCAGGCCCAAGCCCGGAATCATACCAGCCCACATTTCAGGGCCACCCATAACATTACGCGGTTGATTACGCATGATTGTGTTTGTTTAAAAGTGAATTATGATTGTTTAAAAGTTGCGTACAGAAAGGTTTTATCATCTGACCAGGTACGGCCATTTTGGAATACAATCGCCCCAACGGTGTTACCATTCTGGGGGCCTCCTTTGGGTAGGCGGGTGAACGTCTGCGGGGTCACGTCATAATCAAAACTCTCCTGCCCGGATTGCCCCACATTGAAACTGGCATCCCCAAAACTGTGCGATTCTCCCCGCCGAACATGCCAGCTCTTGCCGATCACATCGGCGGCATAATTATTGGTTTCGGGGTCGCTATTCGCGTGGAAGATTTTCGTTTGCAGATTCCCCACCAGGCTATGCACCCGGTCATGATTGCCAAGCTCCGCGAAATAGTTCGGCAGGTTCTGAGTTAGATACACCGTGCAAGCCCGCGAGCTGCGCGCGGTCGCCTGAAAATGCATGTCGTAATCCGTCACAAAATTCTGTGCTTCATCTGCCCACAAAAAGACTGGCCTGGGGTTCTCCTGGATGTCACGCCGTTCGGCGGCTTGCTGCCAGATGTATTTATACACCACCTGGGCGGCTCGGCCTGCGTCGCCATATTCTTTCACGGGGAGATGCATCACGATTATTGCCCCATGATGGGAAAGCTCAGGATCAGCGATTTTTGTCGTGCCTGTGGGTGACTCAGAAAACAACATACGGAATGGCTTCCGCATAAAGCTGTCCGTCGTCGTGGTGAACATCGACACAATGCCGGAACGGGTACGGCTGCTAAGGGCGGGGTATTCATCCAGCCAATAACCCGCCGTGGTTTCCAGGTCGTAATCTGTCCACTTGTCGAGCGTCTTGCTTTGGCACTCGGCCAATAGTTGAGCGCAAAGGCTCTTTTCCCACCATTCGGGGTTATTGCGCTCGTCGGCACTCTGGGGTGCAGATCGCACAATCTCATGCATCAGCGGTACGGAAACGGTGCCTCTGGCAATCATGCAAAGGTCGATGGCGTTCCGCATAAGCTGCTGCATCGCCCCTGACCAATACGGATCAGACCCGCTTCCTTTACTACGGCTCACGGCTTCGTAAACACTCATGAACAGGCGAACCAGGTTTTCTGTATATCCGGCTCCCTCGCCCTCCCGGTTTACCTCGTATTGCAGGAAGGGAAAGCAATACTCTCCGCTGGCATCGAAAATCAGAATGCTATCGCTGCGCCCGGTCTCCTTAGCGTATTGCTGCCAGGTGGCCAGCTCGTCCTTTTTGGCACATAGGACTAACCCGCCAAATCCATCACGTAAGTAGCTTAGGGCGAGTGCCCTGCCGCTGCCGGATGTTTTACCGGAGCCAATGCCCCCTTTAATCTGCACCCCTTCGCAAGCATCCCGGATCGTAAAGGGGTGTTTATCGTTGAACCGATAAATGACCCGATCTAAGTTGAATTGATTCATTATCAGATAGTTAAGTGGAAAATGATTTTTAATATTATTTAACACATCACTAAGTAATGTTAAATTTTTGCGGATGACAAATATTTGCCTAAAAAATTTTTCATTACACGGAATAATGTTAAATTTACGTAACAATAAAATGCTAACAATCAGCGCATTACAATGAATAAGTCTCAACGCGAATCTAAAGAGACAATCAAGGATGAACCAGCCAATAGAGATAAAGCTATCCCCTTGTTTTCCAGTCTAATAGAACATGACAAGGCCATATACGGAATGCAAAAGCTTCTTCAGAAAGCTGAAGCGAAGGGGATAGCGACACGGATAGTCAAAGGTGGACGCGCCTTAGTAACCGATGATTCCGTACACTATTTACGATCATATATCGTACGCAGTAATCAATATTTGCTTTACTATTCAGGTGGTATAAAGATGCCTGGAACCCACTTTGATTATCCAGAATTCAGAGACTTTGAAAAAAGAATAGTAAGCGAGAAAAGTCCCTTGGCCCCTAACTATGAAAAAGCGTGTGAAATAGCTAAAAAGCTTTCATCACAATATGATATTTCAGTGGCCGTCCTGGATCACGATAGAGATTTTTACGCAGATGAATTCATCAAAAAATCTATTCAGGAAGATATTTATTTTGTCAGTGC